>JBKQIF010000158.1:0-31981 GCA_052148435.1 Bryobacteraceae bacterium
TAGAAGACCAGCGGCCCGAAGTGGACCATGACGTCGACGCCGGGAATCTTGCCGCGGAGAACCTGGATGCCAACCCCGAGCTGATATCCGTGATCGAAATTATTCAGATACGTTTCTCGGATCGGGCACGTCGCTACCTGGATCAGGCAGAAGACACAGAAAACGAGTAGACAGCTCAAGTTGGCGAGTGACTTCCTTGACAGTTTCATGGCAGAGGCCATCCTGGAGGGTTAGTTATTGTACAGGATCTCCGGGGCGCGCTCGCCCAGATCGATCAGGCGCACGTGAAACTCCAGCGCCGTGTCGAACTCCGAGGCGTGAATGGCCAGAGCGGCCATGCCGCGCAGTGCATCCAAGTTCTTGGGATCGGCTTCGAGCATCTTCTCGTACAGGCGCTCGGCGTATTCCCGCTCGCCCAAGCCGCTATAGGCCAGCGCCAGGTTGGCCTGTGCCTCGGGCCACTGCGGGCGGTACTTCAGACAGCCTTCGAAAGCTTCGGCCGCCCCGCGAAAATCTTCGCGCTTCAGCCGCAAGTAACCCATGCGGAAGCGGGCTTCCTCTTCCTTGGGAGCCTTTTCGAGAAGCTGCCGATAGCAGCGCTCGGCGTCTTCCAGGTGGTCGCCGTGCTCGAGCAGCAGGGCGATATTCCAAATCGGAGCCAGGGCTTCCGGGTTGGCCGCGATGGCGCGCTCGTAGCTGTCGCGCGCGTCTTGCGTCTTGCCCATCTGCTCGCAGACGATGCCCTGGTTGGTCAGCGCTTCGGCGGACTGAGGACGAAGCTTCAGAGCTTCCTGGTAGGATTCGAAGGCTTGCTGCCAGCGGCCCGACTTCTGGTGTGCCAGTGCCAGGTTGAACCAGCCCTCGAAATGCCCCGGAACGGCCGAGACCAGCAGGGTGCAGAATTTGGCCGTCAAAGCGTGCTCTTCGGCCGCACAGGCCCAGGCCGCCAGACCTTCCAGCGCCACCGTGGAATCCGGCCGCAGTTCCAGCAGGCGTTCGGAATATTCGCGCACCATGTCGAAATCTTCCTTGGCCATGCCGATCAGGGTCAAGTTGGCCAGCGACTCCTCCGAATCGGGATTCCCGTCGAGGATGCGCTGATAAATCTCGGCCGCTTCGTCGGGATGTCCCAGAGACTGGAGCGCGGCCGCCTTGCCGAACAGCGCCTCTTCGTGGTCGGACTTGATCTCCAGGCAGTGTTCGAAGGAAAAGAGCGCCGATTTGGGGTCTTCCAGCCGCAGATGGCACACGCCCACGCCGAGGTGCGAGTCCAGGTGGTTGGGGTCGAGCGTCGAAGCTTTATGAAACGCTTCGCTGGCGTCGTCCCAATTCCCGCTCCGCTCCAGACACACGGCCAGATTGAACCAGCCGGTGGCATACTGCGGCTTGAGTTGGGTGAGGGTGCGGTAGCTCCCCGCCGCCTCCTCGTACTTGCCCTGCTCAAACAGGATGTGCCCCATCGCCCGATGGATCTCCGGCGAGGCTTCACTGGAAGAGACGGCGCGCTGCAGTTGCTGCAGCGCTTCATCGCGTTTACCAGCCAGATGCAGGGATACGGCACGGGCCAGAAAAGCCGCTCCCGCTAGGACAGGGGTTACGCTCTTCAGGGCTAGAGGCGCTTCGGAACTGTTCGAAACCAGAGCGGGTTTCGTTTTGGGGCGGATGGCTGTGCTGCTCATGCTCGATGATTCTCCTTGGCTGGCGTTTCCAGCGATGTGATGTGGACCCAGTAGATGCGGGCCCGGTCTTCCGGCGTGCTCGCGAAACCGATGCCGCCGATGCTCAAACGGTTGTCGGTCCATCGATCGACGGGCTGACCGTCCAGGGAAACCGAAAATTGATTGCCGTTCACGCGGGTCAGGACGGTGACGGCCTTCAGCGGCGGCGCCTTCCTGGACTTGCCCGCCGGCGCTCGCTCCTGCAGGTGGATGGCCAGCGATTTGGTAAAACGGGCGCCGGCGATATCGCCGGTCACGCTCCACCGATTGAAGACCAGATTCCCGCCGGGGTCGATCGCCAGGGATGCGGCGTGATAATCCGTCATTTCCTCGGCGCGGAAAACCCACGTGAGGTTGTGGCCTTCCATGCGCGCCAGGAACTCGTAATCGTAGTCGATCAGTTCGATCGAGGGCACGAATAAAGCCAGCGCTCCGGTGTGCGCGCCGGCTGCGTCCACTTTCCATTCCGAAAGATCGCCCACCCAGTTGTCCAGTCCGGCATCGAAATTCTCTTCCAGACGCAGTTTGGCGCGCGCAGCCACCGGCGGCGGCGCTTCCGGAAGACTGGGCGCGGCGGCGGACACTTCCAGGCGGATCGGAGAATAGTCGAAGGCCGGCTCCTGGGGCTCGATGGGAACCAGCGAAAGCTGCGGCACGCCGTGCGGCGCCAGGGGAGCCAACATCGGCACGCGGCGCAGACCCGCCTGCCAGGAGGGGCGCGCCAACGGACACAAATCGAGGGGCGGCGGCAGAGCGTCGCGCTCCGCCAGGCGCCAGACCATAGCAGCCGTCCGTCCGTCCATCCGGTAGTCCTGTTGGGTGCCGGCCGGGGCTAGAAACTCAGGCCAGACGAATCCATGCACGTCGGCCGGGCTTGGCGGCGCCGGCAAGCGCGCGCCGCCCGGAGCCAAACGGCTCTCGGCCGGACGCACGCTGGACGGCAGCGATATGCCCGCCGGGAACCCGTTCCGGAGTTCCTGCGGCCAGAGCATGGCCGCCACCGGCCGCGGCGCCGTGAATTTTGGCAGCCTGGTCCGTTCGCCGCGGAACCGGGCCTCGACCGAAACCTGCCGTTCGATCCCTTGGGCGGCCGACGGAGCCGGAGCGAAAGGGCCCGGGCGCGGCATGGCAGCGGTTCCCGGCACGCCTGCCTCGTTCGCTTCGAAAGCCGGCAAGTGCGCCGCCCGAAACTGCTGCCGCAACAGATGGCAGGAGCGGTGCCGCGGCATGCCGCCCAGCGCGCCGAAGCGGATCGGCGTGGTCGGAGCGTTCTCGAGTGCCACCAGTACATGCCGGCCGGGGGCCTGGCGTAATTGGGGTCCGCGGTGGAGGCCCCAACGGCTGGAATCCCGCCCCGCCAGCCTGGCTTCGGCCTCTGCGCCCCGGCGCGAGCCCGCTTGGGCGAAAACCGGCCCGAGGAACCGCTCGCAACCCGGCTTCTGGCGCGGACCGGTCACCGGCTGCACGCGCGGCCACACGCGTTCCCGCTTGCGATAAGACACCACCGGATTGAGCTCCAAGAAGCCGCGTTGGACCAAAGGCTCTGCGCTTTCGATCGATCCCGCCAGAATCGGTTTAGGCGTCTCCCGCCGCCGCATGAGGTTCGCCACCTGGCTGGCTTCGAGCAACCGATCCATACCCTGCCGCAGTTGATATTGGTTGCGGTGCTCCCGCGAGCAGAAGTCGCCGCCCGCGCCGACCCAGATCCGGCTCAGGGGCTTACCGCATAGTTGGCAGGTGCGAGCGCTCATTTCCGGCCTAATTATAAACACAGGGCAAAGCAATTACTAGGATAAATGCCGGGAGTAGCGAACTGCTAACTATAGTTAACACTAGTAACCACTGTAGGTTACCGACTGACTGCTAACTTCACCGCTAGAGCGCTGAATTTGGTTAACTCAATCTATTTTTGGAGTTTTCATTCGGTGTTTTCCGGTAAAATCATGCCTGAGACAGAGTTCTTTGGGCTCTGCCGGAGGCTATGCATGGTTGAGTCAACTGCGCGCCGGGAGAAGCCGGAAGCTGGCAATTCGCTGTCCTATCTGTGGCAGGTCGCCGGCAAACCGCTTGCAGTCAGCCTGGCGTTAGATCTAATCGACCGGTTGGAACGCGAAGTCGTGGAGAACTTCCGCTCGCTGACTTCGCGGGGCTCGGAAACGGGAGGACTGCTGCTGGGGCACATTGGTCCGGGCGGCGCCATCGCGGACGCGCCGACGATTGTGTCGGTCGACGACTACGAAACCATCGCGTGCGACTACAGCCGCGGACCGCTCTACCGCCTCTCCGACGCCGACCGGGGACGCTTCGAGCGCGCCGTCGAGCAACACCTGGCGAGCGGCGCGGCTGTAGTGGGTTTCTTCCGCGGCCACACTCGCAAAGGGATTTCCCTCGATGCCGACGACCTGGCGTTTATCGAGACTCGCTTCGCCCGTCCCAACGACATCGTGCTGCTGGTCCGCCCGTTTGCCACCAAAGCCAGCGTGGGCGGGATCTTCATTTGGGAAGACGGCCGGATGCAGGCAGAGGCCAGTTACCTGGAGTTTCCATTCCGTTCCGCGCAGCTCTCCGAATCCGGAAGAATTCTGGAAACGCCGCGCTTCGCCGGCCCCATAGCAGCTCTGGCTGCCGCCCTACCGCCGCTATCGAAGCCCGCGGCGCGCGCCCAAATCGTCCCCATCGCAACGCGGCGGGAATTTGCCGTGCCGCCGGCCGGTACCGCCAGTCCGGAGCCCGCCAAGCCGGAGCCGCAGGCGAAACCGGAGACGCCCGCCGCACCCGCGCCCGTTCCGGGCAAGGCGGCGGAGAGCAAGCCGGCCGAGAACAAAATCGCGGACGCCAAGACCCCGGCCGCCAACCCCGCCGCCGCCAAGATCGGCCAGGCGAAACCCGCCGAAGCGAAACCCGCTGCCGATCTCAAAATCCCGGCCGATGTCAAAACCAAGGAAGCCAAATCTGCCGAAAAAATCGCCGAGAAACCGGAGGCGGAGCAAGCCAAGCCGGCGGAGAAAGCCCCTCTAGCCAAGCCCGCAATCACGTTCATGGCCGACACCGAGTCTGCCCCGGCGCGTAACCTTTTCCCCTTCATCCTCTCCGCCGCGGCCGCGGTCGTGCTGGGAGTCGCTTTGTTCGTCTATCCCGGGTTTTTGATTCACTCGCGCCGGCCGTCGGTGCCGCAGAACGCATCCAACCAGATCCTCCGGGTGGAACGGACGGGGACGGGTACCGACCTGCTGCTTACCTGGAACCGCGACTCCGACGCGATCCGCAACGCCACCCGCGCCGTGTTGACGATCAACGACGGCGATCGCCAGGAAAGCTACAGCATGGATCCCGGCGAGTTGACCAGAGGCAACATCGTGTACTCGCCGATCAGCGGCGACACGAGCTTCCGTATGGAACTGACCGAACGCGATCAGAGCAAGACCACCACCGAATCGGTGCGGATACTGCGCACGCGGCCGTCGCCCATGGACGCCGCCAACCCGCCCGCGGTGCAGAAACCAGTCCCCGCGTCAACCGCGGCCAGTACGGCGGCTGCGCCGGGCGCCCCCGGACTTCCACCCGCCACCCCACCCGCCTCCAGTTCAACGGACCCGTCGGTTCCCGAGCAGCAACCTGCCGTTGCGCCGACCCCGGCCAAGAAATTCGATGCTTCCTCTTTGGCGACGCGGCTCCGGCCGGCCCGAGAGTCCGATGTCCCGGATGCCCCGCCCATCGACGCCCCAGCCGCGGGGATTCCCGGCGCCAGTTTCAGCGGCCCTGCTCCCGCGCCTTTCGCAGCCTCCTCGGCCCCGCCCCGTCCCGGTCCGCCGGCGGCAACTCCCGCGGCCAGCCCAAACACTACCGGCGGCCAGATCCGTGAAGCCATGGTGGTCTATAAAAAGGCGCCGGATTACCCCATCGTGGCTCGCCAGGTGGGCGCCAAAGGCGAAGTGGTTTTGACCGCCACCGTGGGAACCGATGGCAGGGTGAAAAGCGTGAAGGTTGTCAGAGGTCACCCGCTCCTGGTGAAAGCGGCTGCCGATGCGGTGATGCAGTGGATTTACCGTCCGACTCTGCTCAACGGCCAGCCCGTGCAGAACGATGTGCGGATCACCCTCAACTTCGAAGGCCAGTAACCATATTGCGGGCCGGACGACAGCCTTCGGCCGCCTGCCCGCCGCTCCGCTGCCGATTCAGTCTCGCGGCTCTTCCGGATGCAGCCCTTCCGGTCCGGGCTCCGGATCGTATCGCCGTTTTTCCACTCCGCTATGGCGGCAGTGCTCGTGGCGCTGACACTCCTGCCGCGCGACATTTCCCACGGCGGTTATGCTGGAAGCCAACGCGTCTTGCGGGATCTTCCTTTTTGTGGTGCCTTCTTAGCCACCCGCCGGGACCCCAGTTCCGCTACGCTGTAGAAGGAGGCCCGCAGGCTGGCCGTAGTCGATGCCGCATCAAGATTGGGCTTTATGGAACACGTACAGAAATACTGTCACACTCAGGCTCGCCAGCAAATGGATCCCCGATATGAGCGGCGCTACCGCGGCGACCGTACCGCGCGCAAGACTTAACAGGTCGCGAATGAATCCCGCTGCCAGCAGAACCGTCAGCAGCATCATCCCGATCCATGCGAACAGGGCCGCGTTCTTGAGTCTCATGCTTGAAGTATACTTCCCCTGCCTCGCGCTGGCAGCCTTCCGTTAGGGTATCCTCTCCAAGGTGAGGAGAACGGACCAGCGAGTTTCCGCGGCGGCGGCCATTGGCGGGCTGCTCGCGTTTGGGGCGATGGCATATCCGCTGGCGCGCGGCGAGGCGATCGGGTTCGACCTGCCGGTGCGGGCGGCCATCCATGGCTGGGCGTTCCCGGCGCTGACGGCCGCCATGCGGCTGATCACGATGCTGGGCTCGGAATACTTCCTGGTGCCGCTGGCGGCGATTCTGGTGTGGCGTTGGGAGAAGCGCGGCGAGCGCAAGGCTGCTTACCTGCTGGTGGCCGGCAGCCTGAGCGCGGAAGCGGTGGCGCAACTGCTCAAGGCTCTGATTCACAGGCCGCGGCCGGAAGTTTTCTTTGGGCTCTTGCCCGCCGAGACGTACAGCTTCCCGAGCGGGCACGCATTTGTGCCGGCGGTATATTTTGGGATCCTGGCCGGCATCCTGGCGACACGACGGCGGTGGCGCGCGGCAGTGGTGGCGATGGCCGCTTTCCTCGGATTCTCGCGCGTATATCTCGGCTACCACTATCCGAGCGACGTGATTGCGGGCTGGGCGCTGGCAGTGGTTTGGCTCGCGCTGTGGGCCATGGTTGCGGACCGCCGCGCGGCTTCCCCCGCTCGCTCTCGTCGCCGGCGATTTTGATCTGGCGTTTTCACGGAGGCTTCGGGCACCCAGTCGCTGGCTGAGAAGGAAAGCCGGCGGAGACTTACAAGTCTTCGGCCGGAACCTGCCCCGTACCCGCGCAGCCGCCTTATGGCGCGTCAAGCGTTTGGATACGGCCACGCGCGTGCTCACCCGATTCTCAGTGGCGAACACCACGGTCCAACCGGCTCTCGATCGCACACACGCGGAGAAGCGCCTGGTAGTGTTTGTGTTCTCGGCGATGCTGCTGTTCCACGGGCATGGCTATGCGCAATCCGGGCCCCAGCCGCCATGCGGACAGGAGTCCGTTCCGCCCTATCCCGGTCTGGATCAATCGCCCATCGTGAGGTTCTGGAGCGAGCCTGATCTCGGACGCGACTGGACGCCGCCCGCGTGCACCAATTGGACCGAGGTGGGCTTTTCTACCCTGGTGACCACCGTGGCGCGATTTCACTATACTTCCGGAGCCGAGGGCTTACTCCGCCGCATCGGGGCAATTTCGGAACTCGCGGGCATGCGCTACTGGTCGGCCACTCACAAGCGGTGGCAGACGCTGATCCTGAACGCCCACGCTTTAACCGGCTCCAAGCCAAGTTACCGCCGCCAAGACTTCACACCGGGCGAGATGAAGCAAGGCAGCCTGCTCTACTTGGAACAGGCCGACAATCTATCCGGTACTACTATCTACCGAATGCGCATTGTAGAGGCTTCGGCTGACCGGCTCGTCTTCGGTGTCGAGAATACCGAAATCATGCGCTATCTCGTTGTGACACTCTTCCATCCGGGCGAGTTGCAGTCGATCTACTTTCTGGATCGCGAATCGGCGAACGTCTGGCGGTACTATAGCATCACGCGCACCGGACGGAACGCGAGCCAGTTGGCCACTGGACATCCGTCTTCCTGGATTAACCGGGCCGTTGCATTCTACCGCTCCCTGGTCGGACTTCCCACCGACCAGGAGCCTCCTGCGGCCCGATGAATACAATAGTTTGTATGCTCGGGCCGCATAGCGCCGTTCCAACCGTCGAACTCATCTGGAAGAAGGCGCCCCCGCCACGGTAACCGCGGCCTGCCGCAGGTCCGTGTCCACGGACTGCAGTTGATTCAGTTCTTTGAGTACTCTGGTCCACTCGTCCTGGTTAGCCCTGGTCGAAATGGGAGCGTCACGGTCACGGTAGAAAGCGAGAATGTCGCTGCGGAGCTCTTGAGGTATTTCCGTGTAGTGGCCGTCCAACTTGTCCAACAGTTCCGAGTAAGCGGCATCGGTCAGTCGATATTTCCCCGCCGCGGTGAGAGATCCAACGTCAAGATTGTCGTTCGACAGCGCCAGATTGCCCGCATTCACTTCCGCCAGCAGCTCCCGATAAGAAGCGATCGTCGAGTTGACGCTGGCCATGTACAACTTTTCGGTTTCGGGTGTCAGTTTCGCAAAGGCGAGCGGACGGAGCGGGCCCACCTTTGGCGTGATGCGCAACAGAGTTGCCAGAAATTTCGACCGGATCCCCGGGCGGCTATAGGTTGCGCCCCAGTTCTTTTCGTAGCTGGAACGGGACAAATTGTAGAGGAAGGTCTTGCGTGTAAGGCTGGGTGTGCCTTTCCTGAGTTCCTGTTTCTTGATTTGCCACGCAACCCTGGTCATGGCCGGAAGAATCGAGCCGACCGTACGGCGATACGATCCAATCGAGAGATCGACGCTCATCAATACCTCTTCCAGGCGCATTCCATAGGTATCCTGAAATGCCCGATCCAACAAAGGCTTAGCCACTTCAAATCCAATAAAACTCTTGTATGCGGCCGAGGCGTAGCGGCCCTTGGAGGCCTGATAGACGTCAAACGCGAATTCCGCCTTGGCGTGTGAAAACGGGTCGTCCGCATAGGTTACCAGCGTTCCGAACTTCCGGCCAAGCTTGGGATACAACAAAGGAACCGACCGATTAACGGCGATTGAGTGACCGTTGTTATCGGCGGCGTAGTGCGACAATGCTCCCAGAGCGAAAGCATACTCGTCAAGATCTTGGGAGTCACGGATCAGGTTGAGGATAAAGTCGCCGCTCCGGACGTAATGCGTCAAGTTGCTAAAGAACTTGCTGCCAAACGGATAATACCCCAAATCCTGGATGATGCACCCTCCGTAGGCGAAAGCGTGCGCTTCGGCCAACTCATGCGCTGAAGCTGCCGGAAACCGTTTGATTAGCAGCGGTCTGATGGCACTGTCCCAGGCCGCATCGATAATTGCTTCGTGGGTGAGAACCGAATACGCCGATGCGGTTGCGGCCGAATATAGAAGTAAAAGCCCAAGAGCGGCGGATGGCCGAAGCTCCCAGAGCCGGCGCATTGCCTTTTGTCGTGTCACGTCTTCCCTCCGGGAGACTCTGTAACGGGCGCCGGAACTGGGTAATCCTGTTTCGCGCTCGCGCAAACTCCTTCTCGGTTCTTTTGGTCCATTCCTATCCGTGCGAGACTTCGGCTGGAACCGCGATGTCAGTCCGGCCGGAATCGTTGAAACGGCGCCGGACCGTCAATGCGATTCAGTTGTCCTCCCCTGCCCGACGCGATCCCTCCGCCTAACCTGGTGCGAATTGCACGTTTGTGACCATCGTCGCCTGCGGGCGGAGTGCGTGCGCCACGGCGGCCAGTCGAGCTATGTGAAGTTATTCCTGCGTTGGCTCTTGGGTTCGGGAGTTTATGGCCCGCCGCAGATTCCGCACGTCCGGTGCAGATGTTGCACCTCGGCTCTGGTGGCGTTCCTTTCGGGGACACTCCGCTATCGGATCCAGGCTTGCACGGCCAGCACGATGCCCAGACCCACAAACGAGGCCAGCACCTTCATCACCGTCCAGGAACGCAGGGTTTGCGGAACCGTCATCCCGAAGTACTGGTTCACCAGCCAGAAGCCGGAATCGTTGACATGCGAAAAGCCGGAGCCGCCACAAGCCAGAGCCAGCATGATCGCGTCCGGGCTGTAGCCCGGAAGGCCTTTGACGATGGGCGCCACTATCCCCGCCGCGGTGATGATCGCTACCGTGGCCGACCCTTGCGCGATGCGCATCGCCATGGCGATCAGAAACACCACCAGCAGAGGCGAAATCGAAGACGTGGCCAGCAGTTTGCCCGCCACCGCGCCAACTCCGGAATCCACGATCACCTGCTTGAACGCTCCGCCCGCGCCCATAATCACCAGCAGCGACCCCATCGGTGCCAGCGACTCGGTGGCCAAGCGGGCCGCCCGGTCGCGGGTCAACCCGCGCCGTATCCCGAAGTAATACAGCGCCAGCAGCGTCGCGATGGTCAGGGCCGTAAACGGGTGACCCAGAAACACCGCTACGCCGCGAAACGGCACCTGGTGCAAACTGGCTATCGTAGCGCTGAAGATCAATATCACCGGGAGCAGCAGCAACAGCACCACCATGCCGACCGCGGGCGGTTTACCCTCGCTCTGGGAGGCTTCGGCGGCTTCGATCGCGGCCGGCACAGGCACGTACATTCGCTTGGCGATCCAGCCGCCATACACGATGCCCGAAACCACCGCCAGCGGAATCGAAAGAGCGATGCCGTAAAGTATGGTGCGCCCCAGGTCGGCGCCCAGCATTTGGGCCGCGGCCGCCGGCGCCGGATGCGGCGGCACCAGGGAATGCGTGATGGTCAGCGCGCCCGCCATGGGCAAACCATAAAACAGCAGCGAACGCTTGGTTTCCCGCGTGAGGTTGAAGACCAGCGGCGCCATGATGACGAACCCCACCTCGAAAAAGATCGGCAGCCCCACCAGCAGCGCCGCCACCAGCATGGCCCAGGCGGCCTGCTCCTTGCCGAACTTCTCCAGGAGCCAATCGGCCAGCGCGCGGCCTCCGCCCGAATACTCCAGGTAGCGGCCGATCATCGCTCCCAGCCCCACCACCACGGCCACGAAGCCCAACGCATCGCCAAAGCCGAACTGAATCGATTTCAGCAGTTTGTCCGGCGGCATCCCGGCCGCCACGCCCAGCGCCATGCTCGAAATCAGCAGCGCCAGGAAGGCGTGCAGTTTCAGAAGCAGGATCAGGGCCAGCAGCAGTCCGATGGATAAAACCGTGACCAGAATAAGCGATGCGCTGTGTGCGGGCATGAAGCGGCTATTGTACCGCCGGACCGGCGCGCCCTTGCCGGGCATCTGCTATATTTGGCTCAAGGAGCACGGCCCGCGCCCGGCGGGCATGACGGATTCCCATGGCGACCGGTTCACTTGCCAGCCTTCAGGAATACTTGACCTCCGCTTTCAGCCCCGACTGCGACTACGTGGATGGCGTCATCGAGGAGCGGCACTTGGGAGAACGGGATCACGCCAAACTGCAGCTCGCGATTGCTGCCTATCTATACGCCCACCGTAAGGAATGGGGCATCCACATATATCCGGAAATGCGCGTGCAAGTGTCCGCCACCAGATTTCGCGTGCCGGACGTCTGCGTGATGGCCGGGCCGGAGCCGGAGGAACAGATTTTTCGAACCCCGCCTTTCATCTGCATCGAGATCCTTTCTCCGGACGACCGCATGGCCAGAGTGCAGCAGCGCATCGACGACTACATCGCCTTCGGCGTCCCCTACATCTGGCTCCTGAATCCCGAGAACCACAAAGCGTATCGCTGCACCGCGGAAGGCATCTTGGAAGTCCGGGAACTCCGCACCGCCGATCCCGAAATCGTGGTGCCGCTCGAAGCCCTGTTCGAGTAGTGGGCCTCCTGGCTTGTCACTTTTTCCCGCCGATTCCGCTGGGTCGCTGCCCATCCCCGCTCCCGAACTCTTCGCCGGCCAGCCTCCCCACGTGCGCCGCCGCTGCGCTGGCCAGCCCGTTCAGCGTGTAGCCGCCCTCCAGCACGCTGACCAGGCGTCCGTTGGCGTATTCGTCGGCCATCGCCATGGCGGCGGCTGTGAGATCGGCAAAATCGTCATCGGTCAAAGTGAACCGCCCCAGCAGGTCGCCTTCGCGCGAATCGAATCCGGCCGAGATCAGCACCAGCTCGGGCCGGAAGTTCTTCATCTCCCGTGCCAACGGGCCTTCGACCGCGCCCAGAATCTCTCGCCGCCCGCTTCCAGCCGGCAGCGGCAAGTTCAGCGTTGTTCCCCGCCCCGCGCCAACGCCCGTTTCCTCCGCCCGCCCCGTGCCCGGATACAGCGGCCATTGGTGCGTGCTGCAGAAGAAGACGCTCGCGTCGGAGTAGAAGATGTCCGCGGTTCCGTTGCCGTGGTGCACGTCCCAGTCGAGAATCAGCACCCGCTCCAACCCGTGCCGGCGCTGGGCGTGCCGCGCCGCCAGCGCAACATTGTTGTAGATGCAAAAACCCATGCCGCGGCTTTGGCTGGCATGATGACCCGGCGGGCGCACCGCGCAGAAGGCGTTTCCGAGTTCTCCCGCGCACACCGCATCCACTGCGTTCAGCACCCCGCCCACCGCCGCGGCCGCCACCCGCTCGGATTCCCGCGTCACTTCCGTGTCGCCCGTGCTCAGGTAACTCGCCCCGCCCGCCACGTCGCGGCGCACCACCGCCAGGTATTCGCGGCTGTGGCAGAGCATCAACTCCTCGTCCGAGGCAGGCCGCGCGGGAATCGTTGCCAGGCGCTTGAGCAGCCCCGCGGCCCGCAGCCCTTCCAGCACGGCGTCGAAACGTTCCGGCCGCTCGGGATGCTCCCGGCCTTTCAGGTGCCGGCGAAATAGTGGATCGGCCATAAGGCCGGTGTTTCCGGTCACGCTTGCATTTTACACGCCGCGGCGATTGCCCCAAAGCTCCACCTGCAGGCGCGGGCTGAAACGCAGGTTCTCCCGCTTGCAGATCTCGGCCAGCCATTGGCCGCGTTCGCGCAGCACGGCCGGGTCGGTGCCCTCCGCCATCAGCAGCACGCGCGATCGCTCGGCCCCCAGGCCATCCACCAGCAGCCGAACTTCTTCCAGGTCGCTGGGCCGCTCGATCACAAACTTCAGTTGATACTCGTAGCGGCTCATCAGCTCCCGCAGCCGCTCGGGCTGAATGCGGGTGCGGTTGTGCTGCGCCGCGAAAGCGTGGCCGGGCGCCGAGTTGGATAATTTGGGGCTGATGCTCATCAGGTCGCAGGCCACCGGCTGAAACACCGTTCCGGCCGTCTCGATGGTGATGTGCAGCCCGGCCGCGCGCAGCCGCTCGGTAAGGGCCACGATCTCGGGCGCGATCAACGGCTCCCCGCCGGTCACCACCACGTGCCGGGCCGGATGCGCGGAAACTTCCTCGACAATCCGGTCCAGGCTGAGATCGTCCCCCTCCGCCTTCCAGGAAGTGTACGGCGTATCGCACCACCCGCAGCGCAGATTGCAGCCGCTGGTGCGCACGAATACCGAGGGCACGCCCACCAGCGCCCCTTCTCCCTGCAGCGAATAGAACAGCTCAGCGATCTTCAATTCCGGCCTCTTCGAATCCCTTGCGCCGCAGCAGGCAGGCATCGCAGGCGCCGCAGGGCTCGCCCGCCGGGCCCGGGTCGTAGCAACTGTGAGTGAGCGCAAACGGCACATGGAGGGATTGCGCCAGCTTCACGATCCCGGCTTTCGTCAGCTCGAGCAGCGGAGTATGAATGCGAACCCGCGTGCGCCCTTCCACCGCGGCCTTGGTGGCCAGATTGGCCATGCGCTCGTAGGCTTCGATGTACTCCGGACGGCAATCCGGATAACCCGAATAATCCAGAGCGTTCACGCCGATAAAAATATCCGAAGCTTCCAGCACTTCCGCCCAGGCCAGCGCGAAAGAAAGAAAGATGGTGTTGCGCGCGGGCACGTAAGTTACCGGAATGCCGGCGCTCATTTCCGCCGCCGAGCGCGCCTTCGGCACCGCCATGGAATCGGTCAGCGCCGAACCGCCAAACGCATCCAGGCCGATTTTGGCCACCATGTGCCGGGTAGCCCCGAAATGCGCCGCCACCCGCGCCGCCGCATCCAGCTCGAAAAGGTGCCGCTGCCCGTAATCGAAGGAAAGCGCGTAGCAGGCGTAGCCGTCGCGCCTGGCCAGCGCCAGGCAGGTGGTCGAATCCAATCCGCCGCTCAACAGGCACACGGCTGGTCTGATGGGAGTAAGCGTCACGTCGATCCTCTACTATTATGCTTTGTGCGGCAGACGATTCGCCTGCTAACGGTTTTCTTCACAGCCCCTCGTCCTTACCAAAAGCCCTGAGCGCCTTCCTGCCCGGCAGGGCAGCCCATGGCGCGAGCCATGGGGGTTGGATGCAGCAAGTCCCAGCCTTGAGAATTGCGGCCCGCAATCCGCCCCTTCCGCATTATCCTAACGGTATCGGTGTGCGGATTCGCTTTCTCACTTCTACGCCGCTCGATATCCGGCGCGGCAGCGGCACCTATGTCGGCATCTCGGTGCTGGCGGGCGCGCTGGAACGGCTCGGGCATTCGGTCCACATCGAAACTCCCCGCCACCGCCTGCCGGTCTACACCCTTCAGCGGCTGCTGTTCAATCGCGGCCTCCGCGCCGGCGCGGGCTTCGATCTCACCGTGGGGTTCGACATGGATGGTTACCGCATCGCAAGCTCCCCCTCGCACGTGGCCTCGCTCAAAGGCGTGATCGCCGACGAAGTGCGCTTCGAACGCGGTCTGACCAAACTCACCATGGGCCTGCAGGCGCGCTGCGAGCGCCTGCATGCGCGGCGCGCGCCGCGGGTGATCGCCACCAGCCGCTACTCGGCCCAACGCGCGCTGGAGTTCTACGGCCTCGCCGAATTGCCCGCCGTCGTCCCCGAGCTCATCGATCTTGGCCGGTGGCTGGAGCTGCTTGGGCAGTCGTCCGCCCTGCCCGATGCCACCCGCTTCACCATCCTCTCCGTGGGCCGTTTCTACCTGCGCAAGCGCATCGACTTGCTTCTCAAGGCGGCGGCGCTGCTCCGGCGGGAAATGCCGGAACTCGAACTGCGCATCGTAGGCAACGGCCCGTGCGCCCAAAACTGGCGCCGCCTTGCCGCGCAATTGCAGCTTGGCAGTACGGTTCGTTGGCTCGGCGATGTGACGCGCGCGCAATTGGCCGACGAGTACAAACGTGCCGACGCGTTCTGCCTGCCCAGCGTGCAGGAAGGTTTCGGCATCGTGCTGCTGGAAGCCATGGCCGCCGGAAAACCGATCCTCGCCGCCCGCGCTGGCGCCATCCCCGAGGTCGCCCCGCACGCCCTGCTGGTCGCCCCGGACCAGGCCGAGCCGTTGGCCGCCGGCGTCCTGCAGCTATATCGTTCCCCAGCCCTCCGCGCCGCCCAAGCCGCAACCGGATCCCAATGGGTCCGCCAGTTCGACGCCCCATGCGTCGCGAAAAGATTTCTGGAGACGGTGAGGACTTGAGGCCGCAGCCGCCGTGGCGCACGCACTCTTGCGTGCCGTGTCGAGATTCCTCTCGACACTTCGTCGAGGCTGCGCACAGCACCAAAGGCGAGCCGTGGTCTTCGAAGCTCCCGAGTGCCCCCACTCCTACCGGTAATTCAGGCTCACCACGGTCAAAATCGGCGACCCTTGTGCACGCGTCAGACGCAGCGTGATCACGCGCTCTCCCTGGTTCGCGGGCGCAATCGGTGGCGTGATCAGGGCCTGGCCGGAAACAATGTGCGTTGCCGCCAGCAGCACCGGCGAATCCGCCCCTCCTGGGCCGCCTTCGCTCAGGCTGACCTCGCCATCCAATGCCGACTCCAACCGCAGTTCGATGGTGTCGCCCGCACGCAGATCGGCCAGCTCGATTGGTATAAAGGAGCCTGGCTCGAACGAGCCGCCATCTTTTCGCCGCAGCACCGTCCATCGCAAGGGAGCCCCAACCGAAGCTCCTAGCGCCATGATTGACGCCCGCGCGGGGCGAAAATTGCTGCCGGCCGCCCCACTCCGTTCGGTGGATACTTCCGGGCGGTTGACCACCACGGCATTGTCCGCCTGCGGCGCTTCCACGCTGCCCGGCTGTGCCTGCGCTTGTGCCTGCGTCGCGGCTTGCGGAGGCCCGCTTTCGGCGGCGTCTTTAGCCTTGACCGGCGTTGCCGCCGGCGCTTCCGTCCCCGGCACTAACGACCCCATCGCCCCGGAACTGCTCTGCGCGCCGGCATGGGCCGTCGGAGCCGCCGGTTGAGCCGCGCGACTCCGAGCCGCATTCCGGCGCACCGCGTCCGCCCCAGCCGCGAGACGCCCATCCCTCGCCCGCGGTTCTTTGGCAGCGGCCGCTGACATCGCCCGGTTCTCCGCTGCCGCCGGCGGCGCGGCTGGCGCTGCCGCCGGCCTCAGCGTCGCCACTTCCCTAACAGCGGGCTGCGAGGGCGAATGCCACGCCCGGTAGCCCGCCAAAACGCAAATCGACAACGCCGCCGCGGCAGCCAGTGCGCGTACCGGCATGGACAGCCACGCCCGCCGCCACCAGGGCGCCGGTTGCCCATCGAGCGCCGCCAGCAAGCGCGCCCGCGCCGCCCGGTCGCTCAGCGCGTCACGCAGGGCTTCTTCCCGCGCCAGCGCGTCGAAAAGCCCCTGGTCCTCCAGCGCTGCCTGAAACAACGCCTGCCGCTCTTCCGGCGTGAGCGTGCCGGTGGCGTATCCGCCCACCAGCTTCTTGAGATCGCCCGGAATCACTGCTTCCCTCCCCCCGGGCGTTCCCAATCCCCGCCCATCAGCTCCAGCAGGCGCTGGCGGCAACGATGGTCCCAGGTGTACACGGTGTTGATAGCGCCGGCGCCCAACCTCCGCTGGATCTCCGCAAACGTCCGCCCTTCGAGTTTCAGGCGCAGCAACTGGCGGCAACGCTCCGGCAACTGCGCCATGGCCCGCTCCAGCCGTTCCAGCATTTCCTTCCGTTCCAGCGATTCCGCCGGATCGGGCCCCAGATCCGGCAACGGAATGTCGGTAATCGAAACCGAATGGTACTCGCCCCGCCGGACAGACTTGCGACGCAGGCTCATCAGCTTGAAACGGACAATCTTCAGAGCCAGCGGCAGCAGCTCTTCCGGGCTCTCGAGGTGCGCGTATTTTTCATGCAACAGCATGAGCACCTCCTGGGCCAGATCTTCGGCGGCTTCTCTCGATCCATGAGATGCCGCGAAGGCCATAATCCTTTCACGAAGCCGGGCGAGAATCTCGTCGCGCTGCACGGTTGAGGCCGATCCGTGCCAATCATAACATCGGAGCCGCGCCCCGACCCCTGCCGCTAACCCTCTTTGTACATATACTTGATGGCTGGCTTGTAGAGCAGAATATTGGGAGCGCCCTCGCGGTTCACCTTCAGACAGCACCGGTCATACCACTCGATCACGCCATGCAGGGTCTCTCCATCGCACAGTACGAACACCATGGGGGTCTTGGCCTGCATCTGTTTTACGTAGTAGAAATTCTCCGCGTTGGTATGATCCGGTGGGACCGGCTTCTTCTGCGGCGGCGCCGCCCTGCGGGGAGGTGCGATTTGCTCCTTGATCTCGTTCAGCGATGGACGAATGAGCTTGCGATTGACAGCTTCCACGGAATGCCATCCTTAATATGACGAATAATTAGCCGTCAGCTTCGGGTCCGAAACGGGCGGTTTCAGTTGGGTTTTCCGACTTGACCCATGAATAACACAATGGGTTGGCCGTCGCAACGCCCCGCTGAAAAACCGTGTTGCAAACCCGTGGCGCAGCACTCCTGGCCTGCCGCGTCGGCTTTCGAGCCGGCGTTGCTCCGAGAATCCCCACCCGGCGCTTACTCCCCCGGCCAGGCGTCGATTCCCGCCATACGCCAGGCTTCGCGCAACGCGCCTTCCGCCGGCGAATGGAGCGGCGGGATCGACCGGTTTCGAGGCTCCAGCTCCACCAACATGCGGAAACGCTCCAGCACCCGCCGGCTTTCGAATACCCCGCCGATATGCGCCACTTCCACCGCTTCGGCCGCCGTCCACAACTGGCCGCGCACCGCCGCGGCAAGCGTCGCCAGATCCTGTGCCGCGCCGTTCAGGATGCTCGCCGCCACCGCGTCGCCCTCCTCCGCCGCCTGGTCTACCAGCGGGGCCAGCCGCGCCGCCCGCGGCCGCGGCCATTCCGCGCCATACAACTGATGCAGCAATTGACTGGCGCTTCGCGACCCTGTCGCCTCCAGCAGCAACGGAACCAGCGCCGTTGCCGGCCCCCAGCCCTCCTCCATTCGCAACGCCGCGCGTACCGCCTGCCGGGCAATGTCGAAGGCCCCGCCTTCGTCGCCAAGAACGTACCCCCAACCGCCCGCCCGCGCCGTCCGTCCCTGCCCGTCCCGGCCCATCGCGATCGAGCCGGTGCCGGCGATCACGATAATCCCCTGCCCGTTCGAGGTCGCTCCCGCCAACGCGATGGCCGCATCCGTGGTCACCACCAGCTTCCGCGCCCGCAGCAGGTCCGCCAGAATGCCTTCCTTGTCGTCCGGGCCCCCGCTCATCCCACAGCATGCCGCCTCAAACTCCACCGCCTCCGGATCCAGTCCGGCCTGCGCGCAGGCCCAGGCAACACTGTCCGAAATGGCCCGCTCCAGCTTGGCGCGGCCCTCGGCCGCCGCCGCGTGGTTGCACGGACCGGCCTCGCCGTGCCCCAGCACCCGCCCGGTTTCGTCGCCGATTAAGGCGGCGGTTTCGGATTGTCCTCCGTCGATACCCAAAAACAATTTCATGGCAATTTGTACAGCCGGGCGCCTTCCACTTCGCCCACTTCTACCAGCCCCCACGAGGCCGCATGCAGCCGATAATCGGCCGCCCCCGTTTCATCGTCGAATAGCACCAGATAATCCACCCCGCGCCGGTGCGCTTCCTCCGCCGCCGCCCGCCGCAGGCCCAGCGGAGGCGCCACCGTGCTGGTTTCCGGGTCGCCGCCCAACCGCCGCCACGCGCCCCCCGCGTCCCGCCCTTCCAGTTTCAGCCGAATCCCCCATTGGTCCGGCGCCGTCTCGATCCATACCGAATCGGCCATTTCCAGCCTGCCGAAGTCCACCGCCACGTACATCCCCGGATGGATAGCCTCGCCCGTCCGCCAAAACGTCACCAGCGAATTGTCGAAGGCTGCCTGAATGTTCCATGGATCCGGATTGGCCGTCAGCCGCCAGCCGGCGCGCCGCGCCAGTTCCTTGTCGCCGTCGAAAATCCGCAGCTCATGGATACTCCACAAATCGCCGCCCGAGGCCGTCTCCACCACCCGGATTCCACTCAGCCTCGCCGGCGGAAAGCGGAACCGTAGCCGCCAGGCAGGCAGGTACTCGGTGAAAGCCTCGGTGTTGCCGGTACGCAGGATCACCCCCGTAACCTGATTTTCCGCCGATTCGTACTCCACCAGAATGCGCCGTGAAGTGTACGCCTCCGGAAAAGGACGGTACGTGAACACCGTCGCGTCCCGCCCGGTCTCGGTTTCGATCAACCGGTCGAGCCGGTATCCCGCCAATCGCGTCTCTTTGTAGTTTTCCGCATATTTTTGCGGACGAATGCGCAGAGCTTCCTTCCAGGGGATTCGCGGCGCCAGGCGCCACGCTTCCGCCCGCGCATACCGCGGCACCAGCGCAGGCCACGAAATCAGCGCGTGAATCAGCGCCACCGCAACCGCCAAACCCGGAACGCTGGCCAGCACCATCGCCAACGCCAGCGCCACAAACGGCAGCGGCGGAATCAAGAACCGGGTGCCGATATTACTGAAATAGTTCGCCCCGAAAACCACCGCCGCCAGCAGCAGTTGCCGCCCGGCTGGCTTCCGCACCGCCACCAGCGCCAGCGGCGCCAAGAGGAATACCGGACCCAGCAGCCCCGCCAGCATTCCATGGGTCGTCACCTGCATCGGAATCTGCCCCAGGCTGGTCAATTCATAGTGGGTAAAAAATTTCCTGTAATCTTCTTCAAATGAAATAGTTACATAAGGATTTGGAAAGTATCGATTTAGAAAGGGGGCCAGCGGGTTAGCGACCCAGAGCCAATTCTTCACCAGCCACGGCAAGATCAGCGCGCCCGCCGAAGCGCCGACAACCGCCAAATCCCGCCAGCGCCGGCTCTTCCACCCGACGAATCCCAACGCGTAAACCACACCCGTCCAGGCGGTATACTTGGCCGCAAAGCCAAACCCCGCAACCAGACCGATCGCAAGCAGCAGCCGTGGCTCTCTGTCACGATCCCATAACTGCAAGCAATAGAACAGGGTAAACGCGATAGCTGCAACCGCTACATCATTATAAGCGCTGGTCGCGTCGATGCCGACCACCGGGCTGGCGAACACCAGTAGCGCGGCGCACACAGCCGGCCGGAAAAGGCCCCCGTGCCGCCCGTAACACACCATCATCCAAACCAGCGCGATCAGGAAGGTGAAATGCACCATTGCCGCCGCCGAATGCTTCCCAAACGCAAACGCAAACAGGAACAGCATCTCGATTCCTTGCGATAGGTTAGCGTAGATATTCCAAGTAATTACTTGAAATCCATGCTGGTGCAGGTACCGATTCACCAACCCCAGGTGATAGCCCGATCCATCCGGGCTGATTTCGGGCGCCATGGCATTCAACAAATAAAGTAGAAAATAAGCGCCAAATATCACACAAAATGTGTACTTGGCTATGCGTCCGAATTCCACCGCCGGCTCCGGTGCCGCCTCCCGTAGCGTTCCGCGCTCTCGCCACAAACCCGCCAAACCGGCGGCTCCCACGGCCAGGAACGCTGCCGGGTACGCCAATCGCAACACGCAAAGCACAAACACCGCCAGGCTGAGCAGCGCCGCGCCGGTCACGAACCGCACAGCGTACTCCCGGCAAGCTTTTCCCAGCACCAGCCCGCCCAACCCGGTGGCCGTCGCTAGAGTGAACGCCGCACCGAAAAGAATTGTCAACGCTTCCACTTGGTCAGTCCTCTGCCCTTGGATCTGCCCACTGCCCCATTCTTTTCCAGGTGAGACAGACCATCGCCTGCTGTGCTCTGTCACGCCTTAACGTGGCGCATACTCTTAGTCTGCCGCGCCGGGATTCGTCTCGGCGTTCTTCGCCGGCATGTGGCGCAGTCCCCGCCTGCCAACCGCTTTTCCCCCCGCTTCTCACTCCGCAAACCCGGCCCGCGACAGCACAAACCCCAGCCTCTCCCCGCCTTCTCGCCGCGCGGTTTTGTCCGGCGTCACCGCCACGATATTAATCGCGTTCCGCCGCAGCAATTCTTCCGCCACCGGATGATGGTAGGAATAGGAGCCCGCGTGCTCGCAGCGCATCCGGCCCACCACAACCCCGTTCACCGCAATCCCAATCGCGATCGGACCGGTCAGCGCGAACGTCTGTTCCGGCAAGCTCAGGTCCATGACGAATTCGAGCGGTCCGGAATCCGGCAGATAGAAACGCAGCACCGGGTGGTCGTGCGCCCATCGCCAACTCCCCTCGCTCACCGGCCGGAACCCTCCCACGATATAGGCATCCGCCCGCGGGTCCGACATCGCCACCATCGGCCCCAGCCCCGTGGTGGAAGCGTCCGCCAACCCCGCCGCTTGCGCCGGTGGAGCATACACCGTTGGCAATCGGTTGCAACCGGTTGCGCCCAGGGCCAGCGCCGCAGCCGCGGCGGCGAGCCCCATCCTGTCGAAGCGAAACACGAATCCCGATTGTACATGTTGGCACAGGCTTTAGCCTGTGTTCGGAGGGCGCCGGCCCTACCGGTAAATCAGGTACCGCTCCCTCACCTTCAGAAAATCCTCCACTGCCCCCTGGAATCCTTGCTGAATCGCCCGCGGATCGTCGCCCGCCTTCAGCCGCCGGATCACCTCGTCGCTCCCGATCAGCCCCGCATTCACCTTCAGGTCGATTTTGCCCGGGTAGAGCTTCTCGAAAGCCGCCGCCAGTTCCAGCCCCAGCCGCGTCGAGTCGAGCGCCTCCCGGTTGACAATCTGAAATCGCACGCCCTCCACCCGCACCCCCTGAAAGTTCGATTCCGTCGGCTTGAAGCTGGTGGGATACACCCGCACGCCCGGAATCCCGCGCTGGTTCAGGTACGCCGCCAGCTCCCGCCCGCCGATGAAATCCGCCCCTACCTGTTCGAACGGCGCATCCGTGCCTCTGCCCACCGAAAGATTCTTCGAGGCTTCCAGCATGGCCACCCCCGGATACAGAATCGCCGCGTTCAGGCTGCGCATATTGGGTGACGGATTCACCCACGGCAGGTTGGTGGCGTCGAACCAATCCCCGCGCTGCCAGTTCTCGATCGGAATCACCGTCAACTCCGCGCCCAGCTTCCCTTCGCCATTGAACAGCCGCGCCAGCTCGCCCATGGTCATTCCGTGCCGCACAGGCAAGCCGGCGAAGTAGCCCACGAAAGAGCGGTGCGCGCTTTCGAGCAGCGGTCCCTCCACGTGCATGCCCGTGATCGGGCTCGGCCGGTCGAGCACGTAGAACGCAATCCCCGCCTTGGCCGCCGCCTCCATCGCGTAGGCCATGGTGGTCTCGTAAGTGTAAAAGCGCGCGCCCACGTCCTCGATATCGAACACCAGCGCGTCGATGCCCTTCAACATTTCCGGCGTTGGCCGCTGCGTGGCGCCGTAGAGGCTATAAATCTTCAACCCGCTGGCGGCGTCCACCGAATCCGCCAGCCCTTCCCGGTCTTCCCCGCCTGCAAATCCGTGCTCCGGCGAGAACAAAGCGGCCAGCCGCACCCCGGCCTCGATCATCAGGTCGATGTTGCGCCGCCCGCGCGCATCTACCCCGGTCTGGTTGGTGATCAGCCCCACGCGCTTCGCGGCCAGCGCCGCGAAGTGTCCCGCCACCAGCGCGTCCAACCCGGTTTCGGTCGCGCCCGAGTGCTCCACCTCGCGCCGTAAACCCGGCACCGAACCGGCCACGGTCTCATCGTACCCGGTCAGAATCACCCCTTGGGTGTGAATCCCTACCGCCGCCGCCACCATCGTCGCTATCTTGGCGCGCAACGGCGTGATGGCCGGATGCGGCGAGGGGTGCACGCTGTTGGCCAGCAGAATCACGTAAGTCTTGGTCGATGGGTCGATCCAGATCGACGTGCCCGTAAAACCCGTGTGCCCGAACGATCCGATCGGAAACAGCTCGCCGCGATTGCCCGAATACGGCGAATCCAAATCCCACCCCAGCCCGCGCAGGATGGGCTGATCCGGTGGGCTCTGCGGCTCGGTGAATTTCTCGATCGTGAACGGGCTCGCGATGCGCGCGCCATCGAGCGTCCCCTGGTTCAGCAGCATTTGCGCAAACCGCGCCAGGTCGTCGGCCGTGGAGAATACCCCGGCGTGCCCCGCCATGCCGCCCATGTTGCGCGCCGTCGGGTCGTGTACCACCCCCCGCAGCGGCGGACCGTCCTTTACCGGCCAGCGCTCGGTCGGCGCAATCCGCGCGCGCAGCGATGCCGGCGGCTGGAACATCGTGTCTTTCATCCCCAGCGGCCCGAAGACGTTGTCCCGCGCGTAATCCGCCAGCGTCTGCCCGCTCAGACGGTGTACCAGTTCCCCCAGCAGAATGAAATTGATATCGCTATAAACGAAGCGCGCGCCCGGCGGCCCCGCCGGAGGATCGGTGCACGCAAGCTGAATGCCGGTATCGTAACCCGACCACGGCTTCGCCAGCGGCACATCCGGCCGCAGCCCCGAAAAATGGGTGAACAGGTTGCGTAGCGTGATGTCGCTCTTGCCGCCCTGAAATTCGGGAATGTACGCGGTCACGCGATCGTTCAGCCGGAACCGCCCCTGCTCGAACAGCTTCATCAGCGAGGTGGTGGTGGCGACCACTTTGGTCAACGAGGCCACGTCGAAGATCGTGTCCACCGTCATGTCTTCCGCCGCCGGCACCAGCGCCCGCTTGCCGTAAGCCTTGCGGTAGACCACTTTCCCGTCGTGCCCCACCACCAGCACCGCCCCCGGCAACCGCCCCTGCCCGACCGCCTCTTCGATCGCCCGGTCCAGCGCCGCCCCCGCGCTAAACTCCTGCCCCCATCCCTGCCCGGCAGCCAGTGCCGCGCCCATCCCCACAGCGCACCAGAAAGTTCTCATCACCGTTCATTCTAAACGCTGGGCCATTATCCCAGGATTACAGTGGGGCGGACCATCGCATTTTGTAGTCATTACCTCGCCGGGGCGCGACTGCCGGTCCAGCGGCCCCCTCGGGCCGTTAATTCTCCGAAGCCCTTTCCGCGCTGTCGATTACCAGAACTTCCACCGGACCCTCCTGAGACTCCAGTCTGAGCCCCAGTTGTTCCTGCAAGCCTGTAAAAATCGACGGCCCCGCCGAGTCCGCCGCCGGCTCCGGATCCCATTCGACCGTAAAATCATAGGCGCCCCGTAAGCCGGTCTTATCGAGCACGATTCGGCCCAGTTGGTTTCCCAGATTGCTGGCAAGAATGGAGATAGGTTCACGGGTACCCTTAATCCGGCCCCTCCGCATGTTGATGCCGGGTTCCTGCGCGGCGGAGCTCTCTTTGAATTTTGGCCCGTTCTTGTCCAGTACCAGCGCGTAAACCGGGCCCTCCCGCGTCTCCCAGTGAACCCGGAGCCGGAACCGGTCCGCCAGCAGATTCTGCAGCAGTAGCTTCAATCGATCCGGCGAGATCTTCTCTGCGCTCCCCGTCGTCGCCGCAACGTCGTACATGTCCGTATCCAGCCAGCGCGGCCCACCGGTGAGCTGAAAGCTCAGGATGTCGTAGGCGTTCCGGATCAGGGTCTTCAGCGAAGCATTGGTAGCAGTGAATCTGCCGCCTGAAATGCTGATGCGGGTGTTCAGCCCGCCGCTCGGATTGCGGTGGATCGCAGCCACCTCGAATGCCGTTGGCGATTGCCCCCGCGCCCCGCACGAAAGAGCAAACCCCGCCATGCCGGTAATCGCCACCAGCCGTCTGAAGCTCGAAGCTGTCACAGTTCACCTTAGAACGGTATACTACCGATCGGTAATTTCGTTACCGGGAATTGCTTCCGGCTCTTCGCATCGGACGGCCGGGCCCGCACCCTGCGCTATCCTCGAAGTTTGTACGCCGCACTCGATTTTCCGCATGCAGCCGCCGCTTTCGGCGCCTCGTTTTTGGCCGGCGCGATTAATTCCGTGGCCGGCGGCGGCACGCTGATCTCTTTTCCCACCCTGATCTGGCTCGGGCTCGATTCGGTGGGGGCCAACGCCACCAGCACCGTCGCCATCTGGCCCGGCACCGTGGGCAGCGTCTGGGGTTATCGCAAGGAGTTGCGCGGCGCCGAACCGCGCTTCCTCGCCATGGTCGTGCCCAGCCTGGCCGGCGGCTTGCTCGGCGCCTGGCTGCTGCGCTTCACGCCCCCGGCTTTGTTCGACCGCCTGGTGCCGTACCTGATTCTGTCCGCGACCCTGCTGTTCATGGTGCAGGAACCGCTGCAGCGCCTGCTCAAGACCGCCGATGCGGCGCGCCATCGTTCCCGCGGCTGGTTCGTCGGCGGCTTGCTCTTTCAGCTCCTGGTGGGGCTGTACGGCGGTTATTTCGGCGCCGGCATCGGCATCCTCATGCTGGCCGCCCTCAGTATTCTGGGTCTGCAAGACATCCACGAAATGAACGCCCTCAAGGTGATCCTGGGCGGGTCGGTGAACGGCATCGCCACCGTCTATTTCGTCTGGGAGCGGATGGTCTACTGGCCTTACGTGCTCCTCATGGCTGTGGCCGCGATTGCGGGCGGCGTGGGCGGAGCCGGCACCGCCCGCCGCATGGGCCGCACCGCGGTGCGCCGCGTGGTGGTGGCCGTCGGCCTGCTCATGGCCCTATCGTTGTTTCTGAAAGCGCACTAGACTATGCTGGGTCCGCTGTTCGATTCACCGGCTTTCGACCGCCCCGCCCTGGCGGAACGGCTGCGCGCCATGGCCGCCGAAAAGGTCCTGATCGGCACCAGCTCCTGGAAGTACGAAGGCTGGTTCGGACAAATCTATGCCCGCGAGCGGTATCTCGAGCGCGGCAGGTTTTCCAAGCGCCGTTTTGAAACCGAGTGCCTGCGCGAGTACACCGAGACCTTCCCTATCGTGTGCGGCGATTTCGCCTTCTACCAGTTCCCCGAACCGGAATTCTGGCGCCGCCTCTTCGCCCAAACGCCGCCCGGTTTTCAATTCGCTTTCAAAGTGCCGGAACAAATCACCTGCAAGATCTTCCCCACCCACCCGCGCTACGGCTCGACCGCCGGCAAGGAAAATGAAGCCTTTCTCGATGCCGGCTTGCTGAAGGAAATGTTCCTCCGTCCCCTTTGGCCCTACCACCGCCAGGCGGCCGTGCTGATCTTCGAATTCGGCGCCTTCAGCCGGCGCAGCTTTCCAAACGTGGCCGCGTTCCTCGACCGCCTCGACCCGTTTCTGGCCGCCTTGCCCCCCGAATTCCGCTACGCCGTCGAGATCCGCAACCCCGGCTACCTGGCGCCGGAGTATTTCCGCGGCCTGCGCGCCCGCCGCGTCGCCCACGTCTTTAACGCCTGGTCGAAAATGCCCGAGCTCGCCTCGCAAATCGCGCTGCCCGATTCCGTCACCACGGATTTCGCCGTCTGCCGCGCCCTGCTTCGGCGTGGCCGCGCCTACCAGCAGGCCGTGGACAAGTTCGCCCCCTACGCCGAAACCCAGGACCCCAATCCCGAGGCCCGCCAGTCCATGCGCTTGTTGATCGGCCGCGCCCGCGAAAACCGCCAGTTCCTCTTCCTGTTCGTGAACAACCGCCTCGAAGGCAACGCCCCGCTGACAGTGCTGTCGCTGGTGGAACCGTAAACGCCGGAGTGGCGGATACCGGCGGGGCAACCCTATTCCAGCATCCGTTTTCGCAGTTCCTCCACGTCGCCGAGGTCTTTGGCGCGGCCGGTCTGTTCCTTGTTGCGAAGCAGTGCCGGGCGGCCGATGAACGGCACTACGATCCCTTCCCACTCCGCCTCGTCGCGCGTAGCCCAAGCTTCCTCGAAACCGACGCCGGAAATGGCGGTGAGCAAGTCGATGCGGTTTGGCTGCACTCCCAGTTGCACCACCATGCCGGGCGAACAAAGGTCGTCTGCATGAATCTCGAGTTTGCCAAAACCGAACGCCACCAGCGCGCGGAGCACGCGCTTCGCGTTCTCCTCGGTGGGCCGAATCAGCAGGTCGAGATCCCCGGTGTAGCGCGGAAAACCGTGAAAGGCGACGGCGAACGCGCCGACCACGAGGAACTCAACTCCGTTCGAGCGGAACAACTCGAGAAATTCGCGCCAGTCTTTGTTCAGCGGCATCGGGGTGACGGCGGTCGCGGAGTTCGATCACGATATTCAGCCGTTGCTCAAACGACATCGCCAGGTCGCGGCGCGCGCCTGCCCTGTCGGCATCCTCGAAGCTGGCGAATACCTGAACCGTTTTCTCCAACGCTGACATTATAGCTTTCCGCCAGCTTACTTGGCGTCGCGCCAGTTATCGCCGGTGCCAATATCGACTACCAGCGGCACGTTCAACTCGCGCACCCCTTCCATCTCGCGTTTCACCAGGGCCGAAAGCGGAGCCACTTCCCCGGGCGGACACTCAAAGATCAGCTCGTCGTGAACCTGCAGCAGCATGGCGGCCTGCCACGCGTCCTGTTCCAGCTTGCGGTGGATGCGCACCATGGCCAGCTTGATCAGGTCGGCGGCGGTGCCCTGCAGCGGCGAGTTGACCGCGGTGCGCTCGGCAAATCCGCGCGCGTTGGCGTTGCGGCTGTTGATATCGGGGATGGGGCGTTCGCGCCCGAACAGGGTGCGGGTGACGCCGCTTTGCCGCACCTCGGCGATGGTCGCATCGATGAAGCGGCGCACCCCGGCGTAGCGGGCGAAGTAATTGCGGATGTATTTTTCAGCCTCGGCGCGGGGAATGCCGAGTTGCGCGGCCAGGCCGAAACCGCTGATGCCGTAGACGATCCCGAAATTGACGGCTTTGGCTTCGCGCCGCGCCTCGGGCGTAACCATGAGCGGCGGCACGCCCATCACTTCGGCGGCGGTGCGGGTATGAATATCCTCGCCATTGCGGAAAGATTCGGTCAACCGCGGGTCGCCGGAAAAATGTGCCAGCAGGCGCAGCTCGATCTGGGAGTAGTCGGCGGTAAGCAGCTTCCAGCCGTCGCGCGGCACAAAGGCGGCGCGGATTTCGCGCCCCAACTCGGTGCGGATGGGAATGTTCTGCAGGTTGGGACCCGACGACGACAGCCGGCCGGTAGCGGCGCCGGCGGGATTGAAGCTGGTGTGCAGCCGGCCGGTGCCGGCGTCGATCAACGCCGGCAGGGCGTCCACGTAGGTGCCCTTCAACTTGGTGAGCTGGCGGTATTCCAGCACCTTGCGAACGATTTCGTGATCCGCCGCCAGTCCTTCCAGCACGTCGGCGGCGGTGGAGACGGTCTTGCCCCTGCCGTATTTGAACGGCGCCGGCAGCCCCAGGTCTTCAAACAAAACCTTGCCCAATTGTTGGGGCGAGCTCACGTTAAACGGCCGGCCGGCGAGCGCGTGAATCTCCCCGGTAAGGCTCGCAATCCGAGTCTCCATGCCGGCCGAGAGCCGGGCCAGCTCGGCGGTGTCGATACGGACCCCGTGCCGCTCCATGCGCGCTAACACCTCGGCCAGCGGCAGCTCGATCTCGTCGTACAGAGGGCGCAGGCCGCGCCTGTCCACCTCCCGCGCGAGCAACTCAAAGAGCTGGAACGTAACGTCCGCGCGCTGCTCGGCCGAAGCGCCCAGTTTGACATCCAATTTGCGCGCGGCCAGCTGGTCCAGGCCGCAGCCGGACGGGTCGGCCTCCAGCAGAAAGGCGTAAAGCATCGGGTCGTGGCGGAAGCCGCGGGCAGCCATGCCCTTGCGCTCCAGCGCGACCAGCGTGCTCTTTACGTCGCAACCGATTTTTTCCGCGGCCGCATCGCGCAGCCATGTTTGAAGCGCTGGGAAGTCGTTCCGCGCCACGGCGCGAGCTTCGCCGGGGCTGGCCGCGAGACCGATGGTGTCGAGCGCCAGCTCCCCTTCCCCCGATTCGGCCAGCGTCAATGCCACCGGCCCCGCCGAGTGAGCCTTCAGCCAGCCCGCAATTTCCTCCGCGCCGGCCAGTACCCGGTAATCCCGCGGCCGCGTATCTTCGGAGGGTCCCAGGTCCTTCAGCATGCTGTGGAACTCCAGCTCTTTGTAGAGCGGGCGCAGCAGGCTTTCCTCCGCGGGACAGACGCGCAGGCCGTCAAGCGAAAACTCGATGGGCACGCCGGTGGCGATGGTCGCGAGCCTTTTGCTGAGGCGGACTTGTTCGGCGTGGTTCTGCAGGCTCTCGCGATACATCTTGCGCTCCACCTCGGCGGCGTGCCCGATGGCGCCTTCCACCGAGCCGAACCGCTCGATCAGCTCTTTGGCGCCCTTGTCGCCGATACCGGGAGCGCCGGGGATGTTGTCGATGGCGTCGCCCTTCAGCGCCAGCAGGTCGGCCACCTGGGTGGGATGGACGCCCAGGAAAGCCTCGACGGCGGCGGGATCGTACCAGGCGTCGTCCTTGGCGGGATTGAGCATGGAGACCCGCTCGTCGACAAGCTGCATCATGTCCTTATCGCTCGATACGATCACCACCTCGCAGCCGGCGGCTTCCGCGCGGCGGGCGATGGTGCCGATGACGTCATCGGCTTCATAGCCGGGGTATTCCAGCATGGCAATGCGCAGCCCGTCGAGCAGGCGCTTAACGTAGGGGATCTGCGCCAGAAAATCCTCCGGCGTCTCGGTGCGATTGGCCTTATAGGCCGGGAACTCCTGTTCGCGGTAAGTGGGCGTCGAGCTCTCCAGCACGGCGGCGATGTAATCGGGTTTGGATTCGCGCAGCACCTTGCGCAGCATGTTGTGGAAGATGAAGACGACCTCGGTGCCGAGGCCGGTCGAGGTGCGCATGGGGGGCGCCGCGCTGCGCGCCCTGGCGTGGTAGGCGCGGAATAGAAAGCCGAACGTATCGATGAGGAACAGCCGTTGGCCGGGCACGAAGAAGCACAATTCTATCAGGCGGCAGCGAGAGTTTCTTCATTCTTCACAGGCTAAAGCCTGTGCCACCACGTGCTGACAGGTGGCACAGACTTTAGTCTGCGGTGCCTGGGCGCCGCTTACTGAATCGCCGCCACCGTGTTGTTCGATACAAACACGGTGAAGATGCCCGCATCGAGTCCCGGCGAGCCGGCCCCGGTGAAGTTGGCCTCGGGAATCCCCGCGATCGAAACGTTGACTCCATGCTTGGTCGTGTTTCCATAACCGTTGGTTGGAAGCAGATTGAGAATCGTGGAGGGAACCGTGAATGTTCCCGAGGACGCATCGGCGTCGCACACGATAAAGGCCCAGGAGCTCAGAGGCAACGCCACCGGAACACCGCTGGCCAGGAAGATGCTCGCCACCGAGAGTCCCGAGCCGCCGGTCCAGGTCAGGGTAAGATCCTGAGCGCGGTTGACGGTGGTTGGGATATTGGTGGGTACAACGTAGGCGGGAAGCGTCAGTGACCAGTTGAACGCCCCAACGTTCGATCCGCCGGAGCCGTTTGCAACCGTGTAGCTTCCGGGCTCGATATAGACGGCTGGTGCGATGGCGAGATCGGCCGCAAAGTAACCCGCGGAACTTACCGGGATGGTCTGGGCGCCGCCGGGCCCCTTAATCTCCAGGTCTGTGCCCGCATTCAGGTAGGCCGGCTGAATCGGATCCGCAAGTGCCGTGTCGATGTCAGTCCCTCCGACTTCATAAGCGAGACAACTGCCGATGGATGGGCCGTAGTAGCCTCCGTAGGACCGGATGAGGCTATTGAGAGGGTAGTTCCCGAAATATCCGAGCAGACTGTCGTTTGAGGTGGCGATGCGGCTGACGACGACGCCCCCGAGGTTCAGAGAGCCTTTGGCGGCCGCCGTTTGCAGGTTGGCCGCCGTCAGGAAGCCAAAACTGTCGCCGCAGGTGGTTTGCCCGGCCGGGGCGATGGACGTGGTGGTGACATTGCCTGTCACTCCCTTGACCAGGACGACAATCGACACCTTGCACCCGACGCTGATCCCAGCCGGCACGGTGAAGTCGATCTGATCGAGCGCCGGAGAGCTGCCCCGTCCGCCGTAGAGTACCGTCGCCGGTTGGTTTCCGACGAAGACCTGCACGCCCGTGCCCAAGTCCACCTGCGTAGGCGGTTCGGTCTCGTCGCCGGTCACCGCGCCCAGGCCGCTGCCCCACAGAGTCAGGATTTGGCCCGGATGCGCGGGGTTGATCATCGTGATGACGTTGTAGTTTAGATCGGTGACGACTCCGGGCCCGGTGCCGGCGCCATTCAACGTAACCATGGCGAAGTTCGCGGCCAGGACCGTGACGGCAATCGAGCTCGTCCCGCCCAGGTAGGAAAGCGTTATCGTCCCGGTTCCCACGGGCGTAGCCGAAGGAAGAATCGCGTTGACCTGGCCTGCGCTGACGTAGTCCATAATGCAGGTTTCGGTCACGCTGCCGACGGTCACCTGGACCGTGGTTCCGTTCAGACCCTGCGTGGTTGGCAACGGATATTTCTGAACCTGCAGCGGCGTGGAGGGGCCGAGCCCGGTCCCAATAAGGGCGAAGAAAGCGCCCTGCGCAATCCCGGAATTGGGCAAATTCGGAGGAACCCACGCAGTGTTATAGAACGCGGTGATGGCTGGGGCGGCTGCCAGCGCGGCGGCGCAGCCGAAAGCGAGGGCGGTAAGGCGAACCAGCCGCTCGAAGAATAAATTATTCCGATGGGGTTTCAAAACGTCTTCTCCTCTACCTAATGCGGCGCATTCTCGAAGCGAATGACGTCAGGCGCGGACGATAAGATTGTACGCCTGGTGGAGGTCCGGGGGAAGGGACTGGCGGCTCAAGCGCACCGGTGCGATCTGAATCCGGCGCATGTTGTCCCTGGACAAAGTAATCGCACCGAAATTTCAAGGGGCCCGGCTTTGGGTTCTTCCCCAGCGGCACTGGGCGCCGGGGGTGGAGAAGCGTTATAGAATAGCTGTTCAAGAGGCACTTCTCCTGAAACCGCCTGCCCGCCGGGAGCTGCCGGGGTGTCAGGTCCG
>JBKQIF010000159.1:0-89044 GCA_052148435.1 Bryobacteraceae bacterium
ATCCACAGGTCCTGTTGCCGCTCTCGTTTCCGTCGGGTTCCCATCGCCATGCCTTTTAGACGCTCCAAACATTTCCGAGGTCACATGTATTGGCAAGGAATCTGACTATTACCACGGGCTGCTAGGATGGCGTAATACACTTCGGCCAGTTTACGGTCGGTGGGATTCTCGATTTCGATCGCGAAATGCAACTGATCGCCGGCCGCGCGAATGGAATAGCGCACCTTTATAGGCAACGTTTCGCGCGAATTCCAAATGCGATCATAGTGGCACACCACGCCATCGGCGGTCGGCTCGATGCGGCTCACGTCCTGCTCGCGGCTGTTGAAGTAAGCCGCTTCAAATCCCACTTCCGGGAGCAGCAGGCGAAAGTTCTCGCCCAGGCGGGGCTCCTGGATCACTTCCAATTCCGGATGCTTCCATTGGATCCCGACCAGATCCCCGCTGCGAGACGCCAGCCTGAGTGTCGCGCAAGGCAATTCGATGACGCGTATGCCTTCTTCGGCCCTGCCGAATCCGGCAGCCAATAGCATGGCCGGCAAGAGTTGCCATCTCAGTCGCATAGGTTATTTTGTAGTATTGCCCCCGGCAGGGGAACAAGCAAGCCAGCCGGTGCGTGATCGACGACAGGCTGCGCCGTTCGTGCGTCCATCCGTGCCGCGAGAACCCGCGCGGCAACGTTCGGCGCCGCTGGAAGGCCGCCGCGGGCGCCTCGTCCGTTACGTGGGCGCCAGGCTCTTCCGCGGGCTCGACGGCGATGGCCGCTATTTTTTTACAAATTTGTCGACGCGCCAGTTGCGGAAGTCCGCCGCATAGATGGCCCCCGCGCTGTCCACGGCGATGTAATGTGGAACATCAATCTTGCCGGGAATCTTGCCGAATGAACCCAACACACCTAAAATCTTGCCGTCCAGATCCACCTTGATAATGCGTGAATTATCGCCGTCGCACATGTAAAGAACATCTTCGCTCTTCACGTAGTAAAGCCCCTGCGGCACACCCAGATCCGTCCACTTGCCCAGAAATTTGCCTTGCTGATCGAAGATCTGCACGCGCTTGTTGACGCGGTCGGTCACATACAAGCGCCCCTTGCTGTCAATGGCAACATCGTGCACCAGATTAAACTCGCCGTCGCCGGGCCCTTTTGCGCCCCACTGGCCCAAGTATTCGCCATCTTTGCTGTAGTGAACCACGCGCGAATTTCCGTAGCCATCGGCGACGAAGAAATCACCATTCGCCCCGAAGTTGAGAGTCGCAGGGCGATTGAACGAGTACTTCGCATTGTTATCGGCAGCGGGCGCGCCCGTGCCGAGGTTCATGAGCAGTCGGCCCTCCGGCGTCCACTTCATGACGCGGTGAGCCTCCAGGTCAACCGTCCAAATATTTCCATCTGGACCTACGCGCAAGCCATGTGGCTTCTTGCCAAGAAATTCTGGCCATGCGCGTAGAAACTTGCCGGACGTGTCGAATTGCATCACCGGATGTGGCCCGTCGCTGAAGACCCATACGTTGTCGTTCGTGTCGACGTCCACAGCCGCGACTTCGCCAAAGTTCCATCCTGCCGGAAGTTGAGGCCAACCTTCCACGACGCGATAAGGCAAGGTCGGGCCCGTTTGAATTTGAGCGCACAAGAACGTGCATGTGGCTAATAAGATACCGAGGCGTCTCATGTTGGCGATCCTAACATTATCGCGAGTCCGGCGAGTGTTCATTGGCGGGGATCGACGTGCGGCCCGGCCGTATTCCGCCATCCCCGAAGTTTATCGGGCGAACACACGCTGAAAGCCGTCGCCTGAAGGCAAAGGTCATGCCATGAAAGGGGCATTTCGGATAAGTGCGCGCCATCAGGACGCGGCGACGATTCCGCGCTACACCGCACCAAACCGCTTCCGCCGGGACTCGCCGGGCGAATGGTCTGCCGGGCTCGCCGCGACCTCCGGCGCCGGCGCGTCCTACCCGCGCCGTGAACCCGCGCGGCATCGTGCGGCGCCGCCGAAAGGCTGACGCGGGCGCGGGCGTTCCGGCGCGCCCTTGAACATCGCGCGCCATCGCCAGCGGCGGACGAGGCGAAGATCGAAGAGCCACGGGGTCAGGCTGGAAATCGGTTCCACCTGCGGCCCACGGTAGGACAACCCGCCGGCGACCCGCTCGAAGGCCTCTTCCATTTCCGCCGTCTGCGGCGAGTGGAAACCGTAGGACACCGCCAGGCGCTTGACGCGCACCCCGGCGCTCACCAGGCGCTGCTCGACCAGCGCCAGTTCCTCTTCGTAGCCGGAAACCACCACGCTGGCCGGCCCGTTCACCGCCGCCAGCGACACGCGGTGCTCCAGCCCGGCCATGGCCACCCGCGCTTCGGCTTCCCCGGTCTGCGCTGCCAGCATGGCGCCGCGGCCGCCCACCGCCCGCATCAGCCGCCCGTGCGCGACAATCAGCTTGAGTCCATCGGCCAGGCTATAGACGCCAGCCACGCAGGCCCCCACGTATTCGCCCACGCTGTGTCCCAGCACCACCGCTGGCCGGATGCCCCAGCTCTGCCACAGCCGCGCCAGGGCGTACTCCACGGCAAACAAGGCCGGCTGGGTATAGGCCGTTTGATCCAGCAAATGGGTCGCGGGTCCCCACAGCACATCGAAAAGCGAAGTGTCCAGCTCCTGTGCAATGGCGGAGATCATGAATGCGGAGAGCCTCGACGGCAGCGAGCTTTGCCACCTGCCGGATCAAGCCAGTTGTGGGTGACAGTGCCCCATCCTTCAACACATGGGTGCAAGAACGAGCAGGTTGCCCATCCAACCTCCCTTTTCCAACCCCTGACCGGTTTCGTGAGCCTGAGGCACTCTTGGTTCCGCCAGCCTTGCCTGACGGGTTCCGTCAATTGATAATAGGTGGCGTGATGCTGAACATTCAGAAAGTTCTTGTTCCCGTTGTGTTCGCGGATGCTTCCCGGCACGTCGTTCACCAGGCCGCGTGGTTGGCGCGACGCTTTCATGCGGAAATGATCCTGCTGCACGTGGTGCCGCCTCTCAGCTATCCGGCTGGCCTACTGGAGAGCGGTGACGAGATCACCGCGCGGGACTTGCACGCGCACATCGTCCAGCAGGCTCAGAAAGATCTGGATCAGGCGCTGCGGCCAGAGCTCGATGGGATCGCGGTCACACGCGTGCTGCTCAGAGGCGACCCGGCCCACGAAATCGTGGAGACGGCTCGCGACCGGAGCGCCGACCTGATCGTGATGTCGACCCATGGCCATGGGTCGTTCTACCGCTTTCTGCTGGGCTCGGTGACAGCGAAGGTACTGCACGAAAGCCATTGCCCGGTCTGGACAGGCGCTCACTTGGAGGAGGCGCCGGCGCGCGAGTTCTCGATCCGCCACGTCCTCTGCTCGGTGGATTTGAGCCCTCGCAGCCAACACACAGCGTCGCTGGCCGCCGAGATGGCCGCGGCCGTCGATGCAACGCTTACGCTCGTCCACATCACGACCGGCGTGGAGATTTACGGCCCCGGCGGATCCCACGTCGACCCCGTATGGAAGGAGAAGGTCGTCGGCTTCGCCGCCAAAGAGATCGCCCAGCTGCAATTGGACGTGGGCACGAAGGCCGAAGTCATCATCGATAGCGGCAATGTCCCGGAGCTGTTGAACCGAGCGGCAGAGCAAACGAAGGCTGACGTCCTTGTCATCGGACACAGTCCTGGGCGAAGCCATCTGGGAGACAACGGCGAAGGCTATGGGATCATTCGGGAATCGCACATCCCGGTCCTGAGCGTCTGAGGACTTCCGGCGTTTCAACCACCCGGGAGAACATCCGCTCGCTCTGCATCCGCTGTTACTGGGAAGTGACGGCGGAGTTGCGGCAGCGCCAGTCGCCCTCCACACAAAAAGGCGGCCTCATGACGGTCGGAGTTGCGTACAATCCGGTGTCCAACCCGGCGCTCGCGCGCGAGCGCACCGCGTGAGGGCCGGAGTTCGTGCTGTGCGCGTCCGGCGCGCCCGGATGGCCTGTAGCGGGTGGCACTCGCCGCTCGACGCTGGGTGCCGGCGGCGCCGGCGTGAAAGCGAAAACCCGGAGCGTGAAATTCGGGATGGTCACCGCGCCAGGAACCGCGGGCAGAAAGGGTACGGCACGTCCACCGGCTGGCCGGCCGGCGTCAGCTTTCCAGTCTGCTGGTCGATGCCGAACACCATTGCGGTGTTGCTTCCGTGATTCGTCACCAGCAACCAGTGCGCCGTGGGATCCATGTCGAAATTGCGCGGCGTCTGGCCGCCCGAAGGAATGTCCTGGATCGGTGTCAACCGCCCGGTCTTGGCATCCACCGAGAAGACGGCGATGCTGTCACGACCGCGATTCGACGCGTATACGAACTTGCCGCTCGGATGCACCTGCACCTCCGCGCACGTGCTCGCGCCCTGGAAATCCTTCGGCAAGGTCCCCACTGTCTGCACTTCGGACAGGGCACCCCGCTGGGTATCCCAATTGAACAGCATAATGGTGTTGCCCATCTCCGTAATCAGGTAGACCCAGCGCCCGTTGGGGTGAAATACCACGTGTCGCGGGCCCGATCCCGGAGCCGCTTTCGCGAACGGCGGATCGTTGGCCGTCAGCGATCCGTCCTTCACATTGAACTTGTAGACGAATAACTTGTCCAGTCCCAGGTCCGCCGACAGGACAAAGCGGTTGGTGGGGTCCACCCGAATCGAGTGCGCGTATGCATGCGATTGCCGCTGCGGGTTCACGCTGCTGCCGGTGTGCTGCACGAAAGCGGTCCGCTCTCCCAGACTTCCATCGGACTCAAGCGCCCATACCGCAATGCTGCCGCCCTCGTAGTTGGCCAAGAAAACATAGTGCCCAGTCCGGTCGAGGCTAACGTAACTGGGGTCTCCGCCGCCGCTCGGCTTCTGGTTGATCAGTTTCAGTTGGGCGGTGGCAGGATCGATCGAATACGCGCTGACGAATCCTGTCGAGTTGCAAGAGTACAAGCGGCGTCCCCCCGGCGCGATCACGAAATAGGCTGGCGCGGGAGTTTCCAACTGGAACTCAGGCTTGCTCAGCGCGCCCGTTACAGTGTTGAAGTGGGAAACCGAAAAGCCCTTGCCTGGCCCCGCCGTGTGGGTGCCGAAATAAACCGTCAGGTCCGCCGCGGCCGCCGGCAAGAGAGCCAGCGCGGCCCAAGCGGCCGCCGCCAGCAATGAAGCTGCTCGATACCTGTTCATCATCGCATCCTTACTTCTTTCCCAGTCCGAACGTTACCAGCTTACTCCCACGCGCCCTGGGGTGCTTCGGCGCATGGCATCGTCGAGCCTGGATTCTCCCTCGGTCATCGCCTCCCTGGGGATCACGTTGTAGCCGACAGTCGGAACGGGCGATAAGCCGTTATCACGTACGCCCGCTCAGCAGCCGGCCCCCTCACGAAGGCGCGGGAAATGAGACTCCAGGACTTTCGCCCGCCGCGGCCGGCGGTTTGGATCGACCGAGCACGCCATCTGGATGAACCCGATGCGGAACTTGGAGTGCGATGCCCCCCTTATTGTAGCGGGGCCTGATTGCAGCGGAGCATAGCGGGGAGCACTAAGGCGTGGGCCAATCGTGGGCCATCCCGCATGGGGTTTTGGTCCCTTATGCAACAGCCGGGGCCGAGTGACCGCGGAGCCAGCGAAACGTAGACTCCAAGTCCGCGGACTGGAAGACCAGCGAGCCTGGCACAACCGCGTCCGCGCCGGCTGCGCACAGTTCGCCCACCGTGCGTGCTCGGATGCCGCCGTCAGCCACCAGGAGCACACCGCCCTTCGCATGTTCCCGCAGCAGACTGCGCGCCTCCCGTAAACGGTCGCACACTTGCGGCGCAAGGTCGCGTCCTTTCACACCCACATCCGTGCCCAACAGGATAATGACCTCGATCGCATCGAGATATGACAGCGCTGCGCGCACCGGCGTTTCGAGCCTCAGCGCCACTCCCGCGCCGCATCCACGCCCGGCGGCCTGTTCGATGGCCGCACCGGCCTCGCGCTCGCCGTTCTCCACATGCACCGTGAGCAGGTCCGCGCCGGCGTCCAGAAACTCCCCAGCGAGCGACGAAGGATACTGGGCCATCAGGTGCACATGAAAGGGGACCGTGGTATGCGGGCGGATCGCGCGAATCAGATCGGGGAAGAAGAGCAAGCCCGGAACAAAATGCCCGTCCGCCGCGTCCAGATGGAAGGAATCGGCCCAGGGCGAGAGGCGGCGCACGGCCGCTTCGAGGTTGCCCAGATCCGCGGACCAGAGCGATACGTCAGCCAAAAGGCGCTCACGCGGCAACTGTTGCCAGCCGGGCACATCTCAGCGTAGCAACTTCTTGCGCGCCAAAACATGGACGCCATGCGCTCGGTTTTCACGGCATGCACTTTGTCCGGCACGCTGTGAGTCAGGCCCGCGCTTCCTTCCAGCGCCCGCGGGTGAAGTCCGGGAACGGGACAGGGGCGCTGCCTTTGGAGATGGACATTTCGCTCAGCGGTCCCGGCGCGCTCCAGGCGGCCGCGTCGTAGACATCGATGTCCGGCGCCGTCCCTTGCCGTATGCACTGCACCAGGCGGTAGCACTCGATGAAGTCCATTCCGCCGTGGCCGCCGAGTTTGGCGGCAATCTCCCCCAGTTTCGCCCAGATCGGTGGTTCGAACTCCTCTTTGTACGAATCGATGGGACTCCAGTCTTCGCCTCCGTGGCCGTCGATGTAGATGCGGGGAGGATAATCCTTGAAAATTCCTTTCGTGCCGGCAATCAGGTTGATGCGGTCGTAGGGCGACGGGCTGGTGACGTTGTGCTCCAGCCGGATCAGGCGTCCCTTCGAGGTCTTGATGAGGCTGGTGTTCTGATCGCCACACGCATAGGTCTCTTTGCGGCGCGGATCGTCGCCGGGGATGTGCGTGTCGCGGTAAAAGGCCAGGGATGTGGACATGGAACTCATCGAGACCATGTACTCGAACCGGTCGCCGCGGTTGATGTCCATGTAAAAGGCAACCGGGCCCAGGCCGTGGGTCGGGTAGAGGTTTCCGTTGCGGTTGAGATGCTCGAAACGGCGCCAGAGGCCCTCTCCCTGGTTGGAAAACAGCAGACTGCGCAGGTCGTGCAGATAGGCGCCCCCGCCATGGAGCAACTCGCCGAATACGCCGGCGTGCACCATCCGGTTCACCAGCATCTCGTTATACCCATAACAGCAGTTCTCGAGCTGCACACAGTGGCGGCGGGTCTTCTCGGAGGTGTTGACGAGATCCCAGCAGTCCGCCATCGTTCGCGCAGCGGGAACCTCCACCCCTACATGCTTGCCCTGCTTCATGCAGAATGTGGATACCGGGACGTGGAAGTCCCAGGAGGTCGCAACGATCACCAAATCGATATCGTCGCGCCTGGCCAACCCCTCGAAAGCGTGGTCGCTGCCAGCGTATACTTCGACGGGACGCGTCTGCCCCCTGGCCACCGCCGCCTGGCCGCGGGCGCATTTCTCCGTGACGATGTCGCAGAGGGCCACGACCTCGACATTCTCCACGGCGGAAAAATTCGAGAGCAGCGAGCTTCCCCGGCCGCCCATCCCGACGAAGCCCACGCGTACCTTGTCTTTGGGCTCGAATTTCACGCCGACCATGGTCTCGGCCGGTGCCTCGGCCGGTTGCTGAGCCTGCCCCACGGCGTGCGACAGTCCGGCGCCGAAGGAGGTGAGCGACGCGAAGCGTAGCAGATCTCGCCGCGATGTTTCGATAGCGTCTTCTTTAGGATGTTGTTCTTTCATTTCGAATCCTCTCGCCGATATGGATGGGCGCGCACGACGCGCACTTCTACGTATATGAGCCTCTTCATACCACCACTGGCCGCTCCACCACTATCCGGAATCTCCATTTTGCACCAACTGCTCTCATCATCAGCGCCATCGACGAGACAAAGTTCGTCGAGCTACAGTGCGCTGGGCTCCGTTCGCAGCCCGCTGGGACTCGACGGCGAATGATCAACTCCCGTGATGATCGCCGAGAACTCGGGCTCGATCGCGTTCATCCGTGCTGCCTCCTCTCGTGGAACACGCCGCACCCTGCGGCGCCCCTGGAGGCCGACGCGGGCGCGCTCGCTGGCGCCGCCGCGCGTGATTCTCGCGAGTTGGGTCCGCGCGCCCTGCCGTGCCCATCCGCACCTCCGCCTGTTGGATGAAACGATACGGCCGAAGGGACGATAATGGACCTGGAAATGAAATCCGCTCAGCCTTTTAGCTACGAACTCGCTCGGGCCCATGGCCTTCCGCAAACCGGACATCGTGCCGAGGGCATTGGGATGCCGCAATCTGATGCTTGGTGGGACGGGTAGACCATGACCTTACCTCCGCTCGGCACACTTAAAGCCGCGGCCGCGATCGTTCACCAAGCGATGCCACCCACGCCGCAGATTCGCTGGCCGCTGCTGTGCGCGCGAACCGGCGCGGAAGTGTGGATCAAGCATGAGAACCATACTCCGCTCGGCGCTTTCAAGATTCGTGGCGGAGTGGTGTACATGGAGAGCCTCCGGAGCGCGGAACCAAAGCTCGCCGGCGTGATTGCGGCCACCCGAGGCAATCACGGTCAGAGCGTGGCTTTCGCCGCGGCGCGCGCGGGGCTGCGGGCCGTCATCGTTGTGCCGCATGGAAACAGCCGCGAGAAGAACGCCGCCATGCGGGCCCTGGGCGCCGAACTGGTGGAGCATGGCGACGATTTCCAGGAAGCGTACGAGTATGCCGCCGGGATGGCTGAGGCGCAATCGCTGCACTTCGTGCGGTCCTTCGACAGCGCACTCATTTCCGGTGTCGCAAGCTATGCCCTGGAACTGTTCGAAGCGGTACCCGACCTCGATGCGATCTATGTTCCGATCGGCATGGGTTCGGGCATCTGCGGTGCCATCGCCGCCCGCAACGCCCTCGGACTGAAGACGGAAATTGTGGGGGTGGTTGCCGCCGGAGCGCCGGCCTATGCCCTCTCGTTTGCCGCCGGCCGGCCCGTTGCGACCGACACCGCCGAGACGATCGCCGATGGCATGGCGTGCCGGACGCCGGATCCGGAGGCAGTGCGGGTGATTCTCGAAGGCGCCTCCCGGATTGTCAGCGTGGATGACGACGAGATTCGGGCCGCGATGCGGTATCTCTTCTCCGATACGCACAACGTCGCGGAGGGCGCAGGCGCGGCGGCGCTTGCGGCGCTGCTTCAGGAACGCGTCCGGATGCGGGGACGCCGCGTGGCGTTGATTTTGAGCGGCGGCAACGTCGATCGGGAGGTGTTCGTGCAGGCCCTCGCCCAGAACCTCGGCGGCTAGCCCGGTTCGGATCCGCCTCTTCGCAACGGTCCGGGTCCGACGCGGAATCCGCGCGAAGGCGTTTATTGCGGCCGTCTACGTTCAGACCGCCACGAACCGCCGTTTCGTGTGCGCGTCAGTCCTTACTCTTCTCATTTTGATGCCTGTGCCCCCCTACATGCGGCACGACCAGGCCGGCGGCGCCGTACGCGCTCGTGCCTGGCGCGACAACAGCAGAAAGTGGCCGGCGCCGGCTTCGACCAGGTCGTGATTTGCGCTTGCGGCCGGCTCCAGGGCGGAGCGCAGCCAATCCGGCGCCAGAAAATCGCTGGCCGGGCGGGCTCGGACGACGTCCGCCAACTGGCTGGAGTCGCGGGCTAGAATCAAGGTTGCCACCGGTTCTGAAGAATCGAGGCCCCATTCCCGCAGCCGCGCGCGAAAGCGGGGCAGCCAGTCCGGTAGCGTGGCGAACTGGGCCGCGCTGACCTCGATCCCCATGGACGCAAAATCCAGGCCGTCAGGACCGCCATGGGGGAGCGGCCCGATATCGGCGTAACGCAGGCGCGGCAACGGTTCGATGGCGCCATACAGGGCGTCGCCCAGGCCGACCAGGATCAGCTCATTGCCGCGGCTGCGCTCGCAATAATTCGCCACCACGGGCGCCAGCGGCTCGATCGTGCCGCCCGCAAACGAGATGCCCCATGGAGCCGACGGCAGGAGCGCTTTGGCCGCCAGCGCGCCCAGGGCCAGGACTAACCCGGGGCGCAATGCCTGGTCCTTCGCGAAGGGGCCGAACGAAGAGGCCAGAATCGCCATCGCCGGAATCGTTGGTAGCAGATATGCCACGTTGCGGCTTTGCCATACCAGCGCCGCCAACGCCCCCACCGCCAGCCATGCCGCCAGCAGCGTGGCAGCCGGTTCGCGGCGGCGCAGCGCTTGGGTGAGCGCAGGCAGCGCGGCAAGCGAAATCGCGACCAGAATCGGATCGGCCAGCGAAATCCGGCTCAGGTAGAACAGAAGCAGGCTTTCTCCCGCGCCGTAGCCCGGAATGCGCGATGCGTGCTCCGCCCAGAACCATTTCCCGTGCGCCAGCCATTGGTAGACGAACCACGGTGCGGCCAACGCCAGGGCCAGTGAGCCCGCCAGGACGGCGCGCCTCGCCGAAGGCCGCCAACTTCGCCGCGCGGCCAGCCAATATACGCCTAAAATTCCCAACGGCATGGCGCCCGCTAGTCCCTTGGTCAAGATGCCGGCTGTGGTCGCTCCCGCAAAACCCCATAGTGCGCCGGCCGACTCCAGCGACGGGTCCGAGAACAGGGCATAGAGTGCGCCGGCCACGAACGCCGCCAGCAGGCCATCGGCCATACACATGCCGCCCAGCACGTGCCATAAATGGTCGCCCAACAGCAGCAGGGCCGCGCAGACGCCGGCCAGCGGCCCATTCAGTTCGGCGGCCCAAAGAAACACCAGCGCCAACGCCAGGGCACAAACCAGCGCGATGGGCGCACGCAGCGCCAGGCGCGAAACTCCGGCGATGCGCGCGCCCGCTCCGGACAGCCAGTATAGTAGTGGCGGCTCATCGAGCGCCAGCCGCCCCATGAAACGAGGTGTCAGCCAGCCGCCGCTTTGGGCCATGCGGATGGCGCCGTTGGCGTAGCGAGCCTCGTCCTCGGCGGCGATCTTCCCCACCGGATCGACGTAGTCTCCCGCCATGCCGACGCGCGCCGCCCGCACCAGCACGCAAGCTAGCGCCAGCGCCGCCACCAGGCACGCCGTCTTCAGCATGAATCCCGACGATATCACGGGGGCGAAGGCGGTGAGCCTCCCCTGCGGGCGCCTTTCCTCTTGACAATCGAGAGGAAGAAGCCGTATATCTAGTTTATCGAGAGGAGCGGCGCAATGCGGGAACGCGGGGGCGGCCTGGTTCAGGGCACGCTCGACATGTTGATTCTGAAGACTCTGGCGCTGGAGCCCATGCACGGATACGGCATCGGCCAGCGCATCGAGCAGATCAGCCAGGGTGTGTTTCACGTCAATCCGGGCTCTCTGTTCCCGGCGTTCCGCCGGCTCGAGCGCGACGGGTGGATCAAGGCGGCGTGGAAGGCTACGGACAATAACCGGCGCGCGAAGTATTATGCCCTGACCCCTCGCGGCCGCAAAGAGCTGCAGTCGGAAACTGGCGAGTGGAGCCGCCAGACCGCGGCCATCGCCCGAATTCTGGAAGCCTGTTAGTGAGGTGACCGATGTGGTTGTGGAGCAATCTTGCCGGAGGCCTTCGGGCGCTCTTTGGGAAGCGGCAATCGGAACGCGAAATGGAGGAAGAGCTGCGCGGCTATCTGGAAGCGGCGGTGGAACAGAGGATGCGCTCCGGAATGAGCGCCGAAGAAGCCCGGCGGGTGGCGCGCGCCGAGCTGGGCAGCCTGGAATCGGTAAAAGACGAAATCCGCAGCGCCGGCTGGGAGGCGGCGGTCGAAGCGTTTTGGCGCGACATCCGGTATTCGGTCCGCGTGCTGGCCAAATCCCCGGCGTTCACCGCCGTGGTGGTGCTGACGCTGGCGCTGGGAATCGGCGCCAACACGGCCATCTTCAGCCTCGTCGATGCCATCCTCCTGCGTTATCTGCCAGTCGTCAAACCGGAAGAACTGGTGGAGGTTTCGCATACCAGCTTCACCAATCCGCTTTGGGAGCAGGTGCGTGACCGGCAGGACGTCTTCTCCGGCGTCTTTGCCTGGAGCGCCGACCGGTTCAATCTTACCCGGGGCGGCGCGGTCCAATACGCCAACGGCCTGTGGGCCAGCGGCGATTTTTTCCGAACCCTGGGCCTCCGACCCGCGGCCGGCAGGCTCCTGACAGCCGGCGACGACCGGCGTGGCTGCCCTGCGCTTGCCGTATTGAGCCATGCTTCTTGGCGGGAACGCTACGGCGGAGCCGGCAGCGCCATCGGCAGCGCGATTTCCTTGGACGGCCACCCGTTTCAGATCGTCGGCGTGGCGCCCGCGGGCTTCTACGGAATGGACGTCGGCACCCGGTTCGACGTGGCGATTCCCATTTGCGCCGCTTCGCTCTTCGATGGACCGCGGTCCCGGCTGGACGCGCGAAGCTGGTGGTGGCTTCGTGCCGTGGGCCGTCCTAAGCCCGGGACGGGAATGGCGCGGCTCAAAACGCGGCTGGCTGCACTGTCGCCCGAGATATTCGGGGCGGCCGTACCCCAGAACTGGGACAGCGAATCGCAGAAGAACTTTCGGAAACGCGTGCTCGACCCGGTTCCGGCCTCCAAGGGCTTCTCCGTTTTGCGGAGCCAGTACGAGCAGCCACTGCACGTTTTGATGGCAGTCGTCGGGCTCGTGCTCCTGATCGCGTGCGCCAATATCGCCAGCCTCCTGCTGGCCCGCGCCGCCGCGCGCGGTAGGGAGATGGCCATGCGGCAGGCTCTGGGAGCTTCGCGCCTGCGGCTGGTTCGCCAGTTGCTTGTGGAATCCGTATTGCTCTCGCTTTCCGGAGCCTCGCTCGGCCTGTTGTTCGCGCACTGGGGCAATGCGGTGCTGGTGCGCTATCTTTCGACTGTGGGCCATGCGGTCTTTCTGGATTTCTCGCTGGATACCCGCGTCCTCGCCTTTACCGCCGCGGTTGCCATTCTCACCGGATTGCTGTTCGGGGTGGCTCCGGCATTTCGTGGCACGAGCGAGTCGCTGACCACCGCGATCAAAGGCATCGCTGCTTCGCCAGGAGGACCGCGCTTCCGCTTGTGGATCGTCGCCTCGCAGGTGGCGCTTTCCCTGGTCTTACTGGTCACCGCCGGGCTTCTGTTGCGAAGCTTCCGGAAGCTGGCCACGCTGGATATCGGATTCGACCGCCACCAGGTTTTGCTGGTGAACGCGAATCTGGCCACGGCTCAGGTGCCCAAGGCCCACTACCGCGCCACTTACGACGAGATTGAGACCCGCGTGCGCGCGCTGCCGGGCGTGGTCTCCACCTCCCGCTCCATGATCACGCCGCTGGAGGGTTCCGAATGGAATACCAACATCCGGAGCGACGTGCCCAATCCCCCCGCGGGCGACGACGCGCTTGCCTATTTCAATTCCGTGAGTCCCACTTACTTCGACACGCTGCGCACTCCGATGCTGGTGGGGCGCAATTTCAATCGCGCGGACACCGATAGCTCGCCACAGGTCGCGGTAATCAATCAGACCCTGGCACGCAAGTTTTTCGCTGGCCTGAACCCCTTGGGACGGACCTTCCGCGTGGAAGGCGAGGCCCGCAAGCTGGAACCGCCGGTCGAGGTGGTGGGTATCGTCAAGGACGCCAAGTACGAGTCGGTGCGCGAGGATACCTACCCCACCGTGTTTCGCCCTCTCACGCAGGTTCCCACGGGCGGGATTACTCTGGAAATTCGCACGGCCGTTGCCGCTGCGGCCGTGGTCCCCGCAATCCAACAATTGATCGCCCGCGTGAACACAGAAATTCCCATCGAGATCCACACGCTCGCTGCGCAGGTCGACGATTCCCTGACGCGGGAGCGCCTGCTGGCCGCACTCTCCGCGTTCTTCGGCGCCCTGGCGCTACTGCTGGCGATGATCGGCCTCTACGGCACGCTCAGCTACCTGGTGACCGGCCGCCGCGTCGAGTTTGGCATCCGCATGGCCCTCGGAGCAAGCTCGCGCTCCATCCTCGGGCTGGTGATGCGCGACGTTGCAGCGCTCGTCGCCGGAGGAGTCGCTGCCGGCATCGCCATCTCGCTCGTCACCGGCCGGCTGCTTGGCGCCATGCTGTTCGGCCTCCAGCCTCGCGACCCCGCCACCATGGCGATGGCCGCCGGTTTGCTCGCCGCCGTATCCCTCGCCGCGAGTTTCCTCGCCGCCCGCCGCGCGACCAAAGTGGATCCCATGTCGGCGCTGCGCCACGAATGAGGTTACGGCCCTCTCAGCTCCGGGCCTGGACCGCATCCCGATGATGCAGCTTGACTTTGAAGCCCGCTGCGCGCAAATTCCGGTGGATCTCGCCGGCGATCATGACGGAGCGGTGCTGGCCGCCGGTGCAGCCGAAACTGATGGTCAGATAACTCTTGCCTTCGCGCGTATAATGCGGCAGCAGGAACAGCAGCAATTCCGTGATTCGCCCAAGGAATTCCACGGTCTGCGGAAAAGAACGGATATAGCGGGCCACCGCCGGATTCTGCCCGGTTAGATGTTTGAATTTTGGTATGTAGTTCGGATTGGGTAGAAAGCGGACATCGAATACCAGGTCGCTTTCCGGAGGCAAGCCGTTGCGATAGCCGAAGCTGTTCACATAGATCGCCAGGCTGGAACCGTCGCGCCGCCCGCTGAACCGCTCGCCGATGAATTCCCGCAGCTCGTGCACCGTAAACTGCGAGGTATTGATCACCAGGTCGGCCATGGCGCGGATGGGGGCCAGTTGCGCCCGCTCGGTCCCAATGCTGCGCGCGATGGAGCGGCTGGCTCCGAGCGGATGGGGGCGCCGGGTTTCGCTGAAACGGCGAACGATGGCGGCATCGTCCGCCTCCAGGAAAATCAACTGCACGGCGAGCGACTTCTTGATGGCCGCGAAGACCTTGGGGAAACGCTTCAGCCCCTCGCCTTCGCGAATATCCACCACCAGAGCGGCGGCCGGGACGCTGGTGTTATCGCGCGTCAGCTCGGCGAACTTGGGAATCAGATCCACCGGCAGATTGTCCACCGAGTAGAATCCCAGGTCCTCCAGGGCCCGCAGCACGGAGCCTTTGCCGGAACCGCTCAGACCGGTGATGATGACCAACTCCGGCCGGCGGCCTGAAGCCGCGGAGGTCTTCTTGGCGCGCGGCATGGAAACGGCTTACGCCTCGACCAGATCGAAATGGCCGTCGCGGCGCCGCAGCAGGACGGAGAGGCGGTCGGTCTCGGCGTCGCGATATACCACGTAATCGCCGCTCTTTTCGATTTCGAGCAATGCCTCGTCGAGAGTCATCGGCTTGCGCTTCTTGTGCTGATTGACGTGATAAATGCGCCGCTCGGTCTCCGGCTCCGGCCCGGCTTTGGGCGCGGACGCTTCCACCGCCGCCTGCTCCTCCGGCGCGCCCTTGCGCGGCGTCCGCTTGTTGTCGCGGTACTTGGTGACCGCTTTGAGGGCCTGTTTTTCCAGCTTCTCCGCCGCCGCGTGAATCGCCGAAAACAGATCCGTTGCCGACCCGATGCCTACCAGCTCGTGGCTATAGTAATGGACCGTGGCTTCCGCCTGATGCAAATGGCGCTCCTGTGAGAGCACCACGTGGGCTTCCGATTCCCGCTTGCCGTCCAGCAGCTTGCCGATCTTGACAAAACGCGCCTCCAGTTTGGCGAGCTGCGCCGGTACCAATCCCACCTGCCTGCCCGTGTATGTGATCTTCATGACGGTTCCGCCGGCACCTTCCTCTTTCTTTATAGCGCAGAAGGCGCCGCAATTAAGTGCTCCAGTTCGTAAGTACGGTGCGCGTATCCACGTCGCAGCCTGCCCTGCGCTAATCCCGCTGCCGCCGCTGATGCGTCGAGGGGATTTTCATGTCCTCCCGGTATTTGGCCACGGTGCGGCGGGTGACGTTGATGCCGTCGGCTTCGAGCAGCGCCGTGATGCGCTCGTCGGTGAGGGGCTTGGTGCGGTCTTCTTCCTCGATCATCCTCTTCACCTTGCGCTTGAGCAGCAGCAGAGGGGTGAAGCTTCCCGAGGGCCCCTGCACCGCTTCGGAGAAGAAGTAGCGCAACTCGAAGACGCCCTGCGGCGTGTGCGCGTACTTGCTGGCCACCGCGCGGCTGACGGTGGAAGGATGAACTCCCACCTCCTCCGCCACGTCCTTGATCATCATCGGCTTCAGAGACTCGATACCGTTGGCCAGAAACTCGGTCTGGCGGCGGACGATCGCCTGGCACACCTTGAGGATAGTCTGCTTCCGCTGCTCGATGTTCTTCATCAACTGGATGGCCGAGGAGTACCGCTCGCGCACGTAGTCGCGGACTTCCTTGGAAGCGCCGTTTTCCCGGTCCAGCATGCGCCGGTATTGCACATTCAGACGAAGCTGGGGCACTTCTTCGTCGTTCATCTGAATGATATAGTCGTCGCCGTCCTTGATCAGATATACGTCCGGCTCGATCACCCTGGCCCCGGCGCCGGAGTAGCGCAGGCCGGGCCGCGGATTCAAGTGCCGGATCGTGTTTACCGCGATTTCAATGTGCTCTGGCGGGCGGCCCAGCACGCGCGCCAACTCCTTGAACTGGCGCGTTTCGAGCAGCCGCATGTGGTCGGAAACGATCTGCCACGCCACCCCGCCCTTGCCGTTCATGCTTTCGATCTGGAGCAGCATGCATTCGCGCAAGTCGCGCGCCGCTATGCCCGCTTCGAGCGCCTGCACGGCCTTCAGCCCCTGCTCGACTTCCTCCATCGAGTGCTCGCCGGCGGCGGCGATTTCCTCGAGCGAGGCCGACACATACCCGTCGTCGTCCAGGTTGCCGATAATCGATTCGGCCGCGTCGCGAACCCGGCCGGAGACCAGGCTCATGCTCAGCCCCTTGCGCAAGTAATCGCCCAGCGTCTCCGGCGCGGAGAGAAAGGTCTCAAAAGACGGCTTTTCGACCGCTTCCGATGCCGGACTCTTATAGCCGGGATCCAGATAGTCGTCGAAAAACGAGCCGAAGTCGATTTCATCGAAGGGATCGGACGCCGCCGGCTTTTCGAGCGGGTCGTTGCTAACCGAAGGGGCGCTCTCCGGCCCCGTTACCGTGGCGGCGGTCTCTTCGGCGTCCGCAAAGACGCTCCCGTTGATGGCCACATCTCCCGCATTGCCATCCACCGAGCCGGATTCGTTCAGTACGGCCGCTTCCAGAATCTCCCGGTCGGCCGGATCGCTGTCCGGTTCCGCTTCGAGCAGGGGCAGCAGTTCCTCCGGCGTGACCTCCTCGCCCTCTTCGGTGGCTTCTTCCAGAACCGGATTCTTGACGATCTCCTGCGTGATCATTTCCTTCAGCTCCAACCGGTTGAGCTGAAGAACCGTGACCATCTGCACGAGTCCCGGCGTGAGAATCTGCTTCTGTGCGACCTTCAGATCCAAACGCGGCGACAGTAGGCTCATCTCGTACCCATAATATCACTGGAATTCCGCCGGTCCGCCGCGGTCTTTGTGATGGCTCTGCACTTTTTGTACCGTTCTCGACCGTAGCCCCCAAGGTGGCCTTCTAGGGCTCCCGGCGCCATCGGCTCTAAGTGGAACGCGTCGGCGCTGGCACGATTAGGTGCGCGCACGCTAAACTGGGAGCAGGAGCCCAACCACTTTGACTATCGACGAACGCCTGGAGAGGCTCACGGAACGCCACGAGGCGCTCAGCCAAACCGTGGAGATCCTCACGCGGGACGTGCAGGAGCTCACCACCGAAGTGCGCGGGCTCGCCACCGAAATGCGTGGCGGCTTCGCTCAGACTCTCCAATTTATCAACCGCTTGGCCCACGTCGCCGAAGCCCACGAGCAGCGGCTGGACGGTCTGGAGGGCAAGTAGCTAGCCCGAAGGTCGGGCGGCGCCCACCGGGACAGCTCCCCGCTCGGCGCTCGCTACTCGCGTCCATGCGCTAGCCGATCCCGCAGTAGAATTCCTCCGGCCACCTGCCAAAATACCGTTCGAGGTCTCTGCAGATGCAAGCCTTAAACGAGCTCCCGCCCATGTCCATCTGGTACCACGCTCCACACGGCCTCTCGGGCCGGTCCATCAGCTTGAGAACCGCCCCTGTCATGGCCTCAAAGGGACGGGGCGAAAGCAGGATTGTCAACGGCCCGTCGCCCAGCCCCCCTTTCTCGGCCAGCTTGTCGACCATTTGGGTAGCCCCGTGCGCGAACGGTCGGCTCTCGACGCCGAAGGTGCAGTCATCGAATACCCACGCGTGATGCCTCTTGTAGACCCGTATCAGATGCGGTGCGTAGAGCGATTTGATGCGCCCCGGAACCGGCGGATCCTGCCCGGCCTCTATTCCCGGCTGCTTCCCCCCAGCGTCCCTTATCGCCTTTGCGATGGCGCCCCGGTCCTCATCGCGGAATCCGCGGGGATGGCACACCCCCAACAGATGTGTTTCGACCCCGTTGCCGTTCGCCCTGCATACGGTCCTGATGGGCGGAACGCCGTCCGCCGTTGGCGGCTCAAAGAAGTCTTTGCCGTCCCACAGGTTCGGCCACAGGCGGGCCGACAAAAGAATCACCAGATGCGGTCGTAGCTCCTCTATCACTCGCCGGAGCTTTCCGTTCGCACGGCAGAGGTCGTCCCCGCGCGGCCACCGGCTGTGGCTTTCCAGCGGTTCGCCATCGGCATAGTTCCAAAACGCAATGCTGTCCAGCACCCGTCTGCGTTCGCCGGCCGCCGCAGGGCGTCCCAGCAATCCGTGGATCAGCATCGTAAAGAAACGACCCGTCCACTTGCCCTGGCGGTACGCGAACACGTTGTAGTGAGCGAACCAGCCCCCTTCGATGCCCTCGCGCTGGCTGTCGAAAACGTCCTTTCCGTCCTCCTCGTTGAAATACGTCGACTCCCCCAAGGCGAGGATCTTGATACCAAAGATCGATCCTTCGTGGTACCGATCACCAACCCACGGGTAGAAATACAGCCCGTCGATCTTCTTCCAAGGCTCATTGTCCAGGCGCACCCTGCCTCCGCCGGTATCATAGACCCATTTCGGCTTTTACGGGGGCATTACCTCTCGGCGATCCGGGCGGAGTAAGAAAACGGGCTCGCTCGCGCTAGCTGTAAACCCGGCGTACCCGCGCGCCGATACCGCAGAGGATGTTATAGGAAATGGTGCCGGCGATTCTCGCGATCTGTTGCGCGTCGAGCCGCGCGTCGCCCTCCTCGCCCAGCAGGGTAACGTCGTCTCCGGGTGCGAGGGCGGTCGTGTGGCTCAGATCCACCGTGGTCAGGTCCATGGAAATGGTGCCCAGAATGGAAGCCAGTTTGCCGTCCGCAATGACCTTGCCGCGGTTGGAGAGACGGTGAAAGATGCCGTCGGCGTATCCGGCCCCGATCACCCCGATGCGCGTAGGCGCCGCCGTGCGGAAGCTGCCCCCGTAACCCACCAGCGCGCCTTGCGGAAGGTCCTTGATGGCCAGGATTTTGGCCTTCCAGGTGAGGGCCGGCTTCACCTCCAGCAGTTGCCGCGGCGCTTCGCCGCGGGCCGGCGAGACGTAGCCGTACAACGCGTGCCCGGCGCGCACAAGGTTGTGCCAGCCGCCGCGGCGCCCGTAGCCGATGGCGTTGGTGCTGGAGGTGTGCAGGTACCCGGGTACAACGCCGGATGCAGTCAATTTCGCCAGGATCTCGTCAAAATAGCCGAGTTGTTGGCCGGTCTGCGGAGAGGCATAGTCGGCGGCCGAAGCGAAGTGGGTCATCATGCCTTCGAACTCGGCATGAGGGGCGCCCGAGACGGCGGCGACAATGTCGCCTGCCGCGCCGCGCGTGCCCAACCGCCCCATGCCGGAATCGATCTTGAGGTGGTAGGGAAGCACCCGGCCCGCCAACCTCCCGGCACGATTCAAATCCCCAATTTCGGCCAGCGAGTGGACGGCCGGGGTGAGATGGTGTTCCACCAGAGCCGGGATTTCGTAATTCAGGAACCCGCCCATCACCAGAATGCGCGGCGCGGCGATACCGTTCTCCCGAAGCTGAACGCCCTCCTCCACGCAACTGACTGCCAGCCAGGACGCCCCCTCGGCTACCAGGGTGCGGGCAACTTCCAGCGCGCCGTGCCCGTAAGCGTCGGCCTTAATGACACCGGCAACCGCCACATCCGCGCCAACCACGGTGCAGACGTTGCGGTAGTTTCGAGCAATCCGTTCGCGGGAAATCAGCGCGTAGGATCGATAAGGATAAGACACTCATTTCATTTTAGCTAGCTGAGCTAAGCTAGCGCGGCATTTGTCCCAGGCGTTCGGGTGCGGTGCCGTGGAGGTCGAGCGATGTCTCAGTGACGCCGCGCAAGGTGTTTTTGTTGCCTTGGATCGACCTGAAGTTGCTGTAAATGCGTGTCGATGGAGTCGGCCGCGAAGGGCGGAGTTCCCTCCATCTGGCAGTGTCGGGAATCTCGATGGCAACTCAATGCCGGAAAGCCGTCTTGCGGCCAGAAAAGTGGACGGATCTCGAAATTTGCGCCAACGGCGGCGTAGACGAGGGCTGGATCGGCCGGCTGAGCGGGCTGCCTTTTGAGGCGCACTTTTCGCCCCTGATGGAGGCGCGCGCGCTGGTGACGGGCGCGGGCGCTTTCCCACTCTACGGGGTGGATGCGTGCCGCCCAGCAAGGCCCGCTCGCCGCGATAGTGAGTCGCCATCCCGTGGAACAGATCGACCGCGGCCACGCCAGGGGTATTGCGTAGCAGATCCGGAACCGCGGCGGTGAGCGGCGTCAAATCGTCGGCGCCACTGCACTGGCCGCCTTGTATCCGGCTCGGGTGGCCTCCGGACTGCGCCCGGTGGATGCGATCCACGAGGAATAGACGCAACCGGGCTCGGCAAAATCTTGCCGCCGTTGCCAGGAATTTATCGCCAATTGTCTCGAAATGGATTGATTTCAAGGGCCTTCTCACTGGCCGGACGATTGCCCTCGGTAACGGAGATGCTCAACCCTGTAGCCACGCAACTGGAGCGGTACATGGACCTGCTCAGCGTGCGTCAGAGCCTGGTGACGTCCAACATCGCCAATGTCGATACCCCGGGCTACCAGACCCAGGACATCGATTTTGTGGATGAGCTACGCCGCGCTTCCGGATCGCCGGAAATTCTGGAGGCCGGGGGATTGGTCACCAAAAACGACGGCAATAACGTGAGCCTGGACCGCGAGTCGCGCCTGCTGTCGGAGAACGCGCTGCGCTTTCAGGCGGCGTCGGGTTTGCTGCGCGCGCAAATCCAGCAGGTGCGTTCCGCCATCAAAGAGGGTCAAGGCTCATGAGTTTGTTTTCCGCCCTTTCGGTAAGCGCATCCGGCATGGCTGCGCAGCGGACGCGGGCCGAACTCCTGGTGGAAAACCTGGCCAATGCCGAAACCACGCGAACGCCCGATGGAGGTCCGTATCGCCGCAAGGACGCGGTCTTTGAGAGCACTACGGTTGCCTCGCCCTTCGCCTCGGTCCTGTTCCAACAGGCTGAAGGCTCGGGCGAAGGGGCATCCGCCAACGGGGTAACCGTGGCGGATATCGTCACCGATTCGCGGGATCCCGAGCGCCGGTATCTGCCCGGACATCCCGATGCCGACGCGGAAGGCTATGTCGCGTTTCCGCGCATGAATCCGGCCGAGGACATGGTGGACCTGATGAGCGCGTCCAGAGGTTACGAGGCGAATGTGGCCGCCATCGGCGCGGTGAAAGATATGATCCAGCACTCGATCGACCTGTTGCGTTGAAGGAGGAGACTGTGCGGGAAGAGCATCCATGACGGCCCCGATTTCTCCCATCGCCGCGCCCTTGCCGGTGGAATTGCCCGCGGCTTCCGCATCCGCCACGGCTGGCGGCGGGTTTGCCGGCGTATTTGCCCAAGCGGTAAACAACGTGGAAGCCCTCAACCAGAACGCCTCGGCGTCGGTGGCGAGCTATCTGAACGGCGACGGCCAGGAATTGCACAACGCCGTGATGGCCACCAACCAGGCGGAATTGGCCTTCGACCTGTTTTTGCAGGTACGAAATAAGGTGATCAACGCATACCAGGAAGTCATGAAGATGCAGATATAAGGTCTGCCAGGCTGGCAGGTGGGGGCGCCGGCCCCTCACGTTTTCCCGGCCTTGTGCCGATGGTTTCTTTGTCGCAGGGTGCGCCCGAGAATCCGACTTCGATGAAAAAGCTACTGGCCAACCTTTCCCTTCGACAGCGTCTGACCATTGCCACGGTGGCTGTGCTGGCGGCAACCGGATTGTGGGCGCTGGTGCACTGGCAGCGCGAGTCGGATTTCAAACCGCTGTATACGTCCCTGGCGCCGGAGGACGCCGCCGCCATCGTGCAGAAGTTGCGCGAGAACGGGGTGGAGTATCGTTTGCCGGAGCCCGGCGGGAGCGTGCTGGTGCCCTCCGCCAAGCTGGCCGAGTTGCGCCTCACCATGGCAGCCGAGGGGTTGCCGAAGACCGGCAGGATCGGGTTCGAGCTCTTCGATAAAACCAACCTGGGAGCGACCGAATTTGCCGAACACGTCAACTACCGGCGGGCCGTGGAAGGGGAACTGGAACGGTCGGTCATGTCCCTGGCGGAGGTCGAGCAGGCCCGCGTGCACATCACCTTTCCCAAGGACTCCGTGTTTGTCGAAGAACAGCAGCCGGCCAAGGCCAGCGCGCTGGTGAAGTTGCGTCCCGGCATGCATCTGAATGCGCGCAATGTGGAAGCCATCGATCATCTGATCGCCAGCGCCGTGGAAGGATTGGCGCCCGAGCAGGTTTCGGTAGTGGACATGAATGGCAACCTCCTGGGCCGCCCCCGCAAGCCGGACAGCCCGGACGGGGTGGAGGGCAGCGAGGAGGCGCTGGAGTATCGCCATAAAGCCGAGGCGGAACTGCTCTCCAAAGTCAATTCCACGCTGGAGCCGTTGCTGGGAGTGGATCGCTTTCATGCCGGAGTTTCCCTGGAGTGCGATTTCTCCGCGTTGGAACAAAGCGAGGAGTTGTTCGACCCGGCACGCTCGGTGATGCTCAGTTCCCAACGCAGCGAGGACGTTTCCGGCGCCCCTTCCGCAAGCGGAACTCCGGGGATGGCCTCCAATCTTCCGCGGCCCACCTCGCGTCCCGCGAGCGGCGGCACGCGGGTTTCGCGCGTCACCGAAAACATCACCTACCAATCCAGCCGCACGGTCAAGAAGACCCGCCTGCCGTCCGGCTCCATTCGCCGCCTGTCGCTGGCGGTGCTGGTGGATCAGGACATCTCCTGGGTGCGGGGAAAGAACGGTTACCAGCGGGTGCTGGTGCCACCCTCCGCGGAGAAACTGAAGGTGATTCACGATGTGGTAGCCGGGGTCAGCGGCTTCAGCCAGGAGCGCGGCGACCAGATCGTCATCGAAACTCTTCCTTTTGAATCCACCCTCCAGCGCGAGCCGCCGCCGGAGGCGATGGAGCGGCTGCCAAAGGCGCCGGAGAAAGGTCCCTTCGGATTTCCGTGGCCGCAGGACCGCAAGGTCGTATTTTTAGCGGCGGGCGCGGCTTTGGCCACGATCCTGACTATGGTGGCCGGGTTGGCCTGGTTGCTCCGCCGTCGCGGAGGACCTGGCAGTGCGACCGTCAGCACGCCGGCGGGCATTGAAGAGGGCGCTGAGGGCGTTGCGCCTGCCTTGCAGCCGGGCGCGATCCCCGATCCGAACAGCCGCCTCGAGGCCAAACTCGCCGAGCGCGACGCCTTGCAGCAAAAGATGGATGCCAAGGTGCTGGAAGCACTGAAACTAACGCCGGTCATCACCAAGAAAGCCGAGATCCTGGCCAAGCACCTGCGCGAAACGATCAAGCTTCAACCCGAGGTCAGCATCCAGATTCTGAGGAGTTGGATCCGCGAGGAGGAGAGATAATCCCCTTCTGCGAGGCTTGCCATGATTCTGAACACTACCAAGACGGACGAAAAACCAAGCAGCTTGCGCAAGGCGGCCATGCTCATGATTGTCCTGGGCGATCAGGCCAGCGCCGCCATACTTCCGCAGCTTGCCGACGACGATCTGCAAAAGCTGACCAAGGAAGTCGCCAAGGTGACGGCGATTTCCGCCGAACACGCGGAATTGGTCCTCAACGAGTTCCATCACCTGTCCACGGCAGGCGATTACGTGGCGCGCGGCGGTCTGGAGGTGGCGCGAAAACTCTTGCTCAACGCCTTCAGCCCGGATACAGCCCGCCGCATGATGGATCGGTTGACCAAAGCGCTGGGCGCCGAAGCGGTATCGTTCGACGCCATCCAGAAAACCGACCCGCAGCAACTGGCCAAGTTTATTCATAGCGAACATCCCCAGACCATCGCCCTGGTGCTTTCGCACCTCAATGTTCCGCAGGCTGCCGCCCTGCTCATGTCTTTGCCGGCTGGCATGCGGGCCGATGTGGCCCAACGCATGGCCAGTCTGGATCAGATCTCGCCGGACATCATCGCCAAAATCGCGGGTGTCATCGGACAGAAGCTCCAGGCGCTGGGCGAGGTCAGCCGCGAATCCTACGGCGGAGTGCGCGCCGTGGCCGAAATTCTCAACCGCGTCGATTCCATCTCGAGCCGCGGCATTATCGAGACTATCGAGCAGCAGGATCCCGCCGTCGCGCAAACCATCCGGCACCTTATGTTCGTCTTCGAGGATCTGCTGCTGATCGATCAACTGGGCGTCAAGGAGGTGCTTGCCAAGGTGGATCGCAAGCTCTTGACGGTAGCCTTGAAGGGCACCAGCGAACAACTGCGGAACCACATTCTGGGCTGCATGTCCCAACGCGGCGCGGACATGCTGCGCGAGGATATGGACGCCCTCGGTCCGATTAAGATTAAGGAAGTCGAAGCTTCGCAGCAGCAGATCATCTCCGTCGTTCGGCAGTTGGAATCGGATGGCGTGTTGAGCCTCAAGGGCGCGGTGGGAGAGCAATATGTGGTCTAGCCTCCTGCCCCGGCTAGATTTTGACAACGCGTCACGCGGCCAAGGTGGGGCGGACGCGTGGCGCCGCGGAAAGCGAAGCATCCGTGCGCACTAAGGTGCTGGATACCGGCGGCGGGGCCGTCGCGCCGCTCGCCTGGCGCCACATGGGCGTACCGGAGGAGCCTCCCGCGGGAGCATCCGCCGAAGGGCCCCGCAGCGAACCGGATCCGGAACTCGCCAGGCAGACCGAGGAACGGGTCCGCCAGGCGCACGCTGCCGGGTTTCGCGAAGGCCGGGAGGAGGGCCGCAATCAGGCCGCGCAACAAGTCCAGCCGGTGATGGAACGGCTGACGCGCGGCATCGAGGACCTGGCCGGCTTACGCAGCCGCTTGCGGCACGACGCCGAGGCCGATTTGGTGACGCTCGCGCTGGCCGTGGCTCGGCGGGTGTTGCGGCGCGAGTTGTCCGTGGATCCGGAAGCCATTCGCGGAGTGGCGATGGCCGCTCTGGAAAAGCTGGACGGGCAGGAGATCAGCCGGGTCCGCGTTCATCCGGCCCACGCTGCCGAGTTGAGCGCCTGCCTGCGGCGCACGAGTTCCGGCGGCGCGGTCGAGGTGGTGTCGGACACGGCGCGGGAACTCGGCTTCGTAATTTTCGAAACCGAGCGCGGGAGCCTCGACGCTTCGGTCGATACGCAACTCGAAGAGATCGAGCGGGGCCTGGCCGACCGCCTCCGGAGGCAGGGTTAGATGGAGAGGATTTCGCTCGGTCCGTATGGCGAGGATCTGGAGCGCCTCGACCCGTTGCGATGGATCGGCACGGTGACCGAAGTCGTCGGCATGCTGATCGAATCGCGCGGCCCGCGGGTAGGCATCGGCGACTTTTGCGAAGTCGCGATCGGCGCCGGCCGGCGGGTGCGTACGCAGGTGATCGGCTTTCGGGAAGGACGGGTTCTGTCCATGCCGCTGGAGGAAACCGACGGCCTCCAGTTGGGCTGTCCGGTGGTGGCGCGCCCCGAGCAAGCCCGAATTCCCGTCGGCCCCGGCCTTCTCGGGCGGGTTATCGACGGTTTCGGCAAGCCCATTGACGGCGGGCCCCCGGTTGCCGCGGCGGATACCTACAACTTGTATGGCGCCCCCGGCAATCCGCTGGACCGCGAGCACATCTCCCAGCCGCTGGTGACCGGTATCCGCGCCGTCGATAGCCTGCTACCCTGCGGCAAAGGGCAGCGCATCGGAATTTTCGGCGGCAGCGGGGTGGGCAAGAGCACGCTGCTGGGCGCCATGTCGCGCCAGAACTCGGCGGATGTCACGGTCATCGGGATGGTCGGCGAGCGCAACCGGGAAGTGCGCGGCTTCCTGGAAAACGAGCTGGGACCGGAAGGCCGCAAGCGCTCGGTGGTGGTGTGCGCCACCAGCGAGCGTCCTGCCCCGCTCCGCGTCCGCGCCTGTTTCGTGGCGTTGGCCGTGGCCGAATATTTCCGCGATCAGGGGGCCAGCGTGCTGCTGGTAATGGACTCGGTAACGCGTCTGGCGATGGCGCAGCGCGAGATTGGCCTGGCGGCCGGCGAACCACCCAGCCAGAAGGGGTATACGCCTTCCGTTTTTCAACTGCTGCCCAAGGTGCTGGAGCGCGCCGGCAATTTTCGCCGCGGCTCGATTACCGGCTTCTTCACGGTGCTGGTGGAGGGCGACGATTTCAACGAGCCGATCTGCGACGCCGTGCGCGCAATTCTGGACGGTCACATTATTCTGTCGCGCAAGCTGGCGGCACAGGGCCACTACCCCGCGATTGACGTGCTGGAATCGGTCAGCCGTCTCACCGGCGCCCTGGCCTCGCCGGCGCAAAAGGAGGCTGCCGGCAAGGTGCGGGCGGCCCTGGCGGCATATCGCGACGCCGAGGACCTGATCCAGCTCGGCGCCTATGCGGCCGGCTCGAACCCGGTCCTGGATGCCAGTGTCCAGCAGCGCCCCGCCTTGCTCGATTTCCTGCGGCAGGACCATGCCACCCACACCGCGCTTCCCGAGACTCTGCGCGGCCTGGAAGAGCTGGCGCACCGTCTGGAGGGTGCGGCGCAACTGCCCGCCGGAGGGCGAAAACCGTGAAATCGTTCGAGTTCAGGCTGGCCCGCGTGTTGGAATGGAGGCAAACGGAGCTGGAACTGGCGGACGGCCGCTTCTGCCGCCAACTGGGGGTGCTGGCGGAGTTGGATCGCGAGCGCGCGCTGCTGGCCGAACAGCGTTCCGCCGCCGAGGCCCAAGTTCGCGCCGATCCCAATCTGAGCGGCAGCGATCTGGCCACGCTGGCGGCCTTCCGAGAGTACGTGGATGCGCGCCGGGAACATCTCGCCGGCCGCCGCGCCGAAGAGCGGCGAGAACTGGCCGAGATCGAAGCCGCATTGCTCGAAGCGCGGCGGCGGTGCCGCTTGCTGGAGCGGTTGAAGCAGCATCGCCGCGAAGAATGGATCCATGCCGGCAACGCGGAGATAGAGCGAACCGCTTCGGAAAATTATCTGGCCCAGTGGACCGAGCGGCGCCGGGCGGAAAATCGGAGCCGGTAGAGGCCTATGGCTCCGTACGGATACCGATCGAACCGGCGAACAATCCCGAGCTGCCGCCGGTCAACTGAATCGTGCCTGGTTTGCCGCGGGTGGAGCGTACGATTACCAGCGCCAACCCGCTAAAGGCCTTGCGATAGCCGGCGTGAAACGGTTCGGTCGTGGCCGGGTTGCCATTGTCCACGGCTTCGATCCGGCCGGGGCCTTTGATCTGGAACTCCACCAGATTGTCGGCCAGCGGGCACAGGTTGCCGTGCTGATCCTCCACCCGCATGGTAACGAAGGAAAGATCGTCGCCATCGGCGTGAATCACCGCCCGGTCCGGAACCAGGCGAATGCGGGCGGGAGCTTCCGCGGTGTGCACTTCATCCACCGCCACCTGCCGGTTCTCCCGATAGGCCACCGCCTTCAGCGTTCCCGCTTCATAGGGGACTTCCCAAACCAGGCGGTACTTGGTGGCGAAGCGCTTGTCCGGGCTGACGTTGGGTCCCACCGGCATCACCCAGGGCTCGCCAAACCGCTTCTTGCGTCCCAGCGATTTGCCGTTCAGGATCAGCTCCACTTCGTCGGCGTTCGTATAGCACATCACCGGAATCGCCTGCCCTTCGCGGCCCTCCCAGTTCCAGTGCGGCAGCAGGTGCACCATGGGCCTGGTGGTCCACTGGCTCTGGTACAGATAGTAGCGATCCTTGGGGAAACCGGCCAGGTCGATCATGCCGAAGTAAGAGCTGCGCGCCGGCCAATCGGTCTCGTTGGCGGCGCGGTTTTCGAAAAACGGCGTGGGCTCGCCCAGATAATCGAAGCCCGTCCACACGAATTCGCCCAGTACCTCGGGCAAACGGTCCTGGGCGTCGAACTCCACGTCGGGACAATAAGCCCAGGGGGGAGCGATGATGTCATAGCTCGAAATCTGGAGCGACGGGTGCTTTTGGTACTTCTCGATGGGCAGATGATAGACGCCGCGCGAGCTGACGCACGAAGAAGTTTCCGTTCCGAAGATGGCCCAGGTGGGATGCTCCTTCATGATCTGCTCATAGTGCATCGGCTTATAGTTGAATCCGGGAATGTCCACTTCGTCGGCCAGTTTGTTCTTGATGGCGCCGGTCCAGTTATCGAACGCTGACGTGGTGGGTCTGGTGGGATCCTCTTCGTGGAAGAATCCGGTCAGGCGGCGCGCTTCCTTCCAGCCGTCGGGCTTGCTTTGCTCGGGAATCTCGTTGCCGATGCTCCACATGATAATGCTGGGGTGATTGCGATCGCGGTCGACCAAATCGCGCACGTCGCGCTCGCTCCACTCATCGAAGAACTTACTCAACCCGTTGGGCACCTTGGGAACGCGCCACATGTCGAAGGATTCGTCCATCACCAGCAGGCCGAGGCGGTCGCAGAACTCGAGCAGCTCCGGCGAGGGCGGATTGTGGCTGGTGCGGACAGCATTCACGCCGCCGGCCTTTAGGATCTGGAGCTGCCGTTCGGTGGCGCGGCGGTTGACGGCGGTGCCCAGAGCTCCCAGGTCGGAATGCTGGCACACGCCCTGCAGTTTCAGATGGCGGCCGTTCAGCAGGAATCCCTTGTCCTTATCGAACGCAATCGAGCGGATGCCGAAGGGGGTCTCGTAGCGGTCTTCGACGCGGTTGCCATTGCGCACTTCACTCACCAGCCGGTACAGATACGGATGGTCCACGTCCCAGCGCTCGGGCTTGGGCACGGTCAAGCTGGCGGTCACGGTTTGCGCGCCATCGGCGGGAATGGCGGCGTCATCGTCGTGCCGCGCCACCTCAATGCCGGCGGCATCGAGCACGCGCGTGCGCAGAGTGACGCGGGCTTCGAACGGCTGGCGGTTGCGAATCTCGGTCTTGACGGAGACGGAGCTTTTGTCCGCGACAACCTCCGGGGTAGTGACATAGGTGCCCCAACGGGCCACGTGCACCGGCCCGGTCACCGTCAACCACACGTTGCGGTAGATGCCCGCGCCGGGATACCAGCGCGAGGAGTGGTCCTCCGGCGTCAGCCGCACCGCCAGCACGTTGGGCGCAACCCCGAAATGCAAATACGGTGTCAGGTCGAAGGCAAAACTGGTGTAGCCATAAGGGCGCGAACCCAGTTCCCGGCCGTTCAGCCACACGTGTGCGTTGGACATGGCGCCATCGAACTCGATCGAGAAGTAGCGGCCGCTGCCGCCGCCAGAGAGGGTGAACGATTTGCGATACCAGCCGGTCCCAAACGCCGGCAGCGCGCCGGTATGCGGATTCAGGTTGCGGTCGAACGGCTCGCCGATCGCCCAATCGTGGGGGAGGGTGAGCTCGGTCCATTTGGAGTCGTCGAAGACGGGCGCTTCGGCGCCGGGCGCCTCTCCTTTGAAGAACCTCCACCCAGCGTTGAAACTCATCCGGCGCTCGGCGCCGATTCTGACTTCCGTGGCGGCGTTGGCGCATGACATAGTCAAGGGCAATGCCAGCGCAGCCAAGCACGCGGCGGGCGTCCAGCTTCGTAGTCCCAGGGTTCGCATAAGCACTCCCCATCATATTCCCGCGCGACATTCCTGTGAGGCGACGCGGGAACGACGGCGGCCCGTGGGCTATACCGGAAGCGCGGATCTTCAGGCTGCACGAGTCACGGTTTGACGGTTTTGGTCCAATCCATCGGCGAGACCGGCCCCACCACGAACAGAAAGCTCAGCGCTCCCAGCACCAGCACCACGCACACCGCCACGAAGGCGTAAAAGAACTGGCCGGTGGCGGACACGATCACGCCGGTTATCCACGGCGCGGCCACCCCCGCCAGATTGCCGAACGCATTTTCCAAACCGGTCCATTTACCCGCCGCCGGAGGTCCGGCGATGGTCTGCGTGATGGCCCAGTGGTTGGAGGTACAAAGTCCAAACGACAGGCAGGCTGCCGTCAGCAGCGCGATGCACATCCACGGGCTGTGAACGATCGCCGCGGGCAAAACCAGCGTGCACAACAGCAACCCGGCCGCTGCGAAGCTCTTGCGAACGAGGGTCGGTGTGGCCCCCCGCATGATCAGGTGGTCCGAAACCCAACCGTTGATGGCCGACGAAGCGGCGAGCCCCCAGAAAGGAACCGAGCCCACGACGGCCATCATGCCCATCGAGAAGTGTCTCTCCACAACCAGGTAGGTGGGCAGCCAGGTGATCAGAAAGTACCACGCGTAATCGATGCTGAAAAGCCCGAAAAACGTGCCCCAGGCGGACCGCTCCCGCAGAATCCGGCCGAAGCTGGGCCCTTCGTGGCGTTTCGGCTTGTCCGCGGCCTCGGTGCGGGGCGCCCAGACGGCCCACAGTGGGACCCACAGCATGGCGCCGAAGCCCAGGATCAAGAACAGGGCTCGCCACCCGAACCGCGCCACCACCAGGCCGCCGATCAGCATCCCCAGGGCAGGCCCGGCTTTCGAGCCGGCATCGATGAGGGCGTTGGTGAGGCCGCGCCGGTGTTCCGGGAAACGCGTGGCGATGATCTTCGAATAGGAGGGATAGGCCACCGACTCCGCGGCGCCGAGCACCAACCGCAGCGAAAACAGTGCGCCAAACCCGCCTACGAAACCGGTTGCCGCCGTCGCCGCCGACCAGATCAGGAAGCCGGCGCCAAAAACCCAGTTGACGTCGTAACGGTCCACCAGCCACCCGGACACAATCTGGAACGACGCATAAGTCCAGAAAAACGCCGAGAACAGAAGCCCCAGGTGGGCCGGAGAGAGCCGGAGTTCGGTCCGCAACCCCGGTGCCGCTACGGAAAGATTCGTGCGGTCGATATAGTTGATGGCGACCGAGACCACCAGCAGGGCAAAGGCCAGCCACGCCGCTTTCGTCGTCTTGGCTTCAAGCGAATCCGCCAGCTTCATGCCGCCGTCCCAGACTCAGTCAGAATTGCACTCCGGAGTCTACACAAGATTACCATCCGCGCGCGCCGGCGCCCGTCAGATTCTTTTCCCGCCGCAATGACTTTCTCGTGGAGCGGACTCTCGGTCTTCCACGCCGGGACTCATCCCGGCGCTTGTCTCGCATGGCCTGTCATGAGGCCCAAACCAGCGCTTCGGAAAACTCACCCGTCAAGTGCAGGGAGGAGTATTTTTCCTTGACAAAACCTTATCATGGATGTCCCACCCGGGCCCCCCGCACGGATTGCCCGGTCCGCACAGCTCGACCATGCGCAAGATACAATATAATCTGCTCACCGGCAGCGGTGCCTGTCCGGAAAGGAAATCGAGTGTCACCAAAACTCACGCGACGTCACCTTTTTCAACTGCCCGGCGCCGGAATGCTTCTTTCGGCTACGCGGCTGCGCGGCCAGGAACAACCTCCGCCCGCGGTGCCCGCTCCGCCCATAGTGGAATATAAGCCGCGGTCCACGGTATCCCTGGTCCAGGGCGATAACCGCCAGGCCAATGTGTACAAAGCGCTGATGGCCATCGACGACCAGGTTCGTCCCAAGCTGGCCACGGCCAAGCGGGTCCTGATCAAGCCCAACAATGTCGGCGTAGACACGCAGTTGTGCGCCACCCATGCCGACGCGCTCCGCGCCATTCTGGAATACCTCGGCCCGCGCTTTAAGGGGCCGGTGACGATCGCCGAATCCTCGGCCAACGATACCTGGACCGGGTTCCGCAATTACAAGTATCCGGAAGTGGTCCGGGAATACAAATCGATGAAGCCGGAGTTGCTGGACCTGAACCAGGAGGGCAAGTTCGTTCTTCAGCCGATCCTCGACCGGAACTTCCACCTGATTCCCGTGAGGCTGGCCGCCCGGCTGGCTGAGCCCGGCACTTTTGTCATCAGCCCGGCCATGCTGAAGACGCACAACTACGTGGTCGCAACCCTATCCGTCAAGAACATGGTCATCGGCTCCGCACTCCATAGCGTGAACAGCAACGGCTCCGGAGCCTTTAATCACAAGCACCTTTTCCATGCCGGCTTCCACATCATGCACTTCAACATGCTGCGGACCGCGCAGCGGCTCCAGCCCTACTGGGGCGTCGCCGTCATCGACGGTTTCGAGGGCATGGAAGGCAACGGCCCGCGCCTGGGCACTCCGGTACCCCACCGCATAGCCCTCGCGTCAACGGATTTCCTCGCGGCCGACCGGGTTGGCCTGGAGTGCATGGGGGTGGATCCGCGGGAGGTCGGTTACCTGCAGTACTGCGCCCAGATGGGACTCGGCAATTACGATCTGGGGAAAATCGACCTGCGCGGCCCGGCTATCGCCGGCGTGCGGAAGAAATACAAACTGCACGATTGGGCCAACGAAGAATTGCACTGGATGGATCCCGTACCCTTCGACGACTTCGCATGGCCTGAGTTCGGCGACCAGGGCACGCCCAAGAAAAGCTAATCTCACGGAGCGGAACAACAAAAGCGGACGCGGCGAGCCCTGTTTTTCGGCGCGATCGTTCCCGTCCAGAAACTTATCGTCACCTTCACAGGGTGTGCTGCTGTCGCTGGGCGTGGCAAAATCGACCAGCTGCTTGATCTGGGCAACCGAAAGGGTCGGGAAGCCCTCATGAATTTCGTCGATGCTGTCGCCGAGATCGTAGCTGTTCACAATGGGGTCCGGCATGGCGCGCGTTCCGCGCGCGACGGCCGCCCCGATGGGTTTACGGCTGGCGGCGTTTCGCAGCCACCAGCGCTCCGGCCACAGTGAACAGGAGCAGGGCGACGGCGGGCTTCTCAAACGGATAGTCGGCCAAAGCGAGACCAAAGACCGCGGGGATGCCGATGGCCCAGGGAGAGCGGAGCGCCCGCGCGGAAAGGGCGGCGGCGAGCGAGAGCAGGAGGACGGCGAACGGCAATCCGCCTTCCGCGGCCCACTGGAGCCAGTCGCTATGGGCCTGGTTGGCAACCAAACCGTCGTCGACGGTGGCGTACATGGGGTACGCGGTGGGCCAGCATCCCAGTCCCGCGCCGTGCCACGGGGCGGCCTGAATCATGGCCAGGCTCGCGCGCGCGTAGCGCAGCCGGGCGTCGTCTCCCCAGTGAAAACGCAGCCAGAGCGTGTCCCAGCCGGCGATGGCGGCAAAGGCGGCGACCAGGGCCAGCACGACGAACGGCCGGCGCAGCCGGCGGTCGAAGGCGCCGGGCATGGGCGCGATTGCGAGCGCCAGGCCGAGGACGAGTTCTGCTCCGACGACCACCGCTCCGGAACGCGAAGCCGACGCCATCACCGCGCCGCCCAACGCGGCCGCCATCAGGGCGGGCGTGAGCCAGCGCCGCGTACCGGTTACGGCCCGCGCCAGCGCAATGGGCAACAGCAGCGCGCAGAAAGCCGCGAAATGATTGTGATAAAGAAACGGGCCCATGGGCATTTGTGGATCGTGGATGGGGAAATACCAAAACACCCGGTCGCGGCTGGAATAGAGCTGTAAGACCGCTTCCACCGAGACGGCGACCCCGAACCAAAGGAGCCACCCCAGGAAACGCTCGCGGCGCGCCGGGTCCAAAAACAATTGCGCCGCTACCAGGAACGCCACTCCATCGGCCGCCCACAACAACGATGTATTCAGGGTTGCCCAGCGGTTTAGTGTGCCCGCGGAAACGATTTGCCAGAGACCCCACCCGGCGGCGCCCAAAGGCACCGCCACAAGTGGAGGAAGATACAGGCGCCGTGGCCGCCACAGGCAACCGAGGCACCCGGCCAACCCGATGGCGAAGATCAGGCCGTAGACCAGGAACGCCGGCCAGGGAGAGTCGATCCAGGCCATCAGCACGGCCAGACAGAGCACCGCGAACAGGGCCGCTGACAGCCTATCTTCCACTGGAGTTCCCCCAGAGCCGGAGCCGCCGGAATTCCACCCGGCCGATATAGCGCACCGTGCCGGGCTTGCGCCGATAGCGCACGGCCACGCACACAAAGCGGGATTGGGCTCGGTGGACGGGCAGGCGCACTGCGGACCAATCGAGCGACGGCGCCAGACCTGCCTTGGCCAGCGGTTCGCCCGATACCGCATCCTCTACGGCGACGCTCAACCCGTTGTCCGCGGCGGCGGAGGTGCGATACTCCATGCCAAAAAGCAGCGAGTCTTCCCAGACCGGCACGATTTGCCGGATGAGCGGACACGCCTCCGGCTCGTCCCCCGAAAACGAAACCGAGAAACCCAGTTCCGGATCTCCGGGCGTCAACCGAACCTCGGAGGTGGGAAACAGTTTCCAATCGAATCCCCGGCCGGAGGGGAGGGAGCTAAACAGCGGGTTGGTCAGAAGATTGCCCGGTTCGTTTGCCGGAACCAGGCTGCGTCGGGCCATTCCGTCCCAGACGGTCTTCGCGTCGTCCCACCAGCCGGCTTGTTGCAAACGGTCGCAGTAGTCCAGCAGCGCGGTCTTGCTTTCGAGATCCCGCAGGTTCAGGAGCGCGCGCGCAACTGGCAGCGCCTGGTGGGGCCCGGCCCGATCCGCCGCAAACACCAGGAACTGGCGCAGGGTCTCCGCGTCAGCCGGCAGAGCGCGCTGGAGGATGGCGGCCGGGTCGGGCGTCGTCATCCAGCAAAGTTGAAAGGCAGCGGCACGGTCGCCATAGCTTCTCTCGAAGGAGCGGCGCGCCCAGGTCCAGAAATTCGGCGCATCGCCTTGGCGAAAATAAAAGTTCATCAGCGCGATGCGGGGCGCGAACTGGTGGTCGATGCGGGCGGCTTCCATGTAGAAGCGCTCGGCCGCGGCAATTTCGCCGCGCGTTTCGGCGCGGATGGCCCGCCGCAGCCAATAGGTGGCTTGGTTCGGATCCAGGCGGCAGGCGAGCGCGAACTGGGGCTCGGGGTCCAGCCCATGGCGCTCCAGAAGGTCGGCCAGGGCGGCATGGTAGCGCGCGTTCCATGGATCGAGAGCGGCCGCATGCGCCAGCGCGGCCAGGCCGCCCTCTTGTTCCAAAATCCCGGCGTACGCCAAACGAAGGCTGACGGCCAGGGCGGCGGCAAGCAGAACCCCGCAACCCGCCAGGCAGCCCCAATACCGATAGCGCCGGAAGGCGGAAATCGGACGATTCTCTTCCATTCCGAAAGTGCCGTGCCCCATCATAACCTGAAGCTGCCCAAGCCGGTCCGTGGGGCCCGCAGCACGCGATCCGCCGATTACGCGCCACGACTCCCTGGGTAACGGCGGCAGCAGCCAGTTATTATGTTTCGGAAAGGTGCCTGTCATGTATCTCGAAAAATTCAGCCTAAAGGACCGGGTTGCCGTCGTCACCGGAGCCGGCCGGGGCATTGGTCTGGAGATCGCCGGCGCGCTCGCCGATGCGGGAGCGACGGTAATCGTCGCGGAGATCGTCGAAGAGGCCGGCCGGGCGGCGGCCCAGCGGCTGACCCAAGCGGGTCGCCGGGCCGATTTTTACCAGCTCGACGTGACCGATTCAGCAGCCGTCGACCGAGCCGCCGACGCCGTTTTTGCCAAGTACGGTAAGATTGACATCCTGGTGAACAACGCCGGATACGCCAACAATATCAAGGCCGAAACCTACCCGGATGACGAGTATTACAAGCTGATGCGCATCAATCTGGACGGTGTGATGTTCTGCTGCCGCGCCTTCGGCCGGCGGATGCTCGCCGTGGGCAAAGGCAGCATCGTCAACATCGGATCTATGTCCGGTTTGATCGTCAATAAGCCGCAGCCCCAATCCGTTTACAACGCCAGCAAGGCGGCCGTGCACATGCTGACCAAATCGCTGGCGTGCGAATGGGCAAAGTCCGGGATTCGAGTCAACGCGGTGGCGCCTGGCTACATCGACACGGAGATGACTCTGCGCGGACGGAAAAACGCCGAATGGAATGCCTGCTGGCTGGAAATGACGCCAATGGGACGCTGCGGCGAGCCATGTGAAGTCGCGTCCGTGGTCCTGTTCCTGGCGAGCGATGCAGCCAGCTACATCACTGGCGCAGTGCTGAGTATCGATGGCGGCTACACGGCCTGGTGATGCCCAACGGTGTTGCCCGCGCCTCGTCGAGTGAGGGACCTTCCGGACGCGTCAAAGAGGTGACTCCGATCGGGGCGGATGCGAAGCGCCACCTGGTCCCCTTCACGAACGCTGGTATCGCCTGCAGTCTCGACCACGAATCTCGTTCCATCCGCGAGGCGGGCGTGGAGATAGGTCCGCGGTCCCAAGTGCTCCAACGCTTCGATCTCGCCCTGCAACTCTCCGTCCCGCGCCAGGCCTACGTGCTCGGGGCGGATGCCCAGTTTGAGCCGCTCGCCGGCTTTTGCGTTCCTTACCGGAGCCGGTACGGCGAGGCTGATGCCATTGAACAGACTCAAGGTCAAGGACTGTTCGGTGGAAGCCTGGACTTCCACGTCCAGGAAGTTCATCTTGGGAGCGCCGATAAATCCGGCCACGAAAAGAGATGCGGGATGGTGATACAACTCCAATGGAAATCCAACTTGCTCGACTCTGCCGTCATTCAGAACCACGATTCGATCCGCCATGGTCATAGCTTCGACCTGATCGTGAGTCACATAGATCATGGTCGTGTTCAGCTCGCGGTGCAGCCGAACCAGCTCCAGCCTCATCTGGGCCTGTAGTGCCGCATCGAGATTCGACAGGGGTTCATCGAGCAGGAACGCCTTCGGCTGCCTGACGATGGCGCGGCCCAGCGCGACCCGTTGCAATTGGCCGCCGGACAGCTCGCGCGGCTTGCGATCGAGCAGCGGCTCCAGTTCCAGCGTCCGGGCCACCGCGCGCACCTTCCGATCTCTCTCCTCGATCGAAACTCCCGCCAGCCGCAAGCTGAAGCCTAAGTTCTCGGCTACAGTCATGTGGGGGTACAGAGCGTAACTCTGGAAAACCATGGCCAGGCCACGCTTTGCCGGCGGCACGTGTCGGGCGGACAATCCGTCAATTAGCACTTCTCCTTCCGAGATCTCTTCCAGCCCCGCGATCATTCGCAGCAAAGTGGATTTGCCGCAGCCGGATGGTCCCACAAACGCCACGAACTCGTGGTCGTCGATCGCGAGATCCAACCCATGAATCACCTCGTGGCCGCCGAATCTCTTGCAAACGTTTTTCAATTCGACCGTAGCCATAATCTCGATAGTCCCCTTCTACTTGACCGCGCCAAATGACAGACCGCGCACAAGCTGGCGCTGGCCGATCCACCCCAAGATAAGGATGGGAGCGGCCGACAGCGTCGAAGCAGCCGACAGCTTCGCCCAAAACAGGCCCTCGGGGCTCGAGAACGAGGCGGTAAACGCAGTCAGGGTCGCCGCTTTGACGGTGGTTAGATTGAGGCTCCAGAACGCCTCGTTCCAGCAAAGAATAATAGAGAGAAGTGCCGTGGCGGCGATACCCGGCATCGCCAGAGGGAGCAAAATATGGACCAGCTCCTGCCCCTCGGTCGCGCCATCCATGCGGCTGGCCTCCAGGATTTCGGAAGGCACTTCCCGGAAGAAAGAAAAGAGCATCCAGACCACAATGGGGAGGACGCTGATGCTGTCGATCAGAACCAGCCCGATGCGCGTGTCGAGCAGGCCAAAATTACGCCACAACAAATAAATCGGGACCAGAACGCCGACCGGCGGTAACATCTTGCTGGAAAGCATCCAAAGCAGGATGTCACGCGTACGGCGTCCGGGGAAGAAGGCCATGCTATACGCCGCCGGCACTGCCAGCGCTAGAGCCAGCAACGTCGAACCCAGCGACACCACCACGCTGTTGATCGCGAACTGCACATAATCGGCCCGCTCGAGAACGGCGGAGTAGTTTGCGAGTGTCGGCTTGAAGAAAACCTCGGGAGGCGTGGCGACGGCGGTGATCTCCGTCTTGAAACTGGTAAGAAACATCCAGAGAATGGGGAAGAAGATTCCCAACCCGACGACCCAGCCGGCTAATGTCAGTCCGACCCGTACCTGCCACCTGGTCCTCATCGTTGGTCCTCCAGGTTACGCCCGATCAGCCGCATCAGGAAGAACGCAACCATGTTGGCCAGGATGATGGCGATGACGCCGCCGGCCGAACCTCCTCCCACATCCCAGTTCAGGAGGGCATCACGAAAAATCAGATATGCCAGGTTGGTCGAAGCCAGTCCCGGACCGCCTCCCGTGGTTACGTAGATTTCAGCGAACAGGCTGAGAAAGAAAATCGTTTCGATCATCGCCACGACCGCCATGGGGCGCCGCAGGTGCGGCAGCTCGATGTGATAGAAGAGCGCCAGCACTCCGGCGCCATCAAGCCGGGCGGCTTCCTTCTGTTCCCGGTTCAGCGACTGAAGAGCCGGCAACAGAATCAGCACGGCGAATGGCGTCCATTCCCAGGCCACGATCACGGCGATGGCGGCGAGCGGCATCCTGGCGAAGAAGTCAATGGTGCCGAACCCGGCCGATCGCGTGATCCATGAGAGCATCCCGAAAACGGGGTTCATCAGCATGTTCTTCCAGATCAGCGCGCTCACGGTCGGCATGACGAAAAACGGGGCAATCACGAGGAACCGGCAGATGTTGCGCCCCGGGAATTCCCGATCGAGCAGCATGGCGAAGAGAGTTCCGGCAACCAGCGTAATCGAAAGAACCAGCCCAACCAGCAGCAGCGTGTTGCCCATAGCCACCCAGAGCGCGCGGCCGGCCAAAAGATAACGATAATTCTCAATACCGGCAAACGCGCTCTTACCCGGACTCAGTAGGTTGTACCGTTCAAGGGAGAACCAAAGGGTCATCGCCAGGGGCACGACCATCCACAGAAGCAGCAGGATCGCTGAGGGCGCCAGCAGCGGTACGGTGCGAATGGCGCGAGCCTGCCCGGCCGGAGCAACTCCGGTCACTTCAGGTATCCTCCTCGCCGCATGGCGCGTTCGGCCTCCGCCTGCGCCAGGGCCAGCGCTTGCTCGACGGTCGCACCGCCGGTAAGTGCCGCGCTGATCTGCTGTCCCACATCCGTGCCGATCGCCTGAAATTCCGGAATCCCAACGTACTGAATTCCAATATACGGCACCGGCAACACACTCGGCTTGGTCATGTCCGCGGTCAGGATTGCCTCGCGAACGAGGTTCGCGAAAGGTGCGGCTTGCTGGTATGTCGCATTGTCGTAGGTCGATCTTCGTGTCCCGGGAGGAGCCAGAAGCCAACCGTAGCGCGCGCCCACGGTAGCAACGTAGGCCTTGCTGGTGGCCCACTTGATGAACTGCTTGGCAACACGGGCTTTCGGGGAAGACTTTGGGATCGCCAACGCCCAACTCCAGGCCCAGGCTGCGCCATTGGGGACTTTCTGAATGGGGGCCTTGGCAAAACCGGTCGTCCCGGCCACTCGGCTTTGGCTGGCATCCAGGATGTAACCCGCCGCCGAAGTAGCGTCCACCCAAATTGCACAGTTACCGTTGGCGAACAGCGCCCGGACTTCATTGTGCCCATCCGTGCTGGCGCCAGGCGGCCCATACTTTCTCAGCACGTCTACATAGAAGCTGACGGCCTGGATCCACTCCGGGCTGGTGAGTTGCGGTTGCCAGTTGAGATCCATCCACCGCCCGCCAAACGTATAGACCAGCGTACTGAGGTACGCCATGTTCTGGCCCCATCCCGGCTCTCCGCGCAGGCAGATGCCGTAGATATTGCGCGCTGGATTGTTCAGTTTGGCGGCGAACTGGCGGATCTGCTCGTAACTGGGCTGCTCCGGCATTTCCAGGCCCGCCTCACGGAACAGATCCTTCCGGTAATAAGTGAAAGAGCTCTCTGCATAGAACGGCGCCGCATACATCTTGCCCTTATAGGAAAGTCCCTGGCGAACCACCTCGAAGATGTCGTCATAGTCATAGTCCGCGCCGAGATCGTCAACCGGCAGCAGCCACCCCCGTTCCGCCCAGAGAGGTGTTTCGTATGAACCAATAGTGACGACATCGAAAGTGTTCCCGCCGGTCGAAATGTCTATCGTCAATCTCTGCCGCAGCATGTTCTCCCCCAGAACCACCCAATTCAGCTTGACGCCGCTTTGCGCTTCAAACCCTTTGGACAGCCGCTGCATCAGAATCATGTCGGCATTGTTCACCGTGCCGATGGTCAATTCCGGTCTGGAGTGCGGGTGGTACGGAAGATATGCGAGCAGGACCGCGCAAACCGCCACGCCAAGAGATTTGAGAATCCGATTGGCCGGTCTCATGAGAGCGTAGTATAACAAAAGACATATAGTCGAGTTCCCAGGTGTCCGGCTGTTCATTATTGAAAGATGCAAAAATAACTTCACTGTTGTCTCGACGCGGCGCGCGGGAGTGCGTGCGCCACCCAGGTAACGGTGAAGTGATTCTTGCGTTAACCTTAAGACTTCGACCAGTTGGCTCGCGGATGCCTCAGCGGTAGCGGTACAGCGTCACGCGCTGGATGGCGTCCGGACTCGCGCGTTGCCGGTAGACGGGCGCCCGGCTTCCCGGCGCCCAAGGTATCCACCGCATTCCCTGACTTTTCGGCGATTTCCCGGCCCAGCGTCCGCGCGATCGGGTTGTGAGCGCCGCTCACGCCCTTTGGCCCGCGCTGTTCCTTCATCCGTGGCGAGATTCGGGTTGGCGCCGGCTTTCTTTCTCCTCAGATTGCAATCGTCGCGTTGCTGTCGCCAAATCCGCTTCACGTCGTCCACGTCGAGCTTGTGCAGCACGGTCAACAGCACATTCGCCATGGGCGTTCTCCGCGGCGCCCGGTAATGTAAACTACCTGATTGTCGATAATTGTAGTTGACAATGGAGCGGACCTGGCCAATAATCCCGTTACCACCTATGTTTCCATGGAATCCAGGCTAGCCTGTCGCCGCTCAAAGGCTGACGCTCGCGCCTCCGGGCGGTATCAGAGAGAAGTCAATGGTGAGGTGTAGTGGACCAGACGGCTTGTGTAGTAATCGGGATCGGCGAACTTTTTCGCAAAGATTCGTTCCCAGCGTGCGTTCTCCAAACACTGGCGGCATTGGCCGCACTTGCAACTCATCCTGCGGCCTCGGTTCGCAGGCCGGGCGGCCTGCCCGCCGCGGCGACTCCGGTTCCGGGTGAGCAACCCTTGTGTTCGCATCAATGCACGAATCGACTCTTGGCTCGATAGTTCCATGACTTGTCCTCGGATGGGAACCGTCGTAACGGGCGGTCTCCTGTCTGCTTACCCAATATTCTTATCGGCTGGAGTCTTCACAGTTTCTATTCAAACGGCGAGCGCTCTGCGAAGAGGCCCTAGCGCTAGTACTGGCGGTTCATGTCGAAGGATAACCGGGTACGCCGAAAGGAGGGCGGCACGACCAATGAAGGCGGCCGAACCAAACCAACCAGCCGAATGAATGGCGGACGGCTCCTCATCGAAACGGTCGCGGTCACAATCTCGTTGGTCATACGACGGCGGGCGCCGGACGCTCCCGACCCGTCAATTTCGAATCTGGCGCCGCTGAGATTTAATTTGATTTCACAATGATTTGGTTTACAATGTATTTTGTTTTCGCCGAACGAGGTCTTCCGCATGAAACGAGCGATCCTTCTGTTGTCGATTGTGGTCATCGCCGTGGCGATCTGGTGGGAGCAGCGGCCGCGTCCCCAGACGCTCGTGCTGACCGGCACCGTGGATGGCAACGAAGTGGTGGTGGGCAGCAAGATCACCGGCCGCATCGTGAGCCTGGCGGTGGACGACGGGCAATGGGTTAAGGCCGGCGACCTGATTGCCGTGCTCGACCAGGACGAGTTGCGCGCCGACCAGGGCGCCGCCGGGGATGCCATCGCACAAGCCCGCGCCAGCGCGCGGCAGTCGGTGGCCCAGACCGAGCTGCTGGAACATACGTTGCCCACTAAAGTCCGCCAGGCAGAGGCGCAGATGGCGCAAACGCAAGCCCAACTGCAGCAGGCGCAGGCGCAAGTGGCGCAGGCCCAAGCCCAACTCCGGCAGGCGCAGGCCCAAGTGGCGCAAACCCAGGCGGGGGTAGCCAAGGCCCAGGACAACTTCAACCGCATCCGGCCGCTGGTCGAAAGGGACATCAACCCGCCGCAGGACCTGGTCACGGCCCAATCCGATCTCGACTCCGCCAAGGCCAACCAACAGGCGGCCGAAGCCGGCGCCGAGGCGATACGGCGCGCGGTGGCGGCGGCCGAAGCCGCGGTCGAGGCGATACGGCGCGCGGTGGCGGCGGCGCAGGCCGCGCTGGCGGACGCCCAGCAGGAGGAAAGGCAGGTTCCCGTGCAACAGCGGCAGACCGACGCACTGCGCGCGGCCGAGGCGCAGGCCGAAGCCAATGCCGCCGCCGCCGCCGCGCGCTTCGGCCAGACCCGGATTTTCGCGCCGGCTAGCGGCATTGTGACGCTGCGCGCGGCGCGGCAAGGCGAGGTCGTAAACCCGGGCGGTCCGATCGTCACGCTCTTCGACCTGAGCTCGACCTGGGTGGATGCCGACGTCGAGGAAACCTACGCCGATCTCATCGCCATGGGACAGACTTTGCGGGTACGCCTGCCCTCGGGGGCCGAGACCGCCGGTCCGGTGATCTACAAAGCGGTGGAAGCGGATTTTGCCACCGAGCGCGACGTCAGCCGCACCAAGCGCGACATCAAGACGGTGGCCATACGCGTGCGCGTGTCCAATCCCGAGGGAAAGCTCCCGCTGGGCATGACCGCCTGGGTGATGCTGCCGGTACCGGCCTTGCCGCCTCCGCCCGTCAACGGCGCGAAGGACTAGCCGTCATGGAAGCGCAAAGCCAATCCCAAAACGGCGTCGCGATCGAGGTCGAAGGCATAAGCAAGCGCTTTGGCGCGCTGCTGGCGGTGGATAACGTCAGCTTCACGGTGACGGGTGGCGAGATCTTCGGTCTGCTCGGACCTAACGGCGCGGGCAAGAGCACGCTCATCCGCATGTTGACAACGCTGGTGCCGCCCACCAGCGGAACGGCGGTCGTGGCCGGGCACGATATCGTTCGCGATCCCAACGCGGTGCGAGCCAGCATTGGGGTCATTCCGCAGAACATGACCAGCGACCCCGAGCTCACCTGCGCCGAGAATATAGGCATTCACGCCCGGCTGTACGGCATCACCGGGGCACGGCGCCGCCAGCGCACGGCGGAGTTGCTCGAAGCCGTCGGCCTGGGCGACCGCGCCAACGCCCTTGCCGCCACGCTGTCGGGGGGCATGCGGCGGCGCCTCGAGATCGCGCGCGGCCTGGTGCACGACCCTCAAATTCTCTTCTTGGACGAGCCCACCACCGGCCTCGATCCGGCGTCACGCATTTCGGTGTGGGAGATGATCACGCATCTGCGCGCCCAGCAGGGCCACACGCTCTTTCTCACCACCCATTACATGGACGAGGCCGACCGCCTCTGCGACCGGGTCGCGATCGTCGATAGAGGCCGTATCGTAGCGCTGGACACGCCGGTGGCGCTGAAAGGCTCGGTACCCGGCGCCAGCCGCATCGAACTGCAGCTCGAGCCCGATCTGCCCCACGGCGCCGCCGACCTGGAGTCGTTGCCGGCGGTCAAGTCGGTGCGCGCGCTGGGCTCGGCCACCTATCGCATCTCGAGCGACCGCGGCCCGGCTTCGGCCCAGGAGTTGATCGAGCTGGCGCGCGAGCACAAGCTCGAGTTGAAAAGCCTGTCGGTGGAATCCACCAGTCTGGACGACGTATTCCTGCATTACACCGGCCATGGGCTGGCGGAGATAGGCGAAGCCGCCGTTCCCGCCGGCCCAGGCACGAAAGGAGGCCCCCGATGAAGCGAGCTTTGGCCTTGGTCGAGCGCGATATGCGCAAGTTCCGCCGCAGCCCGGCGTTGCTGTTCGCTTCGCTGGTGCTGCCGCTGCTGCAGTTGATCATCCTGGGCAACGCCTTCGGCGGCAATATCAAGAACGTCGTCTTGGGCGTGGTCAACCTGGATCGGGGGCCGGAATCGGTGGATGTGCTGGAGCGGGTCCGCGCCGTGGGCGCGAATGCGCGCACCTTCCTGCCCACCGACTACGACGACCAGAGCGCCGCCCTCGCCGACCTGCGCAAGGGCGTACTGGGCGGGGTTTTGATCATTCCACAGCATTATTCCCGCGACCTGCTGGAACGGCACCAGCCGCACCTGGCGCTAATTACCGACAACACCGATCGCACCGTGGCGGGCGCGGTCGGCTCCCAGATGTCCGATCTGGTGGCCTCGATCAATGCTCCCCAGGTCCCGCCCCGCGAGCCGCCGCAGGCCACGCTGGATGTGGTCGAGGTCTATCCCTACATCGACTACATGAAGTATTTGCTGCCCGGTTCGGTGGCGCTGGCCATTTTCGTCACCGCCATGATCGGCGGCGGCATGCTGTTCATCGACGACAAGTCACGCGGCTTGCACGAAGGCTACATGGTGACTCCGATCACCAAATGGGAGCTGATTCTCGGCTTCAACCTGTCCGGCACGATCAAGGCCACCCTGGCCGGAGAGACCGTCCTGGTACTGGGAGCCGTCGTGGCGGGGGTCGCCAACTTCTTCCAACCGGTCCGCCTGCTGGAGCTGACCCTGATGGTGGTGCTCACTTCGGTCGCGCTGATCGGCATGATGTTCTTCATCATGGCGCGCATCAGCGACCCGCTGGTGCCCCGCGCCATTTTCGGCGTGCTGAACACGCTGCTGTTTTTTCCCAGCGGAGCCGTCTATCCGATCGCCGGTTTCCCCAAATGGCTGCGGTTGATGTCGGACTGCGACCCGTTCACCTACGCCGTCCACGCTTTCCGCACGCTGCTGCTCAAGAACATCGGCATCACCGCGATCACCACCGATATCTTCGCGCTGGTGTTGACTTCGGTGTTGGTGTTGGCGGGCGCCACGCTGCTGTTCCGGCGGACCTTGTAACCATGCCGCGCGCCGCCGCCAAAACGATCGCGAAGAAGGTGATGGCCGCTGGTGAGCCGCCGGCGCCGGGGTTGTGGTTTTACAACTGGAAGATGTGGCTCGAGGCGCGCCGGCGTCTGGATCGCGCCCTGGCGCCGCTGGAATTGCGCGCGCGAGAGTTCTACCTGCTGGCCGTCGCCGGTCCCGGCAACGTTTCGCAGCACGAGATTGCCGAGGTGACCGGCCTCGACCCCAGCTCCCTGGTGGCGGTCCTCGACGGCCTGGAGCGCCGCGGCTGGCTGCGCCGGCAGCGCAACCCGCGCGACCGCCGCGTGCAATGGGTGCAGCGCACCGATGCCGGCGACCGCTTGTTTACGCGGGCGCTGTCACGCGCCCAACGCGCCGAGGCGCGGCAGTTGGCGGTGCTTTCACCGGCCCAGCAGCGCCGGTTGGTGGCCGCCATGCGCAAATTGGTAACGCCTTTGAAATGACGAGAGATGCCATGAAACGATTCGGCAGCGTTGTGTTCTTGACCGTCCTGGCGGGCGCCGGCAGCGCCTTTGCACAGTCTTCGTCCAGCGGCGGCCCGTCCGCAGTCGTTTTGCCGGCGTCGGGCCGCAACAACCAGGGCGGCTCGGTCGGCGCCGCCGAACAGCCTGTGCCGGGAACCACCACCAGCGTCAACACCCTGAATCCCAGCGTGCAGGTCTCCGGACCCTACAGCGGCAGCACGCGCAGCACCACCGCCATGCCTTTTTCCGGCAAGCTGTCGCTCGCCGAGGCGCTCGAGCGCGGCCTGGCCTACAACCTGGGCGCGGTCGGGTTGGCGCAAACCGTGCGTCAAACCGGCGCGCAGGTGACGGTGGCCCGTAGCGCCCTGCTGCCCAACATCAACGGCAATCTCAGCGAAACCGTGGAGCAAGCCAATCTCGCCGCGCTCGGACTGCGCATCAGGGTCCCCGGTTTCCGCATTCCCACCGTCGTGGGCCCGTTCAACTACATCAACCTCCAGGCCAGCCTCAGCCAGACCGTGCTGAACCTGACCGCGCTCCATAACTACCGCTCCGCCCAAGCCACCGCCCGCGCCAGCCAATACAGCCTGCAGGATGCGCGCGACCTCATCGCTCTGGCGGTGGGCGGCGCTTATTTGCAGGCGCTGGCCGCCCAAGCCCGCGTGGACGCCGCCGAAGCCCAACTCGACACCGCCAATGCCGTCTTCCATCAATCCACCGAACAACACGGACAGGGCGTGCTGGGGCGGCTCAACGTCGACCAAAGCCAGGTACGGGCGCTCACCCAACAACAGCAGATCATTACGTTGCGCAACGATCTCGCCAAACAGAAGATCAACCTGGCGCGGCTCACCGGCCTCGCGCCCAACGCCGGCTATCGGCTCACGGATAACTTCCCCTTCAGCCCGACACCGGTCCGGAATGTGAATGACGCTGTGGCCCAGGCCGAACAACAGCGTGCCGACCTCAAGGCCGCCCAATCCCAGGTGGACGCAGCCGCGAAGGCCCTGTCGGCTGCGCGTGCCGAGCGCCTGCCGTCGGTCGCGGTCAGTGGCGACTACCAGGTGATCGGCACCAACCCGGCCCAATCGCATGGAGCCTTCACCGTGGCCGGCGCCCTCAGCATTCCGCTGTGGCAAGGCGGGCGAACCGCGGGCGACATCGCAGGGGCTGAGGCGGTGCTGGCGCAGCGCCAGGCCGAGTTGGACGACACCCGCGGACAGATCGAAGCCGAAGTCCGCCAGGCCTGCCTCGATCTCGAAGCCGCCGCCGGCCAGGTCGAGGTCGCGCGCCAGAATCTGCAGGTTGCCCAGGAAACCCTGGAGATGACCCATGCGCGTATGGAAGCCGGCGTCATCAATACGGTGGAGGTCGTGCAGGCGCAACAAACGGTCGCCAGCGCGCAATTGGACCTGATCGACAGCGTCTTCGCCCACAATTTGGCTAAGTTGAGTCTGGCCCGTGCGCTGGGCCACGCAACCGATCGGCTCTCGAGCCTGCTCAAACCTGAAACGGCTCCCTTGCCATGACCGCCCCTATCGCCTGCATTTCTCCGCCGGATTTGAGACACTATCCCCACAGGTCCAGCAATATGCGCAGAATCGCGATCGTCTTCCTCGCCGCCCTCCCGCTCTTTTCCCAAAAGCCCGCCGATGAAACCGGCGTCCGCGAACTCGTCGCCCGCTACGTCGATGCCCGCCAGCAGCGCGACGCCAAAGCCATCGAGGCGCTGTTCACGCCGGAGGCCGATCAGCTCGTCTCCTCCGGTGAGTGGCGCAAGGGCCGCCCCGCCGTAGTTACCGGCACGCTCGCCAGTTCCGAGAGCACCGGCGGCCGGCGCACCATCACCGTCGAATCGGTGCGTTTTCTGGCGCCAGAGACCGCCATCGCCGACGGCCGCTACGAAATCAGCGGCCTCGCCGGCGGCCAGGCCCGGCGCATGTGGACCACCATCGTCTGCGTCCGCACGCCCGGCGGATGGCGCATAGCCGCTATCCGCAATATGCTGCCGGCCGCTCCCGCCCCGGCCGCGCGAAAGTAAGCCGCATTCCTGGTTCGATCCTAAGTACCCGGCGTGGCGCAACGCGCTCGTGCGTGCCGTGTCGAGACTCTACCGACACCCGCTCGTGTATGGTACGCCGACCGTCGACACGCACGAATGCGTGCGCCGCGTCGAAATGGCCTGGTTATTTCCCTGCAGGCCCTAAGCTAAGTAGACACACGATAACCCGATAACACACAAAACGTCAGAGCGTCAGGGAACGGTTGCCGGTGAGTGGAGCGGTTATCTCCTGACAACCTCGACGCGCCCGCCTTGTGGGATAATCCGTATTGCCAGTGGCGCGGAAGGTATGCCAGCCCATAGCGTTTCAATGCCGGCATCGAAAGCGCGGCGGCGCGCCATGCGCCTCCGCCCGCGAGCGCTCACGGTGGAGAATTCGACCAAACTCGACAGTCTAACTCGCGGAAAGGTGTTTCGGGCCGTTGCGGGTGCCGCGGCGGTTTCCGGCGCGCTCCCGGCCGGCGCGGAAGCCCAGGCGAGAGGAGAATCGCGATGACGACAGGTTATAGCAGAAGACAAGTACTCGTGGGACTTGGCGCAGCGGCCGGAGCGGCGATTGCGCTCGCGCCGCCGCTGCCAGCCGCCACAACCAAGGCCATGCGCGGCATTTTCCCGATCCTGGCAACCCCGTACACGGCCGCCGGCGGCGTGGATTTCGAGGACCTGGTCCACGAAGTGGACTTTTTCGAAAAATGCGGCGCCCATGGTATGGCGTGGCCGCAGCATGCCAGCGGCTACCCCGGAGGAGTCAACAAAGAAGAGCGCATGCATGGTATGGAAGTCCTCGCCAAAGCGGCCAAGGGCCGCAAGCCCGCTCTGTTGCTCGGGGTTCAATCCACCAATACCGAGCAGATGCTCGAGTTCGCCCGCAAAGCCGAAGAACTGGAGCCGGATGGCCTCATCGCCATGCCCCCCATGGAGGCGAAGTCGGTAGAGGATTACCGTACCTACTATAGGGCACTGGGTAAGTTGACCAGGCGCCCGGTGTTTATTCAGACTTCGGGTGGGGCTCAGGGGATCGATCCGTCGGTCGAATTCCTGATCGATCTGGCCAGGGAGTTTCCTAATCTGGGTTACATAAAGGAGGAGGTCAGCCCGGTCATCGACCGGATGAAGGCCCTGATTAAGGCCAAGCCGGTGACAACGTCGATATTCAGCGGCGCCAATGGCTACAGCCTCACCTACGAGATGCGTTTTGGCGGGGACGGCGACATGCCGGAGGCTCAGTTCACCGACGTCTATGTGGCCGTCTGGGATCTGTACCAGTCCGGACAGAAGGAGAAGGCGCGCACGGCGTTTTCGAGCCTGCTGCTGATGCTCAACCAGATGCGCCAGTTCCAAGGCGTGCCGCAGTACATGATGAAAAAGCGCGGCGTCTTCAAGACCACGGTAGGCCGGGGACACAACGGCCAACGGACCGAAGTCCGGCTCAAGCCCGACGAAATGGCCGAGATCGACTGGAACTTCGAAGCCATGAGGCCGTATCTGAAGGCTTAGCACCTGTCGGTCTATCCTATGTTCTAGAGTGAGGCGGCTGAAAATACCATGCAATCCGATCTGAAAGTTGAGTCGAACGGCTTTACCCGGCGCGGCATCATGCAAAGCGTCGCTGGGGCATTGGCGGTGAATGGAGTGCTGCCGCTTGCCCGCGCCGCCCAAAGCGAGGGCCACATGAAGATTACGGAGATCAAGACTTTCGTGGTGGGGAACCCATGGAAGAACTGGGTCTTTGTCAAGGTCCTCACGGACGCCGGCCTGGTGGGATGGGGAGAGGCGACGGGTGGTCTCGAAACTAAACCTCTCGAGGCTCAGGTTCATGAGCTTGAGCGTTTCGCGATCGGCGAGGATCCTATCCACCCGGAGAGGTTGTGGCAGAAGATGTACAAGGGCCTGTTCCTGGGCAATAACGTTGCCATGAACGGCATTACCATTGCCTGTTGGGACATTCTGGCCAAGAGCCTGAATGCGCCGCTCTGGAAATTGCTGGGCGGCAAGCAGAATCCTTCTCTCCGGGTCTACGCCAACGGTTGGTACAAAGGTGCCAGAGAACCGGGCGCTTTCGCGGAAGAGGCCTCCCGCGTCAAATCCATGGGCTACACGGCGCTGAAGTTCGATCCGTTCGGAAGCACTTATCGGTTCTTCGATTCCGGCGAGGAGAAGAAGTCGATCGCGATCGTGGCCGCGGTTCGCAAGGCCGTGGGCGATGACATGGATCTGTGCATTGAAGCCCACGACCGGTTCAGTGTCTCCACCGCCATCCGCGTCGGACAGGAACTCGAGGAGTACCGGCCGATGTGGCTCGAGACCCCGGTAATGTCTACCGACATTCAGGCCACGCTTCAGGTGGCGCGGTCAATTAAGGTTCCCGTAGCCACCGGGGAACGGTTCAACCGGCTCAGCCAGTTCTTGGAGTTATTGGAGGGGCGCGCGGTGGATATCGTGCAGCCGGAAACGCTGGGCATCGGTGGCATTGGAGGGGCTCGTAAAGCCGCTGCCCTGGCTGAGGCCGCGGAAGCCTTCGTCGCCCTTCACCAGGCGCAGAGTCCTTACAACACCGCCATCAACGCGCACATTAACGCCAGCATTCCGAACTTTCTGATTCAGGAGTGTTTCGACGACTTCCTGGAACCATGGGTGCACGAGATTATGCAAGGCGTCCCCCAGGTGAAGGCGGGGTATCTCGAACCATCCGATGCCCCTGGAATCGGAGTTACATTCGATGAAAAGGCAATGGCCAAACACCCGTACGGCGCAAACAACTTCCTGAGATTATTTGAAAACGGCTGGGAGAAGCGCACCGGCGGCGTGCAGAAGTAACCAACTGCCGCCATGATCGGGCCATGACTGCCGCACCCTGTTAAAATCCGGCAGAGGTGCGACAATGAACGGCGACTACCGCAAACCAGTCCCGGCCAAAAAATCGGGTTGCCAATGGAGTTCTTTCATGAGGCTGTGGTGTGCGCCAGTTGTCTTGGGCGCCGCGTTGGGCGCCGCGCTAGCCGCGCCGGGGCATCGATTCGCTTGTACCGACTACACCCAGGGCAAGGTCTTCGTGGTGGACGCTGCGGGAAAAGTGGAATGGAGCTACGACGCTCCCCACGCGAACGACATCTGGGTTCTTCCCAACGGCAACTTGCTCTTCAATACGGGGCACGGTGTCAAAGAGGTAAAGCGCGATCGGACGGTGGTGTTCTCTTACGAATCCACCAGCGAGATCTATGCCTGCCAGCGGCTTCCCAATGGCAATACCTTCATCGGCGAGTGCAATGCCGGCCGCCTTCTCGAGGTGAATCCCGCCGGGCGGATCGTCCGCCAGGTCCGGCTGCTGCCGGAGGGCCAGGACGGCGGCTCGGCGTATATGCGCAATGCGCGGCGGCTGGCCAATGGCAACTACCTGGTGGCTCATTACGGGCTCCAGGTGGTGCGCGAGTACGATCCTGCCGGTAAAGTGGTGTGGCAGGTGGCGGCGCCCGGCGGCCCGCACAGCGTGGTGCGCCTCGCGAACGGCAATACGCTGATCGCCAGCGCCGACCGGGACGGCGCTCCGGCGCGCGTGTTCGAAGTCACGCCGGATGGGCGAACCGTCTGGGAGGTCCGGGGCGACGAGTTGCCTGGCATCAGCCTGAAGTTCATGGCCGGGCTGCACCGGCTGCCCAACGGCAACACGGTTATGAGCAACTGGCTGGGGCACGGCCAGTTCGGCAAGGCCCCTCAACTGATCGAGGTAACGCCGGACAAGCGGGTGGTCTGGACCTTTGCCGATCCCAAGACCATGCAGACTATCTCGAGTGTCCAGGTTCTGGACGTGGCCGGCGACGCGATCGCCGGCACGATTTTGCATTGAGGAAGGAGTCGGTACGATGAACCGGCGCAGTTTTCTATATGGCACTGCCGCGCTGGCAGCGGCGAGGCCGAGCCCGGCCGCCCCGGCCAAAGACGGGCTTTCGGAGAAAGTGGCCGAAGCGGCGCTGGCCATGCAGCGCCATTCCTGGGAGCAGGGAATTCTGGCCCAGGCGTTTCTCGATATGGGAGACCGGGAGCGGGTGATCCTGATGGCCAAGGGCGCCATTGTCGAGAAGGCCGCGGACGGGCGGCTGGCGGCCATCGGCGGTGGGGCGACCGATCCGGCCATGGGCGGGGCGGCATATTGGCGCGCCGCGGAGTGGACGGGCGATCCCGAGATGCAGCAGGCCGCGCGCGGGCTGCTCGAGTTCGTCCTGAAGAAAGCCCCGCGCGCCGCGGATGGAACCTGCTACCACGTCTTCGACGCTCCCGAGATGTGGTCCGACAGTTTCTACACCACCCCTCCATTCCTGGCCGCGACCGGTCACTATGACGATGCCATACTGCAAATCGAGGGACTGCGGAAGCGGCTCTGGAGTTCCGGGGACAAGCTGCTTTCTCACATCTGGGACGATGGCCGCCACCAGTTTCGGGACCAGGCATTCTGGGGAGTCGGGAACGGTTGGGCGGCGGCGGGGATCACGCGCGTGATTGCGGCTCTGCCTGCCGCCCGGCGGGAGGATCGGGAGCGCCTGTCCGCGTTTCTGCGGGAACTGCTGGATGGATGCCTGGCTCGCCAGCGTGCGGACGGGCTGTTCCACAACGTGCTGGACCGGCCGGAGAGCTTTGTCGAGACCAACCTGGCGCAGATACTGGCTTTCACTATCTACACCGGCGTGCCTGGGGGCTGGTTGCCGGCCAGCTACGTCGCAGCCGCGGACCGCATGCGCGCCGCCGCGCGCGCCAAGGTGGACCAATACGGCTTCGTGCAGGGGGTCTGCGGAGCCCCCAGCTTCGACCATGCGGGAGTAGCGGCGGAAGGTCAGGCGTTCTTCCTCATGATGGAAGTGGCCGGAGCGAACTTCGACCGCGTCCGCGCCCGGCGGGAACACTGACTTGAGTGCCGCCGTGGCGCACGCACTCTTGCGTGCCGCGTCGAGTCTCCACTCGACGCCTTCCGCGCCCCGAGTCGGAGCCGCGACCGTGAGGGAGCGGTCGCCGGTGATTGGAGTGGCTGCCTCCTGAGAGTCCCTATGATACACAGCTGGACCGGAAATGAAAATCGATGACTAAAGCACAAACGGTGAGGGTGGATGGTCCCGCGCCAGGGGACCGCACATACGTGGTTGGGATTGCCGCCGTGGCGGCGATCTCCGGGCTGCTCTTTGGCTACGATACGGCCATCATCAATGGCGCGCTGATTTTCTTGCGCGAACAGTTCCGCCTTTCGGACTTTCAGACCGAGATTGCCGCCGGCAGTCTGCTGGTTGGATGCCTTGCCGGCGCGAGCGCCGCTGGAAGTCTGAGCGATCGTTATGGCCGGAAGCGTTTGATGCTGGTCGCATCCGTGCTCTTTTGCGTCTCGTCTTTAGGGACCGCGCTCCCCCGGACTTTGCTGGAATTCACCTTTGCCCGCTTTATCGCCGGGACGGCGATCGGAGTTGCCTCCGTGCTGGCCCCGCTGTACATTGCGGAGGTCTCACCGGCGGCCATTCGCGGCCGGCTCGTCACCTTGAATCAGATGGCCATAGTCACGGGGATACTGTTATCTTACTTTGTAAGTTGGCTTCTGTCCGGACTTGGCCCGGCAAGCTGGCGGTGGATGTTTGCGAGTGCGGGAATCCCGTCCGGGATACTATTCGTCTCTTTGCTGTTCATCCCGGAGAGCCCGCGCTGGTTGGTGAAGCAGAGCCGCCTCCCGGAAGCCATGGTCACTCTCCGCCGCATCAATGGGGACCTTGCCGCCGCTCGCGAAGCCGCTTCCATTTCCGAAAGTCTCTCCACCGAGACGGGTTCTCTGGGCGAGTTGCTGGAGCCGCGCCTCCGCCGGCCGCTTGCCATTGCCATCCTTTTGGCGATCTTCCAGCAGATCACTGGCATCAATACCGTGATCTATTACGGCGCCATTCTATTTCGGGAGCACGGCGGGCAGGGAAGCGCTTCGTCGGCGATCGGAGTCAATGTAACCATCGGGGCCATGAACTTTCTCTGCACCATGTTCGCCGTCACGTTCATCGACCGGATCGGGCGCAAACCGCTGCTGCTGGTCGGCTCCGCCGGCATGGCCATTTCGCTGGGCGCCCTGGCCTTCGCTTTCCGCATGACGCCCGTGCCGGTAACCCTGATCCTGACACTCGTCCTCTGCTATGTGGCGTCTTTTGCCATAGGTCTTGGACCGGGCGTTTGGGTTTATATCTCGGAGTTGTTTCCCACCGCGGTCCGCGGCCGGGCAATGTCACTCGCAACTCTCTGCCTCTGGGCGGCATGCCTGGCGGTAACGTTGTCGTTTCTCACTCTGGTGCAACGCCTCGGCGCCGCCGGAGCGTTCGCATGTTATGCCGTCGTGTGCATCGTCACGTTCCTGTTCGTTTGGCGGTTCACTCCCGAAACCAAAGGCCGCACTCTCGAACAGATCCAGGAATTCTGGCGAAAATGATGTCAACGCTGCAGAGTGGGACAGACCATCGTCTTTCGTGGTCTGTCAGCCCCTCCCCACGCCACCGCAGCCCGACAGACGACAAAAAACGATCGTCCCACCATATTGCCTGTTCCCTACTTCTCCCCCGCCGTGATCGTTACCCTGCGCCGGCTCAGCGTGGGCTGCTCTTTCCCGGCATCGGCTTTGGCCTGCAGCAGGAAGTCGCCCGGCGTGTCCGGTACCTCCAGATCGACGTAGAGGGTGGTCTGCCCCAGGCTGCCGATTTCGAACGGCGCCTCGGCGCGCGCCACCTCGCCGCGGCTCGTGGACTGGAGGGATAGGGTCACGCTTCCCGTGGCGGCCTGGTATTCGTCATTTACCAGCATCACCTGGAAGGTGTGCTTGCCCGCGGCCAGTTTCGCCTGCCAGAAGCTCAGGTACACTCCCAGCGGCGCGAAGGCTTGGGACAGGTAGTCGCGGAAGTGCGGCTCCAGTTCCAGTTTCTCGACATCGCGGAAGTGATCGGCCGTGTAGCCGAGCCGGTCGCTGCTCATCAGATACACGAAATGGAGCACGGCGGCGTATTGCCGGTAAGCGCGCCAGAACTCCGTGATGCCGCCCAACAGGTAAGCGTTCAGTGCCAACCGGTCCTCGGCGGTGGCGTTGGCCGGCAACAGGCGCGGATACAGATCCTTGGTCAGTTCCGTGGGCGAGCCATCGCGGTTCAACCATAGCCACCCGTACTCGTTCAGGATGAGCGCGTGACCGCTCGGCGCTCCCGGAGCCTTGCCGTTAGGCTTCTCGAACGTGGTCATGCTGAACTCCGGGCCGTCGCGCTGGGCCATATCGTAAAATTCGTAGGGATGATCCTCCACCGGATCGTCCGGGCCGGCCGGCGGGTTATAGCTGTTTTCCCAGGGCCGGTTCGAAAGGTCCAGTCCGCGCACCGCCGGGATGATCTTTTCGCCGAACATCGGATCGAAGGTCTCGTTGTTGGCGTCCCAGATGGCCACGCTCGGGTGATTCCAGTTGTCGCGCATCCATTCGCCGTATTCGCGGATCATCTCGCCCGCGTCGAAGCGGACCTGGTTCTCGGCGCCGTGCCAGCCTCTGCCCGTCCACACGAAGTACTCGTTCTGGATCAATAATCCCGCCTCGTCGGCGATGTCCAACCATTTGTCGGGCACCGGACCGATGCAGAAGCGGAATGCATTCCAGTGCATCTGTTTCGGGATCTCGACCAGTAACTTGCGTACCCATTTCTCGTCCCACGGCAGCACGCCCGATTTCGGATCCTCGAAAAAGCGGTGCAGCGTGATATTGGAGCCGCGCATGAAGTAGGGGCGGCCGTTGAGATAAGCGCGCTTCGTCGCCGTTTCGAAATGGAATTCGCGCATGCCGAACCGGGTGCTGGCGGTGTCCCCACCCGTGCCCGTTTCGAGCACGTATAGATTCGGCTGTTCCGGCGTCCACAACTTGGCGGCGGGTATCGGAATTCGCTGCGTAACGGTCCGCTCTTCCCGCGCCGCCAAACGGATACGCATCGCCGGCGCGCGCGCCGCCACCGCATCCGACTTCCATTCATGCACCGACTGCTGGAGCCCGAACGCCACCGCTTCTGCGGATTGATTGCGCAGCCTGGTCTGCACGACGATCGACTGCAGGTCGCGGCTCGGCGCCACTTGCACGGTTTCGATGGCGGGATTGTCGCTGAGCGCGAGCGAGACGCTGTCATAAATGCCCGGCGTCCAGCGGTTTTTCTCGAAATCCGTCCCTGCCGAGACGGACGCCGGCAGCACGCCCGGATGCGCGCCCACCCGCACCACGATCTCGTTCTCACCCTGCCGCAGTTTGTCCGCGACGTCGAAGATCGCGGCCGTGAAGCAAGGCAGGTGCTCGCCCGCTTTCCGGCCGTTCACCCACACCGCCGCGCCGAATTGCGCTTTGGCGATCCGCAGCGTCGCCACCCCGCGTACGGTAGCCACATCGAACCGCCGCCGGTACCAGAACCAGTTCCGCTCCTGCCGCGAGACGCCGGCATTCGAAACCAGCGCCGAGGCGGGCGCGAGGCCCCGCTCCACGCGATTTTGAATTAATTGACGGCTCTCGAATTCATCCACGTCCTTGAAGCCGGGCACGGCCGAATGCGCCAGGCCCGGTACCGGCGCCTTATGGGAATAGGCGGCCGGCAGTCCTTCGCCGTCGATGGAATCGGCGATGTCCCACTGCCCGTCGAGCGACAAGGTGGTCCGTTGCGCGGCCCATAGCGGCGCGGCAAAGACGATCAGGAACAACAAAAAGATTGGCAATTGGGTTCGGCTCCTATTCCGAATTTATCGCGGACATTGGCGGCGAGGGGGAAAATCTGCCGCCAGAGTTCTCGCACGGCAGTGTAGCTTCAGGCGGCGCGATTATGAATGCCGCCGGCAAACCAAAGGGCACGCCATCGTGCCGGGATGCGCTCGGGCCGGGCGATTCTACGGCACGCGTTGAAACACGTCGTCGAAGGTAATTCCATCGCGACTCAAATGCCAGACGACTTCGATGGTGTCGATGTGGCCCCCCACGCGAATGATTTCCACCTCGCCCTTCGAGCCGTCGGCCGACGTGAGTGGGAAGCGCGCCCAACCGGCGGTGGCGGGACCGGCGAATTGAAAATCCACCTTGCCGTTCAGCTTGCGATTCTTGGGAACCTTGTAGCTGCCGGAAAACGAGCCGCGGAGTTGGCCCGCGGACTCGTTCAACGTCAGCAGTAGCGATTCCGGGGGGAACGGCGAACCGGTGGGCCCATCCGCTCCGTGCACCCAGTGCCCCGATAATGGCTCCAAGCTGGGCCGCGGCGGCTGCACCACGGTTGGCGCGGCCTTTGGTGCGGGGGACGACGCCGACGCCGGGCTAACCGCCGTTCCAGAGCCCGACGGCTGCGACGCTGCCGGACCCGGACGTGGTATGGACGGGTTATTCTGCACCGTCTGGCTGGCCGCCGGTGTAACGGGCGTGTCGGCCGGCGGACGCGCGGGCGAACTCACCGCCGGCGCGGGCGGCCTGGCGGCTTCGGCGATCTGCTGCCGCGGCGGAGCGGTGTTCACCGGAGAGGAGCCAGTTACCTGCGTCGGCACCGGCGTGGACGGCGCCTCGCGCCGGGGCGGCGCAGCGGGCGCCTGGGTGGTCTCGCGCCTGGCGAAATCGCTGCTGCGCTCTTCCTTGTTGCGCTGGTCTTGCTTGTCGGAAGGCCTCTCAGCCGGCCGATTCGCCGGCGGCCGCACTGCCGCCGTTTCGGTTACGGCCTTCTCGGAAGCGGCCCCGGGCCGTGGCGCGATACCCGCGTCCGGCGCTTGCGGGGTGGCCTTGGCCGCATCGGCCGACGGCACTGGGCCGATGTACTCCGTGACCTCCTCGACCGGACCAGCGCCCAGCACCCTTATCTCCAGCGCGACCCGGACCACGCGGGAGTGGCGGACGACCTGAAAGCTGCCCACCCTGATCGCCGCCCGATCAAGCGGTACGTTAGTCCTGGTTTCTCCGTCCCTGATTTCAAGGCTGCCGCCCAGAAGTTCCGTCGAAACCAGCGTGTTTCGGTCCCATTCGATGCGAAGCAGCCCCGCTTGATCCGTCGCCCGCAGGTGCAGCGGTGCGACTCTTGCGGGCGCGGGTGGGCGCAAAGTCTCGGATTGGTACCAGGACGCGCCTCCAATTCCCAACACCAGCCCGGCCACCACCCATGGCCAGTAACGCCTCTTGCTTTTGCCCGCTGGCGCGTCCGCCGGCCGCGCGCGGACCGCCATGGCCGCCATCGAGGGCGGCGCGGACACGCTTCGGGCCGGCGGTGCGTTCGCCGCCCGCATCGAAATAGGCGAGCCAGCCAGTCTTGGCGAAGCCGCCAGCCCCACTTCCCGACGATAGGTTTCCAGGCCGGGCGATACGGCCGCCTGATTCCGGGGGACGGCCGGCTCGGCCCCCGCCAGCTCAAACTCCCGGTAGCATTCCTGGCTGCGGATGGTCCCGTCCCTTTCCTGAAAAAAGAAGCCCGCCTTGGCGGCTGCCTTGGCGGACGGGCACAATACCAGCGCCACCTGCCAGCTCTTAGTGAAAAAGCGGCGATGCAACTCCAGGTCCGCATCGCTGAGGAAGATCCCGCTGCGTGTATGCGAATGGTACCAACCCGCCAGCGCCGAACCATGCAAGATAGGATCGCGGCTCGACCTCTCCAGCAGCGCATCGAGATTCGCCAGATCCTTGTCGGAAACCAGGAAGCCGGGCCCATGCAGGTGCTCGCACTCCATCGGCCGGAAGGCCGTGATCCGCAGCACCCCCTCCAGGTGAATTCCAAACAGAAGCCCGGCCGTTTCCACTCCCCCACGCGGCGCGGAGTAGAAAGCCTCCCATACCGCCCGCTCGATTTCCGCCAACAGGGTGCGCGAGTACTCGATGACGAACGGGCATTGCGGCACGTGCCAGGTTGCGAAATCGGCTTGACCCACTGTCTCCATCGAATCACTTCAACCGTGGTTACGCAAACTCCTATCTTATGTTAACCCCAGCGTTATGTTGCGCATCTTCCACCCAATCCCCGTGCCGGCCGGACCCGGAGCGGGGAAATCGGACATTGCCGCAGCACCGTCTTCGATAGAATGGTATTTGCCCCACCTGTTGCACTCGTTGCCGGATCTTCCGCGGCTGGACCTGATCGGGGCCATCGACGTCCTGGTGGTGGCCTTTGTCGTTTACCAGGCCCTCATGGTAGTGCGCGGCACTCGCGCCGGGCACATTCTGGCCGGCATCATCATCATGCTGCTGCTTTACCTCGGCGCGTCCTGGAGCGGTCTGGAAGCTTTGCGCTCGGTATTGTCTTTCATCGTCCCCTATACCGGCCTTGCCATTATTGTCCTGTTTCAATCGGAAATTCGCCGCACCCTGGCCCGTCTTGGCCGTAAACGCTGGTTCGGACTGGGTGGTGAATATCGCAATCCCGAATCGATCGGCGAAATCATGATGGCGGTGGAACAGCTCGCGCAGCAGCGCATCGGCGCGCTGATCGTGCTGGAGCGCGACATCGGCCTGCGCACCTTCATCGAGAGCGGCGTGCATCTGGACGCGCGCATTTCCCGCGATCTGCTGCTCTCCATCTTCCAGCCCGGCCCGCCCCTGCATGACGGCGCCGTCATCGTGCAGAAAGACCGCGTGGCCGCCGCCGCCTGCTTCCTGCCTCTCACCACCAACCCCGGACTGTCCGGTAAACTGGGCACCCGGCATCGCGCCGCCATCGGCATCACCGAGGAAACCGACTGCCTCTCGGTGGTGGTATCCGAAGAAACCGGCCGCATCTCCGTCGCCGCCTTCGGCGAGCTGGTCGGCGGCCTGACGCCGGCCGAAGTGGTGGAGCGCATTCAGCGCCATTTCGGCGTGCAGCGGCCCACCCCGGTCGAGATCGATGAGTTCCCCGCCGACATTCCGCTTTCCTCCGGCGGCGAGACTGCTCGCGGAGAAAGGGTGGACCACCTGTGACCCTCCTCGTCCACATTTTCCGCGTGATCGTACACAACCTGGCCTGGAAACTGCTCGCACTGGCCCTGGCCGTGGTGATCTGGATTCTGGTGGCGAGCGAGCCCGAATATTCCACTTTCGACACCGCGCGCGTAGTCTATAGCGACCTCCCCGACAATCTCGATATCGTTTCCGATCCCGTGCCCCTGGTCACGCTGGAACTCCGCGGCCCGTCGAGCGAACTGCGCAATCTGGAGGGGCCGCAGCGCCCGTCCGCCGTGCTGGACATGTCCGATGCCGTTCCCGGCGAGCGCACCTATACCATCGAAGATGGCGCCGTACGTTTGCCGCGCGGCGTGTACCTGTTGCGGTCCATCCCGTCGGAAATCCGCTTTCGCTTTGAAAAGCGCATCACCCGGCTGGTCCCTATCAAAGCCCGCTTCAGCGGCGGCAGGGCAGCCGGACCCGCGCCCGGCGCGATCACGGTTCAGCCGGCCATGCTCGAAATCACCGGTCCGGAGAGCCACGTGTCCCGTATCCAGAACGTGGCCACCGACGCCGTCGATCTTTCCTCGGGGGCGTCCGTGGTGACCCAGCGCGTCAACGCTTATGTGGACGACCCGTTCGTACACTTCGTGGCTTCTCCGCAGGTGACCGTCAGCGTGGTGCTCGGCAAGCGGTAACCGTCACTTTTTCGAGGCTGCGACACTGTTCGAGGGAGGCGTCGGCAAGAATGCCGACGCGGCAGGCGGAGTGCCTGCGCCACGGTACCGTGCGTGCCATACTCGTTTCGTATGAGATCCTCCTCGGGTTCCACCCGGCGGGCCCTGTTGGCTGGCATGCCGGCGGCCCTGACCGCGGCGGCCGCCAGCGCACCAACCGGGGCTGCCGCGAAACCCAATATCGTGCTGGTGATATCCGATCAGTTCCGCGCCGATTGCCTGGGTTCGCTGGGCCTGAATCCCATGAACCTTACGCCGAATCTCGACGGCATGGCGTCGCGCGGCGTCGTATTCCGTTCCGCCTTCGCCAATCAGCCGGTCTGCGCCCCGGCGCGTGGCAGCATCTTTACCGGCCAATACCCGGCGCGTCATGGCGTGGTGCAGAACGGCATCGCGCTGCCTCCGGGCACCCCCACTCTCGCCACCACGCTGCGCGCCGCCGGCTATTCGGCCAACTACATCGGCAAATGGCACCTGGCCGGCGACGTACGCGCCGCCGCGCCGCCGGCAGCCCGCGGCGGATTCCTCGATCTCTGGGAAGCTTCCAACCTGCTCGAATTCACCTCCCACGCTTACGAGGGCGATCTTTTCGATAACGCCGGCCGGCCCATTCACTTCGCCAATCGTTATCGCGCCGATTTTCTCACCGACCGCGTCGAGCGCTTCCTGCGCGGCGCGCACCGGCCATTTCTTCTGGTCGCTTCCTACCTCGAAGTGCACCACCAGAACGATTCCGATACCTTCGATCCCCCGCGCGAGTTCAAGAATCGCTATCCCAATCCGTTCGTGCCCCAGGACCTGCGCCCGCTGCCGGGCACCTGGCCCAGCCAGCTCGCCGATTACTTCGCCTGCGTGGCCAAAATGGATGAAGTGGTCGGCCGTATCCGCGGCGTGTTGGCCGATACCGGTCTGGACCGCGACACCATCCTGGTTTTCGTGAGCGACCACGGCTGCCATTTCAAAACCCGTAACACCGAATACAAACGCAGCCCGCACGACAGCTCGTTGCATATCCCGCTGGTCATGGAGGGCCCCGGCTTCAACCGTAATCTCGCCATTCCCGAGCTGGTTAGCCAGGTGGATTTGACGCCCACCCTGCTGGCCGCTTGCGGCGTGCCCGCGCCGCCGGGCGTCCAGGGCCGCAGCTTTCTGCCGCTGTTAGATCGCCAGACCACGGGTTGGCGGGACGAAGTCTATTTCGAGCTGTCCGAGTTCGTACTCGGCCGCGGCCTGCGCACGCCGCAATACACCTACGCCGTAGCCGCCCCGCGCCAGGGCGACCGGCTCCCCGAGCGCGCCGGCCGGTACGTGGAATACATGCTCTACGACAATGATGCCGATCCCTGGCAGCAGGTGAACCTGGCCGGCCGCGCCCCCTACGCCAAAGTGGCCGAGGACCTGCGCGCGCGCCTGGCAGAGCGCATGAAGGAAGCCGCCGGAGAGACGACCGCCATCGAGCCTTGCTGGTTCCCGTATCCGTAAGGGAACGGGCCTGCTGGCAGATAACTGTTTGTTTTTGAATTATTTGCAGGCATTGATGGGTTCGTTCGGTAACGGCGATTTCGGTTCGCCTTTGTGCATTTTTGTGCAGATATTGCGATGGGCCAACAGCGCGACCAGGGCGTCCGCCCCGCCTGGAACGCAGCATGGGCAGGGACGGCCTCGGAAACCTCGGTCCGAGTTTGCGTTTGTGCATTTTTGTGCATGCCAGTAGGACAGACCTCGCGGTCTGTCAAGCGCAGGCTAAAGCGTGCGCCACACAAACGCTTTGATACCAGTAGTTTGAGGGCAGCGGTGGGTTCGTTCGGTAACTGCGATTTGGGTTTGCTTTTGTGCAGTTTTGTGCATACTTGACCGATAGGCCAGCAACGCGACCAGGGGGTCGCGCGCGGACGAGGGCGTCCGCCCCACCGCGATGTAGCGAGACTGGCTTTGCTCCGCAACGGCAGTCTGATTTCGTTGTGCATTTTTGTGCATGCTTTGGAAGGCGCAAGTGCTCTCTCAGGCCTGGCAACCTTCCCCATCCCATCTGTAACACGCGAACGGGATGGAGGACGGGCCGTTATGGGCTAACTTATGGTGAACACAGGAGTTCCGGTTTCGGGAAGCTTGGTGACCGACGTGCTTCCTATCTGTCGCCGTACCGAACGGAGTTCCTTCGCGCGGCCAGGGGCGCCTATGCGAAGCTGCTGTCCGGCCATTTTGACACGCACTCGGAACTGCGTGGTTTTTCCGGCCGCCGTCGCCCTCGCGTCGCCAACTTCAAAATAGCGCCCACCCACTTAGGTTACGGCTACGGGTCAATCGAACGGATAACGCCGCAAATCCCTGCGCCCATGCGCTACGTGCATGATGTTTACGACCGGCCCCGCGACACGGTAGAAGATCAAATACTCGCCTACTGGGAAGCTGCGATAGCCAGGCCGTATCTCGTCGCGCTGCCGGCCGGCGTGCGGCATGTCTCCCAATAGCCGGAAGCGGTTCGTCAACAGGTCAATGAAGCGGTCGGCGGCGGGCTCGCTGTCCTCGGCAATGCGCTGCCAGACGTCGAGCACATCACGGCGCGCTCGCTTGGTCAGGCGGTAAGAAGCCATTAGAAGGGCTGCTTACCGTCACGAACCGCCCGCGCATCGCACTTTAACTCCGCGGCCAGTTGCGGTAGCGTCTCGTTGGTGTAGTCGGTGTAGTGTCCAGCTTCCAGTTCGGACTCGGCGTCATCAAACGCAGCGCTGAGTTCGACCCGCGCGCGCTCGCGTTCTTCCCACAGCGACAGAGCTTCCCGCACAGCATCCTCCTCGCGGTGAAGGCGTCCGCTCTCGATCGCGTGTTTGATAAATGCCTTTTGGTCTGGGGTAAGCTGTACTTCCATTGCTTCCAGCGTAAGGAGGGCAAGGGCAGGTGTCAAGTGCCGCATTCGGGTGAATGGCTCGCGGCCGGCAAAACGTCTCCGCAAGAATGCGGAGACGGCAGCCTGAGAGGCCGCGCCACGGGGCACCGAATTTCCATCCGTAACCAAATCCCCGGCTGCGGCGAAAGAATATAATAGAAAGCAAAGAGGATGCTGATCAAAAAGCCCGCGGATCTCCGCTATTCCGATATCACCCCGCGCTCCATTTATCTGAACCGGAGGCGGTTCCTGGCCGGCCTGCCGGTGGCTCTGGCGGCTGGGCGCGAACTGCTTTCGCCCGGCCGCGCGCGCGCCGCCGGCGGCAAATTTCCAAACCTTGTCAAAAGCTCGTTCAGCACCACCGAAAAGCCGAACAGCTACAACGACGTCACCCACTACAACAATTTCTACGAATTCGGAACCGGCAAGGAACAGCCCGCCAAACTGGCGCAGAATTTCAAGCCCGGGCCGGATTGGAAGGTTTCCGTGGAAGGGGCCGTCGCCAAGCCGCGCAAGTTCACCTTGGCGGAATTAATCGCCCTCGCGCCGCTCGAAGAACGCATCTATCGCCATCGCTGCGTGGAAGCCTGGTCCATCGTGGTGCCCTGGGTGGGTTATTCCCTGAGCGTGCTGCTCAAACAGGTGCAACCGACGGCCAAAGCTCAGTACGTCGCCTTCGAAAGTTACTACAATTCCAGCATGATGCTCTCCTCCCAACAGGCCGGCATCGAGTTTCCGTATGTCGAAGGCCTGCGCCTCGATGAGGCCATGCACCCGCTCTCCATGCTTAGCTTCGGCATGTACGGCGACTCGCTGCCTCCCCAGGACGGCGCGCCGGTGCGGCTGACGGTCCCCTGGAAGTACGGTTTCAAGAGCATCAAGTCGCTGGTGAAGATCAAGCTGGTGGAAAAGCAGCCGCCCAGTACCTGGAACTTGTCCAATGCTCGCGAATATGGGTTCTATTCCAACGTCAACCCGCAGGTCGATCACCCGCGCTGGAGCCAGTCCAGCGAGCGCCGCCTGGGCGAATTCCTGAAGCGCCCCACCCTGATGTTCAACGGTTACGGCGACCAGGTGGCCAGCCTTTACAACGGCATGGACCTGAAGAAAAACTACTAGGGACTAACGATGCTGCGCCGCCGCTGGATTAAAGCCGTTGTATTCCTGCTCTGCCTGACCCCGATTTCCTGGGTCTTATGGCGCGCCTTCTATGGCGAAGGACTGACCGCCAACCCGGTGGAATTCATCACTCATTTCACCGGCGACTGGACCATCCGTTTCATCGTGATCACGCTGGCCGTCAGCCCGCTGCGCAAGCTGCTTGCCTTGCCGGACCTGATCCGCTTCCGCCGCATGCTCGGCCTGTTTGCCTTCTTCTACGGCACCCTGCATTTCCTCACCTACTTCTGGCTGGACAAATTCTTCTCCATGCCCGAAATCGCCAAGGACGTGGTCCGCCGGCCCTTCATCACCGCTGGTTTTACGGCGTTTGTGCTCATGATCCCCCTGGCGCTCACTTCCACCAAGGGTTGGATTCGCCGCCTCGGCGGCAAGCGCTGGCAAAGCCTGCATCGGCTGATCTATCTGACCGCCATCGCCGGCGTGGTGCACTACTACTGGCTGGTGAAGTCCGACATCCGCCTGCCCGCTCTTTATGGGGCCCTGGTGGCCGTGCTGCTGGGCTGGCGCGCGGTTGAGAAACTGCGCAAAAGGGTCGGTCGCGCGCGTCCGCTCCGCACTCCGGCAAATGCGGAGGGATGATGAGGTGGGACAGGCGATCGCCTTTTGCCGCCTGTCGAGCCTTCGCTTCGGGACGCCGGGCATGGCTGGATTCTCAGGCGGCGGGGCGGCCTGAGAGGCCGCCGCAGGCCGAGGGCCTGCCCCACGGTCCCATGGGACAATCGAAGAAGCGATGACTCACAACCCCATCATTGTGGCTCTGGACGTGGAGTCGGCGGCCGAAGCGCGCGCTCTGGTGACGCGCATCGGCGAAGGCGTCGACTTCTACAAAGTCGGCATGGAACTGTACGCCGCCTGTGGCATGGAAGTCGTTCGGGAACTGAAGGATCGGGGGAAGCAGGTATTTCTCGACCTCAAGATTTACGACATCCCGGAAACGGTTCGCCGCGCCGTTGCCCAGGTGGCTCGCGTGGGCGTGCGCTTTCTTACGGTGCATGCCGTGGGCTCGGTGATGCGCGCCGCCGTCGAGGGGAAGGGCGATGCCAGGCTGCAACTGCTGGCCGTGACCGTGCTCACCAGCTTCGGCCCCGAAGACGCCGAAGACCTCGGCTTCACCGGCATGATCGCCGATCTGGTGGACCGCCGCGCCCGCAAAGCCGTGGAATCGGGCGTGGACGGAATCGTGGCTTCCCCTCTTGAAGCTGCCGCCGCGCGCCGCATCCTCGGGCCCGCGCGCGTTCTGGTGACCCCCGGTGTCCGTTCCGCGGGCCGCGACCGGGGCGATCAGAAACGCGTGGCGACTCCATACGACGCGGTTCGCGACGGCGCCGACTACCTGGTCATCGGACGCCAGATCACGCGCGCCGCCGACCCGGCCGCCGAAGCCGCACGCATCGCCGAAGAAATTGCCGGAGTCGATGCCTGAGCCGGCGCTATGAAATTGCCCGCCACGTTTCGCGCGCTCGAATACCGTAATTTTCAGCTCTTCTTCGCCGGCCAGTTGATCAGCCTGATCGGGACCTGGATGCAGAACGTGGCGCAGGCCTGGCTGGTCTACCGGCTTACGCATTCCTCGGTGCTGTTGGGCGCGGTGGGGTTCTCGAGCCAAATTCCCGTGTTTCTGTTCGCCGTGCTGGGCGGTATGGTGGCCGACCGTTTCGACCGGCGCAAGGTGGTGATCGCCACCCAAACCGGCGCCATGCTGCTCGCCTTCGTTCTGGCCGCGCTCACCCTGACCGGGTCCGTCCGCATCTGGCACATTTTCGTTCTCTCGACCCTGCTGGGCGTGGTCAATGCCTTCGACATTCCGGCCCGCCAGTCGTTCATCGTCGCGATGGTGGGCAAGGCCGACCTGATGAATGCCATCGCGTTGAACTCCTCCATGTTCAACGCCTCTCGCGTGGTGGGGCCGGCGGTGGCCGGCATTCTGGTGTCCACCATCGGTGAGGGTTGGTGCTTCTTCTCGAACGCGGTCAGCTACATCGCCGTCATCGCCGGCCTGTTGCTGATGCGCATGGCGGAAAAACGCCGGCCGGAATCGGCCGGATCGGCGCTCGCCAACGTAGGGGAAGGTTTTCGGTTCGTCCTCAGCCATCCGCCGGTGCACGCGCTTCTGATTCTGCTCGGCGTCATGAGCCTGTTAGCCATGCCGTATGCCGTGCTGATGCCGATCTTCGCCGACCGCGTGCTGCACGGCGGCGCCACCACGCTTGGCTGGCTGATGGGCTGGACCGGCGTCGGCGCGCTGGGCGGCGCGTTGCTGCTGGCCACCCGCACCGATCTCAAGGGCCTGAGCACGTGGCTGGCCGCGGCGGCCACCGGCGTGGGTTGCTTCCTGGTCGGGTTCGCCTTCTCCACCAGCCTGCCTCTTTCTTCGGTTCTGCTGGTGGCCACCGGCTTTTGCATGATGATTCAGATGGGCGCGACCAATACCCTGGTGCAGAGCATGGCGCCGGATGCATTGCGTGGCCGCATCATGGCGGTCTATTCCATGATGATGATGGGCATGACGCCGTTCGGCTCGCTGCTGGCCGGAGCCGTGGCCGATCGGCTGGGCGCTGCCCGGACGGTGGCGCTCGGAGGCACCGTCTGCGTGGCGGCGGCGCTGACTTTCTGGCGCCTCCTGCCGCGCATCCGCCCCGACGCGCGCCGGTTGATCGTCGCCCAACAGACGGCCCATCTCGAACCGCTAGGTTGATCCCGGCCAAGCCGGTGGCACTCATAGCTGCACCACATCCCAACGGCGCATCCGCGCCGATTCAAAATTCGTCGGCCTTGGGGCGCAGCGGCGAGACGTCCGGCGGCGATGGCGCGGACGTGCGATGCAAGCCGGCGGTCATTCGCTCCATGCCAAGCTTGTCCAGACGCAGCACGCCATTCAGCAGATCGTCCACCGAGTAAGCCGCTTTGCTGACGCCCGCGCCGTGCCGCTGGGTGTTGGCGAAAATGTGGTAGATCTCGTGAGCCAGTATGCGTCCCAGCGCTCGGCCGAACACCGCGTCGCGTTCGAGCGGGGGAAGGTGCGCCATGCCGGCCTCTAAGAAGTCGCGCAGCCGGTTGCAATCCACGCCGGTAAAGTGCAGGATGGCGCCGTCGCTGACGTGGGTCCATCCCAACGGACCCGGGTTCCCTGTGTGGGGCGCCACCTTCCCGGCGTCACACCGCCCGAAGAACTGCGCCACCGCAATTTCGGCAGCCGGCGAAGCGTGCGCCGCATCCGCGGTGGAGCGCCAGTCGAAACGCAGTCCGGCGGGCTGCATGATGGTGAGCAATTCGTGCTGCATCGCATCCGCGACCGCGGCCGGCGGCAATTGGGAAAACTCGGTGTACAGTGCGACTGAAATCGGGTCTGGCGATTGGGCCCAAACCTGCCCGTGCGCCAGTATCAGAATCGATGCCGGCCCGGCAACGAGCAAGCCAAGAGATTTCATAAACTCACGTCCGCGGGGAGCGGTCCGTGATCAGATCCGGGTGTTCGCGCACCATCCGGTTCGCCATATGACAGGCGAAGCAGATGGGCTTACCCGCGGCCAGGATGTCGCGCAGTCGATCGACGGGGATCTCGCTCCATTCCACGCTCTTCTTATCGGCACCGAGCACCGCGGGTTGAGCGCCCGCGGCCGGGATGGCCCCGAACGGCCGGCCGCAGGAACAGCAATCCTTGCCGGCGTACCATTCGAGCACGATGTTCCGCACCAGGCAGTCGGCCGGCCGGGATTCGATCTCCCGCAGGCACTCCTGCCCGCACCCGGCCTTCTCCGGCCAGCGGGTGCATTCCGCCAGTTGTAGTTTGGGAGCATGCAGCAGGCCGCCGAGCGCGGCACGGGAAGAATCCAGCCTTACCCCGGCGGGACGCTGGTTTTCCGGGCACGTCACCAGACGGCGCCCGCGGAACTTCCACCAGCCATACAATCCACGCAGCACTGCTGCCAACAGGACCAGAGCGACAAGGACCCAGACCTGAATCGGCATAATCAACTCCTTAATTCACTGTGCAAGAACCGTACCACCCGCGAGGCCTTCGCCGCCACGGTCAGGCCGCCTGGTTTCAACAACATACGCGTTTGAGGGCCGTTCCCCCTGTGGGCCTTGCCCCAAACCGGGCAACGAATTGGCCGCTACCAGCGTCTATTCCCACATGCCGGGGACGGTTAAATATACTATTTGGCTGGTATCGGCGGCCCTGTTATCCGCCGCCGCCGGCGAGTACGCTACCGCCAAGCACAAACTCGACCTGATCGATTCCGACCGTCTTCGCCCCGGCGCGAGCCTGCAATTGACGCTTGCCGAGCTCAACGCCTACGCCGCCGGCGAGGCCCCGGCCGGAGTCCGCGATACCCGCATCCGCATCCCCGCGCCTGGCCAGGCCAGCGGCAGCGCCACCGTCGATTTCCTCAAATTGCGGCGCGCGCAGGGCGCCGCGCCCAGTTGGCTGATGTCCAAGCTGCTCGATGGCGAGCGGCCCGTAAGCGTCGCCGCACGCCTCCATTCTTCCGGCGGTTATGCCACCGTGGATGTCGAGGAAGTGACCATCTCGGGCGTTACCATCGAGGGCCGCACTCTCGAATTTCTCATCCGGGACGTGCTTCTGCCCCTCTATCCGGACGCCGCCGTCGGCCGCCCCTTCGAGCTCGGCCACCGTATCCAAAGCGTCGACCTGACACCGGGCGGAGTAACGGTGCGGATTCGGAAGTAGCGATCAGCTCCAACTTCTTTCCAGGGGGGAAGCTGGTAGAATTAGCTTCGTTCGATTTTGAACGACGGGCAGGAACAACTCTCATGAGAACATTCCGGTGGGACCGGTTCGTTTGGGCACTTGGCGCGTGCCTCAGTTCTGGTACGCTGGCCGGGCTGGTTGGCTCTATCCTCCTCTGGCAGGCGGCCGCGGCTTCGAGCGTACCCCCGCGAGCCTGGACCGCGCAATGGATCGCCTCCGCCGATGGCCCCGCACGCGACGATAACGTCAGCTACTTTCGAAAGTCGCTGTCGCTCGAAAAGGTTCCAGCACAATTCTTAGTGGATGTCAGCGCGGATACGCGTTTCGAGCTTCATGTCAACGGCAAGCGCGTGGGCAACGGACCCGCTCTGGGAGATCTGCATCACTGGCATTATGAGACCTACGACCTGTCCGGGTACCTCCGCAGCGGGTCAAACCTCGTCGCGGCCATGGTATGGAACCACGGCACTGTCTCTGCCGTGTCGCACATGAGCTCGCGGACCGCATTTCTGCTGTCCGCGGAGGAAGCGGCCAACGCCGCCGTCAACACCGGGGAAGGCTGGCAGGTCAGCCGCGAAATGGGGCGAAGCGTTGCGCCGTCCGGAGCGCGCGATTATTATGCCGCCGGGCCCGCGGAGGCGATGGACGGCCGGAAGATGGACTGGAGCTGGGATAGCCCCGAGGGCGGCCAAAACGGCTGGATGCCGGCCCGCTCTTTAGGGCGCGCCGCGGTTCGCGGGGTGCAGGATAGCCCAACTCCCTGGATGCTCGTCCAGGATCCGTTGCCACCGATGACTTATGCGCCGATTTCGGCCGGGCGAGTGGTCCGCATCTCCGGTCTGCCGGGCGCGGCACCTAATTCGCTCGAAGAGCCGCTGATCGTTCCGCCGCATAGCGACGTCACCATCCTGCTCGACCGCGGCGCTCTTACGACGGCTTATCCAACGCTGGAAACCAGTGGCGGCAGAGACGCTTCGATCGATCTCACTTATGCGGAGGCGCTGTATGATGCGGACCACAAGAAAGGCAATCGCAATGAGACGGCGGGCCGCCATATCGAGGGCGTTCGCGACCAGATCGCCGGCGATGGCGGCAAGCGGACCTATCGGACGCTTTGGTGGCGCACCTGGAGATATCTGCAGGTCGAGGTGAGGACGGCGGAGACGGCGCTGACGATTGAGAGGCTCGGAGGTTTCTACACGGCCTATCCGTTCCCGGCTGCCGGGCACTTTGAGAGCGACGACGCCGAGCTCGCGCGGATATGGGAAACCGGATGGCTTACCGCGCAGTTATGCGCCCATGAAACCTATATGGATACGCCGTATTGGGAGCAACTGCAATACATTGGCGATACCCGCATTCAGGCGCTGATTTCCTATGCCGTGGCGGGGGACGACCGGCTGGCCCGCCAGGCCCTGGAAGCGTTCCACAACTCGCTGATGCCGGACGGACTCACTCAGAGCCGCTATCCGTCGTCGCTCACCCAGATCATCCCTCCCTTCTCGCTGCTCTGGGTTGGAATGCTGCGCGATTACTGGCAGTATCGCGACGATCCGGCCTTCGTAGGCTCGCTGGTTCCCGGAACGCGCGGCGTGCTGGATTGGTTTTCGGCGCGCCAGCGGCCGGACGGCCTGCTGGGCCGTATCGAGTGGTGGCCATTTGTCGATTGGAGCCCTCCGGATTTTGTCTCAGGCGTGCCTCCCCAGGATGCGGACGGCGGCTCGTCGGCTTTGACCCTTCAGTTCATCGAAGCGCTCCGGTACGCCGCCGCGCTCGAAGACGAATTCGGAGAGAAAGACCGCGCCCGCCAATATCGCGAACGGGAGCGCCGGGCGTCGGAAGCACTGATGCGGCTGAACTGGTATGAACAGGCGGGGATGTTAGCCGACACACCCGCCCGGAACCATTTCAGCCAGCAGGCCAACTCCCTGGCAGTATGGCTCGACGTGATTCCAAAGGCCTTGCAGCCGGCCGTGATGCGGAAAGTCCTGGACTCCGACGATCGCAGCGGCATGTCGCAGGCAAGCTATTATTTCCGCTTCTACTTCGCTCGCGCCATGGTTCATGCCGGATTGGGCGACCTATACATCCCGCAGCTCGAGCCGTGGCGCAAAATGCTCCAGCTCGGTCTCTCCACATGGGCCGAGACGCCGGAACCCACCCGTTCCGATTCCCACGCCTGGAGCGCTCATCCGACCTTCGATCTGATGACGATTGTCGCCGGCATCGCCCCTGGCGCGCCGGGATTCCGCAGCGTCGCCATCACCCCTCACCTGGGCAAACTGCAGCACGCGGCCGCGTCCATGCCGACGCCGCACGGCCCGGTCGAGGTGTCGTATGAAAAGCGGAACGGCGCCTGGACCGCCCGCATTATTCTCCCCGAGAATCTTTCCGGTAACCTGAGCTGGCGCGGCCACCTGCTGCCGCTGCATGGCGGCACGCAGACGGTGAAACTCGACCAATAGCCGCGGTCGATGCCCCGCCTTACCGGCCGCTGAAAGCGATTGGCTACTTCCTGCACAAGGCCGTCAGGAAGCGTCCGTCCGAAGACGGGTACTCCTGCACGATTTCGAGGCCGCCCTGTTCCGACAACAGCCAACGAAACGCTTCGGCCGTATACGCGTATTGGAAATTCAACCCGATGCGCTCGCCGCGTTCGAGCGAAATCTCCTGGCTGGCGACCGTCGCCGAGAGGTCCCGGCTGGCCCGGAAATGACGCGTCACCAGGTACAGCCCGGCGTGGCGGGAATCGTTCTTCAGATTGAACCGGATTTCGCCATCGGGCTCACTGATACCCACCCCGGCCAGCAGGGCGGAGATGAATCGCCGCACCGCCGGATTGTCGCGCCGCGCCAGCGTCAATTCCGGATGAAATACCTCGCCGTCCACCAGCAGGCGGTCCCCCGGCTTCAGACACTGCGCCACGGAACGAATCTGGGCCAGCGGGTCGAACGACCCCATGGTATTGCCCGAAAACACGAACAAACGAGGCGGGTCGGCGGCGTCGGCCGCGTATACCAGGTGCATGGGGCTCGAAATGTCGGCTTTGATGCCGACCGTCTCGATGTCTTCGTCTTCGGCCCCCGCCGAGGCCAGTTCCAGCATGCTCTGGCTGGCATCCACCGGATAGTAGAAACATTCCGCGCCGGTTTTCTTCAGCGCGTCCATCAGCAGCCGGTCGCGCGCGCCATCGCCGGCGCCGAAGCTGATCACCGGCACCTTGCCGTGGAAAATTCCGGCCAGGAGAGGAGCCTCCGCCGCAATCTGCGTCCAGGTCTGCCACAGCCCGCCGTGCAGTTCCGTGTCGGAAGCCAGCGTTACCCATTCGGCGGCCGACCGCGGGAACCAGCAGAAGAACTTCTCCGGCAGGTCGCGCGCCTCCATCGCCTCGGTAAACTCCTGGGTGATGTCGGCTTCCGTCAATACCACTTCGACTCTCATTTAGAACCCCATTATGTGCATGCCGGAATCCACGAAGATCACGTTGCCGGTTACGCCGCGGGCCAGATCGCTCGCCAGGAAAACCGCCGTATCGGCCACCTCCGCGGGGTCCGTGTTGCGCCGCAGGGGGGTTCTTTCGCCAGCTTCCAGAATGCTCGAAAAGCCCTTGATGGCGCGCGCCGAAGCCGTCTTCACCGGACCGGCCGAAATGGCATTCACCCGAATCCCGCGCTCCCCGAGCTCGCTGGCCAGGTAACGCACCGAAGCTTCCAGCGACGCTTTGGCCACGCCCATCACGTTATAGTTCGGCACCACCCGCGTCGACCCCACGTAGGTCAACGTGCTGATCGATCCGCCCGCGGTCATCGCCGGCACTGCCGCCCGGGCCACCGCCACCAGCGAATAGGCGCTAACGTTCTGCGCCAGCAGGAAACCTTCCCGGCTGGTCTCGGTGAAAGGCCGCTCCAGATCCTCGCGGTTGGCGAATGCCAGGCTGTGAACCACGGCGTGCAGCGGGCGATCGAGCGCGCCGAGCGAAGCGGCCAGTGCCGCCATTTCCTCGTCTTTGGTCACGTCGCAGGGGATCAGCGCGGCGATGTCGAAATCCTGGGAAAGCTCGGTAATCGCCACCTTCTGGCGCTCGCCCAAATAGGTGAGCACCAGCGAAGCGCCTTCCCGCGAAAACGCCTGGGCGATGGCGTAGGCCAGGCTCCACCTGTTGGCAATGCCGAGAATGAGGGCCAGCTTGCCCTCCAGTAGCTTGGACATGAACACTTCAGTGTAACCGAACGCTTGCGCCCCAGCTTTGCGGCGTCGCGATCGGGAGATTCGCGGGCCAGGTGCGCCCTGGTCGCCTTACTTCCATGTCTTTAGCCTGGAAGGCAGGAATGGCGGGTATCAATCGGCGCATCGGCGCCCGCGTCCGCCCTACGTCCCCAGCACTTCGAAGCTGACTCCGTCCACCCACACCCGCCCGCGGCCTACCGACATCACTCCTATGTTGATGAAGCGGGCATCGGGCGCTACCGGGCCGGTGATTTCGATGTAGGTCCATTCGCTCGACCGGATGGGACGGTCGTCCATGTTGTCGAAAAAGCCCTGCTGGCGGTTCTCGCGGTCCACGCTCAGCCACATTTGGGCGCGGTCCTCGGGGTCGGCCGATTCCAGCCGGAGCCAGGCGCCCAGGCGAACCGATCTTCCTCGATACGCCGCCGCGCTGAAGCTCTGCGAGAGACTGCTGAATGGCCGGGGGGCGTTGGACGGCACCAGCACCATCGCGCACCCCACCGAGTCCCGGCAGCCGGTGCGGCTGAGCGCGGCCAGATAATCGGCGTCGCGCGGCAGTGCCGGCACGAACCAGCCGGGTGGCACTTTGCCTGGCTGTCCTTCGGCGAAGTTGAGATTGCGCGGGCCGAAGATCGCGTCTTCCGGTTCGGCGATCTGACGGCGCGCTTCGGCGGCCTCTTCAGTCTGGTCGGAATAGTCCCGCAGCAGCCGGCGATACTGCGCTTCCGCCTGCGCGCGTAGCCCGAGTTTCTCCAGGCAATGCGCCAGTCCCAATACGGCGCGCGCCGCCATCTCGCGCGAAACGCCGGCCTCGGCGGCGATCGCCCGGTATTCCTCGATCGCGCCCTTCAGATCGCCGACGACGGCTTCGCGGTAGCGCGCGTCTTCCATCCGGCGTTCCGGTTGCCCGTCCGGCGCAAGCTGAGCCGCGAACGCAACCAGCAGGACTGCCCCCAGTCCACCCGCCAGGCAGAAGCTTCTCTTGATTCCGTTAGCCCGCATTTCTCAGCTCGTTCTGGTCCACAGGCTAAAGCCTGTGCCACCTGTTGCCAGCCTGTGGACAACTCCAGAGACAGGCCGGAGGCCCGTCCAACTTCCTACCCATCGAACCTATACCCCAACCCCCGCAGGTTACGCAGGTAAATCGGATTGGCCGGGTCTGGCTCGATCTTCCGCCGCAGGTTGGCGATGTGGTTATCCACGATCCGGTCGCTGGCATACGTATCCGGGCCCCAGGCTCCGGCCAGCAGACGGTTGCGGCTCATCACCCGGCCGCGCGCATGCACGAACAGTGCCAGCAGCTTGAACTCGATGGGCGTGAGCTCCAAAGCCTGTCCGTTGCGCCGCAGCTCGCCGCGTTCGAAGTCCACCTCCACTTCGCCGAAGCGATAGGTCTCGACGGCCGGCTCTCCGGAAGCGCGCCGCAGCAAGGCCTTGATGCGCGCCCGCAACTCGCGCGTTCCGAAGGGCTTGGTGACGTAATCGTCGGCGCCCAGCTCGAAGCCCAATACCTTTTCGGCTTCCTGGGTTCTGGCGGTCAGCATCAGGATGGGCGTGCGCAAGCCGGCGCGGCGCAGCTCGCGGCAAACCTCGAAACCGTCCTTGCCGGGCAGCATCACGTCCAGCAGGATCAGGTCGAAGGCCGCCTGGCGGGCGCGGCGGGCGGCCTCGGCTCCATCGCCCAGAACTTCAACCTCGTAGCCCTCCATCTTGAGGTCGTCCTCCAGCCCCAGGGCAATCCCCGGCTCGTCTTCCACCACCAGAATGCGCGTCATATTCTTCTCATACCCGCTCCATCGCCGGCAGCAGCACGGTGAAGGTGCTGCCTTGCCCCGGCTGACTGGCCACGCGGATGGCTCCGCCATGTGCCGCCACGATGTGCCGCACCATCGCCAGCCCTACACCGGAACCCTTCACGTTGCCCTCCGCCGCCGCGCTGCCGCGCACGAACTTGCGAAAAATCGCCTTCCGTTCCGAAGGCTGGATGCCGACCCCTTTATCGCGTACGCGAATGGCCACGAATTCGCGTTGCCGCCCCCACTCCACCCATACCGTCGGACACGCCGGCGAATATTTGATGGCGTTGTCCACCAGGTTGCGCAGCGCCACCGACATGGCTTCCGGGTCGGCTTCGATGGTGCAGCCGCGCGCCCCGCCCACCAGCTCGATGTGCCGCCCCTGCCCGGCGATCTGCGGCTCGAATTCGGCCACCACGCGCTCCACCAAGGTCGCGGTATCGAGCTCTTCGAAGTGATACTGCCGCGCGCCCTCTTCCATGCGCCCGAAGTTCAACAGCGCCTCCACCAGGCGCTGCAGCCGTCCCGTCTCGCGCACCAGGGTTTCGTAGTAGACCTGGCGGCGGTCTTCGTTGGGCACGCGTCCCAGCGCCAGAATCTCGGCGAGCTGGCGCATGGAAGTCAGCGGCGAGCGAAACTCGTGCGAGACCGCCGAAACAAAATCGGATTGCATGCGGGAAACTTCCATCTCCCGCCGGATGGCGCGGCCGATGAAATACGTTCCGCTGATCAGGAACAGTACCATGATGCCCATTCCCGCCACCAGAAACCGCTGCCGCGCCGCTACTCCCGCGTCGCCAGCCGTAGGCGTGCCGCCGACGTACAGGGTCCAGGGCAACTGCCCCTCGGCCGCCGGACGAACCGCTGGATGCCGCCCGCTCGGCGCGCGCCCCGCCACTACCCGGCCTTCGCTATCCGCCGCCGCCCATTCCACCGCTTCGCGCGAGAGCACCGGCTGCAGAATCGCCTCCGGACGCACCAGCCACAACGCGCGCCGTTCCGGAGCGCCGCGCCACACTGCAAACCAGGGGCGTCCTTCCACCCACAAGGTGGTTTGCCCGCGCGCCGCCGGCGGCCGGTTGCGCGGATCCCAAAGCTGCATGGCCGCCTCGGTGAGGGCTACCGCATCGGCCGGAGGCGAAACGCCCCGGTCAGCCACGCTCGCTGCGGCGTCCCAATAAAACTCGAACTGGCCGCGGGTGAGTTGCCATCGTACGGCGCGCAAGTCGGCCAGCAGAGCGTCGCCATCGTTCTTCCGGCCCGGAAGCCCGGCCAGCGCCAGGCGGGCCGCCAGGTCGGCGGGCGCTCCGGCCACCTTGGCCGACGCGATGGCCGCCAGTTGCCGGTAAGCTTCCGCCGCGCCCGCCCCTTGCCCGGAGTTGCGCTCCACGCGCGCCAGCCGCATCAGCGCCCCGGCCCGCACCGCCGGGTCTTTGGAGTTCGCCAGGCGCGCATACCAGGCGGCCGCCTGCTCCGGCTTAGGCTGCGGATATTCCAGCCGCTCGCCTTCCGCGAACGCCTCCGCCGCAGCTTCCGGCAGCGAGGACGGCAGCGGCTGATAGAGCAACCGCCCGCCCGGCGAAGCCTCCAGCATATCGCCGGCGAGCAGCAGGAAGACTCCGTCCTCCGGCTTCACCTCCGGCATAGGGAAAGCCAGCCAGGTCCCCAACCGGTCGCCGGTTTCCGCCAGCGACCCGCGCAGCGTGGCCGCAATCCGGTCGGCGCTTTGTTCCAGGTGCTCCCGGGCGTGCTGCGCTTCCACCAGCCGTTCCTGGTCGAGCAGCCGCCATCCAAACCAGGCCAGCGTCGAAATCGAGGCCAGCGTCAATAGAAACAAGCCAACCAGCAAGCTGCGCGGCGGCCGGAGCCACTGGTCGAGCAGCGTCATTCTACCCCGATTGTACTCTCAGGCTCTACGTGGCGCAGGCTGTCAAGCCTGAAGCGCCCCGATTCTTCGGGGCGTTTTGCGCCCACGAACCGAATCGGCCGACGGCGCGCGGCCCTATGTTCCCTAGCGAGATTTTCGGGACGCTTGGGCCCAATTTCCCCCCGCGTGCGCGTGCTGTTTGCCCAAGGACCGCGGAGCGAGCCGATCGGCGGCGTCGATATTATCCGCGGCGATGTATTCCCAAATCTCGTCGAGATCGAACTCGACAGCCTTGCCGAGGATGTAGCCGCTCACATTCGGGGCTTCCGGCGCTGCTCGGATTTGCGCTGCAATCGGGAGCGGGCCGCGATCGGGTCAACCACTTCACCGCGGTCAAGGGCGGCAAGACGGCGACCAAGTTCCCCGTTGAATTCCGTCAGTTGGACGGCGCGGGCGGAGTCGTGCTCCTCCAAAAGCCGCAGGGCTTCCCGGACGACCTCGCTTGCCGAGTTGTAGCGGCCGGATTCCACCTTGGCGGCCACGAATTTTTCCAGTTCAGGCGTGAGAGAGACGTTCATGATACCGAACTCCGTGGGGCTGTCACCTTGAGGGTAGACTGCATAGCGAAGATTGTCAATGTTTGTTATTTACTGTCGTGGTCCGCGCGCCCTTGATCATGATCCCGCCGCGGCGCTTTCGCCGAATCGCCGTTCGCTCCAGCGCAGAGCTTCGCGGATATCCATCTGGAGTTTCTACGTGGCGCAGACGCCCCGAAGAATCGGGACGCTGCAGGCTTGACAGCGTACGGCAAACGGACGTACACTTTCCACAGGGAGGAGTTTGAAGATGGCTGCGACGATCCCGACTGCGCCGGCGGCCCCGTCGGCTGGAAAAGCGGAGCGATTGGAAGCTCGTATTACGCCAGCGCAGAAGGAGATTCTCCAGCATGCGGCTGAGCTTGAGGGACGTAGCCTCACCGACTTTGTCGTAAGCTCCGCCCAGGCAGCGGCCAGGCGAATTATTCATGAGCACGAGATTCTGCTTTTGAGTGCAAAAGACCGTGAGGTATTCGTCAACGCTCTTTTGAACTCGCCGGCTCCGAATGATAAATTGCGCAGGGCTGCCCGTCGATATAAACAGAAGCACGGCTAAACAGCTATCCTAAAGGATTGGTCGATAATATTTCTGAACGCTCCATCGAGACCTTCGATGTGAAGCGCCACGACCGCGAGTCCTTCGCTTGTGGTGTCGAATCACTCGATCAGTATTTTCGATCGCGAGCCAGACAGGACAGAGACAAATATGCCGCCGCAGTATTCGTCATGGCAGAAGGGCCTGGCGTTATCGGCTACTATACTCTGTCCTCTTACACGATCAATCCGGGCGAGCTGCCTGATGAACTGGCCTGCAAATTACCACGGTACCCGAATTTGCCCGCGACGCTCATTGGTCGTCTTGCTGTCGATCGCCGATACCAAAGGAAGGGCTTCGGTGAAGAACTCCTGCTGGACGCATTGAAACGCTGTTTCGCCACCACTTCCGAAGCCGGCTCGCTTGCCGTCGTTGTGGAGGCAGAGAATGCCAAGGCGATTCAGTTTTACCAGTCCTATGGATTCATCCAGTTCCCCGATCACGGAGACAAGCTCTTCCTGCCCATGCCGACGATTCGCGCCATGTTCGAAAAGTAGCTGCACCCAAAAATAACAGTCTCGCCACAAAGACCTTGCAAATTCCACCTGATCGAAGTTGAGACAGAAGGGGTAATTCTGCACAAAAATGCACAAACAATAGACCCAGAAGCGGCCGGTGACAGACCTTCAAACTTTATAAGCGATTGATTCCACAATTCTTACATCCGAGCTTGTCGCCGCAACCCCATCTTTCTGTGCTATTCCTCAGAGTGGGAGCGAGCCTATGAAAAGCACCAGCGGAATTCGTGGGGCGGACCATCGGTCTGCGCGGGTCCCCTGGACCCGCCTTCGCCGGCCAGGGCCGTCAGGCTGCACAAAAATGCACAACGCCGCCCAGCAAAATCGTCGGCGATGGCTTTGGTTCCCAGACCATCCGCACCGAACGAACCCAAGATGTCATTGAAAACAAAGGATCGGCCAAATCGCTTCCACCCGCTCGCCGCGACTTATAATGGCAGCCATGAAAGGGCAGCTATGAAAGCGCTCGCGGTGCTGGTTGTGCTGGTCCCCCTTTGCCGGGCCCAGACCTCGCCCGATTATCCGGTGAAACCCGTCCCCTTCACCGCCGTCCACGTCACTGACGGCTTTTGGGCGCCGCGCATCGAAATCAACCGCACGGTCACTATTCCGGTTGCGTTTCAAAAGGAGGAGGAAACCGGCCGGGTGGAAAGCTTCGTCCGCGCGGCCGAGTCCCTCCGCGGCGAGCCGTTCGAAAATCACAAACCGCCGGGCTATCCCTTCGACGATTCCGATGTCTACAAGGTAATCGAGGGCGCTTCCTACGCGCTCAGCGTCCATCCGGACCCCAAGCTCGACGCCTATATCGACGAACTGATCCGCAAGATCGCCGCCGCCCAGGAGCCGGATGGTTACCTCTACACCGCGCGCACCATCAACCCGCTCGAACCGCACCCGTGGTCCGGCAAAGAGCGCTGGATCCTGGAAGGCGTCAACAGCCACGAACTCTACGACCTGGGCCATCTCTACGAGGCTGCCGTGGCGCATTATCAGGCCACCGGCAAGCGGAGCCTGCTGGACGTGGCGCTCCGCAGCGCCGACATGCTCGACCGCACCTTCGGTCCCGGCAAGCGGGCGATCTGGCCGGGCCACCAGGTGGTCGAGATGGGCTTGGCGAAGCTCTACCGGGTCACCGGCGATGCACGCTACCTGAACCTGGCCAAGTTCATGCTGGATTCGCGCGGGCCCGGCAACGACGAGCGCGGCGCCGGCAATGCCTACGTCGAAGCGCATCGCAAAGTAGTCGAACAAACCGAGGCCGTCACCGGTGGCCACGCCGTGCGCGCCACCTATATGTATTCGGGCATGGCCGACGTGGCCGCGCTTACCGGCGATGCGGCCTACGTCCACGCCCTCGATCAGATCTGGGACAACGTGGCCGGCCGCAAATTGCACCTCACCGGCGCCATCGGTGCGCGCGCCGAAGGCGAATCGTTCGGCGCCGATTACGAATTACCCAACATGAGCGCCTACAACGAAACCTGCGCCGCCGTTGGCAACGATTTCTGGAATCACCGCATGTTTCTGCTCCATGCCGACGCCAAATATATCGACGTGATGGAGCGAACTCTTTACAACGGCCTGATCTCCGGCGTTTCCCTCGATGGCAAGACTTTCTTCTACCAGAACCCGCTGGAGGCCACCGGCTTTGCCGCCAAGGACGAGCGCAGCCCATGGTTCGGCGTGGCCTGCTGCCCAGGCAATATCACCCGTTTCATGGCCTCGGTGCCCGGCTACGTCTACGCCCAGCGCGACGACGCCATCTGGGTAAACCTGTACGTGGCCAGCACCGCCGATATCAAGCTCGACAATGGCCGCGCCGTCCGCCTGGTGCAGGAAACCCGCTACCCCTGGGAGGGCGCCGTCAAAATCACCGTCACTCCCGACCGGCCGGGGCCGCTTACAGTCCGCGTGCGCATTCCGGGTTGGGCGCGCAATCAGCCGGTGCCCACCGACCTGTACCGCTTCCTCGATCGCTCCGACGCCGCGCCGGCTCTGAAGGTGAATGGCAAGCCGGTCCGGGTGAACATCGCCGGCCTGGACACGGGCTATATCGCTATCGATCGCGTCTGGAATAAAGGCGATACCATCGAGCTGAACCTCCCCATGCCGGTTCGCCGCGTGGTGGCCAACGACAATGTGGCCGCCGATATCGGACGCGTCGCCATCGAGCGCGGGCCCATCGTCTACGCCGCCGAATGGCCCGACAATCCCAACGGCAAAGTGCGAAATCTGATGCTGCCCAACTCGTCAACCCTGGCCGCCGAGTTCCGGCCCGGCCTGCTCCACGGCGTGGAGGTGGTGAAGGGCAAGGTGGTCGCCCTGGCTTACGACGCCCAAGGCGGCATCGTCAAGACCGAACAGGAATTTACCGCCATTCCTTACTACGCATGGGCCAATCGCGGACGCGGCCAAATGATCGTGTGGCTCCCCAACGCGCAAGCCGTTGCCCATCCGCAGCCGTTCCCCACCGTCGTCACCACCGCGAAGGTGACGGTGTCGGGAAAGCCGCAGCAGCCGAACGTCGAAGCGATCCGGGATGGCGAGATCCCAACAGCATCCAACGACCACAGCGGCTATTTCGACTGGTATCCCGCCCGCGGCAATCGGGAATCGGTGGAGTACAGCTTCGACAAGCCCGCCACCGTTTCCCAATCCGCGGTGTACTGGTTCGACGATACCGGCCAGGGCAGTGTGCGCGTGCCGGCGTCCTGGCGGCTGTTCTACAAAGACGGCGGCGAATGGAAACCCGTGGAATCCTCCGGCGCCTACGGCGTGGCTACGGATAAATTCAACGCCGTGGCCTTCAGGCCCGTCGCCACCACCGGCCTGCGTCTGGAGCTGACCGCCCAAGGCGGCTTCTCCGTCGGCATCCAGAAGTGGACGGCGAAATAGCCGCAAACGCTGAAGGGCATCCCGTGGTGCAGGCGACGCGTGCGCCTTAGGTTTTGAGAATTATAGTACATATAGTAGTACTTACTTTTTTCCTATTTCCGCCTGGAAATGCCATAATGAAAAACCCAAAACGGGAAAAACGACTATGAAACTCATCAAAATGGCATATCTTGTTCCCACCTTACTAGCCGCACCAGTATTTGCGCAGCCAAACAGCAATTACACCTATTTAGCCCTTGGCGACTCGATCCCCTTCGGCATGAACGCCACCCTCGTTCTACCGTATTCGACCGTAGCCCCGAAGCCGTCGGAGTTCATCGGATACCCGGAGGCCCTGGCGGCGGCGAATGGTCTCTTGCAATCGAACAAAGAGGTGAATGCCTCCTGCCCAGGGGAAACCAGCGCCAGTTTCCTCGACACGTCCGAACCGGACAATGGGTGCAACTTTCCGCATCTTCAGCCGCCAGCGCCGCAGGTACCCCCGTTCAAGACTACCTACGGCCTGCACACGAAGTATACCGAAGCGCAGATGGCCTTCGCGCTGACGCAGTTACAAACGAACAAACATATAAACCTGGTTACATTGCAAATTGGCGCCAATGATATTTTGCTGGCGTTGCCGGCGCTGGAGGCGTGCGGCACCGACACCGCGTGCCAGACAAGTGTGCTGACGCCCGTCTTGTCCGTCTATGCGGGGAACCTCGGGCAGATCTTGGCGGGCATTCGCCTTAACGGACAGTACGAGGGGACTCTAATCCTGGTGACGTACTACTCGCCCCTCACTGCTCTCAACAGCGTCACCCAGGCGCTGAATACCACCATGACCCAGGTGGCTACGCAATTCGCCCTGGAGACGCATACCCCTTCCATACTCATCGCGGACGGGTACGACGCGTTTCAGCTCGCTTCGGCACTCTCCAACCACGACGCGTGCCAGGCGGGGCTCCTCATCCGGTTGCCGGCCGGGCAATACACGGCGACGCCGTGCGATATACATCCTTCGCCGATTGGACGAGATCTGCTGGCCGCCGTGGTGGAACTAGCCATTTGGACCCGGCATTAGACGCTTATTCCCTTCCGGCGTACAGCTCGGCGATTTCCTGCTCGAAATTCTGTATGACCTGCGTGCGGCGCACTTTCATGGTGGCGGTCAGCTCGCCGCTGTCGATCGAAAACTCGCGGTCCAGAATGCGGTACTTGCGGACCTGCTCGAAAGGCGCCAACTGCTTGTTCACGCGCGCTACGACCTTGCGCATTTCCGCCTGGACCGGTGGGGCCTGCGCCATCGGCCCTTGCCAATGGTCCATTCCTTTCAGGGTCTGGGCGGTGGCGGGGTTCAGGGTGACGAGCGCGACCACGTAGGGCAGGCGATCGCCGATCAGCAAAACGTGGCTCACCAGCGGCTCCATATTGAACAGTCCTTCCACCCGCGCCGGATGCACCTTCTTGCCGGTGGAGGAGACGATCAGCTCCTTTTTCCGGCCGGTGATGTGCACGTAGCCGTCTTCGCCGATGAAGGCCAGGTCGCCCGTATGCAGCCATCCGTCGCGCAGCACTTCGGCGGTGGTGGCCGGATCGTTCCAGTAGCCGGAAAACAGGGTGGGACTGCGCGCCAGCAATTCGCTCTCTTCGGAGATGCGCAGCTCGACGGAGCCGCTGAGCGGTTTGCCGATGCTTCCGGGTCTGCCTTTACCGAGCGGATTCATGGTCAGCACGCCGCCCTCGGTCAGCCCATAGCCCTCGATCAGCGGCATGCCGATGGCATCGTAAAACTCGGCCAGCTCTTTGCTCAGAGGCGCCGCGCCGGAAGCCGCCAGTCGCAAGCGTCCGCCGAAACGCTGCCGGATTTTGCGGAACATGGCGCGATCGGCCAGCCGCAGCGGGATGCGCAGGCGCAAGGGAACCGGTTTGCCCGCGTTGCGGTAGCGGGCCGCCGCCAGGGCCAGGGCCAGCGCGCCGTAGAAGGCCTTGCGCAAGGCCGCGGGCCGCTTGCGAAGCTCCGTGCAGATGCTGGTATAGATGCGTTCCCACATGCGCGGCGGGGCCAACAAGACGGTCGGCCGCACGCTGCGGATTTCCTGCGGCAGCCGCAGCAGACTTTCGGAAAAATACACCGGCACGCCGCAGCGCAGCATCAGAAACTCCATCACCACGCGCTGCGCAATATGCGCCGAGGGAAGGAAAACGATGGTCTCATCCTCCGGCCCGAGCGGCAGCAAGGCCGGTCCCATATCGATGTTCGAGACGATGGAATCGTGCGTCACCAGCGCCATCTTGGGCTCGCCCGTGGCGCCGCTGGTGAGGTACAGCACGGCCGGGTCTCGCGGGCTGGTCCGTTCCGTCAAACGCCGGCGCCATTCCGGATCGGCCGCCATGGCGTCGCGCCCCATGGCCCGCAATTCCGCCAGAGTCATGGCGCCCTCGGCTTTGCCGGTGAGCAGAATCCAGTGGCGCACCGGGGCCGCGCGCAGCGCCCGGAACACTTCCGGGTTTTCCACGAACGCGGCTACCGCGCCGGCGTTTTCCAGATTGCGCACGAGGTCGCGGGTGGGGTAGCTGGGATACAGCGCCGCCGCGATGGATCCGTTGGCGAGCGTACCCATATCGGCCAGGTAGAACTCCAGGCGGGTTTCCGAATCGAGCCCCACCACCTGGCCCTTGCCGATGCCGAGCGCGTTCAGCCCCGCAGCGATCTCCTCTGCCGCCCGCAGGTACTCATTCCACGTATAGGTCAGGTAGCCGGCGCCGTCCGGCTGATGCAGAGCGGGCAGGTCCCCATAGACCGCCGCTGTTTCCGAGAGAACCTGGTAGAGGGTGCGCGAAGCCACGATTGCAGATTAGCATGGCGGAAGCCGGTGGCCGGCCGCCGGAGCCGCCGGAGTTGCCCGGGGCCGGCGCGCTCTGGGCGTAGGCGAATTGCCTCCCACGCCAGGATTAGGGGTGCAGGATCAGCTTCTGCACGCGCCAGTTGAGGAGCTCGGCGGCGTAGATTTCGTTTTCCGCGGGGCAAGCCAGCTCGTGAATCCAGCCGAACTGCTTCGGTTGGTGGCCGGTCTTGCCGAACATGCCGAGCACCTTGCCGTCGAGCGAGAGCTTGTAGATGCGGCCGGGATAGCCGTCGGTGCTGTACAGGTATTGCTTCGGACCGGGAGTGATACAGATCGCCCAGGGCGCGCCACTCTGCATGGCGCCGCCGGATCGGGCGGTCGGTTGGGCGCCCATCCAGGGGTGGGCATCCGGCGGTACGGGCACGTCGATGGCGATTTCGCGCTCAAAGACGCCATCGGAGTCGAACACCTGAATACGGCGATTGCCGCGATCGGCCACGTAGATATTGCCGTTGTTATCGGCGGCGATGCTGTGCGGGGTATCGAATTCGCCCGGCTGGGCGCCATGGTCGCCCCATTGCTTCACCCAGTCGCCATTTTTGTCGTACTTGGCCACGCGCGAATTGACGTAGCCGTCGCTGATGAAGATATCGCCACGAGCGTTCCAGGTGACATCGGTGGGCTGGCGGAACTGGCCATCGACGGCGGGGCGGGGAGGAGTGACGTGAGTCCACGGGACGGCGTTATCGTCGGAGGCTTCCTTTTTGCGGCCGAACACCATCGCCACGCGGCCTTCGGGGTTGAACTTGATAATCATATCCGAGCCTTTGTCGACGGCCCAGATGTTGTCGTCCTTGTCCACGCGGACGGCATGGGCGTAGGACCAGGCGTAGAGATTCTTTCCGATCTCGCGCATGAACCGGCCGTCGGGGGCGAATTCCAGCAACTGGGCGGCGGCAGCTCCATAGGCGGGTCCGGTGGTGCCGCCGCGGGAGAAGACGAAGATGTGTTTTTTCGAATCGACCGCGACACCTGCGACTTCGCCCAGGTGAAGGTCGGGCGGCAATTTGAGGAAATTGGGAACGGACTCATAAGGGATTTCGGGTACCGGCGCGGCGGTCTGGCCGAAAGCGGCGGCGCTGAGACAGGCGAATACGGCGAGTAAGTGGGGTTTCAAGGAAAGCCTCCTCAGGTACGATAGCAGAGAGGAGGACGGGCGATCTTGAAGCTTTTGTGGGCCTGTCCGGAAAGGGTAGGTTTCGGGACCGCCTCCCACTTTCCGATAAGCCCGCCTACATGCCGGAACTCAGATGGCGACGACGGGAGGTTGGGATCAGAGCTAACCTATGGTCGTGAGGTTCGCCGTTTTCGACACGGGCTTGTTCGCGTTCACGCCGGCTGAATCGCGTGGCCCAGCGCGCGGTGTGACAAGGCGAGTTGCTACCGCGGCACTTCTGTTGGTCTTGGCGACGCACGTCTCCGGAGCCAGCGGGCGTAAGCAGCTGTGGACGGTAGATGTTTCGAAGCTCATCGGCGAGGCTGTGAATGTGCAATCACCGGAGCCAATCTGGGGGCTTGCGTTCTCGCCCGATGAGACCCAACTCGCGATCGGCTTCGGCACTCATTGGACCGACGATCCTCGTATCGGCAGCGGTCACGTAGTGGTAGTGCCAGTTGAACAGCCGGGAACGATTCTCCACCGGTTCGACGTCGGTGCGACTCCGGTGTTTCCGTTTCCTGGGAAACTGGCCTGGGCGCCCTCTGGACGGCGCCTGGCTGTAAACACCACCATGGGCACAATCGTGTTCAGCCTCGATGGCACGCGGCTTTGCGGCTTCGCCGACGAACTGCACTTTGCGGGATTTCTGAGCGGCGATCGAACCGCTACGTACGATGGGATCGGTCCCGACAGGGCCTTCGAAGTACACCATGCGGACTGCACCCCGGAGGATACATGGCAGACGCCCGATCGATTCGCATTCGCCCTAGCAACTTGCCCGCAGGCCGGCTTACTGGCGGCCGGCTGGTACTCGCTCTTGGATCACCAATCGGGCGGCATCGACATCGTAACCTATCCAGGTCATAAGCTGATCCGACAGTGGGTCGGGCGCGTCGGCGGAATCGGGCACGACGTGGTCTTCGCGGATGCGTGCAGGTTGGTTTGCGCTGGCCAGCTACAGCGTGACCTTAGCGAAAACCATGCGGCCTGCTGGGACATCCAAACCGGTAACGCGGTACTCGACGAGCGCAAGGTTACCTTTGCGGCGCGGCCCTCTTTCGACGGCGTCAGTGAGGATTGGGTCGCCTCAACTGTATACAAGGTGTCGTGCCACTTCCGCTTAGCCTTCGAGATGATGGGATCGCCCCATAAACAGGTCGCCGAACTCTTCGCGTTCGCGATCTCGGCGAAACATAGGTTCATGGCGGAAGGTGGTTCCGGCCGGGTCCAGGTTTACGGTTTTCGGTAAGCTATCACCAGCTACTCGCATGGGGGCGAGTGGAGAGGCTAACCAATTCCATTGGCGTCGATACGGCGTTTCGCCCTGGCCAGCCTCTGAAAGGTGGGTTAGTGGCCGACAACGGCTGTATCGGAAAGTGAGCGAGCGTGGCCCATTCCTCTCCCCTGCCGTTGTCTCGCAAGGGGTAAGTTTCGAGACGAGGCCGAACACCCGTAAAAGTGGGGCTCCGCCCGAAAAAACCGGCCGCGCCCGGCGCGCTCTGCGGCGGGCGGCGCTTGACAGATGTTGTCAAATATGACAACATTGCTATGGGAGCGTACTAGAGACGGCGGGAAGCGATGACCCCAAGAACACGGCCTGTTTCGTGGACCAGGGCGGCGTTGAAGGAATTCGAGACGTTCCCGGAAGGAGCCAGGTTGGTTTGCCTGGCCGCCCTGACCATCGCGGCCGAAGGCGGCAAGGCAGACATTGCGAAGCCGATGCGTGGGATGGGCTCGGGCGCGTTCGAGATTGCGCTGCCGGTCCGGGGCGATGCGTTCCGCGTGGTCTACGCGGTGCAACTGGCCGAGGAGATTTGGGTGATCCACGCGTTTCAGCAGAAATCGACACAGGGCGTCAAGACGCCGAAGCGCGAGCTTGACGTGATAAGAGACCGTTTGAAGAGGCTGAAGGAGGCGCTGCGATGAAGGGCGAGAAATTGGACTTGGTGCGGGGGAGCGGGAACGTTTTTCGCGATCTGGGGCACACGAATGCCGATGCGGAGCAGTTCAAGGCGATCCTGGCGGCAGAGATTATCAAGGCGCTCGATCGGGAACGGCTGAGCGTGCGCGCCGCGCACGGGCGCACCGGGATCGCGGCGGCCGATTTCTCGCGCATTCGCAATGCGGACCTGGGTCGATTCACCGTGGATCGGCTGATGTCGATTCTCAACCGGCTGGGCTCGCGGGTCGAGGTGAAAGTCAGGGTGCGACGCGCGGAAACGGCTGCGCGCAAGGCGACGGCGTAATCGGCGGCGGGCGAGCGTCGAGTTTAGCCAGGAAAACACGCGCCAACGCGCCAGCGGTCCGTGGATAACTGGCTGCTGGCGTGGGAGATGAACGAAGCGGACGTTTTTATGCAAACCACAGTGGATCTTCCCGACTCCCTCTACCAAAGGAGTGAAGCACTGGCGGCCTCGCGCGGAGCTACCGTGGAGCAGTTTATCGTTGAGGCCGTATTAAAAGAAGTCCAAGGCGATCCCATGCCGGAAACCTTCGGCTGCTTTGGCGACGGCGAAGTGGACCTTCCGGTAATCCGCTCGCGCCGGCCGGGGACGCTCGACCTATCGACTTTCGGCTTTGATGACCTACTTGCCTGACGTCAACGCACGGCCGCCAGCCGCAGTGCCGTTCGCTGAGTATAGACGAAGCGCGAAAGAAAAGCCGAGATGACTCTCGGCTCGGCAGGCTTGACAGCCTGCGCCACGGGTTATTCGTAGCGCAGGACTTCGGCGGGGGCGATGCGGGTGGCGTTGCGGGCGGGGTAGAGGGTCGCCAGAAAGCTGACCAGGATAGCTACGGCGGCGATCCAAACGCCATCCAGCCAGTGGGTTTCAAACGGCACATAGCTGAGCGCATAGACCGAAGCATCGAGCGGTATCCAGTGGTATCGGTCGGCGAAATAGCAGAGGAGGTAACCGGCAGTGAGACCGATGGCGCTGCCAAACGCTCCGATCAGCAGGCCCTGCGCTATGAAGATACGGCGGATCTGGGCCTGGCGCGCGCCCATGGACATCAGAATGGCGATGTCCCTGTATTTTTCCATCACCATCATTACCAGGGTAATGAAGATATTCAGCGCCGCCACCAGCAGAATCAGGCCGATGACGATGGTGGTGACGATGCGCTCGCTTTGGAGCGCGCTGAGCAGTTGCTTGTTGCGCTCCATCCAGGTGGTGGTGGTGTACTTGGGGCCGACCAGGGCTTCCACTTGCCGGGCGATTTCAGGGGCGCGGTGCACATCGTCCACGTTCAGCTCGATCTGGTTGATTACGTCTTCGAGCGAGAGGAACTTTTGCGCCGCGCGGAGGCTGGTGAACGCCCAGAGCTCGTCGATATCGTAGAAGCCGGTTTCAAAGACACCGACCACTTTGAAACGGCGGACAGCGGGTTCCGGACCGAGCGGCGTCAGCTCCCCTTCCGGGCTG
>JBKQIF010000160.1:0-20840 GCA_052148435.1 Bryobacteraceae bacterium
ATTCGGGCTCTCCGCCGGATGGAGCCGGGCTCAACTAACGTATGGCATACTTCCGTTGTTTTCGTCAATAACGCCTTCGACCGGTAAGATCGCTTTCGAGCCCTACCGCGTCCGCAATCGCAAGCTATTGCCGACCACGGTGAGGCTGGAAAGCGCCATGGCCGCGGCGGCCAGCATGGGCGAGAGCAGGCCGAACGCCGCCACCGGAATGCCCACCGTATTGTAGGCGAAGGCCCAAAACAGGTTCTGGCGGATCACCCGCATGGCGCTGCGCGAAAGCTGGATGGCTTCGGCCACGCCGTTCAGGTCGTTGCGCATCAGGGTGACGCCGCTGGCTTCGATGGCGATATCCGTGCCCCCGCCCATGGCGATGCCCAGGTTCGCCTGCGCCAGCGCGGGAGCGTCGTTGATGCCGTCGCCCACCATCGCCACCCGTTTTCCCTCCGCCTGCAGCTTGCGCACCGCGTCCACTTTGCCCTCCGGCAGCACCTCGGCCAGCACGTGCTCGATCGCGGCCGCGCGCGCTATCGCTTCCGCCGTCTCCTTCCGGTCGCCGGTGAGCATCCAAACCTCTAGTCCCATCCGGCGCAGCGCGCCAACCGCCTGGGCGGCTTCCGGCTTCAGCGTATCGGAAACGTCGATCTCTCCGGCCAATCGGCCATCCACGGTCACCTGAATGCCTGGCCGGCTCACCACGATTTCGCGGCCGTTAACGCGGGCCCGTACGCCGTAGCCTGCCTGCGCGCTCCAATCGCCGGCCGCTTCGAGCGCAATTCCGCGCGCCGCCGCGGCCTCGACAATCGCCTTGCCCAACGGGTGCTCGGAGTGCCGCTCCGCGGCGGCCGCAAGCTGCAACAGCTCGCTTTCGCCGAAGCCGGGCGCCGGCGTCACCTTCGTCACGGTGGGTTTCCCCGTGGTAATCGTGCCGGTCTTATCCAGCACCACGCAGTCGATGCGATGCGCGGCTTCCAGCGCTTCGCCGCCGCGAAATAGAATCCCGCGCGCGGCGCCCCGGCCGGTCGCCACCATAATCGCGGTCGGCGTCGCCAGGCCCAAAGCGCACGGGCAGGCGATAATCAGCACCGCCACCGCGTTGACCATGGCTTGCGCAAACGGTGCGAAACAAAGCCACAGAGCGAAGGTAACAGCCGCCGCGATCAGCACGCCCAGGGTGAAGTATCCGCTCACTACGTCCGCCAGGCGCGCTACCGGCGCCCGCGAGCCCTGCGCCTGCTTCACCAGCTCGATCATCCGCTCCAGCAGGGTGCCGCGTCCCACCCGCGTGGCCTGGTAGCGGAAGCTGCCCACGCGATTGATGCTGCCCGCAAAAACAAGGCTCTCCACATCCTTTTCCACCGGGATGCTTTCGCCGGTCAGCATGGATTCGTCCACCGACGATCGGCCGTCCACCACCTTGCCGTCGCACGGAATCCGCTCGCCCGGCCGCACCGCCACGGTATCGCCCGGCCGCACCTCAGCCGCGCCGATTTCGATTTCCGCGCCATCGCGCACCACCCGCGCCGTGGCCGGAGCCAGTTCCAGCAGTCGGCGAATCGCATCGCCCGCCCGGCCTTGTGCCCGCGCCTCCAACAGCCTTCCCAGCAGAACCAGCGCTATGATTGTGCTGGCCGCTTCAAAATAGACCTCGTGCGCCCCGCGCATGGTGGCGTACGCGGAGTAAAGAAATGCCGCGCCCGTGCCCAGCGATACCAGCGAGTTCATGTTCGCCGAGCCGTGCCGCAGCGCTTTCCATGCCGCCCGATAGAAGCCGGCTCCGGCGTAAAAGATCACTGGGAGGGAAAGCGCCAGTTGCAGCCACGGCGCGCGGTGCATCATGCCCAGGTACACCACCGGCGCGGCAAATAGCACCGCCACCGCCAGCCGCCGCCGGTACCCGGGCAGCTCGGCGTCGGGACGAATCTGCTCGGGCGGTACGCCGTACCCCAGGCCCTCGATGGTGGACACCAGATCGCCCACCCCGATGCGCGCGCCGTCATATTCCACCGTCGCGGTATTGGTGGCCAGATTCACGCTGGCGCGTTCCACGCCCGGCGCCGCCGCCAGCGCCAGTTCAATCGATCGGGAACACGCCGCGCAGGTCATTCCGGAAACCGGCAGATCGACGCGCTGGTGAGCTTCCGCCGCCTCGGTCTTCATGCCGGCACTTGGTAGCCCAGTTGCCGCACGGCCGCGGCCAGCGCTTCCGGCTTCACTTGGTCTTCGTCATACTCCACCGTGGCGCTTTGCTCTTCCAGCTTCACCGTGGCTTTCCGTACACCCGGAGTAGCCGATAGTTTGCGCTCCACGCCGCGCGCGCAGTTCTGGCACGTCATGCCTCCAACCGGCATTTTCAAAGTTTGCATATTTAATATGATGACAAGCGTCCGCTTGCCGATGCGAGCCGCGCAGGCTTGTGGCCATCGTGGCGCAGGCTGTCCTAGCCTGCAGAGCCGAGAGTCATCTCGGCTTTTCTTCCCCGGGGAAGGTACGGGAACAGGGTTGGGCCTGGTGACTACAATCCGCCCTTCAACCCCAACTCCTCCGCCCGCCCCTGCATGGCCTTCACGCAGAAATCGATGTGGTCGTCGAGCGGTACGCCCAATTCCGCCGCGCTCTCGACGATATCCTGGCGGTTCACCGAGCGGGCAAACGCCTTGTCCTTCATCTTTTTCTTCACCGACGCCAGGTCTACTTCGAACACGCTGCGGTGCGGCTTGACGTAAGAGATGGCGGTGATGAAACCGGCCAGCTCGTCGCATGCGTACAGAGTTTTTTCCAGCGCCGTTTGCCTCCGAACCCCGGTGTGGTTGGAGTGCGACAGGATGGCTCGCCGGATTTCCTCTTCCACCCCGCGCTCGGCCAGAATCGCCTCGCCCTTCCGCGGATGCTCTTCGAGCGTGGGATGAATCTCCCAATCGAAATCGTGCAGCAGCGCCGTCACCGACCACTGCCGCTCGTCCTCGCCCAGCTTTCTTGCGTAAGCCGTTACGCAAGTCTCCACCGCCAGCGCATGCTTGCGCAGGCTATCGGACTGAGTGAATTCGCATAGGATCTTCCAGGCCAGTTCGCGATCGGTCACGAAGTTCATCATATACCGTCCGCGCCCCGGTGGCATCCCTCGCCCGGCCGCGGCTTCCGGCAAACGCCAAAGCCTTCCTCAGGCGTGGTCCGCCCACGGATCGAAGCTGCCGACGTTCCACAGGTGGCCCTCCGGATCGCGGCATGTGAAGGCGCGTCCTCCGTATCCCATATCGGCGATCTCGATCACGATCTCGGCGCCGGCAGCCTTGGCTTTGGCGTAAACGGTATCGCAATCGGAAACGATCAAACACGGCGCCTGAGTCTCCACCCTTCCAACCTCTTCCGGCTGCCGCAGCAGCTCGGCGTGTGGGGCGTCCTTGTTCACCGAGCCCAACATCACCATTCCGTTTCCGAAGGTAAGCTGCGCGTGCGCAATGGTCCCATCGGCATTGGGATACACCGCCTGTTTCTCAAAACCGAACGCCTGGCAGAGCCATTCGATGGCCGCCGGCGCATCCCGATAGCGTAGCCCCGGGATCACCGTCGATCGGCACTCTTTTGCAAACGTCGACATAAAATATCCCCCTCCTGGAAAGTCTCTTCCTTCACTCTGGCACAACCTCGCAGCCCGCGGCATCCGGATTCTCAACAATCATCGCCATTCGCACCGCACCGCCGCCGAGAGACTCGGGGCTGAAGTTGAAGTGTTCCGGAGACTCGTCGGCGACCCGGAATTCGGCCGCCCCCACCGATAGCCGCGCCACCACCGCTCCGCTCTCGTCGTCCAGGCGGAACTTTGGCGCTATGGAGGTCTTCTGCTCCATGGCGCTTTCCGACTCGTCACTCATGGGAAATCTCCTGCTGCTGAGACATTATGCCTCGCGACCCCCGGGCCTTTGTGCATTTTTGTGCATGCCGCGGCTTTAGGCCTGGCCCAGCCGTCACAGCGGAATTCGTTTTTCTGTCCCAATGTTTTCAATGAATTGCAGCAGAAGGTGGCCGTTATCGCCAAGCGTGCCTGCTATGGTCAAACCAGGAGGAGGAACATTTGCGGAATCGATCCAGTCCCAGTCCATCACCGGTTTGGCTTCGTCTGGTCCGGTTTGGTTTCGTTTCCGCATCCCAAGGCTCGCAATCATATGAAAATAAACGAGTTTTTTCCACAGGCGCCGCTCGAATTGGGTTCGTTCGGTATTTCTCTTCGCAAAGCCAAACTTCAATTCCGGCTGCCGGCCGTTTCAAATGCACAGCGTACACTGTTACCCAATCCCGATTGCGATATGCTAGCTGCATGTCAAAATCCGCAAGCCCGATTCCGCCCGGCTTCCACACCATCAATGCCCATCTGTATGTGGAGGGCGCGGCCAAGTACATCGACTTTCTGGCTCAGGCGTTCGGCGCTGTCGAAATCGACCGTGCGCCCGGCCCAGGCGGGAAGCTGATGCATGCCCAGGTGCGCATCGGCGATTCCATGTTAATGTTTTCCGACGATTTCGCGGCTGAGTTCGGCTTGCCACCGCTGGCCAAGGGGCGGGCGCCCTTCATGATGCATCTCTACGTCCCGGACGTGGATGCCGCGTGGCAACAAGCCGTGGCCGCCGGTTGCGAAGTGACCATGCCTCTCTCCGACCAGTTCTGGGGCGACCGCTATGGCCACGTGCGCGACCCATTCGGGGTCAACTGGGCGATGGCCACACGAACCGAGGACCTCACTCCCGAAGAAGTCGAGGAGCGCCAGGCCAAAGCCTTCGCTGCGGGCCATCCCTAGAACGTTCCCCGGGAAACCATAATGGCGACCCTCGGCCTTGTCGAATACTCGCAGGCCAGCGCGGAAGTGCGGGCGGTCTATGACGACATCATGACCACCCGCCAAACCGACTGGATCAACAATTTTTGGAAAGCTCTGGCCAACCATCCCCCTACCCTGCGCCGGACCTGGGAAAGCGTGAAGCAGATCATGGCGCCGGGCGCGCTCGACCCGCTCACCAAGGAGCTGATCTATGTCGCCGTCAGCGCCAGTGCCCTTACTGCATCGCCTCGCATACCGCCGCCGCGCGCAAGGCCGGTATGAGCGACGAGATGTTCGCCGAATTGATGGCGGTGGTGGGCATGGCGAATGCAACCAACCGCCTGGCAAGCGGCTACCAGGTGGAGATTGACGAACGGTTCCGCACGGCGAAGTAAACAGTCCGTCGGGTTCCCTCTGCTGGCTGGCAGCCGGTACCAAGAGTGCAGCAAACCCGCAGACCGGCGCTTGGATAGCACCACCTCAGCAGGCTTGTGGGGCGCCTATTTCTGCCGCCGGGCCACGATCCTCACCTTGCGGGTTTCCGAGATCGGTCCGGGGGCCAGCGCGTCGTTGGCGATTTCGGCCTGCTCCTGCTGGTGGCGCTTGCCGGAGCCGGTGGCCGGGCTGGCGCTCTCCGGGCGGCCTACGTAGCGGATTTCGCGTTGGGTGGAATCGACCAGCGGCTGGAGGAACTCCCGCATGAACCGCCACGCGCCCATGTTGCGCGGCTCTTCCTGGACCCACGCCACTTCCGCCGTGGCGGGATAACGGGCCAGGATGTCGCGAGCCTGATCGGCGGCGAACGGATACAACTGTTCCACCCGCACCAGAGCCGCGTGATCGGCCTTGCGTTCCTGGCGCGCCGCGGCCAGGTCGTAATAAATCTTGCCGGAGCAGAACACCACCCGGGAAACGCGGGAAACATCCTGCGCCGGCTCGTCTCCCAGAATTTCGGAGAACCCTCCGCTGATGAAATCGTGCGCGCGCGAAGTCGCGCGCGGATGGCGCAGCAGGCTCTTGGGCGTGAACACCACCAGCGGCTTGCGCATGCCCCGCCGGTCGGGTCCGCCGTACATCTGGCGGCGCAGCAGATGAAAATAATTCGCCGGGGTGGTGCAGTTGGCAACCAGCAGGTTGTTTTCCGCGCAGAGCGTCAGATAGCGCTCGATGCGCGCGCTGGAGTGCTCCGGCCCCTGGCCCTCGTAGCCGTGCGGCAGCAGCATCACCAGGCCGCTCGGCTGGCCCCATTTCGATTCCGCGCTGGAGATGAACTGATCGATCATGATCTGCGCGCCGTTGGCGAAATCGCCGAACTGCGCCTCCCAGATGACCAGCGATAAGGGGTCGGCCACGCTGTAGCCGAATTCGAAGCCCAGCACGGCATACTCGCTCAGCGAGCTGTCGAAGACTTCGAAACGCGCCTGGCCGGGCGAAATATGCTGCAACGGCACGTAGCGCTGGCCGGTTTCGGAATCGTAGAACGCCAGGTGCCGCTGGCTGAAGGTGCCTCGGCCGGAATCCTGGCCGCTCAGCCGCACCGGCGTGCCTTCCAGCGCCAGCGTGCCGAAGGCCAGGGCCTCGCCGAAAGCCCAGTCAATGACGCCGGGCCCATCCTTCGAGACCGCTTCGCGGCGCTTCTCCACAAAGCCGCGCAGCTTGGGATGCAGGTGGAAGCTCTCCGGGAACTGAGTCATCGCGCGGGTGACGCGCTCGAGCACGGCCTGGTTGACCGCCGTGCGCGGGCAGAAATTGCTGATCTCCTCGCTCGGGACCGCGCTCAGTTCCTGCAACTCGAAATGCTCGGTCTTCTTCTGCGCCTGGTCGTAGGCTTCCGACAGCCGCCGGGCGAAACTCTGGCGCAGGGCCTCGGCCTCCTCCGCGCTCACCACGCCTTCGCTCACGAGGCGCTCCGCATAGAGCTTGGCCACCGACGGGTGCTCTTTGATCTTGCGGTAGAGAATGGGTTGCGTGTAGCTCGGGTCGTCGCCTTCATTGTGCCCGTGGCGCCGGTAGCAGATCATGTCGATCACCACGTCTTTCTTAAAGGCCTGGCGGAAATCGAAGGCGATCTGGGTGACGCGGACGGCCGCTTCGGGGTCGTCGCCGTTGACGTGGAAAATCGGCGCCTGCACGCCCCGCGCCACGTCGGTCGAATAGGGAGTGGAGCGCGATTCGTCGGGCAGCGTGGTGAAGCCGATCTGGTTATTGATGATCAGGTGAACCGTGCCGCCGGTGGAATAGCCGTCGAGCTGCGACAAATTGAGCGTTTCGGCCACCACGCCTTGGCCGGCGAAGGCCGCGTCGCCATGCACCAGCAGCGGGATCACGCGCTCGCGCGCGGCGTCGCCCAGGCGGTCCTGTTTCGGCCGCACGATGCCCTCGACCACCGGGTCGACGGCTTCGAGGTGACTGGGGTTGGGCGCGATCGACACCACGATCTCCCGTCCGCCCGCGGTCTTGCGTACACCCGAGGCGCCCAGGTGGTACTTGACGTCGCCCGAGCCCTGCGTGCTGGACGGATCCATTTCGCCCTCGAACTCGGAAAAAACCTGTTTGACATCCTTGCCCACCACGTTGACCAGCAGATTCAGCCGGCCGCGATGCGCCATGCCCATGACGATTTCGTGGACGTTATTGCCGCTCGCCCGCTCCAGCACTTCTTCCAGAATGGCGAGCGCGGTTTCTGCGCCCTCCAGCGCAAAACGCTTCTGGCCCACGAAGCGGGAATGCAGAAAATGCTCGAATTCCTCCGCCGCGAACAGGTTGGCGAGAATGCGCAGGCGGGTCTCCCGACCCAACTGCCAGTGGTTGGCCTGGTGCTCCATGCGCCTTTGCAGCCAGCGTTTCTGCTCCGGCACCTGAATGTTCATGTATTCGGGCCCGATCTTGCCGCAATAGGTCTGGCGGAGGGTCTCCAGGATCTCGCGCAGCGTGGCCACCGGCTTGGGGGCGCCTTCACCGATCGTCTCGCCCAGGCTGCCGGTGAGGAACTCCCGGTCGAGGTCCCAGATGGTCAGGCCGTAGGTTTCCGGATCGAGCTCGGGATGATAGCTGGGTTCATGCCCCAGCGGATCGAGATCGGCGATGAGATGACCGCGCACGCGATAGGCGTTGATCATCTGCATAATGCCGGCTTCTTTGGCGATCTCGGCGGTGCGGGCCGTGGTCATGCCCGGCAGCATCGGTTTGCGGTCCACTTCCCAGTGCACCGGCTGGTGCGGCATGCGGAGATGGTCGAAGACCTCTTCGTAAAACCCCTCCTTGCCGTCCAGCAGGGCCTGCACCTGGCCCAGAAACGCTCCCGACTCCGCGCCCTGAATCACGCGGTGGTCGTAGGTGCAGCTCAGGGTCATGACTTTGCTGATGCCCAGGGTGGCGCGGGTTTCCTCGGCGGTGCCATGGTATTCGGCCGGGTAATCGATGGCGCCGGCGGCGACAATGGCGCCCTGGCCCGGCATCAGGCGCGGATTGGAGGACATGGTTCCGACCGTGCCCGGATTGGTAAGCGAAAGGGTAGTGCCCTCGAAATCCGCGGGCGTCAGCTTACTCGCGCGCGCCCGCGCCACCAGGTCGTCGAAGGCGGCCAGATATTCCTGAAAGTTGAGGGCGCCGGCATTCTTGATATTCGGCACCATCAACGACCGGTTGCCGTCCTTGCCCGCCACGTCCACGGCGATACCCAGGTTCACCCGCGGGTGCGCCACCCGGTAGCCTTGCCCATTGCTTTCGGCGTAGGCATGATTGAGCGCCGGCACCTCTTCGAGCGCCTTGACGATGGCCCAGCCGATCAGGTGCGTATAGGAGACCTTGCTTTTGCGAACCACGCTGCGATGCTGATTGATGATGCGGCGGTTCTCGTCCATCACCTTGACCGCCATGGTCCGCTGCGAGGTGGCCAGCGGTATGGCGAGCGAGGCCGTCATATTTTCGGCGATCTTGCCGGCCACGCCGCGCAGGGGCTGCAACTGGCCGCCCGCGGGCGGTTCCGGTGGCGCCGGGGGCTGGCTGGCGGCGGAAACGGCCGGCGCGGCGGGCGCGAGGGGGGGCGAAGATTCCTCGAAAACATCTTTCCAGCTCTGGTCGACCGTCGACTGATCGTTCAAATACTGCCGATACAGCTCATCCTGGAGCCAGCTATTGATACTCAATTCCGGTGCGGGTTTTGACGCCATCGGTGGGATTGCTCTCTATGTCTATGATAGCGTGGCACGAACGAAATTGCCGCTCGCGCGCGGAGCGGATTCAGCGATACTCCGGAACCGGCGCCCCCGGCCTCTCCAGCAGCGACAGCAGGCGCTGCGGGATCGCCGGAAGCCCAACCACATGTTCGGCGGCGCCTAGCTTGAGCGCCGCTCCCGGCATCCCGAAAACCACCGAGGTAGCCTCGTCCTGGATCAAGGTCTGGGCTCCCGACTGGCGCATTTTCAGCAAGCCCCTGGCGCCGTCTTCGCCCATCCCCGTGAGCAACACGCCGACGGCTCGCCGGGAGGCGATTTCGGCGACCGATAAGAACAGCACGTCCACCGACGGTCTCTGGTAACATACCCGCGGGCCGCCTCGCACCTGGACCCGCAACCCGCGCGCGTCGGGCTGCAGAATCATGTGATAATCGCCGGGCGCCACCAGGACCCGTCCCGGAAGCAGCCGATCTCCGTCCTCGGCTTCCTTCACGTCGAGCGAACCGATCTGGTTCAGCCGCTGGGCAAACGCTTTGGAAAAAACCGGCGGGATGTGTTGGACGACCAGAATCGGGGGCATACCGGCGGGCATGCGGCGCACGATGGCAGCCACGGCCTCGGTGCCGCCGGTGGAAGCGCCGATGGCAATCACCGCGTCCTGGCGTATGGCCGTTTGGCGGCCGGCCGCCGCCTGAACCGGCACCTCCGCCACCGCGGCGCCCCCGTCAGTGCGAATGGCTTGGTTCGACAGCGCCACGGCGCGGATCTTCTCGAGCAGCACCGGCCGCAAGTCTCCGACCGAAAGCGGACCGTTGGGCTTGGCCAGCACTTCCACCGCCCCGCCGAGCTGCATGGCGGCGATGGCCGCCGAGCAGGAGGCCGGCGCCAGTGAGCTGATCAGCACCACCGGCATAGGGTGAAAATGCATCAGTTTTTTCAGAAAGGTGAGCCCGTCCATGCGGGGCATTTCGATATCCAGCGTCAGCACGTCCGGATGAAGGGCGAGAATCTTGTCGCGCGCCACGTAGGGATCCGGCGCCGTGCCCACCACTTCCAGACCCGGTTCGCTGGCCAACATTTCGGTCAGGACTTTGCGAACGATCGCCGAATCGTCGACGATCAGGACGCGTATTCTGCGGCGGGGGAACATATCGGCGCCTCCGTCACCATCGCGACCTTGATCGCGGCCGGGCCCAGCGGCGCCGAATACGTGGCGGCGGCGGCCGGCGTCTGGCCGGGATCGACGATTTCGGGCGCATTCAGGCGAAATGTCACCGCGCTTTCCACCCGGCTCAATACCGAGCCGCAAATCATATTGGCCAACTCGCACATCACTTCCCCGACCTGAGAGTCCGACAGCTCCTCCGGTTCGACGCCGACGAAGTCTCCGGCTATCGAGCGGGCCACCAAGCGGTTGAGCAGTAAGGTGAGAGAGCCGGAAGGTTTGCCTTCGAAACCGACCCGCACCGCTATTTCCTCCCGCACCGCGAGCGGCGCGGCATCGGGCGTTTCGTCGAGGATGCTAATGAAGAACATTTTTTCGAGCACGTCCACCAGAGATTCGTGCATCGCCCGATGAAGGAAATCTTCAGGCATACGGTGCTCCCAGGTAACGCTCCAGCACTTCGCGCAGGTTTTCGGGCAAGAACGGCTTGGCGATGTAACCGCAGGCCCCCAATTGCGTGAGGCGCTCGATGCGATGGCGTGTGGCATCGGTCGAGATCACTACCGTCGGGATGGAGCGGAGCGACTCTTCCGACTGGAGACGCTCTAACAACTGTTCGCCGTCCATCTCCGGCATGTTGATGTCGGTCAGAATCACGTCGACCGATTGGCTGGCCAGCAAGGCGAGCGCTTCCCGCCCGTTGCCCGCCTCGAAACAGTCCGCGACGTCGACGCCGGAGAGGCGAATCGCGCGGCGGACAAAGGCACGCATGGCCGGAGAATCGTCGACGATCAGGACACGGTAGGCCATGGCATTTCTCCTTTCCTGGCCGGCGCGCCGCTCCACTGGCGCTGCTCGCCGGCTTCCTGCAAAACTACCCGGCCGGTGGCAATCTCCAGCTTCACCGAACGGGACCGTTCGCCGCCCACCACTTCGCCGCTCAGCAGGATACCCACTTTCCACAAGATTTTTCTCATCGCCAGACAGTTCCTCTTGCCGATTTGGAATAGCTTGCCGTCGTCCATCATCTGGGCGCCCCCGAACGCGTGCACCACCAGGCGCTGTTTGGAGGCTCCGCGCGCGGCCAGCAGCTCGATCAATCGTGGAATGCCGGTATCGGCAAACATGAACGGATTGCGCCGCCCCTTCTCCGGATCGATGGCGGAGTCGGGGAGCATGAAATGAAGCAGCCCGCCCAGCGCCGCCTTGGGATCGTAGGCGGTCAGCCCGATGCAGGAACCGAGCGCAAACGTCGCCAGCACCTGTTCCGGCGCATCGGCGACCCGGCAGTCGGCGACCCCTACGACGATCTGATCCATTTGCCCTCTCTCCGGACCGGTTTCCGGTAAATGGCCGGCCGCAAATACTCCAGCCCATGATCGACTCGGGTCAGACTCTCCGCGTGGCCGACAAACAAGTACCCGCCCGGCTCCAAAAACCCGGTCAGCCGCCGCACCACTAGTTCCTGCACCGGACCGTCGAAATAGATCATGACGTTGCGGCAGAAGATCACCGGAAACAAGTGGGGCCAGTTGTAGGGCTCGGTCAGATTCAGGCGGCGAAACGAGGCTTGCCGGCGCAGTTCCGGCGCGACTCGATAGCTCGCCGCGGGGTGTCCTTCGGGCGCCAGGTATCGAGTGAGCCAGTGCGCCGGCAGGGCCGCACAACGCTCGGCCGAATAACGCGCTTCGGCGGCGGCTTCCAGGGCGCGGTTCGAGATATCCGTCCCGACCAACTGCAGCCGCGCCGCCGGCATCGCGTCATTCAGAACCATGGCCAGGGTCCAGATTTCTTCCCCGGTCGAGCAGGCCGCGCTCCAGACATCCACGGTGGGGCGGCCTCTCAGCCAGGGCACGACCTGCTCCCGCAGAAAAGCGAAGTGGCCGGCCTCGCGCAAGAAGCTGGTGTGGTTGGTGGCGAGGGCGTCGATCATGGCGGCCAGAGCCGCACCCGTCTTGTCTTCGGTCACGTGCCGGTAATACTGGTCGAACGAGCGCAGGCCGTGGCGCTGCACCAGGCGCCGGAGGCGCGCCGACACCAGCTCTTCTTTTCCGCTCCGCAGGTCGAGCCCGAAGGTTCGCCTGGCCAGCTCGCAGATTCGCCGAAATTCCTCGGGCCGCAGCGGCGCCACCGGATGCGGTTCCTTCCACTCACTGGCCGGCATCGGTGCGTTCCCTAAATAACCGGTCCAGATCCAGGATCAAGCCGACCCGGCCGTCGCCCAGTATCGCTCCGCCGGCGATTCCGGCCGCGTTCTTGAAGGTCTCCCCCAGGCTCTTAATTACCACCTCCTGCTTGCCGATCAGCTCATCCACCAACAAACAGAAGCGCCCTCCCTCCACTTCCCCGACGATCAGTACCGACTCGCGAGGATCGGTGGTGGCCGGTGTCACATGAAAGTGTTTGTAGAGGCGTAAGACGGGCAGCAGGGCTCCCCGCACCAGCGCCATCTCCGCCCGCTGCTTCACGGTCCAGATGGTGTCCTCCTTGGGGCGGAACATTTCCCGCACCGCGAACAGCGGCACGATGTAGCGTTCCGCGCCGACCCGCACCACCAACCCGTCGATGATCGCCAGCGTGAGCGGCAGCTTCAAGGTAAACGTGGCGCCCTGGCCGGGAGCTGAACGGATCTCGATCCGGCCACGCAGCTTGTCGATATGCCGCCGCACCACGTCCATACCCACGCCGCGCCCGCTCACGTTGGTCACCGCGGCGGCGGTGCTGAAGCCGGGCTCGAAGACCAGGTTGAAGATTTCGCTGTCGGTAAGGCCTTCGGCCGAGGCGATCAGCTTGCGTTCGATGGCTTTGGCGGCAATCCGCGCCCGATCGAGGCCGCGGCCGTCGTCGGCGATCTCAATCAGCACTTGTCCGCCGCGGTGCTGGGCCGAAAGGGTCACGCGGCTGGTTTCCTTTTTGCCGGCCGCGCGCCGTTCCCCAGGCGTCTCCAAGCCGTGATCCAGGGCGTTGCGGACCATGTGCATCAACGGGTCGGCCAGCTCCTCGACGATGGTGCGGTCCAGCTCGATTTCATCGCCGGCGGTGACCATCTCGACCCGTTTTCCGAATTGCCGCGACAGATCGCGCACCAGCCGTGCCATGCGCCGGAACAGGGCGCCGACCGGCACCAGCCGCATGGCCATGGCGGTTTTCTGCAGTTCCTGGGTGATACGGGTCAGTTGCGCCATGTTGCGCTGGAAACGCGCGCTCCGCAAGGCGGCCAGTTCCGGGTCGTGGCGCACCAGCGATTCGGCGATGACCATTTCTCCCGCCATGTCCACCAGCAAGTCGAGCTTGGCGGTATCCACTTTGACCGCACCGGCGCTGCCCCGGCGCCCTTCGGCCGGCTCGCCGCCGGAAGCGGGCTCGGACGCTTCCGGGCGTTCGGCCGCAAGCGGCGCCGGTTCCCGGTTGCGGATTGGCTCCGGATCGCCCGGCTCCGACTCCCGCAGCGGTGAGCAGAGCCCGCGAATGCGTCCGAGCAACGCCTCCTCGCCGTCGACGGGCGGACCTTTAGGCCCGGGCGCCTCCAGGTGACGGAGCCAGCGGCGCAGGTAATCGGCGCTGGCCAGAATGGCGTCGATGGCCGGAGGCGTGAGGGGCCGTTCGCCGTTGCGGGCGCGGTCGAGAACCGTCTCGGTTTCATGCGCCACCTTTTGCACGTTCCAGAGCTCCAGGAAGCCGGCCAGACCTTTGATGGTATGAAATCCGCGGAACACCGAATTGAGGGCTTCGGCGTCGCAGGGATCCCGTTCGAGCATCAGGAGCTGGGTTTCGATATTGGCCAGATGTTCGCCACTCTCGAGGATGAAGTCCGCCATCAACTCGGGATCCTGCGCGATGGATGGCGGGTTTGCGGCGGTCTTCGGCGCGCCGGGCTGTTGGAGCCCGCGTTGCAGTTCGGTCAGCCCGGCCTGCAGTTGTTCGGAAAGGCCGGCACCCTCGGGTGCTTGGGCGGCAGTGAGCAGCGCGATCAGAGAGCCGGCGGACTCAGCCGCCGCGATCGCTCCCTCGGCCCGCGCCGATTCGACCATCCCCTTGAGTCGAGGAACCCAGACCTCCGCCAGCGCGCGGATCGGTGAATCCGGCTGGCGCATCACCAGTTGCACCGCCAGGTCGTCGGTCAAGTGTCCGAGCTCTTCCAGTTTAAGCATGGTAGCCGCCGCCGGCCGATGGAGTGAAGGAACAGATCATGGTTGCCGACGTTCAGTGAAGAATGGAATTCAGCCCGTTGAGATCCTGGGCCGACAGCACTTTATCGATGTCCAGGAGGATCTTCACCTTACCCTTGACTTTGGCCATTCCCAGCAAATAACGGTTGCCAATATCCTCGCCAAAATCGGGCGTATCCTCGATCTCCTGGTCGGAGAGGTTGAGCACTTCCGATACCCCGTCCACCACGATTCCCATCATCAGAGGTCCGGATTCGCCTTGAATCTGGGTCACGATGATGCAGGTTCTTTGTGAATATTCGGCCGCCGGAAGTCCGAACTTCAGACGGAGGTCGATCACCGGGACCACCCGACCTCGCAGGTTGATGACTCCTTTGACGTGGGCGGGGGTTTGCGGCACCGCGGTGATTTCCTGCAGCCCCATGATTTCGCGCACCTTGAGCACTCGAATGCCGAACTCTTCGTTGCTCAGGGTAAAAGTAAGGTACTTGCCGGCACGCACATCCAGCGGCGGCCCGGCAGCTATCGGATTTTGAGAAAGAACGCTTGCAGACATTTTCGACTCCTGAACCGTATTCTCACAGCCGACCCATAGGCAAGGCGCGGCTCACACATCCAGCGCGTAGGGCTCGCCAAACGACGTTGACGCCGCGTGAACGCCTTCTCCAGTCTTGGCGCTATCCGGCGCGATGCTGAGCTTGACCGTGAGGATCTCATCGCCCCAGGCGAAGCGCGCGACCACCCATTCGGAGTGCCTCGCGTTTCGAGCTCTGAAGTTGCGGCCGTAAACCACCGTCGGCACACTCAGTCCCAGCAGGCCAAGGTGCGGTTCCAGATCGTTCTTAACATTGCCGACGATCATGTTGGTGACTTCGGCGACGGCGTCGAGAACTTCTTCGTTGACGGCCGGCGCTTCGGTCAGGAGCATCTGCGCGCAGATCCGGCAGGCCATCTCCGGCGAACAGATAATGCTGCCGGTACCCGCCCAGCTACCGGTCAAACCGACAAAGGACACCACGCCGTCGCGCACTTCCTGCGAGTCCCGTTCCGTGGCGACGCCCGCGAGGAGCAGTTCTTCGCCGAGCATGGTGGAAAATACCTGCAGCGTCGACCGATGGATGCAACTGACGATCAGATCCTTTACGTTCATGTGGACAACGCCGCCTCGAGAAGGCCCGCGAGCTTCTCCTTGATTTGATCGGCGGTAAATGGTTTCCGAACGTAGCCGGCCGCTCCCAGCCGCACCGCTTCGGCCACCTTGGTTTCGCCTCCTTCGGTGGTAATCATGACCACCGGAATACCCTCCCAACCGGCGGCAGCTTTCACTCTGCCCAGAAGCTGCAAACCGTCCATTTTCGGCATATTGATGTCGGTCAGGATCAAATCCACTTTATGGGCCTGCAACCTGGCGAGGGCTTCTTCGCCATCCCCCGCCTCCATGATGGTTCCGATAGCCATGCCGGTTTGCCGCAGTACCCGTTGCAGGATCTTGCGAATAGCCGCGGAATCATCCACCACTAAGATATCGGCTTGCATTCCACTCCTTCCATCAGGACTTATCGGTGGAGGAGGCGGTTTGCATTAGGGCGGGGGAAAGAAAATAGGAGTCGGAGGCAGAAGGCAGAAGTCGGAATTCGGCGGCGCAGGCTTCTGTCCGATGTCTCCGCTAAAGTTTTTCCGCTATCGGCCGATCTTCGAGGCGTTGGCCGCAAAATGCGAGGAGGTGCGTGGTGAGCCGCCAGTTGTCGCAAGAGGAAATCGACGCGGTATTCCAGAAGCAGGAAGGCAAGCGCGAGGCCCCCGCGGTACGTTTCGATTTCCGGCGGCCGGATCGAATTCCCAAGTCGCAGGTTAGGGCCATTCATTTGTTGCACGACACGTTTGCCCGCAACCTGGTATCCAGCCTGTCGGTGTACCTGCGGTCTTACCTGACGGTAAATCTGGTGAGCGTGGAGCAACTCTCCTATGCCGAGTTTCTGGACGGGCTTCCATCGCCCACGTGCATGGTCTCGCTGGGCTTGAAGCCATACGACGGCAACGGGGTTCTGGAACTGAATCCCAGCCTGGTATTTCCCGTCATCGAAATGCTATTGGGTGGCAGCGGAAGGTGTTCGCCGCCGCTGCAGCGCGACATCACCGAAATCGAGCAAAAGCTGCTCGACGGGTTGATTCGCATCATATTAAACGATCTGCAGGAAGCTTGGAAAGGCGTCACGGCGGTGGACTTCACCAGCGAATCGATGGCGACGGAGCCGCAGTTGCTGCACATTCTGGCGCCCAACGAGGCCGTGGTGGCGATCGGCGTGGAAGTTCGCATCGGCGATGCGGTGGGGATGATGAACATCGCTCTTCCCTCGATTGTGATCAAGATGATGCGGCAGAAGTTCGACCAGCAGTGGTCCATGCGCAAGACGCGAGCCAGCGAGAACGAACAAGCGCGCGTGCTCAAGCTGCTGCGGGAAGCGGTGATCTCGCTGGAGGCGCTCCTCGATGGACCGGCGATTTCGGTGCGCGACCTGCTGCGGCTGGAAGAGGGCCAAGTACTGACCTTCGACTTTCCCGTCGGACGGCCCATCGGGTTGCTGGCCAATGAATTGCGCAAGTTCTCGGTGCAGGCGGTGACCACCGGGCGCAGGCGCGCCTGCCTGATCGAAACCGTCCACGCAGCGCCGAATCAGGAGATCGCGAGCGGCGAGAAAGCGGGGCCGGAGGGAGTCGCGGCGGCGGCCGGGTAGGATTGGCGCAAAGCATCGAGAAAGGCGCGGCCGCGGCGGCGCCCGTTGTTGCGGTCCAGCTCCATGCGTTCGAGAAACACCAGGATGGCGAGGATGTCGCTATCGCGCGTGCGGGTCATGCCCAGGCCGGCGGTTTCCTGTTTGCGATAGTCCTCGATACCGCTATCGAGGGCACGGAACAGGCTGGCGGCCAGCGGGTTTTGCGGCACGGTCTGGTAATACAGGCCGCTTGCCAGGGTGCGAAAGGTACGGATCAAGGCTTGGAAGGCTTCCCGAACGTCGAAATCGACGACCCCGTCGGTGGCCAGCGCGGCGCCGATCAGACGGTGGGCGAGGAAGGCCATCAGAACCTCGTTCTTGTCCAGTACCTCTTCGGTAATGAGGATATCGGGATCGCCAGCCGTGGCAGGGTCGATGGGCACCGGCCGGTCGTATTTGCGCGCGTCGCGAAGGTATTCGCAATCGAGCGGGCAGGCGACCGTCACCTCGCGCCCGGTACCACAGCAGATGCTGCAGATTTCGCCGCGCACGCCGGGGCAGATCCGCCGTGGCCGCCGCACTTCGCAAATCGCACACGCCATTCCTTTAGTATAAGTTTGAGGACCGGGTACGGATGAGGGTGACCAGCCTGTTTTTTAAAGTGGAAGTCGAGCACGATGGCGAGGAATCGCCGGAGCGGATCGCGGGCGAAATCTGCCGCCAGATCCAGCGCGTTTATGGCGTTCGGCTGGCCGAGCTTTCCAGCTTCAACCAGGTGGAAGATTAGTTCCGCCCGGCCGGAAGGCGGCGGTGGCGTCTTGCGCCCGGCCCTCCGAATCGGTTATAACTTGGCAACGGTAGTCAGCGGAGCTAACTTTGCCGACCTTCACTCTCAACAAATCCATCGAGGCTATGAAGCTGCACGCTCGGACCAGAACGCCGCTGGGACAATCCGAGACAATTCCGTTCGGCGCCGTCATCGACCACGTGGGACGCGACCGCGACACGGAGCAATTCCGATACCTGACCGGCCTGTACGGCTGTAGGCGCGATTTGCTCGAATCGGCGCTGGACCCTGGCGCGCTCCAGCGCAAAGAAGAGCCGGCAGTCGCGGCGGAAGCGCCGGCCGCGGCGAAGACCGCGCCGCCTCCGGATATCGTTTTCACCAGTCTCAGCGCCAGGCCCCACACGGTTTCCCGCGCCAAAGTGCCGGGTGGTTGGCTGATCCTGATCAACGGCTCGGCGGCCACTTTTTACCCCGACCCGGAACATGCCTGGGACGGCACGACCCTGCCGTAGGCGTAGGCGCTGGCACAGACCGCTCCCCGCGGCCGGGGCTCGGATAATCCGCCGAAGAAGACCAAGCGGCAGGGCGCCGTGGTTGCGCGGAAACACGCTAAAATCAGTTTGCAGAAAGGGTTGGGGATGAGAATTCATTTTGACGAGAAGAACCTGCTTGCCGATATGGTGGGCAAGGCGAACGGGATCACGCGGGCGGAATTAGAGCGCAGCCAGTCCAAGGCGCTGAAGGCACTCGCCACGTTTCGCAAGCGGGCGGATGGTGGAGCCTACGGTTTTCCGCAGTTGCCTTTCGCCAGCGGGGTAATCCAATCCATACGCAAGTTTGCGGACCAGGTGAAGGGCGGTTTCGACACGGTGTGCGTGGTGGGCATTGGCGGCAGCGCATTGGGGGCTTGGGCGCTGGATTGCGGCATTCGCGGGCCACATCCGGTGCAGGGCGCCTTCACCGCCGCGCATCCCCGCCTGGTGATTCTGGATAACGTGGATCCGGACTTTACCGAAGCCGCGCTGGCTTCCATGAATCCGCGCAAAACGCTGGTGGTGGCGATTGCGAAATCCGGCGGCACGGCGGAGACCGTGTCCACCTTGCTGATCGTGCGGGAATGGCTCGCCAAAGCCCTGGGGCGCAAGGCCGCGTCGCGCATTGTGGCGGTGACGACCGAGGGGAAGGGCGATCTGTTTGCGCTAGCCGAGGCGGAAGGCTACCGGACTTTCGCCATTCCGGAAAACGTGGGCGGCCGGTTCAGCGTGTTGTCTCCGGTCGGCCTCGTGCCGGCGGCACTGATCGGCATCGATATCGGCAAGCTGACGCGCGGCGCGGCGGCCATGACCGAGCTTTCGTGGCAGCCCGACCTGGCGGCCAACCTGGCGCTCCGCTCGGCGTTGTGCCACTGGCTGATCTGGACGCGCAAGGCGAAGACCATCCAGGTGGCGTTTCCGTATTCCAACCATCTGTGGGGGACGGCTTTCTGGTTCCGGCAATTGTGGGCCGAGTCGCTGGGCAAGGCGGTGGACCGCAAGGGCCGGACCGTGCACACCGGCCAAACCCCGATCGCTGCATTGGGCACCACCGATCAGCATTCGCAGGTGCAGTTGTATATCGAAGGGCCCAACGACAAAGTGTTCTCCTTCTGGGCGGTGGAAAAGTTCTCGGCGGCAGGCAGGATTCCGGCGGCCAAGGTTGGGCTTCCGGCGTTCGACGCGCTGGCGGGCAAGACGCTGGCGCAATTGATCGACGCCGAACGCCGCGCGACGGCGGCGGCCATGGTGGAAAACGGCAGGCCGAATTGCACCGTGACTCTGGGCAAGGTGGACGAGGAGCACCTGGGGGCGTTTCTGCAACTGATGGAATTCCAGACCGCCTTCACCGGCGAACTGCTGAATATCGACGCGTTCAACCAGGAAGGTGTGGAACTGGGCAAGAAGTTCACCTACGGGTTGATGGGACGCAAAGGCTTCGAGCAGTATGCCCAGCAGTTTGCGGCCTACGAGCGCAAACGGGAGGCGGCCGGATAGCGAAACCAGGGACGCGGATCCGCGCGTCCATGATTTATCCGAGGGTGATTCATCCGAGGCGATGGCTCAGCCGATTTGAAACCTACGATTCGAGCGCGGGGAGCGTGGGCGGTGCTGTGGTGGACCGGCCATCTGCTGGCTGCGGCCGGCTTCGCGCGGGCGCAGGAGGCGGCAAGCGGAGGCGTGGCGGTGCAGGTGGAAGTGTCCGACCCCTCCCGCCAGCCGGTTGCCGGCGTCCGCCTGACCTGGAAGCAGGGCGCCGCAATGGTGACCAGCGGCGAAACCGACGCCGAGGGCAGCGCCACATTCCATCTGCTCAAGGCCGGCCAGTACACGCTCTCCGCGGTCAAGGAGGGTTTTCAGCCTCTCACCAAGAACGATTTGGGAATTGCCGGTCCGACCACGGTGGAGCTCACCCTGGTGGAGCGTCTCACCCAGCACGAGACGGTAGACGTGGAGGCATCCGTGCCCCCGGTGGAGCAGGGCGCTTCCACGCCGACCAAACTCCCGCCGGAGGTCGCGCGCGAGCTTCCCAGCCGCCCCGCCAACGTAGCCGAAGCTTTGCCGCTGGTGCCAGGGGTGGTGCGGAAACCGGACGGCGCGCTGCAGATTTCCGGCTCCGCCGAGCACCGCAGCTCGCTGATCGTCAATTCGGCCGATGTCAGCGATCCGGCTACGGGTCAATTCGGTCTGACCGTGCCCATCGATAGCGTGGAAGCCCTGAACGTCTACCAGACGCCGTATATGGCCGAGTACGGGCGCTTCACGGCGGGCCTGGTTTCGGTGGAGACGCGGCGCGGAGGGGAGAAATGGAAGTGGGAGCTGAACGATCCGTTTCCGGATTTTTACATCCGCTCCTGGCACTTGCGCGGGCTGCGCGACGCTACCCCGCGGCTCAACGTGGAGGGCCCCATTCTGCCCGGGAAGCTGTATTTTTCCGAGGGGCTGGAGTACGAAGTTCGCAAGATCGAAATCTACACCCTGCCT
>JBKQIF010000161.1:0-9393 GCA_052148435.1 Bryobacteraceae bacterium
TCGACGAGCAGGGCGAGGCCATGGCGCTGTTCGTCGCTGAAGAGCTTTGACGCGACCACAGATGTCCGCTCCCTTGCGGTCGCGGCTCGGTACCAGACGTTCGTCTCCACTTCTATGTCGTGCACCCCTGTGGGATCGGCAAAGCGGTGGTGGCTGCGCCTGCCTGTTATAATTGCGATCAGCCCCGCGGATGTGGCGAAACTGGCAGACGCGCTGGATTTAGGTTCCAGTTCCCGCAAGGGAGTGTAGGTTCAAGTCCTATCATCCGCACCAATGAATTGCGGGGGAATCTTGGCAGCCGCCCCAAAACCTGACCGGCGGGGGTGCTAAACTAAGAGTGTTATCGTCCTTGTACGTCCTTTGAATTTCGCTGGACCGGCTTTCGAGTCTTCGATTCCTATGGCTGTGCCGCCCTCAATCGATACGTCAGGGGTCAGATTGCAGAAGGAGTCGTCTTGAAGGAAACAGGAACCGTAAAGTGGTTTAACGCCGCAAAAGGATTTGGATTTATCCAGCGCGAGAACGGCGAAGATGTTTTCGTCCATTTTTCCGCCATTGCGGCCAGCGGATATCGCTCGCTCGACGAAGGCGCGCGCGTATCCTTTGAAGTGAAGAAGGGGCCGAAAGGCCTGCAAGCCGAAGACGTGAATCTAGCTTAATTGGCTTCAGTGTAACCTGGGAGAGCCGCTGCGTTGATGTCGCGGCGGTTCTGCCCATCATGATGGATTTTCGTTTCTTCGAGTCGCGCCCACGGCTCGGTAGACGTCCGGTTGTCTGCCCGTGGGGATTACGGCAAATTCCCAGTCCCATGGAGGCCCTTCCGCCGCGGTCCGACGGCGAACGGTCAACGCTGTCGCGCTCGCCGAAAACTCGGGCGTGGGCCGCGTCTACGTAGACGTCACGCTGGCGGATCCGGCTCTTTTCGGCAGCCGAATTCGAAAACAGTACCCGACGCTGACCGGTCCAGACCACCCCGGAGGCGTTTTTCAACCATCGTTGCGGTTCGCCGCCCAGCAGGGGAACCACCCTGGCGTCCCGGTGATACTGCGAATCCCACGGCATCAGGTCCGTTTGTTGTATTTTGGGTACGGAGCGGAACGCCATGGCCTCGCGCGAGCGAATTCTTACCGCACTGAACCACCGCGAACTGGACCGGGTGCCAGTGGACCTGGGCGGTGGGTTTGTCTTCCAGCAGGTGCACAACATCCTGGCCAACGCGCCGCCGGAGAACATCGTCGCCATGTACGAAGCGGTGAGGAACTAGCCGGTGTCCGCCGCGGCGTGGGGCGGCCTGGCGCTGGTGCTGGTGGCCGGCGGGCTGGCTGGCAACTGCATGTTGCCCATGAAATTCACCAGGCGCTGGCACTGGGAAAACACGTGGCTGGTCTTCAGCCTGGTCTCGCTGCTGGTGCTGCCCTGGGCGCTGGCCCTGCTGCTGGCGGGCAATGTAGCGGAGGTTTACCGGGGGCTGTCGCCGGCACAGTGGCTCCTGCCCTTTTCGCTGGGGGCGGGATGGGGAATCGCGCAGGTTCTCTTCGGGCTGTCCATAGCGCGGCTGGGCCTGGCGCTGGGGTGCGCCATCATAATAGGGCTGGGCTCGCTGTTCGGCACGCTGGTCCCGCTGTTTTTCAAGAACCGCGAAGTGCTCGGCACGGCGCGTGGCGCTCTCATCCTCTGTGGGCTGGCGGTGATGGTGGCGGGCATCGTGGTATCGGCGCAGGCGGGCAGGCGCCGCGAGCAGGGACAGGGCGAATCGTCCGGGCGATATGCAATGGCGCTGGGGATGGCGGTGCTGTGTGGCCTGATGGCGCCGATGGTCAACTACAGCTTCGCCTTCGGGCAGGACATCGCGGACCGCGCCATGCGCCTGGGGGTTCCTGCGACCCATGCCGGGTACGCGGTCTGGCCCGTAGGGCTGGCCGGCGGCCTGATTCCGAACCTGGTCTACAGCTTCTACCTCCTGTTTCGCAACCGGACGTGGGGCATGTTCCGCGGGCCGTGGGCCGCCGACGCGGGCCTGGCTGCCCTGATGGGCGTTTTCTGGATGGGGGCGATGGCCATCTACGGCGTCGCCTCCGTGTACCTGGGCGCGCTGGGAACGTCGGTCGGCTGGGGCCTGCTCCAGATCTTCAACATCATGGCCGCCAACGTGTCCGGCGTGCTGACCGGCGAGTGGCGGAACGCGCCTGCCGGGGCGCTGCGCACACTCTACGCCGGCCTGGTGCTGCTGGCGTGCGCCACCGTCATTCTGGCCGCCAGCAACCGCTGATCGCCCACACCGGGTAACGGTTGGCGGCGGCAAAAGAAGAGCGGGACGGGTAGGGCGAAAATCGACGCTCCCGGTTGCCTGTGCCCTGTGCGCCATGCGCTCCGCACGCTTCACCAACCATCGCCGGCGTTTCTGGAGGCGTGCGACCGGCTGGGTATGCTGTGATACGCGAGAATCGCCACGCCCGGATGGTTCCGGATGCTGACTTCAAGGCCGATCTCCATCAGCTCTTTGCCCGTGTGTCTCGATTCGTTCCCGGAATCGAGATCCTTTATGGCGTACGGCGCGCTCGGCTTCAGACCGCTCAGATGGAAGCAAGCCGTCTCGAACGGGCTCTCCGCGCGGCGAAATGCCTGGATCGTTCCCCGATCTTCGGCCGGGCTGTCGAACTGCCAGGCCATCCACGCCGTAGGCTCGGTGCTGTAGGGAGTTAGCGGCCAAAAGTCCCCGTAGTAAAGCGGCGCGACAGAACGCCATTCGCCGATCAGCCGCTGCAGTTGCCGCGAGTCCGATTCAACGCGCGCCACATCCAGACCAATCCCGGGGGCGGGCGTCATCTGGCTCCAAAAGACGTAAGGATCCACCGAGTTGAAACCGGTGCCGAAGTACGGAATCCAAAGTGACAGCCCGTAGGTGAACTGCTGCATCGACGAGGGCTCGTAAGCGAAGTCGCTGCGCCAGAGAGGCACGGAGCGCCGTAGCGTTTCGAGGTCGAGCCGTCTCCCTCCCGACGCGCACGTGTCGATCAACAGGTTCGGGAAGCGCCGTCTCAATTCGTCCCAATAGGCAAGATACCCGGTCACGTGTTGGATTTCGGTGATTCCCTGCCGGTCTTCCGCATCGTGCGAGCGCCATAGCGCCAGCGGCGCAAAATTGAAGTCCTGTCGATAGGTGTCGATGCCCTGCTCGCCGATGATTCTGCTGACGTGCTCGACCAGCCACGCGCGCCCACCCGCATCGCCAAGAAAGAGAAGCTTGTCCTTGTCGTTCGTACCGATGAGCCACTCGGGATGATTCTCCCAAAGCCACGATCCGGCCGTGACGCGCTCGGGCTCGAACCATACGATGATCTTCACCCCGCGGGCGTGCGCTGCCTCCGATACGGGCGCAAAACCGCGAGGAAAACGCCGCGGATCGGGGTCCCAGGTCCCCGTGTTCCACCAACCGCCCTTGAAGGGATACCAGCCCGCGTCCATCCACCAGTAATCGATCTTTAATCCCGTCCTCAGGACGCGCGCCAGAAATTCTTTTTGGTTCTCTTCATTCGCGTCCTGCATTTCGATGGTCTGCCGTCCGCTGCCGCCTGCCAGTTGAGGCGGCGGGAGATACCCGCCCGGCCGAGGCAGATTGTGTGCGATCATCCAGGGCCGCCAGACGTTTTGCGCTCCGATCCAATCGCCTTGCCAGAACTGCAGCGCAACCAGAGGAGTGCGCACCTCCTCGCCCGGAAGCAGCCGGAAGTGCGTCAACTGCTGTCCCGCGGACACGCGCACGCCTCTTTGTTTGTCGCGCGAAAACCGGACGTCCCACTGCCCCGGCCAGCCCAGGCCGGCGATGATCCCTTCACCGGCCCACTCCAGATTGAAATAACAAAGATCGCCATCCGTGGGACGGCCTCCGATCGACGAGAGCTTCTCCTCGTGGCCCGGCGGCAACGGTGTTAACAACGGTTGGAAGTCGGTCGGGGAATTGGGACTGCCTTTTGAGTGGTGAAGCAGAAATTCTCCCTCGGCCGTGCGCTCGAATTCCGAATCGAGCGCACGGACATTTTGCAGGATCGGCGTCGGCGTTGAAGATGAGTTCTTCAAGTAGACCGTCCATTCGACCAACGGGAAGTCGGAGTAAGCCACCGCGACGCTGCGCACGACAAGACCGGTTTGCGGGTCCGTGTAGATCGCGGCGTGCTCCGTTTTTTCGGCATTGAGCTTGCGGGTGGCGCGTTCCACATGCCACGCGGGAAGAAGCTCGGCCGAGTCGCGATCCCCGTAACGGAAGGAGAATGGCGCATCGGGTGAGTAAAGTCGAGGCAGAGGACCGAGCGGCAAATCGGCCAGCCACATGTCTCTTCCGTCGGCGAGTGTCACGCGCGCGTTGGCCCAATCCGCCTGATCCCATTCCGGCTGATAAGTCTGGCTGTGTTCACCGGCCGCCGTCAACGTGAGCTTGATCTCACGCGCCCCGTTCAGGTCTGCCGAAATCGGCACGCCGGCGATCCCTTCCCGAAGCACGGCCGAACGGAAGAGCGTCTTCCCATTTGCCTCGACGGAAGCGATCACGCTTCCGCGTCCGCCATTGGAGTAGTAGCCGAGGTCGTTGCTGTCGACGCCGACGACGGCGCTGAAGCGGGCCGCGGCATCCGGCAACAAGACCACGATCTCCCCCGGAGATGGCATCGCCACGCCGCGTTCGAAGCTCTTGCCGGCGATGCTGAAAAGGCGACCCTTGATGCGATTGCGCTCCACCACGCCGGACTTGAGACGGACCAGCATGTGAGCCGGCGCAATGTTCTCATCCGCGACGCCAAGGAACTTGGCGCGAGTCCAGCGCCGGGCATTATCAATCGGCTCCGCCGCCGCAAGCACCGACGCCAGCAGAGTCACTGCCACGAAGAGAGGTTTCTTGCAGACCATAACTTCGACCGAGTATACATCTGAATTGGTCGAGAAGCAGCCGGCGCCCGGGTCCGGCGCCCGGTTCTACGTCGCCGGGGTGGCGCTGGATGTGAGAACAGCCTTGCGGCTTAGGGCGACGCTGTGTGGGGCAGGCCCTCGGCCTGCGGCGGCCTCTCAGGCCGCCACTGCCCCACGCCACGGGAATACGTTACCGAACTTCCGAAAGGGGGTACTTAGTTCAGCGGTTGGGAGGCGTCAGAGCGTAGGCGCTCATCTTCCTGTACAGTGTCGCTTTCGCGATGCCCAACCGCCGCGCGGTTTCCGCAATGTTGCCGCCCGCTTCCTCCAGCGCCGCGACGATGGCGGCGCGTTCGGCATCCTCCAGCGGCGTGCGGTTGCTCGGGTATGCGTCGCGTAGCGCCATCCGGAGGGCCTTCGGGATGTCTCCCGTATCCAGTACTCTCCCTTCGCAGTTTGCCATCATGCTGAGAATGCAGTTTTCCAGTTCGCGCACATTGCCGGGCCAGTGGTAGGCCGCCAATTCCTTCACCGCGTCCGGAGCGATCGCCAGTACATCGTCCCCGCCGTGCTTCTGAATGAAATGCCGGATCAACGCCGGAATGTCGTCTCTCCGCGCGCGCAGCGGGGGCACATGGACCGGATGCACGCACAGCCGGAAGTACAACTCGGGCCGGAATGATCCCGCACGGACGGCCGCTTCCAGATCGCGGTTTGTTGCCGCGATGACGCGTCCTTCGAACTTGCGCACGGCATCGCCGCCCAGGGGCCGGAACTCGCGGTCCTGAAGAGCCCGGAAGAACTTCGCCTGCAAACGAAGCGGAAGTTCACCTACCTCGTCGAGGAAGAGTGTGCCGTTCGCGGCGCTTGCCAGCAGGCCGGGCCGGTCGCCGATGGCGCCGGTGAAGGCCCCGCGGACGTGCCCGAAAATCTCGCTTTCGACGATATCCGCCGACAGCGCGCCGCAATCGACTGCGACGAAGGGCCGGTCCCTATCCGGTCCCTGATCGTGGATGGCGCGCGCTACCAGTTCCTTGCCCGTCCCGGTCTCACCCGTGATCAGGACCGGTTGGCGCTTCCCCGCGATCCTGGGAAGCGCCTTGAACACGGCCAGCATAGCCGGCGACACGCCGATCATCCCGCCACAGCCTCGCTCCGAATCGAGTTGGAACCGGAGCACCAAATTCTCGACCCGCAGGGCGCGAAGCGCCCCCAGACGTTGGAGGGTGCCCTCCAGTTGGTCGGCGTCGAAGGGTTTCACCAGGTAGTCATACGCGCCCAGCCGGATTGCTTCGACAGCGGAAGAGATCGAGGCGTATCCCGTCATGAGCACCACGTCCGGCCCGGCGTTGCCAGGCGAAATGGACCGGAGCAGGTCCACTCCGTCCATGTCGGGCATTCTCACATCGCTGAGCACCACATCGATCTCGTTTTCAGCCAGCGCGGCCAGAGCGTCTTTGCCCGACTTCACAATCAGCACTGTGTGCCCGGCCTCGGCCAGCACCTGTCGGCAAAACTCCGCCACGGCTGCGTCATCGTCGACCACTAGGACTATCATTCCGCCTCCGCCAATTTGAAGGTGCCCGGAACTTGCATCGCCATCGAACTGACGCGAAGCCGTGCCCGCGACGGGGTTTGGTGCCGGGGCCATCATAACATCCTGAAACCTCGGCCGCCTTGTCCCACTCACCTGGGTCCCGGATCCGTCGATTGCACTTTGTATCCTGTGAACCCGGACTGGGATACTCCGTCGGGCCGACGCATTTCTGCGAATCGAGCGGCTCAGAACAGAACCTGTGAACTGCCGTTGCCAATTGCGGAACGACCGAACCTGTTGTAAGGATGGCGCCTCTTGGGATCGCGCGCTATGGAAGTCCAGTTGCCCAGTGACCTCCGTCCGCTAATTTTCGGCCTCGGCCGACGGAACATCCTTTGAACCGAAGCAACGATCCATTGACCAGACCTACACTCGTGGAGAAGGCGCAGCTCGGCAGCCTTGTGCGCCACATCCGCACTGCAATCCGAGAATTGGAGCGTTATGTCGCCGAGCAGCGGAAGATTTCTCGGCGGCGCGAAGGGGCGGGCGTTGGCCGGGTCTCCACTGGCCGGCGCCGAAGAGCCGCTAAAACGGATCTGAGGTAATCCCAGTGCAAACTCAAGACTCAGTCGATCCTATTTGCGTCCACGCGGGGCCCCTGGTTGACAGGGTTCGCCAGGGAGACTCCGCCGGCGTGGAGGAGCTTCGCCGGCTTTTGATCCGCGGGCTACGCTTCCTCGTCGCCCGCAAACTACCAGCTTCGCAAGGGGATGGCTGCGTGGACGAAGTGATCGAACGAGTGATTCGAGGGATTCAGAGGGGCGACTTGGGCAATCCCTTGCGGCTGGGGCAGTACGTTCGCATGCACCTCACCACCCGCACTCGGGAGATTCAACAGGAACAAATGCCGATAGAAGACCCATCCAGCCTCGACAGCGCATCGTGCGAACGCCGGAAGATTATGCAGGACTTGTTGCTCTGTCTTTCGCCGGGTGAACGCGAAAGCCTGGTCCACTTTTATGTTCAGGGGCACGACGAAGAGCGAATCTGCCGCGAGCTTCGCATGCCCGCGGCGGAGTTCCGGGCGTTGAGAGTAAGGGTTAAGGCGCGGTTCCACGAACTGTGCTAGCAAGGTGCTATCGGCTTCGCGGTATACCTTGCCCGCGGGTCGCGGACGACCGTTCCAATGTCGCGTATTCGTGAAAACGCGCCGCACGTGCGGCGCCGCTGAAAAGCCGGTCGATGATGTTGTACCGCCGTTCCATGCTGTCGGCTCGTCCCGAACCGCACGAAACGGAGCACGACCCAATTCTCTACCGTCTGGTTGCCGCGGGCTACAATACAGGCCAAATGCCAAGTGTACGAAATGGCTCGGCTCTTGTTCTAGCCGCCGCTGAAACGCTCCCGTTCGGAGTGGCGATCACGGACCCGCACGGAATCGTAACGTGGGCGAATTCTGCGTATGCCCAACTGACGGGCTGCACTTCGGATGAGCTTCCAGGACAATCCGCGGGAGAGTTCCCTTGGGATGCACTGTCGCACGCCGCCCCTTCGTGCCAGCCGTGGCCGAGTGAGGCGGTCTGCCGGCGTAAGACCGGCGAATCTTACACCGCCAGACACACCATTACGCCGCTCCGAAACCCAACTGGCGAACTGATGGGCTTCTGCTTAACGAAGCAAGATATCGTCGAACTCAACCCAGGCGGAAATGCGCCCCACCAAGCGGAAGAGCATCTTGCTGCCTTGATCGAGAGCACGGAAGACCTTATCTGGTCGGTGGACCTTAATTACAGGCTGCTAACGTTCAACAGGGCCTGGTATAAAACGTTCGAGCGCAGTTTTGGCGTCCGGGCAGCGGTTGGAATGGGACCGGAGGACTTGTTTCCACCAGAGAGGGCGGCGCTCTGGCCTCCGCTCTATGAGCGTGCATTGACGAAAGGTCCTTTCCGGGTCGAGCATTCCCTCCTCGATGGTCGAACCCTGGAGATGTCATTCAACCCAATTCTCCACGACGGTCGAACGAGGGGCCTTTCGGTTTTCGGCAAGGACATAACCGAACGCAAGTTGGCGGAGAAAACACTGCGCGAGGCCGAGAATCAGTATCGGAGCATCTTCGAGAACGCGGTCGAAGGTATCTATCGGGCATCGCTTGATGGAAAGGCTTTAGCGGCGAACCTCGCTTTGGCGAAGATGCTGGGCTACGACTCGCCGGAGGAGGGCGTTCCTGTCGTCAACGACACCGCTCGTCAGGTGTGGCTAGATCCAAATGAACGTTCGCGTTTTGTGAAGCTGGTCGAAGATCGGGGAGTTGCCCTCGGGTATGAGTGCCAATTCAAGCGGAAGGACGGTACGGTGATTTGGGTCTCGGTCAACAGCCGGATCGTATGCGATGTGGATGGGCAGCCGCTCGGCACCGAAGGCTTCGTCGAAGACATCACCGAACGCAAGCGAATGGAAGACTCCCTCCGGAAGTCGGAAGAAAAGCTTAGCAAGGCCTTTCGATGCAATCCTGCCGCCACCCTGATTTACCGTCTCGAAGATGAAGGCAGCCGGCTCATTGATGTCAATGAGGCATTCGAACTGGTCAGTGGCTACCGGCGCGAGGAAGCGATCGGGCGCACCACAAAAGACCTGGGCTTTTGGGTTGATCTTCGTGAATATGATGAAATCATGAAGGAGTTCCGGGCGACTGGCAAACTCCGGAATGTCGAGCACCGCTTCCGCAGGAAGAATGGCGAAGTTGGCATAGGGTTGCTGTCGGCGGAGTTGATTGAACTCGACGGCAAGCCGTGCGGGATTTCCGAAACCATCGACATTACCGAACGGAAGGATGTAATGGACCCCAAAACTTGGACACAAAAATGGCCTTTTCTTAGATGGTGGGCGGCATTGAAAATGAAGGAGAGTCGATGCCACGAACGCGTAAGAGTCACCCGCCGAGCCTGAAGGCCAGGGTC
>JBKQIF010000162.1:0-40608 GCA_052148435.1 Bryobacteraceae bacterium
GGTCGCTCGTCCCCAGAGTTCAGGTCAAGTAAAATCATTCGTCTACGCCCCCTAGTGTGCTAGCTACCTAGTGCAGTATAGCAGCAGCTCGCGTGTGGTCAAGAGGGTCGGGGGAAAAATCAGGAGCAAGCCTTCCGAAGGCGAAGCGATTTTGAAATGAAAGCCTGGCAGCGGGGGATTACCAGGTCCGTGGATGGTGGTTTCCTGATGCAATTCACCACGATCCGCTGTCATTATGAGAATTTATATGACTACGGCATCAACTGCTTCCGCGCCCTGGATAGGCAGGTATAGGCCTGCCTTTATGTGCCGAAGGGCCGATCAGGATCAATGTGCCCTGATCGGCCCTTCGTTGTCTGGAATCACGTAACCAACTTATGCTCGATCAGGCCAAGAGCCGATCGGCCTCGGGCAGGAGCCTGGCAAAGTCAAGCTTGCTGGGGCAGGCGGCACGGGCGGCCTCGAGGTCGGCGCCCGACCAGTCGCGTGCCTCTTGGACGAGCGCGGCGTACTGGCGACGCGCTTCGCCTGGATGAATGGGCATCGCGACGGTCAGGGCTGGGACGCCGGGCCGGGCGCCTCAGCCGGATTGTCCTCCTTGTCCTCCAGCTTGCACATGACTTCGGCTTCGGCCACCACTACGCCATCCACCGTCGCCACCCCGGCCATCTTGGCAACGCTGGCCTTGCGCTTGAGCACCGACATCTCCAGGCGGAGGGTGTCGCCCGGAATCACCGGTTTGCGGAAGCGCGCATGTTCGATGGCCACCAGCAGCACCACCTTGCGGTGCCGGTCGGGAATGCTCTTCAGCACCAGCACGCCCGCAGTCTGCGCCATGGCTTCCACAATCAGAACGCCGGGCATGACCGGAAAGTCGGGAAAATGCCCTTGAAAAAACGGCTCGTTGCGAGTCACGTTCTTGATGCCCACGATGCGCTCCGCTTCCAGCTCGACGATGCGGTCGACCAGCAGAAATGGGTAGCGATGAGGAAGAATGGCGCTAATGTCATTGATGTCGAGAATGGGCATGGAAGTGGTTATTGTAGCGCGAGTGGCCAGCTTTCAGCTTCGAGAATGGAGGACGCGTAGCCTGTTGGTAGGTTGAGCTAGGTTCGGGTTGTGGGGGTGGTTTCCCTATAATTTGGGCCGTTAGGAGCTGTCGGCTTTCAGCTATCAGCTCCGAACCATCGGGGGCGGGATTGGGGTTGTGGAGGACGGGGGAGATAACGGGTTTAGTTTCAACTGGTTGTGCGGAAGCGATGAGCGCTCTTGCAGGGATTGGGCGATGGGCGGCGCGATCTTACGCCCTTGCCAGGGCCGGGCAGGTGGTGGTCCGGCGTTCCCAGTGCTTACGCACTGGGCTACTCTCTTTTGCCCTTTCGGGCTGCCTGCCCGACGGGCGCACCCGGCTTACAATGGCGCACCCGGCTTACAATAGTGTCTACTTTGCTGGAGCGCGTTTGCCGCACGATTGAGTGCCACCGGATGTTTCGATCGGGGCAGAAGGTGGGCGTGGCGGTTTCGGGCGGGGCCGATTCGGTGGGTCTGGCGGCGGTGCTGCGCGAGCTGGCGCCGCGCTTTGGGCTCCGGTTGCGGGTTTTGCATCTGGACCACGGGTTGCGCGGCGAGGAATCGCGCGGGGACGCCGAGTTTGTGCGCGAACTGGCGAGTTCCTGGGGCCTCCCCGTGGTCCTTCAGACGGCACGGATGCCGGAGGGTGGAAACCTGGAGGAGGCGGCACGGAAGGCGCGCCAGGGGTTTTTTCGCCAGCAGATGGCCAGCGGCGTGGTGGACCGGGTGGCGCTTGGCCATACGCGTTCCGACCAGGCCGAGACGGTGCTATTCCGGTTTCTGCGCGGGTCGGGATCGGCTGGCCTGGCGGCGATCCGGCCGGTCACTGCCAGCGGCCTGGTGCGCCCATTGATCGAGGTGGAGCGGAACGAGGTCAGAACCTGGCTGCGGGACCGCGGTATCGGCTGGCGCGAGGATTCGAGCAACCGGGACCCTGCCTTTGCCCGCAACCGCATCCGCCATGAGCTTCTGCCGAAGCTCTCGGCCGATTGGAACCCGGCACTGGAAGCGACGCTGGCGCGCACGGCGGATTGGGCGCTGGCCGAGGAAAGCTACTGGCAGGAAGAAATCGGCCGGCTGGCGGAAGCGCTATTCACGCGCCGGGGAGGAGCCATCGTGGTGGGAGCGGACCGGTTGGCCGGATTCCCGCTGGCAGTTGCCCGACGGGTGGTGCGGCGCGCGGTGGAAGAGGTGAAGGGCAATTTGCGCGGCATCGGTTTCGACCACGTTCAGGCTATGGTGGATTTAGCCGGCGCTCCCCAGGGCCGCGGACGGGTGGAGGCGCGCGGGGTGGAAGCGATGCGTTCGCTCGATTGGCTGCGCTTTGCGCCGAGCCGTCTGGCGCGGCCCGCCTATCGATTGGCGGTTTCTGGGCCCCCGTGCGTGGTCCGGCCCGGAACGGACTTTGCGATTTGCCTGGAACTGGCTGAAAACAGGGGAACTTTCGGCAAAGACGATTGCGTATATAATGAAAGAGTGGATTGCCTGGACTGGCGTTCGGTGTCCGGTCCGCTGGAGCTGCGAAGCTGGTTGCCAGGCGACCGTTATCATCCCGCGGGGCGTTTCGGCGAAGAGAAACTAAAAGCCCTCTTTGAAAGAGATCGAGTTCCGGTGTGGGAGCGTTGGGAGTGGCCGGTCCTCACCAGGGGTTCCACGATTCTCTGGACGCGGCGCTTCGGCTCGTCGTCGGCGGCGGCGGCGAGCGCAACCAGCCAAATCGTACTGCGAATCCGGGAAATTGCGCCGGCGGGGGCAGAGCGGGAATCGGGACTCCAGGGTCGTGCGTCTAACAGTATTGGGACCGAGTAGGGAGGTTTCGTGAATTCGAACGTAAAGACAATCATCTTCTGGGTGGCATTGATCTCGCTGGCGGTAATGCTGATCGCGGTAGTCAAGACCGGCCAGGGGAAGAAGGAAGACGCACTCACCTTCACCGAGTTCTTGAACAAGGTACAGGCCGGCGAGGTGAAGGATGTGACCATCACCGGCGAGGAAGTGCACGGCGATTATGCCAACCGCAACCAGGGTTTGACGACCACCATTCCTCTGAACTACCCGGACCTTTACAAGCTGCTGAACGATAAGAACGTGAACGTGACCATGAAGCCAGCCAATTCGAGCGGCTGGGTTTCGATCCTGGTTAACGCTTCGCCTTTCATCGTGGTGCTGGCGTTCTGGATTTTCATGATGCGCCAGATGCAAAGCGGCGGAAATAAAGCGCTCAGCTTCGGCAAGAGCCGCGCCCGGCTACATTCCACGCAGCAGAAAAAGGTGACCTTCAAGGACGTGGCCGGGGTGGAGGAAGCCAAGGAAGAACTGCAGGAGATTATCGAATTCCTTCGCGAACCGCAGAAGTTTCAGAAGCTGGGCGGGCGGATTCCCAAGGGCGTGCTGCTGATCGGGGCTCCGGGAACGGGTAAAACGCTTATGGCCCGCGCCATTGCCGGCGAAGCGAGCGTACCGTTCTTTTCCATCTCGGGCTCGGATTTCGTGGAGATGTTCGTGGGCGTAGGCGCGAGCCGAGTACGGGATCTTTTCGAACAGGGCAAGAAGAACGCCCCCTGCATCATCTTCATCGACGAAATTGACGCGGTGGGCCGTCACCGGGGCGCCGGTTTGGGCGGCGGCCACGACGAGCGCGAACAGACCTTGAACCAGTTGCTGGTGGAAATGGACGGTTTCGAATCGAACGAGGGCGTCATCCTGGTGGCCGCCACCAACCGCCCCGACGTGCTGGACCCGGCGCTGCTGCGCCCCGGCCGTTTCGACCGCCGCGTGGTGGTGGGCCGTCCCGACGTGCAGGGCCGGGAAGCCATTCTGCGGGTGCATACCAAGAAAGTTCCATTGGGCGACAACGTGGACCTGTCCGTGCTGGCGCGCGGCACGCCGGGTTTGGCCGGCGCGGACCTGGCCAACGTGGTGAACGAGGCCGCGCTCAACGCCGCCCGGCAGAACCGGAAGGTCGTCATGATGGTGGATTTCGAGGTCGCCAAGGATAAGATCCTGATGGGCGCCGAGCGCAGGTCCATGATCCTGAGCGATAAGGAAAAGCGCATGACCGCCTATCACGAGGCCGGGCACGCGCTGGTGGCGGCGGTGCTGCCGAACGCCGATCCGCTGCACAAGGTCACCATCATCCCGCGCGGCATGGCGCTGGGCGTGACCATGCAGCTTCCCATGGACGACAAGCATTCCTACAGCAAGGACTACCTGGAGGCGGAGATTGCCATTTTGATGGGCGGCCGCATCGCGGAGGAGAAGTACATCCGCCAGATGACGACCGGCGCCGGCAACGACATCGAACGCGCTACCGACCTGGCGCGGAAGATGGTATGCGAGTGGGGCATGAGCGAACTGGGGCCGCTCAGCTTCGGCAAGAAAGAAGAACAGATTTTCCTGGGGCGCGAGATTGCGCAGCACCGCGACTACAGCGAAGAGACCGCCATCCGCATCGACGAGCAGGTGAAGAAGGTGGTGCAGGGCGGCTACGATACCGCTTCCCACATCATCGACGAACGCTCCGACGCGCTGGTGAAGATTGCCGAGGCCCTGCTGGTACGCGAACTCCTGGATGGCGCCGAAGTGATGCAGATCATCAACGGCGAGACTCTGGCCCCCCTGCCCAACGCCGAGCCGAAGAATCCGGAGGGCCACACGCAGCAGGTGATCCGGCCGGAAGGCGGCCGGCGGTTGCCCGGCCTTTCCGAAGGAGAAACACCCCAACCGGCGTGATACGCGGCTTGGTCCCGGCTTACCCGGTCTACCTGTTCGACGTGGACGGCACGCTGCTCGATTCTGCCGCCGATATTTGCGGCGCCGTCGCTCAGGTGCTGGAACAGAACGGCGCCCCACCGCAACCTTTTGAATTTCTGAAAAGCTTCGTCGGGCTGCACCTGAACGAGCTGTTCGGCGACGTATTTCCGGATGCCGGCCCGGAACGGCTCGAAGCTCTGCTGCAGGAGTACCGCACCATCTACTGGGGGCGCGGCCATACTGCAACAAGCGTATTTCCAGGCGTAGCCGAGGCGCTGGAATCGCTCGGGGGCCGTAAATCGACGGCAACCACCAAGGGCACGCCCACGACCCGGCTGGTGCTGGAGAAATTCGGTCTGATCCGCCACTTCGATCACGTCCAGGGCACCGACGGATTCCCCGCCAAGCCCGCGCCGGACGTCATTCAAGCCGCACTGGCCGCGTTAGGGGCCAAGCCCGACGAGTGCCTGATGGTGGGCGATTCCCCAGCCGACATGGAAGCCGGACGCGCCGCCGGCGTCAAAACCTGCGCCGTGCTCTACGGCTACGGTCAGCGTGCGGCCATGGCCCGGTACGAGCCGGACTACTGGATCGAAGATCTGCGCGCATTGGCGGGATAGCATCGCGATTGTCAAGGCCGGCGGCTGGTTCGGTCGGTGGAAGCCAGGTGGGACGATCGTTTTTTGTCGTCTGTCGAGCCGTTGTAGCCTGGCAAGGGCCTGACAGACCGCGAAAGACGATCGTCTGTCCCACTTCTGAATCTCTGAATCTCTGAAGCCGTGCCGCGGCATCGCCTGTATTACAATGGGCCTTCCATGTCTGAAACCACGAAATACTTACTGGCGGAAAGCCAGATCCCTTCCGTTTGGGTCAATGTGCTGCCGTCTCTTCCGGAGCCGCCCGATCCGCCGCTGAATCCGCAGACGCGCAAGCCGATCGGCCCGGAGGACCTGGCGCCGATCTTTCCGATGGAATTGATCGAGCAGGAATTCTCGCCCCAGCGCGAGATCGACATTCCCGGCGAGGTCATGGACGTCTACCGGCTGTGGCGGCCCACCCCACTCTATCGCGCGCGGCGGCTGGAAAAGGCGCTGGATACGCCGGCGCACATCTATTACAAATATGAAGGCACCAGCCCGGCCGGCAGCCACAAGCCGAACACCGCCGTGCCGCAGGCCTACTACAACAAGCGCGCGGGCATCCGCCGCCTGGCCACCGAAACCGGCGCCGGGCAATGGGGCAGCGCGCTGGCGCTGGCCTGCCGGCTGTTCGGGATGGAATGCACGGTCTACATGGTGCGGGTGAGCTACGACCAGAAGCCGTATCGCCGCATGATGATGAACGTGTGGGGCGCGGAAGTCTTCCCCAGCCCCAGCGACCACACCAACTCCGGCCGCGCCGTGCTGGCCGCCACGCCCGATTCCGCCGGCAGCCTCGGCATCGCCATCAGCGAGGCGGTGGAAGACGCCGCCACGCACTCCGATACCAATTATTCGCTGGGCAGCGTGCTCAACCACGTGATGCTGCACCAGACCGTGATCGGCCAGGAAGCCAAGCTCCAGATGCGCATGGCGGGCGAAGAGCCGGAAGTGGTGATCGGCTGTTTCGGCGGCGGCAGCAACTTCGGCGGGCTGGCGCTGCCATACGTGCTCGACCGCCTGTCCGGCAAGGGGCCGCGCATCCTGGCGGTGGAACCGTCCGCTTGCCCCAGTCTTACCAAGGGTGTGTTTGCCTACGATTTCGGCGACACCGGCAAGCTGACCCCACTGGTCAAAATGTACACGCTGGGCCACGATTTCATGCCGGCCGGCATCCACGCCGGAGGCCTGCGGTACCACGGCGCATCGCCGTTGCTCAGCCATCTGCGGAAACTGGGCTACATCGATGCCGTGGCCTATCGGCAGTTGCCGGTCTTCGAGGCCGCTTTGCAATTCGCCCGCACCGAAGGCATTCTGCCCGCGCCGGAATCTTCCCACGCCATCCGCGCCGCGGTGGATGAAGCTCTGGCCGCGCGCGAGGAGGGCCGCGCCCGCGCGATCCTGTTCTGTCTCAGCGGCCATGGCCATTTCGACCTGAGCGCTTACGAAAATTACCTTTCCGGCCAGCTTCAGGACTACGAATATCCCGCCGAAGACATCGAAAAGTCGCTCGCGGCTCTCCAGCCTGTCGAGGGATGACGTAGGCCGGACCGACACGCCATGGGCGAGTCTGACGGCGCCATTAAGACCAAAACGTCCCCTTCGCCGGGAACGCTGCGCGGCCTCGATTGGCTCAATTTCCTTTTGGCCGACGTGCAGACGGGGGTGGGGCCGTTCCTCGCGATTTACCTCGCTGGCTACAAGTGGAACGAAGAACGCGTAGGGCTCGCGCTCACGGTCGGCGGAATCGCCGGAATTCTCACTCAGACGCCGGCTGGCGGGCTGGTTGACTTCCTCCGGTCGAAGCGGGCGCTGGTCGGCGTGGCCGTGGCCGCGCTGGCCGCGGGAGCGCTGCTGATTGCCCTGTTTCCGTGGTTCTGGCCCATCATGGGCGCCCAGGTCTTGATTGGCGGCACGTCCAGCGTCTTCATCCCCGCCATCTGCGCGATGTCGCTTGGAATCGTCGGACGTGCCGCATTCGACGTCCGCCAAGGCCGCAATCAAACGTTCAACTCGGCAGGTAACGTGATTGCCGCGGTGTCGATGGGCCTGCTCGGCTACCTCGTTTCCAACCGCAGTATCTTCTTCTTCGTCGTGGCTCTCGCGGTTCCCACGATTCTCGTCCTGCTTATGATCAGACCCGCCGAGATTGATTACGATCTCGCCCGTGGCGCAAAGGACGGCGAGAAAGGCGGCAAAGTGGAAAGCGTCTGGGTGCTCTTCCGGGATCGCCCGCTGGTGCTCTTCCTCGTCTGTGCCGTGATGTTCCATTTTGCGAACGCGGCGATGCTGCCGCTGCTCGGCGAGATGCTGGCCAAGGGTCGGGGGCGAGGCTCGATGATGTTCATGTCGGCGTGCGTGGTAACGACCCAGTTCGTCATCGCGCTGATCGCGTCCTGGTCGGGACGGAAGGCCGGAACGTGGGGCCGAAAGCCACTTCTGCTGATCGCGTTCGGCGCACTTCCGATTCGTGGCGTTCTTTACACCCTCACGTCCAAGACGATATTGCTTGTGGCCATCCAGGTCATGGACGGCATCGGGGCGGGGATCTTCGGCGTTGTGTCGGTGCTGGTGATCGCGGATCTGACCCGCGGTACCGGCCGATTCAATCTGACGCTGGGAGCCATCAACACCGCGGTCGGTATCGGCGCGGCTCTGAGCCAGGTCATCGCCGGCAGTATCGTTCACCGCGCAGGCTCCAGCGCCGGCTTCCTATTCCTCGCGGGCGTGGCGTCGGCAGCGTTCGCGATACTCTATTTTTCCATGCCCGAAACGCGCAACACACGGTTGGCAAGAAAGTGACAGGCACCGCGCGCATCGTGGTTACTCTAGCGGTTTTCGCGGCGATGCTCGCCCTGGTGATCGTGCGCCCGCGGCGATGGAACGAGGCTTGGTGGACGATGCTCGGGGCCGCGGCGATGCTCGCTCTCGGCCTCGTGTCGCCGCGCGAAGCCATCGGCGCGACCCTTACGGGGAAGAACGCTCTTCTTTTTCTTCTCTCGCTGCTTGCGTTATCCCTCCTCGTCGGCAAGAGCGGTTTTTTCGATTGGGCCGCGATTCGATGCGCACGCATGGCGAAAGGAAACGCGCGCGCGCTCTACCGGAACGCGTTCGTGCTGGGCGCGATCGTCACGGCGATACTGTCCCTCGACACCACGGCGGTGATGCTCACGCCCGTCATGCTAGCCGTGGTAAAGAGGCTCAAGCTCCCGGCGGCGCCGTACATCGTACTGTGCGCGTTCGTGGCGAACGTCGGTTCGTTGGCGCTTCCGATCAGCAATCTCACCAACATTCTCTTCGCGGATGCCTTCCACCTGACGTTCGCGGCATTCGCGTCGAGAATGATCGTGCCGCAGCTTGTCGCGCTCGTGACCACCTACGCTCTGCTGCGTTGGCACTTTCGCCGCGACCTACCGGCCCGCTTCGACGGCGAGTCGCTCCCGGAGCCGGCGAGCGCGGTGCCGAACCGGGCCTACTTCCTGGTTTGCGTCGCCGTCCTCGCCGTGGTGCTCGTCGGTTACTTTCTCGCGCCTCTCGCGGGGCTTGAGCCCTACGCGATCGCCTTCGCGGGTAGCGGGGTGCTCGCGATCGCGGGCGCAGCGACCGGACGCGTTCGCATTCGGGCGGCGGGCGAGCTCTCGTGGGGCCTGTTCCCCTTCGTGGCCGGACTCTTCGTCGCCGTACAGGGGCTTGAAAATCTGGGCATCGTCGGCGTGTCGTCCGGGTGGCTTGCGAGCATGAGACCGGGATCGCCCGAGAAGCTCCTCGCTGCCGCGGGTGCGACGGCATTCGCCTCGAATATCATGAACAACCTGCCGGCGGCGTTGGTCGCGCGAAGCGTGCTTTTGAACTCGCACGCGCATACGGGCACGATCCTGGCCGCGCTCGCCGGCGCCGACGCGGGGCCGATGGTCACTCCTTTCGGTTCGCTCGCAACCATGCTGGTCCTCGCGGTCGCGCGGCGCGAGGGGGAAGAAGTGCGCGCCGGGGGCCTGGTGATGTTCGGCCTGTGGGCGGCGCCCGTGGTCGTTGTCGCGGCGGCGCTTGCCCTGGCCCTCAGCTTCGCGCTGGCCCGGTGATGGTCGTCGGACCGTTATCGCCGATCGCGGCGCACGACGGCGGCTCGTCGCGGGTGGCAAGAATCCAATTCCTCGAGAGAAGAGCGGGACGAGGGCGTCCCGCGCGGACCAGGGGGTCCGCCCCACCAATTATTGGCCCAGCGCAATCGTCCGCCCGGTCCGCGCCGATTCGCGCGCGGCGTCGAGGATCTCGATAACGATCATGTTGTTCTCGAGCGACGACAGGCCGGCTGGCTTCAACTGTCCGCGTGCTACGGCGATCAGATACGAGATGGAGTCGCCTTCCCGCGGCTTGAGCGGAGGCGGCGTGCGCGTCTCCTCAGCCTCGGCGCCCGGCAGGCGCACGCGCAAGTTGTCACCGCCGGTAGCGATGGCGTAGCCGGTGGCGCCGTAGACTTCGAAATCCTTGCGGCTGACCGGCCAGTTCCACGACGCCTGAATGATGCCCTGCGCTTTGGGGTATTCGAGCAGCACGGTGGCTTCATCGTCGACGTGCGCGTAGATGTCGGGCTTGTCGGTCTGAGTCAGCGCCGTCACCTTCAGCGGCCGCCGATTGTCCATCATCCACGTCATCAGGTTGGCGCCGTAGCAGCCGAAATCGAAGAGGGCGCCGGCGCCGTTCTTGACCGGGTCGCTCAGCCAGGCGAAAAACTCCGGCTGCACGTGGATCTCGTGCGGGCCCTGGTGGCCGTCCATCGCCACCATTCTGCGGATGTCGCCGGCGGCTTTTTGGTCGTGCAGCAGCGTCCGGATTTCGCCGTGGCTGCGGTACCAGGTAGTCTCGTAATTGACGATGACGGGCGTGCCCGAGCGCTCCGACGCCTGCTGGATGGCGCGCGCCTGTTTCATATCCACGGCCAGCGGTTTTTCCATTATCACGGGTATATGGCGCGGGGCGCACGCCTCCACCACCCTGACGTGCGAGTACGTATCGGTGAAGGTTGCGACGGCTTCAGGCTTCGCCGTGTCGAGCATCTTGTCGAGATCGGTATAGAGCTGATCGCCGCCGAAGTGGTTCGACCTGGCGTATTTTGCCAGCAGTTCGGCATCGGGATCCCAAACCGCGACGATGACGACATCGGCCGCGCGGCGCTGTGCGTCGCGCAGAAAGCCGGTAACGTGGCCGTGGTTCAGCCCGGCGATGGCGATGCGCAGCGGCTGCACCTCGGGCGGCTGCGCGCCGGCGAAGGAGGTCACGATGCCGGAAGCGACGAGTGCGAACGACAATAGGCGAATCATGGCGATGTTGGCATCATATCGCGCGGACAGGCACTTCGGTAGGGTTCACGATTGCGCTTTAGGCGGGATTGCCAGTTGATCGATGCCGTGCCACCGGCATGACTCGACAAAAGCGAATGCGTGGGGACTGGCCGGCAGGATGCTATGCTAAAGGTAAGATGTACCTACCGGTAGCTGTACAGAAGCAGCCCCAAATCAACGCCGCCATTGCGGAGGTTGTGAGCGAGCTGTCTCCATCGGTAAAGTACATTCGATACGATATCGGGCAGGATTGGAGCGGCCAGTGGGCCATTTTCTTCAGAGTTTTGCTGTCGGATGACGCGGCTCGGAACCGTCTGCGTGACGTGGCAACTCGCGTTGTGTGGCGAACGTCGGACCGGCTGGACATCCCGAGCTTGGGGCTCTTTCCGTACTTCGACTTCCGTAGCGAGTCGGAGCAGGCCAAAGTTCCCGAGCCGGCCTGGGAACTGAACTGAGCAATGGCGTTCGCTGACGACCTGCTGGAACAGGCTTATCACCTGGCCAACCTGGAGAGCGGTGATCCCAAACAGGCGAGTCTTCGGCGAGCGGTATCGACCGCATATTACGCGCTGTTTCACCTTCTAATCGATGAGGCGGTTGGGAATTGGGGCGTGGCGCGCCAGCGGAGCATTCTCGCAAGAACGTTCGACCACGGAAAGATGAAAGGCATCTGTGAGGATCACGTCAAGTCGTTCTACAGCTCGGGGCAACCTTCTTCCGGTGTTCAGCTAAAGAACGTAGCGCGCACCTTCGTTGACCTTCAAGAAAAACGGCACACGGCGGATTACGACAACGCTTTCGTTTGGTCGCGGACCAATGCGATTGCCGCAATTGATATGGTGAGTGCCGCGTTCAGTGATTGGCAGGCGATCCGAGCCGAGGATGCCGCTCAAGATTATCTGCTTCAGTTGTTCCTTCCGAAGATGCCGAGGGCCTAACGATAGAGACTCTCGCGCTCCCGGTCACTCATGCCGCAGGCACACGATCGGATCCAGATTCCCCGCCCTGTTGGCCGGACAATATCCGAAGAACAGCCCCACACCGTCGGCGGCGTTCTTGGGCCCGCGGGCCGGGCGGGGCGGATTTGGCCGGACGTTATTTGACGCCGCCCGCCTTTCTAACCACCTCTCCAACGGCCTGCACGAGGTCCCCTATGGCTCCGACGATTCGATTGATCGTGCTTGGCAGGTGTCCGACTATCCCAACTGCCCCACCAGAAACAGGCCCGCCTCAGCTAGACCAAAACTGTAGGGCGGCCTGCGTACGCGCCAAATTGCGCACCCCAGGCTTGACCAGCCGAGAACGGAGCCGGCAAAGTTGAACCACGCCTGGTCCAGGTACCATGGGTGCCGAAACACGTCCTTCAGGCACTGGGTCCACACCTCGCGCGAGCGGATGAATTGGTTGGGATTTCGAAATTCGGGTGGACGAAACGCGATCGTCACTGCGCAAATCCCGTAAAAGAAGGACACGAGAATACCGAGAGCAGCAAAGGCCCAACAAAAGGCCTCGGGAACATCAAGGGCGTGAGCGGCGCAGGACATACCCTCACGGTACGACGGGAGTGCGCGCGAGGCAAGGGGGGTTCCGTTGAAGACGGGGCTCCCGCTGGTTATTTGGGGGTCAGGCCCGCCCAGCCCTAGCTCCCCACTCACTCATACCGCAGGCACACGATCGGATCGAGATTGGCCGCGCGGTTTGCCGGATAGTATCCGAAGAACAACCCCACGCCGACCGAAATCGAAAAGCCCAGCACGACCCACAACGGCGAAACAAACGCCGGAATCGCCGGCAGCGCGGTTCTTACCGCGAATGCGATCAACGCGCCCAGCAATATCCCAATCACGCCGCCGATACAGGAAAGCGTAATCGCTTCCAGCAGAAATTGAACCCGGATATCCGCCTTGCGGGCGCCCACGGCTTTGCGGACCCCGATCTCGCCGGTGCGCTCGGTTACCGAGATCAACATGATATTCATCACGCCGATGCCGCCCACCAGCAATCCGACGCCGCTGATGATGCCGGTAAGCAGAACCATGGCGCCGGTAAGTTGATCCCACAACGAGCTGAGGAAGTCGGGCGAGGTGATCTCGAAGTCGTCTTCGGCGTTATGGGGCACGTGGCGCTTTCGGCGCAGCGCCTCTTCCACCTGGCCCTTCACCGTATCGAGCGAAAAGCCATCCCTGCCCGCCACCGCGATGAAGCGCTCGCGAATCTCCGGGAAACTCTTGCGGAAATTACTCATCGGGATGCAGGCGAACTGATCCACCCCGAAGCTCGAAAAGAGCCCCTGGTCGGGTTCGAAGACGCCCACCACTTCATAGAGCCGGCCGTTCAGCCGCACCGATTTGCCCAGCGGGTCGAGCGATGGGAAAAGGGAATCGGCGATGGCGCGCCCGATCAACACCACGTTGCGCGCGTGGTCTTCGTCAAAAGGCGAAATGAACCGCCCCTCGGCCACGGTGAACAGAGGGAAGGTGTCGATGTATCGCGGCTGCACGCCGCGCAGAAAGAAACGCTCGACGTGCGCGTCGCCGTATCGAATCTCATCCGTCTGGTCGTTGAAGTTGATCCGATTGGCGAATACCGTCGCGTACGAAACCGCGGGACTGGATGCTTCGATAAGGGCCGCATCCCCGTCTTCCAGATATTTCCTCACGCGGATCTTCGCCGGCAACCGGGCGGTATTCTGCATCGGCGGGATGCGGGTGACGAAGAGCGTATTCGAACCGAGCCGCGCGATGCGGTCCTTGATCTCGCCGTTAAGTCCGTCGACGATCGAAGCGACCGCAATCACGGTAGTCACTCCGATCACGATCCCGAGGATGGTCAGGCCGGAGCGGACCTTGCGGGCTCGCAGCGTATCGAGCGCGACGGACAGGTTTTCGAACGCCTCCTGCCGCGTCATCCCGTCTCCGTTCGCAGCGCGGTCACGGGATCGAGACCGGCCGCTTTCCGAGCCGGATAGATCCCGAAGAACAGCCCGATGGTCGAGCTGACGACAAGGCCAAGCAGCGCGACCCAGGTCTTCACCGATGCCGGAAACGAGGTCAACGTGCGCAACGCCAGGGCGCATGCGAAGCCGATGGCGATGCCGATCACCCCGCCAATCAGGCATTGCAACAGGCTTTCCGCCAGGAACTGGTGCAGGATATCGGACTTGGTCGCGCCCATCGCGCGGCGTATGCCGATCTCGCGCGTCCGCTGGGTTACGCTGACCAGCATCACGTTCATGATGACAATCCCGCCCACCACCGCCGAGATCGAGCTCACCATCACGAATACCGCGAAGAACGAGCCGCTGATGCTCTGCCACAGCGCGATATAGCTTTGCGACGTGCCGATAAAGAAACTATCTTCCTTGCCCGGCGGGTCGTGACGGCGCGATCGCATGATCACGCGCGCCTCGTCCTGCGCGGCATTGAAATTCTTCTCCCCGCCCGAAGCTTTGATTTCGAGCGTCAGGCTGGTCCGCGAGCCCCGCACCTTCAGGTACGTCGTCATCGGAATAATCACGAAATTGTCCTGGTCCTGGCCCAGCACGGAGCCCAGCTTCTGAAACGTGCCGATGACCGTGAATTCCAGGCTCCCGGTGCGAATGCTGCGGCCAATCGGATTGTCATGGGGAAAGAACTGATCGACCAGCGAGGCGCCGATGACGCATACATACGCCGCGTGCCGGTCTTCGCCCGGCGTGAAGTAACGCCCCAGGTCCAGCGTGCGCGTGTCGATATCGATCATGTTGGGCGTGTACCCGATGATCGATGTGTCGTCGGTCTGTTTGTTCTTGTACTGCAGCGAAAGAGTATCGCTGGCGGATGCGCCCACTGCTTCGCACGCTTTGCACAGTTCGGCTACAGCCCGGTAATCCGCGATATCGATGTTCTTGTTCTTCAGCGACTTCACCACCACCGTGAAATCCACCACCGCGAAAGGAGTTTTGGCCAGCCGGAACACGTTCGTCCCCAGGTTGGCGATCTTCTGCTCCACATAGAGATTCGCCCCCTGCACCAGCGTCATCACCGTCATCAGGGTGGCGACGCCCATGGTCAGGCCAAGCACCGTCAATACCGCCCGCAGCTTATGTGCCTTGATGGCCTCGACGGCCAACCGCAGATTATCTCTGGCGCCAACCATGGGTATCCTAATATTTAAAGCGCTTTCCCCCGGGTAAGTCTAATCGGCCGCGCAGCTACGGTCGGGCTTATGGTCCCATAAATGCAACTTTGCCGGCACCAAAGGCGCCATCGAGTACACTGAGGAGTCGTGCTGGAAATCGCCGAGCTGGAATCTGAAGCCGCAGCGCTCAGCTATCTGCGGGGGCCAGACGTGCCCCTTCTCAATCTGACCCTCTCCCAAGCTCTCGCCGAAACTGCCGGGAAGTTTCCCGACCGTGAAGCGCTGGTGGTGTGCCATGAACGGGTACGCCTGACCTGGAGCGAGCTGGACCGCGAGGTGACGCGCGTCGCGCGTGGGCTCGCCGGTCTGGGGCTGCGACCGGGCGACCGCGCGGGCATCTGGGCCAGCAACTGCCTGGAGTGGGTGCTTCTCCAATATGCCGCGCCGCGGGCGGGTGTCGTCCTGGTCAATGTCAATCCCGCCTACCGCTCGCACGAACTGCGGTATGTGCTGGCCAAGTCGCAGATTCGGGCCCTGTTCCTGCGGGAGAAGGATTCGCGGGCGGACTACCGCGAAATCCTGGCGGCGTCCCGCAATGGAGACCGGCTGCCGCTGGAACACATCGTCTGGCTGGGCGCCCCGTCGTGGCATGCCATGATCGCGGGTGGAACCGATTTCCCCAAAAACGCCGCCATGCCGGACGATGTGGTCAACATCCAATACACCTCCGGCACCACGGGCTCTCCCAAAGGCGCCATGCTCACCCATCGCAACCTGCTCAATAACGGCATGGCCATGGGCATGGGGCTGAAGGCCACCGAAAAGGACCGTATCTGCGCGCCGGTGCCACTGTACCATTGCTTCGGGTCGGTGATCGGATCGATGGTGTCAGTGGTATCGGGAGCCGCGCTCATCCTGCCCTCGGGCCAGTTCGACGCGCTGGCCACCCTAGAGGCCGTCAACCGCGAGCGCGCCACCGCCCTGTACGGCGTCCCGGCCATGTATATCGCCGAGATGGAGCATCCCGAATTCGCCCGCTGGGACCTGACCTCGCTGCGCACCGGCGTGATGGCCGGGTCGCCCTGTCCCATCGAGATCATGCGGCGCGTGGTGGAGCGCATGCACATGCCGGAGATCACCATTGTGTATGGGCAAACGGAGTCGTCGCCCGGCATCACCATGTCGCGGGCCGACGATCCGCTGGAACTGCGCGTCACCACCGTGGGAACCGCGCTGCCCAATACCGAAATCCGCATCGTCGACCCGAAGACGCGCCATCCGCTGCCCATCGGACAGCAGGGTGAGCTGTGTACCCGCGGCTACCTCGTCATGAAGGGCTACGACGCCGATCCGCAAGCCACCGCCGAGGCCATCGATAGCGAGGGCTGGCTGCACACCGGCGACCTGGCGGTAATGCGGCCCGACGGCTACTTCAGCTTTAAGGGACGCGCCAAGGAAACCATCATTCGCGGCGGCGAGAACATTTATCCGCGCGAAGTCGAAGACTTCCTCCACACCCATCCCAAAATCGCCGACGTGTACGTGGTGGGATTGCCCGACGCCAAGCTGGGAGAAACCGTGCTGGCCTGGATCAAGCTGTACCACGGCCAGGAGGCCACTGCCGAGGAAATCCGCGATTTCTGCCGCGGCAAGATCGCGTACTTCAAGATCCCCCAGTTCATCCGTTTCGTGGATTCGTTCCCCATGACGGTGAGCAAGAAGGTGCAGAAGTTTCTGATGCGGGAGCAGGAGATTTACGAGCGCGGTCTCGAGGAAGTGGCGCGCCAGGCCACGGCGTAGCCACGGCCGGCGCGTAAGAGAATAGCCACCGATGAACGCCGATAAACACCGATCAAAAGACAAGGATTTATCTGCGTTTATCGGTGTTCATCGGTGGCTAAAGTCTTAATTCCGGATGCGGGCGAAATCGGGGTGTTCACGGGCGGCCCGGCCATTGCCGGTGCGCTGGGATGCGCGGCTCTGGACAAGGCCGTAGCGCGCGTGCTGCAGACCTCCGCGCGTGGTCCTACAATGAGCATTCGGTTCGACGAGAGCTCGAAAGGACGGTGCCATGAAGCACAGTTTCAGTCTTGCGGCGCAATGCCTGATCTTTAGTTCCCTGGCGTCGGCTCAGGCCCCCACTCCGGCAGGGCGAGGCGGACGCGGCTACCCTCCGCCTCAGCCGCCATCTTATGAGGTGCGCGCCGATCGGACCGTGGTCTTCCGGCTGCGCGCCCCCGACGCCACCAGCGTGAAGCTCAACGGCGATTTTCTGCCGGCGCCGCCGCCTGTGGAGGGCGCGCCGTCGGCTCCCGCGGCAGCGGAGATGACAAAGGGCGACGACGGCGCTTGGACCGTCACGGTAGGGCCGCTGCGTCCCGCTGTCTACAACTACACGTTCACCGTAAACGGCGTCCGCGACATCGACCCGGCGAGCCCCATGGTGAAACTGGGCGACCGCTCCTCCGAATCCATGTTCGAAGTGCCCGGCGATAAACCGGCCGTTTACGATATCCAGCAGGTCCCGCACGGAACCGTACACATCAACTGGTATCAGTCGGCCTCGCTCGGCGTGCCGCGCAGTATCTATGTGTACACGCCGCCGGGGTATGAGAAAGGAAAGTCGAAGCTGCCCGTGTTGTATCTGTTGCACGGATCGGGTGATACGGAGGCGGGTTGGGTGTATGTCGGACGCGCCAACCTGATTCTCGACAACCTGATTGCCGCCGGCAGCGCGAAACCAATGATCGTAGTGATGCCGTACGGGCGTCCGCTGCCGGACGTGATGCTGGTTCCGTCCGCCGGACGGGGGCCTGCAAATGCCGACGATTTGTTCGCCGGCGACCTGCTGAAGGACGTCATCCCGAACGTCGAGAAACTCTATCGCGTCTCGGCCAAACCCGACGATCGCGCCATCGCCGGTCTTTCCATGGGCGGCGGCCAGGCCTTGCGGATTGGCCTTGCGCATCTCGACACCTTCCGCTACATCGGCGCGTTCAGCGCGGCCGCGCGCGGCAACCCGGAAGAAGCGTTTAAGGACTTCTTCGCGGACCCGGCCGCGGCAAACAAGAAACTGAAGCTGTTCTACATCGCGTGCGGGAAGGCCGACGGCCTGTTTCCGGGGTCGAAGGCGCTCGCCGACGCATTAGAAAAGCACCAGATCAAACACCAGTTCGCACCTTCGGAAGAGGGCCACGTGTGGCGCAATTGGCGGAACTACCTGGCGGCCTTCGCGCCGCAGCTTTTCCGATAGTAAAGAAGTGGGTCGCTGGCGGCAATCGCCCCCCAGCGCCCCGCCGATTCGCTGTTGCGTGCTACATTGTCCTTCGGAGCCTTATGCCCCTCACGCGCGAAAAATTGCAGTTGATGAGCGCTTCGGAAATCGACCGGACGATGGTCCGGCTGGCCCACGAGATTCTGGAAAAAACCGCCGACCTCGATCAGCTCGCGTTTATCGGCATCCGCCGCCGCGGCGTTCCGCTCGCTCAGCGCCTCGCCAAGAAAATCGAAGCTCTCGAAAATCGCAAAGTGCCGGTCGGAATCCTGGATATCAATCTGTATCGCGACGATCTCACCACGGTGGATGTGAAACCCGTGGTCAGCGCCACCGATATCCAGTTCTCGGTGCTGGGCAAGGACATCGTGCTGATGGACGATGTGCTGTACACCGGACGCACCATCCGCGCCGCCCTCGACGCCCTGTTCGATCACGGGCGCCCGTCTCGCGTGCGCCTGCTGGTCCTGATCGACCGCGGTCACCGTGAGTTGCCCATCGAAGCCTCTTTCGTGGGCCGCGTGGTGCAAACCAGCGCCGTCGAAATCATCGAAGTGAAGTTCCAGGAGATCGACAGTATGGAAAAAGTGCTGTTGGTGGAAAGGGCTGCCGCCGGGCAGGCCTGAATCGAAAAAAATGCCCGCCGGACTGCTGGGAATTGAAGAGCTGGACCGCGCCGCCATCGAAGCCTTGCTGGCGCGGGCCAAGGACTTTCAGCCGCTGCAGAGCCAGTCCCTGAAGAAGCTGGACACGCTGCGCGGCAAAATGATCGTCAATCTGTTTTTCGAAGCTTCCACCCGCACCCGCACCAGCTTCGAGATCGCCGCCAAGCGCCTGGGCGCGGACGCCATTTCCATCACCGCCGCGGGCTCCAGCGTGAGCAAGGGCGAATCTCTGGTGGATACCCTGAATACCCTGGCGGCGATGCGCCCGGACGCCATCGTGATGCGCCATTCCGCTTCCGGCGCTCCCCATTTTTTGGCGCGCCATCTGCCCACGCCCATCATCAACGCCGGCGACGGCACCCACGAGCATCCCACCCAGGCGCTGCTCGACGCGCGCACCATTCTCGATCGTCTCGGCCGCCTGGAAGGATTGCGGGTGGCCATCATCGGCGATATCGCGCACAGCCGCGTGGCCCGTTCCAACGTGCACCTGCTCTCCCGCTTCGGCGCGGAAATCGTGCTCTGCGGTCCGGCTTCCCTGCTGCCGCCCGAACTGGCGCAACTGGCGCCCGGCGTGCGCCTCACCGGCGACATCCGCGACGCCATCCGCGACGCCAACGTCATCATGATGCTCCGCGTCCAGCTCGAGCGCCAGCACGAAGCGTCGTTTCCGGCGAGCGAGTATTTCACCTTCTATGGCCTGCGCCTGGAACACCTGGACCTGGCCAAGCCGGATGCCATCGTCATGCACCCCGGCCCCATCAATCGCGGCCGCGAGCTCTCCAGCGAAGTGGCCGATTTCCAGCGTTCGGTGATCCTCAACCAGGTGGAGAACGGCGTCGCCGTCCGTATGGCGGTGCTCGAAAAGGTGATCGGCTAACCATGTCCATCGTGGTCAAAAACGGAAGGGTGATCGACCCGGCCTCGGGCACGGACCGCGTCGCGGATGTGCTCATCGTGGATGGCCGCATCGCCGGCGTGGCGCCCAACCTCTCTTCTCCTCGCGCCGAAATCTTCGACGCCAACGGCCTGGTGGTCGCGCCCGGCTTCATCGACATGCACGTGCACCTGCGCCAGCCCGGCTTCGAGCACGCCGAAACCATCGAAAGCGGCTCGCGCGCGGCCGCCGCCGGGGGCTTCACTTCCATTTGCTGCATGCCCAACACCAAACCGGTGAACGATTCCGCCACCGTCACCAGCTACATCGTGGAGCATGCCCGCCGGCACGCCGTCGTCAACGTGCATCCCATCGGCGCCATCACCAAGGGCAGCGCCGGCACCGAGCTGGCCGCCATCGGCGCCATGAAGGCAGCCGGAGCCGTGGCCATTTCCGACGACGGCCTGCCGGTGATGAACGCCCGCGTCATGCGCCGCGCCATGGAGTTCGCCCGCTCCTACGGCCTACCCGTCATCGCGCACTGCGAAGATCTGGACTTGAGCGCCGGCGGCGATATGCACGAAGGCGTGCGCTCCGTCCGTTGGGGACTGCGCGGCATTCCCGCCGCCGCCGAAGACGTGATGGTGGCTCGCGATTTGCTGCTGGCCGAACTCACTGGCGCCCGCTATCACGTGGCCCACATTTCCACCCGCCGCGCCGTAGCCATGGTCGCCTGCGCGCGCGAGCGCGGCTTACCCGTCACCGCCGAAGCCACTCCTCACCATTTCGCCCTGTCCGACGACGACATGCCGCCCTACGACAGCAACTACAAGATGAAGCCTCCGCTGCGCTCCACCGGCGACCGCGAAGCCATCGTCGAAGGCATCGTTTCCGGAGCCGTCAGCGCCATCGCCACCGACCACGCCCCCCACCCAGGCAGCGAAAAGATGCAGGAGTTCGAGCGCTGTCCCTTCGGCATCATCGGTCTCGAAACCGCCATCGCGCTCTCGCTCGAAACCTTCGTCCACCCCGGCCGCATTTCCCTGACGCGCATGGTGGAGCTGTTCACCACCGGCCCCGAATCGGTGGTGCGCCTGGGCCGCGGCACGCTCGAACCCGGCGCCCCCGGCGACGTCACCATTTTCAGCGCCGAGCTGGAATGGACCTACGACGTGAACCAGTCCTTCTCCCGCAGCCGCAATTCCCCCTTCCACCAACGCACCTTCCGCGGCGGCCCGGTAGCCACCATCGTCAACGGCGAATTCGTCTGGAAGCGGTAGAGGGGCCGATCATGGGCCAGGCGTTCGCCTGCCCGAGCCGGAATTATTTTATTTGTCATCGCGGCGGCACAATTCACGCTGAACGAACGCGATTCCCTCTATGAGAAATGCATAGACAGAAACCTCGTTTGCGGTGGCGGCCGATAGGCAGGCAACGTCGTTTCTTGGCGTCCTAAGCCTGAGGCCCAGATGGTTCTGAACTTACAGAACGGCGCCGTGGGGCATGAGTTGGTTGGAATTGCTTGGGTGAAATGCCCACGCCGGGAACCGTGCCAGCGTGGGCCGCTTCAATGGGTGGTGGGAGATTCCGCTTCAGGCCTTGCGGCGCTTGCGGGCGGCAATCGCCACACCCAGCAGGCCCGCGCCGAACAGAAACAGCGTAGCCGGTTCCGGCGTAGCGGTGGAGGCGGTGGAGGCGTTGGAGGCCGATACGGTGAATTCGCTGGGTTCGTTGTCAGGGCTTTGCGTGAACAAAAATGCTAGGGCGTATTGATCCCCTACCACTGTCGTCACGTCCTGGTCGTAGGTGTCGAAATCGCCGAGTGTAACCCCCGCGAAATCTAATCCGTTCGTTCCAGTTCCGTATCCGTCGTTAGATTGTGATGTGTCGGTACCGCTTGCCGCAGGTGTGAAGTTCCAAATCTGCCCGAGAATGTTCGGACCCCCTGCGGTCGTATCTGTGAGAGAGATGTCTTCGGCAGTCTCGGAGGACGGGAGCTGATACCCCGCGAACTCTACGTCGGACGTTACACTTGTTGCGGTAAAGTTCAATGTGTATGGAGTGTTTGTCTGACCGGGTGAGTTTACCAAGTCGAGTAGAACACCTGCCATCGCGTGCCCCGCTCCGAACAGTGATAAAGCCAGTACCCCCGTCATCGCGGCTACATTTTTCATTATTTTAGTCTCCTCCATCTGCTCCATTATGGAGCTTTGAGGAATTATACACCCATTTACCTCCTTGCAACCGCTGCTCTGATCCCAATTTGTGGGTACTGGTACTTAGCATTTCTTTCGTGAAGGCTGCCTCACGTGCGGATGCAGCCTGGCCAAACAGCACGGCGGTTAACCATCGTTCTTCAGGCGGCCTGCCGGGCTCAGGCAGGTTTTAGCGTCGGCGGATTGGCCTGGCGATTGTTCCTAAGCCGCACGCCCCGCGCCGGATCACCACCCCCTCCCCTTGAGATGTTTAATTCATTAGTGCCAATGCTTTAGCATGCGCGGCACGTGTGCCCGAAACCCCGGAAGCCCGCCACCAAAGCCGCCGAAAAGACTTCGCGGTAGGCTCCGCCCTGTTACCATCGTTACTTGAATCCCAATCCACAAATCATCGTTCTCGATGCCGGCGGCCAGTATTGTCATCTGATCGCGCGGAAGGTGCGGGATCTGGGCGTCTACGCGGAAGTGCGGGCCAGTGAAACTCCGGCCTCGGAACTGGCCGGCGCCAAAGGCGTCGTCATTTCCGGTGGTCCGGCCAGCGTCTACGATCCCGGCAGCCCCACCGTGGACGCCGCGCTCTTCGATCTTGGCTTGCCCGTGCTCGGAATCTGCTACGGGCAGCAGTTGATGGCGAGCGCTCTGGGCGGCGAGGTGCGCCGCGGTGAAAAAGGGGAGTACGGCCTGGCGGCGCTGGAATTGGACGACTCGCCCGACCCCCTGTTCGCCGGATTGTCCGGCTGCCAGCAAGTCTGGATGAGCCATCGCGACGTGGTGGCCGCCGCGCCGCCGGGCTTCAGCGTGATAGGGCGCACGCCCACCTGCGCCATCGCCGCCATGGCCGATCCGGAGCGCGCCATGTACGGGCTGCAGTTCCATCCCGAAGTTGTGCACACCACCCGCGGCAGAGAATATCTTTCCAATTTCACGTTCCGCGTGTGCGGTTGCACCGAGGATTGGGACCCCCGCCACCGCGTACCCATCCTGGAGCGCGAAATCCGCGAAGCCGTAGGCAGCCGTAACGTATTCTTTTTCGTTTCCGGCGGCGTGGATTCGTCGGTGGCTTTCGCGCTCTGCATGCGAGCGCTCGGCCCCGATCGCGTGCGCGGCGTCTACGTCGATACCGGTCTCATGCGCCAGGGCGAGACCGATTGGGTAAGTCGCATACCGGGCTTGACCGTGGAGCACGCCGAAGATCGGTTTCTGGGCGCGCTGGCCGGCGTGACCGATCCCGAACGGAAGCGCCACATCATCGGCGAGGAATTCGTCCGTGTGCAGAAACGCATCGTCGAATCGCGCAGCCTGCTGGACGAGCACTGGATTCTGGGCCAGGGAACCATTTATCCCGATACCATCGAATCCGGCGGCACCGCCAAAGCTTCGCTCATCAAGACCCACCACAACCGCGTCGCCGGTATTCAAGAACTGATTGCCGCCGGACGCATCGTGGAGCCGCTGAAGTCTTTTTACAAGGACGAAGTACGGGAAGTCGGCGCCGAACTGGGACTGCCCGCCGAACTGCTGGAGCGGCATCCCTTTCCCGGCCCCGGCCTGGCCATCCGCTGTCTCTGCTCACCCGTGGACGCGCCCGTGCGGCAGACGCCCGAAGGCTGGCTCGTCCCGGTGAAATCGGTAGGCGTGCAAGGCGACGAGCGCAGTTATGCCCCGGTGATGGCCATCGATTCGGCAGACGGTTCTCTCGATTACGGCCGCGCCATCGAAATCGTGAACCAGGTGCGCGACGTGAATCGCGTGGTGGCTCTCATCGAAACCCGCGTGCCCGTGGAGCGCATGCAGGTGTGGGCGTCGGAGTTGAGCGCCGGGCGCATCGCCCGCCTGCGCCGCGCCGATGCCGCCGTCCGCGCGCTATCGCACCAATCCGGCTACGACCGCGAGGTCTGGCAGTTTCCGGTCATCCTGATTCCGCTCGGCACCGCCGAAGCTCCGGATTCTATCGTTCTGCGCCCCATCGATTCGGTGGACGGCATGACCGCGCGCTCGGTGCCCATGGATGCCGCCCTTCGAAGCGCCGTGTGCGCCGCCGTGCTGGAGGATCCCGCCATCGCCGGCGTCTTTTACGACCTCACCCACAAACCCCCGGGCACTATCGAGTGGGAGTAACGCGAGGCGCTGCGGATCGATCCCGAGGACCCGCGTTATAAGCATCTGACCCACCTTGGGCGTTCGCCGCCGCAACCCTGGCCGCGGCGGTCGCGGGCCCCGTTGGCCAGGAGGACGAAAACCAACCCGCTCTCCCACGCCGGTGTTCCCCGTGTCCGCCGCCGTGGGCGGGTGCGTCCACCGTGTAGATGTCGTCGCCGGACCGCAGTTCCCGCGGCTGGCGTCTCCGTCGGGGCCGAAGTTCCTCAGGGCAAAACCAGGATAATCAGTTCTTATTTAATGGAAATTTGGATGCATAATGGAGGCCAGATGGAACATTCGATGAAGCGGCGTAACTTCCTTGCCAGAACCTCGGCCTGCATGGGTGGACTTTTGCTGACAAGCGGCGCGCCTTACGCTGCCTTTGGCCAGACCAGCCCCCCCACGGCGCCGTCTGGAAACGACCCCAATGCCTGCCCGGTGGTGGGGCCTCGCGGACAGGTAATGGTTCCCCACAAAAAGGAGCTGAGCCATTTGCCGCCCCAGCGCCTGCCCTGGGACGGGGTCGAGGCCCGTTTGGCGGTGCAGGATGACCCGCGCTGCCAGCACCCCGCTCCGAATGAACTGGCGCTGAAGGGCCCGTGGTGCGACATCGTTGAAATCCTAAACCTGGATGAGAAAACCACGTTTCAGGAAATGCTGGGCTTTGGCGGCACTATCATCGACAGCGACGTGTGGAACCTGCTACGGCTAACGCCGGAGAAGCGCCACGCCGCCATCGCCGCCCTGGCCGGTAGGGACGGCCTGGGATTCAACCTGATGCGCATCGGATTCGGCAGTACGGACTGGAACCGGGATTTCAACTTCTACACCTACTGCGATGTCCCCCTGGGCGTGACCGATCCGAAACTGACGCACTTCAGCGTGCAGAAAGATATCGATCGCGGCATCATAGACGTGGTCCGCGAGTTCCGCGCCGTAAACCCCGATCTCCAGATACTGGCCTCGGTCTGGGGTGTGCCGGCCTGGATGACCAGCAACAAGCAGATCATGCACGGCCTGTTCAACTCGGAGTTCGCCGAGGTGTACGCCGATTACCTGGTGAAAAGCGTTCAGGCGTACGCCGCGCTGGGCATCCCGATTCAATACCTGACGATCCAGAATGAGCCCGCCACCGGTGGCGACCGCGCCACCCCAGCGGCGATGTGGACGTGGGAGCAAGAGCGCGACGTGCTTCTGGCGGTGGGCAAGCGCTTCGCGGACAACCGGATCGGTACGAAACTCTGGCTGATGGATCACAACTTCGACATGGCGCAGAGCTTCGCCAAGCCCCTGCTCGACGACCCTCGGGTGAAACGGATCACCGATATGGTAGCCTTCCACGATTACCGCGGCCGGCCGGAGGAAATGGCGTTGCTGGGGCGGCAGCATCCGGATGTGCCGGCTGTTCTCACCGAGCGGGCATACGGCCGCATCCGCGACCTCGGCCGCCTTATCGACGTCCTGGCGAATGGCGCTACCGGTCAGATCAGTTGGACGACCGTCACCGATGAGTGGGGCGGCCCGGATCAATACCTCGGCCTCACCCGCCCAAGAGGGCCGGCGCGCACCGATTACGAGAAGATGACCCATATCATGGTGGTACCGCAGGGCGAGGATCCGCCTTCCGCACACCTCACAGTCACGTATTGCGGCTACCAAACGTTCAGTCCCCTGATCCGGCGTGGCGCCCGCCGCATCGCCACCAATCCCCTGACCCGGCTCGATACATCCAACGCCGCATTTCGTAATCCCGACGGCAGCGTGGTGGCGGTGCTGGTCAACAGCGGCAGCGAGGGTTTCGACCTGGCGGTGCAACGCGGGACCGCGGCATTGCTGTTGAACATGCCGGCCAACGCCATCGTCAGCCTGCGCTTCAAGGCGTAACATTCTCGCACGGCCCGCCGTGGTGATGGTGGCCTGCACCATCGCGGCGCTGGGAGAGGCTTCCGCAGCGGCATTAAGCGGCATTAAGATAAGGCGCATCGGTCCCAAAACCGGCAAATTGTCCACCACGGATACGACGTTGCATTCGCTGGCGGCCGGTCCGCGCACCACCGCGCATGCGATCGGCACAGCTACCGAGGGCGCCTACCTGATTCGGCACGAGGGCTACTGGCATCTGTTCGCGTCGCTCGACGAATGGTGCCGTGGCGGCCGAAGCACGCACAACGCGGTTGTGGGCCGTTCGCGGGATGTCACGGGTCCCTTCGCGGATAAGACCGGGCTGCCGATGCTGCAGGGCGGCGGGAGCCTGGTGATTCAGGCGACGACGCCGGAGAGGCGCGGCGCGCTACTACAATGAGCAAGGTTACATGAAGTAGAAGGAGACGACGCTTTTGTCCAGATCTCGTGTGGTTGCTGTGTGTCCGATCGCGGTTCTCTTAGTGGGTATGTCCGTCGCCGTGGCGCAGACGGGCGTCAACGCGCCGGCTACCGGTATTAAGATCAAGAGGCCCGTTTTCGGGGCAGCTTGCAAGATATGTCCCTGGGGCGCGCTGGGCGAGGTCGTAAAGACGGCGATGCGGCCATATGGGTACGATGTGCAGATTTGTTACAACTGCAACCGGGCCGACGCCCCACGGATTGTGGGCGACGCGAAGGTGCCGCCTCCGTATGAGCCGGACCCCAATGTTCCCGAGATTCTGGCGCCGCGCAACGCCCCGGGACTTGGCCCGGTGGACTTCGGGGCCACTGCCGTCCAGTTCCTGGTGGGCGCCTATCGCGGGACGGGCGGGTACGCGAGCGAGAAACCCAGAACCAACCTGCGCCTGATCGCCAACATTCAAGATCCCAACTATCTCCTGATCGCGGTGAAGAAGGAGACGGGGATCACCGACCTGGCGCAGATTAAACAGAAGCGGTGGCCCGTCCGGATTCTGGTGGGCGGGACCGGCGGCGGCCTGGAGACGGCCATCCTGGCCTACTACGGACTATCGCGGCAGTCCATTGAAGAGGGCGGCGGCCACGTCGGCAGCGCGGTTGCTGACCGCGACAACTTCGACGTCGCCATCGGCGCCGGCGGCGGAATGACTACCGCCCCGGAGTGGAGGGTCTGGACGGAGATCAGCCAGAAGTTCGACCTCACCTTCCTACAACTCCCCGAAGAACTTCTGGCGAAGCTGGCCAAGGACAGCGAACAGGACCGGGGGATCATTCCTCCCGGCTTGTACCGCGGCGTGGAGCGCCCGATCCCAACCCTGGTGCGCACCGGAACGGTGGTCTATGGCCGGGCGGACATGCCGGACGACTTCGCATATACCGTGGCGCAAGCGCTGGACGAACAGCAGCAACTGCTGCAGTGGAGCCATCTGAACTTCTCTTACAACATCCACAACGTGTGGAAGGCGTTCGAAGTTCCCTTGCATCCCGGGGCGGCACGCTACTACAAGGAGCATGGCTACATGAAGTGAGGCCCCGCAAGCAGGGCCGGAAGCCGCTGGTTCGGCGTGCCTGCCGAAGGGCCTCCCGCACCGCGGAGATAACGATTCACGCCGCCCGAATTGAAGCGCTCCAGAACCGCAGTCCATGAGAGCCGTGGGCTCCTCGCAGCGCGAGTGGAATGAACATCCGAATACAAGCGGGCCGGCCGAGTTTCCTATCGTTTGGGAACCGCCCGGCGGGATTCGGCGGCGGGGTGAAATCCCGCCTTACTTCCGGTACACCACGCCGGCCTTCATCACGGCTGCGACACTTTCGGTGAGGCGGATGTTCCGGCTCGGATCGCCGCGCAAGATCGCCAGGTCGGCCACCTTGCCCGGTTCCAGCGTGCCATAATCCCGGTCGATGCCGATCGCGCGGGCTGCGGCTGCGGTTGCGGCATGAATCGCTTCGAGCGGCGTCAATCCGCAGTCTTCCACCAGAAGCTGTAGCTCGCGATGGATGTTCGGCATGTGATCGTGGGCGGGGTCGCCGAAGTGATCCGTGCCGGCCACCAGCGGGATGCCGAACTGGTGCGCGCGTTTGGTTACGGCAACGGTCCAGAGCCAGATTGGGTCGCTTTCGCCGCGCTTCCCCGTATTGGTGACGAACAGGGTTTCGTCGAGCATGGTGCCGCGCTCCTTCATCAGCCGCAGCAGGCGGGTGAGGGCGTCGCCATCCACCGGGCTGCTGGCGTAGTCGATGCCCTGGCCGCGGCGCGCCTGCTCATAGCTCGCGGGCGGCTGCTGCATACCCTCCGCGCCCAGATAAACCGAGTGGGATACGACGTCCACCCCGGCTGCCACGGTTTCGCTGGGCCGGGCTGGGAAAACCGCCGAATGAGCCCAAACGCGGAGGCCCTGGCGGTGCGCTTCGGCCGCGGCGCGCTCGACCAGTTCGGCCGTCAGGTCGGCGTAAATCTTCAACCCGGCCGCGCCCGTGGCTTTGCCGGCCGCCACGATGGCCCGAACGTCCGAATCGGGCGTGAGCGCGCGCATCCAGGCGACCTGGCCGGCGACGCCACCATGCGCCGCGGCCTGGGGACGGGGGTCGGCGAAAAACTGCGGCCCGGCCACCAGCGTCGAATAATAGATCCGCGGCGAGGCCACGGTCGCGGGCATCGCCCGCCGTGCCGCCTCCGCCAACACAATGTCGTCGCCGCCCATGTCCCGGACCGAGGTCACGCCGCCCATCAGTCCGAACCGGAGCGTCCGCCACAGCGCCCGATCGCTGGCGGCCGGCGTCAGATGCACATGGCCGTCGATCAATCCGGGAATCACCGTCATCCCGTGCAGATTCCAAATCTCCGCGCCCGCCGGCGGCGGCGCCGATGCGTCCTGAATCGCCTGAATCCGCTCGCCGGCGATGACAATTTGCGCATGCGCCCGTGGCGGCGCACCGGCGCCATCCACCAGGTTGGCATCGGTCAGAACCAGAAGCGCCTGGCCCGCGGCGGCGCCCACTAGCAGCAGCGAAAGGCAGACGAACCGCATCGGTTCAGTGTAGCCAATCGCGGCGGGCCGAAGTCGGATGGCCACGCCGTCAATCGAGCTCGCAGGTGAACGGCTCAGTCCAGGGGAATGCCGGTCTCTCCCGCAAACCGGCTGCGGAGGTCTTTCCAGTCGTCACCCTCGCGAGCCAAAACCTGCGCGACGTGTCGCGCGGCGGCTCACCCACGAGCATGAGCGACGGTATATCGGGCCGAGAGGTATCGCCGGTCTTGATGCGGATACGGACCGTGCGCGGAGAGACGAACTGAATAGAGAAGGGCAACGTGGGGTTGACGGCGTATTCGCGGTCGGGGAAGGTTTCGCCGGCGAATGGGCGCAGGACGGGTTCCATGTTGTCGAAGGCGATGCGGGGGGCCATCTGATGGCGGCGCCAGGAGATGGTGGCGGCGGCAGGGTCGAAAGTGGCCAGCGTGTCGGCCAGGAAAAAGGTGTTGGTGAAGTCGTGAAAATCGCTGCCGTTGTCCACCGGGTCGCTCAACAGGCCGGGTGGCTGGTTGGCCGAGGCGGCGAAGAGAGTGGGGATAAAGAGCAGGCTGACGCCGATGCCAAAAGCAAGCTTGCATGGCGGTAGGTCATGATGTTCTCGCGAAACCTCATTATGAAGCCCGGCGAGGCGAATCGCTAAGAACTTTGGCTGCTGCCGATGGGCCAGGATTACCCGGTACTGGCTGGACGCGCCGCCGATGGCGACGTGGACCACGCATTGTTGCCCTGTCCGGCGGCCGGAATACCCTGTAAACTATTGAGAAGATTGGTGGCGGCGGGGCGACTCGAACGCCCGACCTAGGGATTATGAGACCCTCGCTCTAGCCAGCTGAGCTACACCGCCGTGATAGCAACTTTATCAGTTTACCAGACTGCGAAACCTCATCGCTTCCCACCCTCCGGTGCTGGTTGTGGAAAAGGTCCGGAACGGCCTGGTCTCCGAAACACAACCAAACTGAAACATTCGCACGAGCCTTGTTTTTTGGCATTAACCTACATGGAGTCAAGCTGTTGCAGAAAATTGCTGCCGCATGGTTCAATTCGCAGTAAGTGTCTTTCTTTACATTAGTTACTAATCTGGAAGCGGCTCTTTCCCACAGGGTTTTCCACAGATCTGTGGATTCTGCCGAAATCGGGACACCCGCCGACCAAGAGACTCCGGCGCCTCGACATCCGCCAGGCATTCGGAGCCCTCGTAGCGCACCTCCAGAACCTTGCCGCAGGCGTGCAAAAGTGCCAGCGTAGCGCCGTCCGCGGCCGGAAAACGATAGACTGCGCGAAGAATCGGATCAAATGGCAGCACTTCGTCAATGGCTGCCACCAGACGGTCCACGCCCATGCCGGTAACGGCCGATATTCCCACCGCCCTAAGGCCGCCGCTGTCTTCGTTCCCCATCCTGCGTCCCCAAGCGGCGTCATCGAAGCCGGCATCCAGGCGGTCGATCTTGTTCAACACCAGGAGCTGGGGAATATTGCCCGCGCCGATTTCGGCCAGCACTTTGCGCACGTGCGCCACATGTTCGGGCGCTGCCGGCGACGAGGCATCCACCACGTGCAGCACCAACGCCGCGTCCGTCACCTCTTCCAAGGTGGCGCGGAAAGCTTCCACCAGGGTAGTCGGGAGGTTGCGGATGAATCCCACCGTGTCGCTCACGAGTACCCGCCGGCGGGAGGGCAGATCGAGCGGCCGCACCGTCGGATCGAGCGTGGCGAACATGCGCGCGTCGGCCAGCACGCCGGCCCGCGTGAGGCGATTGAAGAGGGTCGATTTGCCGGCGTTGGTGTACCCGGCCAGCGCCAGAGTTGCCAGCGGAACCGCTACCCGGCGCCGGCGGTGCAACGCTCGGCCCGCGCGCACGCCTTCCAGCTCAAGCTTGATCTTTTGGATGCGGCGGGCAATCCGCCGACGGTCGGTTTCGAGCTGTGTCTCGCCCGGTCCGCGAGTTCCAATCCCGCCACCCAGCCGTGACATTTCAACGCCGCGCCCGGCCAACCGCGGCAGCAGGTAGTTCAACTGCGCCAATTCCACCTGGAGGCGTCCTTCCCGAGTGCGCGCCCGGGAAGCGAAGATGTCCAGAATGAGCTGGGTCCGATCCAGCACTTTGACTTCGAGAGCCTTTTCGAGATTGCGTTGTTGGGTGGGGGTAAGGTCGTGGTCGAAAATGACCACGTTGGCGTCCGCCGTTGCGACGGCGGCACGCAACTCCGCCACTTTGCCGGAACCGATGAGAGTCGCCGCCTCAGGACCGGTTCGCGACTGCAGAAAGCGCTCCACCCCCGTGCCGCCTGCGCTGGCCGCCAGCTCCGCCAACTCCTCCAGCGACTCTTCGGCGGAGATCCGCGCACTTTGGGACCCGGACCGGCCCTTCCATTCGATGCCGACCAGTATGGCCCGCTCGCCGCGGCTCTGCCCCGAAAACGTGTGCTACGCCTCCGCCGTCTCGGCGTGGACCGGCGCGCCCGGAATGGTTGCGCCCTGATGTGCCCCCGATGCGGTTTGCGCGGTGGAAGAATAAGGATGAACCGTCTTCTGCGTCACCACTGTCGAGATGGCATGCTTAAAGATCAACTGCTCCTGGCTGCTGGTCTCCAGTACCAGCGAGTACTTGTCGAAACTCTTGATCCGGCCGGAAAGCTTTACGCCGCTCATCAAATAAATGGTGAGGACAATCTTATCTTTCCGTGCGTTGTTTAGAAAGCTATCTTGGATATTTTGCGCCGGCTTCTCCATCACTCCCCCAAAAAAACAAGGCCTGTCAAAAAAAGAACAGATAAAGTGTAATCGGCGATTGTATTGTACACCGTTTGGAGAAGCCCTGTACTCCCCTAGCCCTTATGGGCTATTCGTCGTCATGCTCCCCGGGTGCGGCCGCAGTCCGCGCGCCGGCCGCCAGCGCTTCCAATTCCTGGCGGTTTACGGTGCGGACAGCCGTGCTCTTTCGCGATCGGCCGGCCGGTGATTCGACGGTGAATTGCTGCGCTGCGGCCAGTTCTTCTTCCAGATTGAACTCGGGGATCGAACGGAGGCCGGGCACCTGCGCGATTCCGTGTTCGCCGATCAGGCACTCCATACCGCCACTCAAGGTGAAACGGATACGGAGGTCGCGGCGAATGGAAAGCTTGCGCAGATCGGCCAGCGTCATCGGCTGGCTTCCTCGAGTTCGTCCACAACCTCGCCCTCTTCTATGCGCGTGGCAACCAGATCCTGGCAGGTGACGCAATAGCGCGCCCACGGTACCGCGTCCAGGCGCTTGGTGGAGATGCCTTCTTCGCACTCGGGGCAGACTCCGTAGGAGCCGAGCTCGATCCGCTTCAGCGCGCCGGAGATTTCCCGGAGCAATTTCATATCGATCGAATTGCGGTTTAGAAACAGCCATTCCTCATGGTGCTGCTGGCTCAAATCGCCTTCGTCGGAAGGGATATCCAAACGCGAAACCACCTGTGCCGCCTTTTGCTTAGACAGACTGTCCCGCACTTCCTCCGCCTTGCTCTCCAGTATCCTCCGATAGTTGGCAAACTTCCGCTTGGTTCCATCCTTGGTGTTTATCATAACAATGCTCTTCAGTTGCGACAATTCCCGCCTGATTCGGGGACCGAGAAAGCTTTCGTGCGAACCGAGAAACCGGCAGAGGCAGGCTCTTTGGGCGAGCGGCTACGCAGCCATCAAAAGATGCTAGCGCATGCGGGGCGGCCAAGTCAAATCGGTGCGCTAAAGGCCAAAGGACGAACCACGTTTCACCGCGTCTGCGCTCGGGCTGCGCGGAGGGCCTAAAGCGAATCGCCCTTGCAGCCGATATGACATTGGGAGGTGCGGTGATGGCTTCCGTCTCTTCGATTAACTCTGGCGTAGCGGATTTGACTCCAGACTCTTTCTAATCGGCGGAAACCCGAGGCTTACTCGATGGCGGAGCTAGCGGCGGCGTTACCGGTTCTCCATTTGACGCGATCAGTTAACTGCGGACCACGCGGTCGATCCTGGCCCGTTTCGAAAATGGGACGCATGGTTCATTTCAGCTGACTTGCTGAGTCTCGTGGAACACAGTGCATGTTGCCGAGTGGACTGCCACCCAAATCTGCGAATGCCGGTGCGGGCTGGCCGAAATTGCCGCATTACGCCGCCGGGCGGAGGCCGGTGCACTCGGCATCGGCGGAGAGGCCGGTGCCAAAGGCCATCCACAGCGGCACTTCGAACAAATGCGGGGGATCGAGGCCCACGGATTTGCGCCGATCCTCCCATCCGTTCTCCTTGGCCGGAAATACCACCCAGCCGGTGGCCGGTATGTATGCAAACCAGTGTTGCAGGTGCGTCGTACTTCGATACAAGTGCGCCATTCTCAACCCTCCCTCCGAATCTGAATTGTGCGCGGCTCGGGTTTCCGTTTTGGGAAGCGGCACTGCGCCACGCAGCCCTTGTTTTTGCAGGTAACGCAAACTCTCTTCGGGGCCATGGTGCAACGTTACTGGAACCCGGTGCGGCTATCAATAGAAATCATGTGGGGACAAGAGCCCCCAAATGAGGGGTTATTTCCGGCCGAATAGCTCCTCGCGGTGAATTCGCTCGCCCTCGAACACCACCAAAGAGATGCGCTCGGTGGCGGAAATGTCTTCCAGTGGATTGCCATCCACCAGCAACAGGTTGGCATCGAGGCCCTTGCGAATCGCGCCGATTTGGCCGGAGGCGCCGACGAGTTTGGCCGCGTTGACGGTGGCCGCCTCCAGCGCGACGGCCGGAGGAATGCCGGCGCGCACCCAGAGCTGGAGTTCGTGGTGCAAGGAAGGTCCGTGAAAGACCAAGGGGTTTCCGGCGTCGGTTCCCATCACCAGCGGCACACCCGCCTGCCAGGCGCGCAGCAGGTTGGCGCGCGCCACCTCCAGGGCATGGATGAAGATCTCGGCCCGGGCGGGGTCGGCGGACTTGCCCGAGGCCAGGAACTCGCGCGTGGTTTTCAGCGTGCGGGCCGGTACCACCTGTTGCACCAGGGGTTCGGAAAGCGCATCGGCCTGGCCGGCGAAATACTGGGCGTAGGCCTCCACGACGGCCAGGGTCGGATCGAGGTCCACCCGCTCGCGGGCCATCCGCTCCAGCAGCGAATCCGGCAGCTCATCCCGCCACGAGCCTTGTTCCACCGAAGCCGCACCCACATCCACCGCGTCGAAGACGTCGCGGGCGTCGCCGGTGTGTACCGCCAGGGGCAGGTTCCGGGCGTGGGCCTCCCCGGCGATGGCCCGCACCAGGAACAGATCCAGCCGGTCGTAGAGCATGCCTTCGCCCCAGCCGGCTTCGAGAATCGCCGTGATGCCGTCCACATCCTGGCGTTTCAGCTCGCGCACCTGGGCGCGGGCCTCGCCGGCGGTCTTGGGAGTACGCACCAGTTGCGCCTTCACCATGCCGCGCATGGTCTCGGGAACGTACTGGGTAAATTCGGGGCCGTGTCCGTTCCCGGCGGTAAACATCGGCCCGCAGACGAACAGACGCGCGCCCAGGTTGGCGGCCTCGTCAATCTGGCGCCGCAAGACAAGCGACCGGTCGAGCTGGTCGCCCACACTCCGCGCGCTGGTTACGCCGCTATAAAGCAGTGCCGCGGCCGCCCGCGGCATGGTGTTGGCCGGGTCGTAATCGGCACTCGAATCGGACAGCCCGGCCGGACCTCCCAGGTGTACGTGAACGTCGATGAGTCCGGGCAGAAGCGTCTTGCCGGCGCCTTCCACCACCTCCGCATGCAGCGTTTCAGGATCGGGCGCGGCCGATGCCGCGTAGACTTCGGCGATCTTGCCGTCGCGCACCAGCACCGAGCCGTTCTCGATCGCCGCCCCTTCGCCGGTAAAGATGCGCGTATTGCGAATGAGAAATACGCCGGAGCGCTCCAAGTGGCGGAACATCGTCTGGTTCTGCCCGCTGTGTTCCCCGACGTTAAACTGCCAGCAGCCCATCGCCACGAACGGAGCCAGCACCGCCAGCACCCAGGCTTTATGGCGCGGCGCAAGCTTTTCTTTTTTCTGACGGCGAAAGAGCCGGACGGCGAGAAACATACCCACCAGCGCGGTGAGCAACAAGGCCGCGGCGGCGTTGCGGTTGTCCCAGAGGTTTCGATTGAGGAAGAAGATCCCTTGAAAGCCGTTCACCAGGTAAGCCGCCGGCATGAATTCGGCCACCGTCTGCGCCCACTTGGGCAGTAGCGCGGCCGGCAGCGCGACGCCGCTCAAAAGGAGCATGGGCAGGTAGAGCATCAGGATGGCGACGCTGGTTTCCACCAGGGTGTTGGTGACGGCGGCCAGAACGAGGCCGATGGCGCGCATGGCGCAGACTCCCAAGGTGACCATCGCCAGCAGGGAAAACCAGTTGCGCGGCGGATTCACGCCGTACAAGCCATGCGCCAGGGCCAGCGTCACGGCTACCACCGGCAGATAGAACAGCCAACCGCTCACCATGCCCGCCAGCAGAATCGGCAGCGGCGAGGTCGGCGTAACTTCGAAGCGTCCCGGAACGGCGGCTTCGCCATCCTCGACGGCGTCGATGCCGGCGCCCCACAGGCCGTTGCCGACGATTCCCATGGTCAGAACCGGGCCTACGAAATAAGCAATTCCGCCGCCGGTGCCGACGTGAAACAGCTCGGCGAAGGCGAAGAAAAAAATGAACGGAACCAGGTAACTGAAAAAGAGAACCGGGCTATTCGGCAGGGTCAGGCGCAGATTGCTCTTGAAGAATGCCAGGATGGGCTGCTCCACGGTAGAACTTCAGTATAGAGCGCTCGGCGCTCGCGCCTGGCATCCGGGCTTTCTCCCGGCCGTGCTGGGGAGTATCATTGGGAGGGCGCGGCCCGTCCGCTTCAGCCCGCGCAATTCCGAAAGGGAATAGCTTATGCCAAACACACTGGAAACGGCCCAGACCACCCGAAGAGGGTTCCTGGGCGCGGCCGCCTTGACGGCTGCACAATACAACCGGGTTCTCGGGGCCAATGACCGCGTCGGTATCGGCTTCATCGGGTACGGATTGATCGGCAAGCAGCACATCATGAATTTCAAGACATCGTTCCCGAATGTCGACCGCGTGGCGGTGTGCGATGTTTACAAGCCGCGCGTGGAGGAAGGACTGGCGTACCTGGAAAGCCCGAATGCCAAGGGCTACAGCGATTTTCGCAAGATGTATGAAAACAAGGACATCGATGGAGTGGTCGTGGCTACTCCCGACCACTGGCATGCTCTGCTCACCATCATGGCCTGCGCCGCCGGCAAGGATGTCTATGTGGAAAAGCCGCTCACGGTTTTCATCGATGAAGGCAAGTGGATGATCCAGGCGATGAACAAGTACAAGCGCGTGGTGGTGGTGGGCACGCAGCGAAACCACAATCCGGGCCATCAGGTGGCCAAGAAAGTAATCGAGAGCGGCGTGCTGGGCAAAATCCAGATGGTCAAGCTCGGAGCCGGCGGCCGCAATATCTATCCGGGTTTCGGAAAGACGCCCATCGAAAATCCGCCTGCCGATTTCGATTACGACCTGTGGCTGGGTCCGTCGCCCAAGACGCCCTATCAAAAGCACCGGGGGCTGTACCATTTCCGGTGGTTCTGGAACTATTCCGGCGGCCAGTTGACCAACCTGGGCGCCCACAGCGTATCCGCATTTCTGTTGGTGACGGGCGTGAAAGGACCGACGAAGGTGGTGTCGTTCGGCGGACGCTTCACCCTGGAGGACGACGGCGAAACGCCCGATCTGCAGGAGTGCCTCTACCAGTTTCCCGACTTCATGATGACCATGGGCGCGCGCGAGGCCAACGGGTTGCGTGACCCGCAGGGCTCGGTCGTCATGGGCGACAAGGGCAATCTGATGCTGGGCTCGAACCAGGTGGTTCCGGAAATGAAAAGCTACCCGCCCAACCTGATTCCAAGGTTCGTGGGCCAGCAACCGGCCGGCGGTGCGGTGTTTAACGACACCAAGCCGGAGCCCTGGATCGAAGCTCAGGCGGGAACGGGCGGCCGGGGCGGGCGCGGCGCGGCGGGTGGCGCGGCCGACTACCAATCCCTGGAAGAGCGCATGTTCAACGCCAACAAGAGCGACTGGATCGAGTGCATCAAGTCGCGCAAACAGCCGTTCTGCAATCTGGATATGGGCCATCGAACGGCGATCATCTGCAACCTCGGCAATATGTCGCTGCGCCTCGGTGGGCGGACCATTCACTGGGATCCCGAGAAAGAAGTGGTCGTCGGCGACAAGGAAGCCGCCGCCATGTGCAACAAGCCTTATCGCGCCCCCTGGGACGGAGTTCTCAAGAGCCTGCTAAAGGTATAGTTGCCAAGGAGACAGGTACGATGATGACGAGAAGAGACATGCTTGCGGCTGCCGGTTCGGCGGCCGCTTTCCTGGTGAAAGGCGCGGGCGCGGAGCCGCGCGTGCTGAAGCACATGGGCGTGGCTAACACATCTTTCGGCGCGCGCATGCGGGCCGGCGGCGGCGGGTTCGGCCCAGGCGGACGCGGTGGCCGGGGCGGGCGCGGCGGCCCAGGCGGCCCTCCCCCGGGCGCGCGGCCTCCGGCAGCCCCCATCATGCCGCCCTTCGATATCATGGACTACGCCCATGAAACCGCGGTGGGCGGCGTTGAGACGATGCTGACATCCTATGACGCGGATTCGATCAAGAAGTTCCGGCAGAAGCTGGACTCCTACAACCTGCGCGTCATCCTGAGCCCCAGGCTTCCCACCGAGCAATCCGACGTGGAGGACTTCGACGCCGCAGTGAAGGCGTCCAAAGAGGCCGGCGCTTACTGTTTGCACGCCGCCATGACGAACCGCCGCTACGAGGAGTTCGACACCTACGCGCAGTACCAGGCAAACTTCGAGCGATGCCAAAAGCAGATCGCCCTGGCCGAACCCGTACTGGCGAAATACAAAATCCGGCTCGGGATCGAAAACCACAAGGGCTGGCGGGCCGTGGAACAAGCCGCGTGGATGAAGCGCGTGAGCAGCGAGTGGGTGTGCGTGCACCTGGATTTCGGCAACAACATTTCGTTTTGCGAAGATCCCATGGACACGCTCGACATTCTGCTGCCCTATATCATCGCCGCCCACATCAAGGACCAGGCGGTGGAACCCTACGAGGACGGTTTCACCCTCTCGGAAATTCCGTTTGGCGAAGGATTCCTACCCCTGGAGAAAATGGTCGCGAAGCTGCAAAAGAAAGATCCGAACATGCCCTTCGACCTGGAGATGATGACGCGCGAACCGCTGAAGGTTCCGGTCTTCACCGACAAGTACTGGGTGACCTTCGGCGACATCCCCGGCAGGGATCTGGCTCACATTCTGGAAATCGTGCACAAGAACAAGCCCAAATCGCCGGTTCCCCATGTCAACGGCTTAAGCCTGGAAGCGCAGGTGAAGTTCGAAGACGACAACAACCGCAAGTGCATCGACTGGGCGCGGCAGAATCTCCCTCTAGGGTAAAGGGACGCAGGTTGCAGTGACAGGTTGCCGAGAGGGCTGCTCCCGATGATGTGGGGCAGCCAATCTTGGCTGCAGCCGTTGAAGCCTGCGTGCGCGTGTGCTACAACCAACGCACGGACAAGACCATCCGCAAATACACCAGCCTTGATGAAATGAAGGCTGACGAATATCGGTACTGGCAGAGCCGGCCCGCGCATGAGCGGATGGATGCGGTTGAGGAAGTTAACCTTACCGCCTATGCAATAAGAGGCGTGGATCTGCAACCGGATGTACCAAGATTACAAAGACCTTTTGTCCGTCTTCCATGCCCATGGCGTTAAATACCTCATTGTGTGGGGCTACGCCGTCATCTTTTATGCGCAGCCCGCGCGACGAAGGACGCCGGACGTGGTATCGTTCCACCAGTTAGAATATTGTGGAGAGGTCCACAAAATGGGCTTAAGCACGGTCCGAGAAATCGAACGCGCCATAGGAGCGCTCGCGCCGCAGGAGCTGGAAGAACTGTACTCATGGCTTGACCAACACTGCCCGCAGCCCATCGATGTTCGCGTTCAGTCCGATCTTGCGGCGGGCCGTCTCGACAGGGCCATTCATCGCGCTTTGGACGACGAAAAGAACGGTCGAGTCCAGCCGCTCTAGTGCTGCATGCGGCACCGCGCCACTCCAGACTTTTGGAAGGAATACCGGGCGCTCCCGCAGGGAATCCGCAGCCGGGCAGACCAAAGGTTTTCATTGCTGAGAGCCAGCCAGCAGCACCCCTCCCTGCAGTTCAAGAAGCTGGGAGAGCGCCACGGTCAGGAAATCTGGTCCCCCCGCGTCACGTTGAACTATCGCGCTCTTGCAATCAAACGGGCGGACGGATACCTGTGGTTCTGGATTGGTGGCCACGATACCTACGATTCCCTGACCTCCTAAGATTCCGCCATAACCGGGGTTGATTTCGACGCGGCATGGGAACGGCGCGTTGAAAGGGGTGCTTGACCCCGGCCTTGTCGTCTTGAAGGAGTGTATTGAGCCTTTGGGCTTAACCATCACGGACGCAGCCGAAGCCCTTGGAGTGAGGCGCAACACGCTTTCGGAACTCGTCAACGGGAAGCGCGGTATATCACCCGAAATGGCCGTGAGACTGTCCAAGGTTTTCGGCGGCGCCGGACAAGGCTGGCTTGTGCAACAGGCCCAGTACGACCTTGCACAAGTCCGCCGCGACCGCATAAAGCTGGAACGGTTGGTTTGAGGCGGTCCCAGGGAAACCCGGCGCAGATGTTACTGCCCCCGACCCGACCGTGCCGTCCCATGGGTCAGCGCGGCAGTACTCAGCGCTTTTCCAAATACTCGATTGCCCGGCGGACTATCTCGCACCGGGCTTCCCACAAGGTGAGGCCCTGCGACCCCACGAAAACGGACGGAGAGGGAAGTATCGAAGGAGGCACATCGCGCATCCGTTGAAGCGCCAAGACTGCGGAGGCCGTCTTCGCGGTCCATTGCGGCAGTTTCCTAAAATCAGCCAGGTCAAACTCCGCAGGTATATTAGGATGCGACGCCAGTAGTTGACGCTGCGCGTCCTCGGATGTTTTGCCCCATAGTGCAACGCCAAGTGTCATGACGAGGCCCGTGTTGGCACGCAGTTCAGCTTCCCAATGCACCACATCCCCCGTGCCGAAGGGCCGCGATTTCATCAGTGCGTCAAACTCTTCCTCGTTCATAGCTGTTCTCCAATTATGCACTGCGACAATTCTCCCCTCAGGCAACCAACAAAGTCCCGAGGGCAAAGCTCGCATCCGTCGGAAACACGCATCACGCCATTCTTAGAGAGCAGCGCTTGCGTTCGCAAATCAGGGTTTGTGGTGCGGAAGTGGCGATATCGGAAACTGCCCCACGACTTTTCACAAAGGGTAGGCTTCGGATGGCCGAGACTGTGGGGCAGGTTGATAACCTGCAGCGGGTTGGCAACCCGCTTTTCGGCAGGTTCCCAACGTCCCGCGAGGCGCCGATTAACAATCGGCGGCAGGATGCCATCCAGGATGCCATCCTGTCCCACAGCGCAACTGTAATGGACCCCAAAACTTGGACACAAAAATGGCCTTTTCTTAGATGGTGGGCGGCATTGAAAATGAAGGAGAGTCGATGCCACGAACGCGTAAGAGTCACCCGCCGAGCCTGAAGGCCAGGGTC
>JBKQIF010000163.1:0-8018 GCA_052148435.1 Bryobacteraceae bacterium
GACCCTGGCCTTCAGGCTCGGCGGGTGACTCTTACGCGTTCGTGGCATCGACTCTCCTTCATTTTCAATGCCGCCCACCATCTAAGAAAAGGCCATTTTTGTGTCCAAGTTTTGGGGTCCATTACAGAGGAACGGCGGCTGCGGCGGACCATCCACGCTCCACGCGGTCACCGCGTAGCCGCCTTCGGTGTGCTCGCTCACCAGCTCGCCGCTGGCCGCCGTCTTCCATGCGGCCGGCGCGGCGATGACAAGAGCCAGCGCGGCGGGGTTCTCCACGCGATCGTTCACCGGCATCCAGTGGCTGGCGAAGTAACCGGCCGAAGCCTCGGTAGCGGTAATCTCCACGCCTTTGGAGCTGGCCGCCTGATAATGGATCGCCAGCGCCCGCGGCTCGCCGGGATTGGCCGGCGCGTTCAGGACCACGATCAGGTGCTCGCCCTGGCGCTCGAAATAATCCGGCTTGCCGGCTTCCTCCACCGACGAAACCGTCAGCCCGCCGGCGTCCAGATCCAGGCTGACGAGGTTCTCCGTTATGGATTCAAAACGGATCACCGCATCGCCGGTGAGGCGCCCCGCGGCCGGGTCTAGGGTGATGCGCACGTCGTAGTGCTCCACCCGGTACAGGCGGGGCAGCGGTTCGGCGAGGGCCGGCGCCATCAGCGCGGCGGCCATCGCCGGCGCAAACCAACCCAGCCAAGGCGGGGCGGACGCCCTCGTCCGCTCGCGACCCCCCGGTCGCGATCTCTTGCTCATCGCAAACTCCTGCCCTGGTTTTGCACGTCTCACTTCTTGTTCAGTAGGGCCTGGATTTCGGCGGGCGGATCGAAACGGTCCTTGGGAATGTCGGTATCGAACTTCACCGTCTCGAAAGTCACCACGATTTCCTGGCCCATGGCGCTCTGATGCATGGTGTGCGGGACGAGGATGCCGCCTTCCTTGCGGTAGTCGCCGACGACGCTTTCGGTGGCTATGTCGCCCATGGGGGTCTTGACCGTGGCGGAGAGCTTTTCCAGCAGACCGGTGGCTTTGTCGTAATACTGGGTGAGGGGGCTGCCCTCCTTGGGGGTCAGCAGCACGCGGTAGCACTGCTTGCCGTTCACGGTTTCGAGGCCCACCGTTTCCACCTTGGCGTAGTCGTCGCGCCAGTGGGCTTCGGCTGCGAATCGCGCCGTGCGCAAGGCCATCGCCTTTTCATCGCCATCCTTGAGGTGCGGGCCCTGCATCGCCGAAAGCGACCAGGCGGCGGCGCCGTCCGTCCCGTCCTGCATCTTGCCGAGTCCTTCGATGTCGATTTCGGTGTACATTTTGACCGGCGCCGCGTGGTAAGAAGTGAGTTTGCCCTTGATGTGAGCGCTGGCCATCTCCATGGTCCCGGTGACGACTTCGTTGTGGTGGCTGTCGTAGGCCGCCGCGCCGCCGGTGGCCTCCACGTACTTATCCAGGATGGTTTCGGCCTTGGGCAGATCGTCGGCGCGCGCCGGCGCGGCCCCTGTAAGCGCGACCAGCGCCAGAGCGGCCGGCCACGCAATTGCCATGCGTTTCATTCGGGTACCCTCACTTTTTCCGTTGGTCGATCCAATTTACGGCCGCATCCGGAACCGGATCGTGGCCGGCCGGAAGCGCGGCGCGCGAGGCCGCCACCGCCTCGTCCGGCGTCACGCCATTGCCTTCGAGCGGCTTGCCTCCGGCGGAGCGGAAGCCGTAACCGATCCGCGCCCGCTTCGCTCAGAAGATTACGCGGAACGAAACCTGGGCGCGCCTGGCGTTGGTGCCGAAGGGGAAGCCGTAGGAGGCCTGGCCCTGTTCAAAACCGGTGACCGGGCGCAGCGAACCGGTGGTGCCCACATATTGAGTGGTGTAGTTGCTGGTGTTCCATTGCCGGTTCAGGGCGTTGAAAGCCTCGGCGGCTAACTGGGCTTTCACGCGCTCGCCGATGCGGAAAGTACGCGTCAGGCGGGCATCCAGATCGGTCATGGTTTGGGTGTGGATGAAGCCGATGCCTTCGAAGGGCACGCGGTTCCAGCCGCCTTGTCCGTTCAGCGTGGTGGTGTAATCCATGGTGAACCCGCTCCATTGCTGCCCTATCAGCAGAAGGGTGGGGGTCAGCGGCAGACCGGATGCAGCCGTGGCGATGGCGGAAAGCTGCCAGTCGCGGAGCAGGACGTTCTGGCTTGCCGGCTCCCAGATCCAGCGCAGCACGCCGCGCTGGCGCTGATCGGTGGTGGAACTGCCTCTGTCGTCGATGTAAGCGGCGTCGGTGGCATTGGTGGGGAAGCCGAACTGAGTGGGTCCGCTGACGTCATCGAGCGCGTGCGACCAGGTGTAGGTCAGGGCCGCACTCAAGGTGCGGGTAAGCGGCCGTTTCAGCTCCAGCGCCAGGCCGTTGTACCAGGAGGCTCCGGCGTTCTGCGCCTGAATAACCTTGCCGTAGGTGATGGAAGTCTTTTGGTAGTAGATAAACGTCTGGTAATTGTCGATCACCTGAGCGCTGGAGTTGTATACGGTGTAGCTCTTATCCGAATTGGTGATGCCGGTGACGCCAATGTTCCCGTCGTTGGCGGTCCAGAGCTTTTCACCGCGATTGTAGAGGTAGTCGAAGGTGAAGACCAGGCCCGAATCGAACTTATGTTCGACGCTGAACGATCCCAACGAAGAATACGGGTTGCGGAACTTGGAACTGGCGTAGACCACGTCTTCGGTGCCGTTGGGAATATTCCCGACGGCGGCAATCTTCTTGGGAAATACCACCGCGCCGCTCTGGTAGGGTATTACGGTAATATTTTCCTGGGCGATGCCGTTGCCCAGATAGAGCGGGTCGAGAATGGAACCGTTGAAGGGCGCGTAGTAGAAACCGTAGCCGAGGCGCACCACGGTATGCTCGCGGAGCATGTAGGCAATGCCCACGCGCGGCGCAATATCCAGGCCGGGCGAATTGATGGTGTCGGTGCTGTAAAACGAGGTGTTGACGAATTGGGGTTTGGGCAAGCGCCACTTTTCGTAGCGCACGCCGACCGTCATGGTGAGCTTGGGAGTGGCCTTCCAGGTATCCTGCCCGTAGCCGCTGTAGTAGATGCTGGCCAGGTCCCGCCTGGGATCGCCGAAGCCCTGGGTGAAAGAGGTGTAGTTCTTGGCACTGGAGCTATTGCTGCTGAAATCGGTGGCGAACGCGGTGAGTGACGGGTAGACATAGGCACCGGCGGCATTGGCGACGCCGTAGAGCCAGTCGCCGCCATAGAACAAGTCGGCGCCGAACTTGAAGGTGTGGGTGTTACTGGTGATGGTAAAGTTGTCGGCGAACTGATAGCGGTAATCGCCGATGGTTTCGGTATAGAGCCCATTGGCCCCCAGCGGCGTTCCGGCGACGGTGACGTCCACCGCACCGGTGGAAGGCCAGTATTTGGAGTTGGGGTCGATGCCGATGCGGTCCTTGAACGCGCTCAAGCGCATATCGTTGAAGAGGCTGGAAGAGAGCTGGCGCACCCATTCGGCCTTGGCCATGCGGGATTCATCGTCGGTGGTGCCTCCGTAACCGCCCAGTTGGTTATTGGTGGAAACCTCGGCGTTGCTGGCCGGCGCGTGACTGTGCAGGGCGGCGACCTCGAAGATGAAGTTGCTGCGGTCGCTCTCGCGCAAATCGGCTTTCACCACGCCGCGGAGGGTGCGAGTGGTGGTGGGCACGACGAGGTTCAACTGGGGCTTGAGGTAATTGGTGACGGCGGTACATTGTGCGGCCACGGCCTTGCAGTTGTTGGGGTCGACGCTATTGCCGCCGGGCAGGGTGATCAGCGGATTCACCAGGCGGTTCAATTCCTGCTCATCGCCCAGGATGCCTTCCACGTTGGCAAACAGAAAGAGCTTTTCCGGGATCGCCGCGCCGCCGAGGTTGCCGCCCGGCTGCTGCTGCGACAGGGAGAGTTTATTGGCGGCGGCATAGCGGTCGGCGGAAATCAGCGATCGGCCGGCGTAGTATTCGTAGAGTTGCCCATGCACCGTGCTGGTCCCGCTCTGGGTGGCGGCATTGACGAATGCGCCATTGAAGCGCCCGAACTCGCCAGGACCGCCGCCGGGAAGGACCTCGACGTCTTCGAGGGCGTTGGCGGAGATCATGGGAATGAGGTCCGGCTTCAGATGGAAGAAGTACGTATTGGTAGCATTGATGCCGTCGACCGCCACGGCCTGGTCGAACGGTCCGCCGCGGCTGGTCAGCGCGCCCACATCCGGCGATTCGCTCATGCCGGGAGTCAGCCACGCCAGTTCTTCCACGCGGAAGCCGTCCAGGGGTAAGCTATAGGCCTCGTGACGGTCGAACGACTCGGTCCTCGTGCCTTTGTTGTCGTCGAGCGGGCGCAAAGGTTCCGGCTCGTCGGACGGCATCTTGGTATTTTCGGCCGCCATGGGAATGCGGAAGTTCAGGGTGCGTCCGACGTGCACGTCGATGTTCTTAAGCTCGACCGCGGTGAAACTCTTGCGCGTCACCTTAATGGAGTATCCCGGCCCGGGTGGGAGAGCGGGCGCGTCGAACAGACCGTCGTCGGTGGAATGGACGGCCCGATGAATCCCGAAACTCTCGTTAAGAACGCTGACGGTAGCATCCGGCATGCCTTCGCCATAAGCGTCGGTGACGGTTCCGGTAATCGCACCGAAACCCATCACCGACTGCGCATAAGAACCCGCGGCGCAAGCCAGCACCACGAATGGCACACGGAAACTTCTCATCCACTTCACTCGCATTTCCCCTAATCTTTTTTCGTTGGTACGACACCACTAGCATACGACGGTCGAAGGCCCGTAAGCATCTGGATTTGCAGGGCAAATCGCTGTGATTATTGAACCACAGTGTATAACGTTTGCGTCCCGGCGACTCCGTTCAAGGTGAAGGTCAGCGGCACGATGTCGCTGGCCGAGATGTTGGGCACCACCACGTTGATCTGGTACAGGCCGATTGAGCCCGGCACCAGCCCGTCATAGGTCACCTGGGCCTGAATACCGTTGAAGTAGACCGCCAGTTGGCCGGCCAGGCTGTCGGTCTGCGCTACGATCTGTCCGGCCGCCACGGCCGGCGTGACCGGGCCGAAGCCGACCCCGTACAGGGTGATGATCTGGCCAGGCTGCGGCCGCTGGGAAGTCACGCCGGTAATGGTGCCCGGCGGCAGCACATAGGTGGAACTGTTGGCGAATAGAGCATCCACGTATTGGCGGTTGTTGACAATGAAGGCGGAGGTCGCCAGCAGCCCGGGTTTGGTCGAATCGATGGCGAGATTGACCGGCGTGGTGGAACCAGCGCCAGTCTTGACGACGACCGGCTGGGGCCCGGCGCCGACGCCCGAGGGGATCTGCACGTTGACCTGGTAGCCGCTGACAAAATCGACGTAAGCGGGCAGGCCGCCCACGGTCACGCTGGTGCCGCTGAGCGAGGTGGGCGCATTGGCGCCGCTGAAATCGGCGCCCGTCCAGGAGCGTTGGACGGAGGCGAGATTCGAGCCGTAGATTTCGATCCACGATCCAGGGGCGGCCGCGGCGAAATCGCCGAATGCGCTGGCGCTGGCGATACCCGAGACGGAAGGAGGCTGGAGCGGGCTGGTGGATTGCGGCTTCAGCATGCGAATGCGGTTGTTGGAGGAATCGGCGATATAGATATTGCCGAGGCCGTCGATCGCCAGGCTGGTGGGCTGATCCAGCGTCGAATCGGTCGCCAGGATGCCGTCGTCGTTAAAGCCGATACCGTAGCCGCCGGCGATGGTGTAGATGGTGCCGTTGGGCACCACTTCGCGGATGCGGGCATTATTCGCGTCGGCGATGAACAGGTTGCCGGCGGAATCCAAGGCGAGGGCATAGGGCAGCCAAAGCGAGGACTCGATGGCGCCGCCGCCGTCGCCCGAATAACCGGCGTTGCCGTTGCCGGCGACGGTGGTGATGATGCCGGTGGAAGCGTCGACTTTGCGGATGCGGTTGTTTTCGCTGTCGGCGATGTAGAGATTGCCGCTGGAATCCACCAGCACGCCGGTGGGTTTGTAGAGTTGGGCCGAGGTCGCCAGGATACCGTCGCCGTTGTAGCCGGAGACGCCGGTGCCCGCCACGGTGTTGATTTTTCCGGTGGCGCCGGTGACCTTGCGGACGCGGTGGTTGTTGGCGTCGGCGATATAGAGGTCACCGGCGGAATCGAACGCGATGCCGGCGGGAAAGGAGAGCCAGGCGTTGCCAGCCGGGCCGGTATCTCCCTTAAAGCCCGACGTCAGGCAGATGCCGGCATAGCTATTGATGTTGCCGGTCGAAGTCGTCACCACACGCACCGTCTGGTCCAGCAGGTCGGCGATGTAGAGGTTGCCGGAAGGGTCGAAGGCGAGGGCGTTGGGGCTGTTCAGTTCCGCGGCCGTGGCCAGCCCGGAATCGCCCAGGCACGGACTGGTGGTGTTGGACACGCCGTTGCCTACGACGGTGGTGATGGTGCCGGTGCCGCTGGCCACGTTGGTCACCTTGCGGATGCGCTGGTTGACGGCATCGGCGATGTACAGATTACCGGCCGAATCGAGAAGGATTCCCTGCGGGTCGTCGAGTTCGGCGCTGGTGGCGGGGCCAGCGTCGCCGCCAAAGCCCGGTGCGCACGAGGTCAGCACCGCCGGGTTGCATCCGGCCACCGTTGAAATGATGTAGGTCGCCGTTTGCGCGGCGCCCACCAGCGGGATTGCGCCGCAGAGTATGACGGTCCTGAATATCGCGATCAAAAACCAACCTCCGGTCTTGTTGCGGGCCCGACGCGCGGGCGTAGCCTGCAGCTCATGCAAGTCTGGGGCCATCCTGAAGCGGTTGATAGCAGTCAGGCGCCGGGCGCTGGAAACGCGGCTACAAGTATCTTGCTTTCCGGCCGGCGCCGACGGCTTGACGCGCCGCCGCCGCCCTGTTAGGGTAACGCAGGGAAATGCGCATTTGAATTAAGATTCACGCACGGCCTGAAGGTCAACCGCAAGCCACAAGGATAGCATGGCACGAATCGACGAATTACGCCTCATTACCAAGGTGGCGCGCATGTACTACGAGCAGGAGCTGCGGCAGCCGGAAATCATGAAGCGGCTCAATCTGTCGCAGTCCACCATCTCCCGGCTGCTGAGCCGTGCCCGCGAATCGGGCATCGTGCGGATCACCGTGAACGTGCCGTCCGGCACGCACCCCGATCTGGAAGAAGTGCTGCAGGAGCGCTACGCGCTGAAGCAGTGCGTGGTAGTGGAGTGCGTGGACGACGAAGAGCAGATCATTCGCGAATTGGGGGAAGCGGCGGCATTTTTCGTGGAGACCACGGCCAGCCCGAGCGACGTAATCGGCATTTCGTCGTGGAGCGCGGCGCTGCTGGCGATGGTGGACGCGATGCACCACAGCGTGCGCGGCGGGGCGCGGGTGCTGCAGATTTTGGGTGGCATCGGAAGCCCCGGGGCGGAAGTCCACGCCACCCAACTGACCAGGCGGCTGGCGCACCTGCTGAACGGCGAGGCCACGCTGCTGCCGGCGCCGGGGGTGGTGGGATCGCGCAAGGCGCGGGAGGTTCTGCTGGAAGACCGCTTCGTGGCGGAGGCCACACGCCTGTTCGATCGGGTCACGCTGGCGCTGGTGGGCATCGGCGCGGTGGAGCCCTCGCGGCTGCTGGCGGAGAGCGGCAACGTATTTTCCAAGAGCGAGCTGAATACGCTGGGCCGGCACGGCGCGGTGGGGGATATCTGCCTGCATTTCTTCAACGAGCAAGGCCACCCCGTGGTTTCCCCGCTGCACGACCGGGTGATCGGCATGACGCTGGAGCAATTGCGGCGCGTCGACCGGGTGGTGGGCGTGGCCGGCGGCAAGCGCAAAACCCTGGCCATCAAGGGGGCGCTGGCGGGGGGGTGGATCAACATTCTAATTACGGACCGGAATACGGCGGAAAGGCTGCTGAAGGGTGCTTAACCGTTCTGGGGATTTCACGGTTTAGGCGCGGAAACCGCTCCCTCGCGGTCGCGGCTCGGTAAGCGACTGAAAACACGCGGCACTCGTAA
>JBKQIF010000164.1:0-2918 GCA_052148435.1 Bryobacteraceae bacterium
GCCCCGGCCACTTTGCATTGCAAAGTGAACTACCCGACGCCGACGATCTCGTGCCGTTCGGCACAATTCAGGTAACGCGTCGTCTCGCCATCTGAGAAAGACTGACTTCTGCCACGGGCTGCTAGCGGACCTGCTGCCGCCGGACCGGATCCGCTCGCTCGGCACCGGTACGGCCGAGGAGCGGCTGGGCGCCTTTGAGGCGCTGCCAGAGGATAAGCAGGATGAAATCATCATGGCTATGGGGCAGGGAATGCGCCAGGCCCTGTTCGCCGCGGCGCCGCCTTCGCTTCGGCGCAAGCTGGAAATGGCCAACGGCCCGGCACAGGTGGTGGCTCGCGACCTGGCCGAAGCCAAGATGCTGCGCGCCATCTACAGCGAGCGCCAGTTGGCGGAGGTTCTCGACGACTTCTGGTTCAACCACTTCAACGTGTATCTGGAGAAAGGCGCCGACCGGTACCTGGTGACCGGGTACGAGCGCGACGCCATCCGCCCCCACGTGCTGGGCAAGTTCCGCGACCTGCTGGAAGCCACCGCCAAGAGCCCCGCCATGTTGTTCTACCTGGACAACTGGCAATCCGTGGCGCCTGACGCTGCCGAGGGCCGGCCCCAGGCGCGCCGCGGCTTGAACGAAAACTACGGCCGCGAGCTATTGGAGCTGCATACGCTGGGCGTCAACGGCGGGTATACCCAGAAGGACGTCACCGAGGTGGCGCGCTGCTTTACCGGCTGGACGATCTATCGGCCGCAGCTTGGCGGCCGCTTCTTCTTCAACGCACGGACGCACGATAACGGCGAAAAGGTGGTGCTGGGGGTCGAGATTCCTCCCGGCGGCGGAATGCTCGACGGCGAGAAGGTGCTCGATATCCTGGCCCGTCAGCCCGCCACCGCGCGCTTCGTTTCGCGCCAACTGGCACAGCGCTTCGTGGCCGACGATCCGCCCGAAGCACTGGTGGACCGCATGGCGGATACCTTTCTGAAGACCGATGGCGACATTCGCCAGGTGCTCGGGACCATGTTCCATTCCGGGGAATTCCGGAGCGTGGGCGCTTTTCGGTCGAAAATGAAATCGCCGCTCGAAATGGTGGCCAGCGCGGTCCGCGTCACCGGCGCTAAGGTGGATTTCGCCTTCGCCCTGGCCAACCTGGTGGCGCAGTTGGGCGAGCCGCTCTACCAAAAAATGGAACCGACCGGCTACTCCAACTCAAGTAAGGAATGGATGAATACCGCGGGCCTGCTGGCGCGCATGAATTTCGCGCTGCAACTGGCCGGCGACCGCGTGTCCGGGGTGAAGGCAGATGCCAAGGTGAAGGTTGCGGACAACGCCGCTCCTGGGCTTCCGGGCGAAGGCGTCCAACTGGGATCGCCGGACTTTCAGAAGCGTTAGCGGTTCCGCGAAGGGGCCCGCCGGTCGGGAGGTTATGGCAATGACAAATCGCCGTATTTTTCTTCGCAACTCGGCCCTGGCAATGGTAGGGGCCGGAACTGCGCCGCTCTGGCTCGAACGTGCCCTGTACGCAGCCGATGCGCCTCCCCCGCGCGGGAAAATCCTGGTCGCCATCTTTCAGCGAGGAGCGGCCGATGGCCTCAACGTGGTGGTGCCGCACGGCGAGAAGGCCTACTACGAAATGCGTCCCACCATCGCCGTGCCGCGGCCGTCGGCAGGCAACCGCGATGCCGCCGTCGACCTGGATGGTTTTTTCGGCCTCCATCCTTCGCTCGCGCTCCTGAAACCGCTGTTCGACCGGCAGCACCTGGCCATCGTGGACGCGGTCGGTTCGCCCGATCCCACCCGCTCCCATTTCGACGCCCAGGATTACATGGAATCGGGCACGCCCGGTCTGAAGGCCACCGCCAGCGGCTGGATGAATCGCGCGCTGCCCGGGGCCGAGGGCGAGGTTTCTCCGGTACGGGCAGTCGCCATTGGCGCAACCCTGCCGCGCGCCATGCGCGGCGACGAGCCGGCTATTTCGCTGCAGAACCTGGCCAACTTTCAGGTGCACAACGCCGAGGCAGCCAGACAATTCGAGCAAATGTACGAATCGGCGGCCGACCCGGTCATGCAGGCCACCGGCCGGGAGACCTTTGAGGCCGTTGCCATGCTGCAGGCCGTCCGGAAGCAGCCCTATTCGCCCGCCGGCGGGGCCGATTACCCGCGCAGCTCCTTCGGCGACAGCCTGAAGCAGATCGCCCAGTTGATCAAGGCCGAGGTGGGCATGGAAATGGCCTTTGCCGATATCGGCGGCTGGGACCACCACGTCAACGAAACCGGCCCGCGCGCTTCCCAAGGCCAGCTTGCCAACCTGCTCGGTCAATACGGCCAGGCGCTTTGGGCCTTCTGGACCGACATGGGCGACCGCATGGCCGACGTCGCTCTGGTGACCATGTCCGAATTCGGCCGTACCGCACACGAAAACGGCAACCGGGGCACCGATCACGGGCACGCCAACTGCATGTTCGCGATGGGCGGCGCCGTCAAGGGCGGCAAGGTCTACGGTAAATGGCCCGGTCTCGAAAAGGACCAGCTCTACGAGGGCCGCGACCTGGCGCTCACCACCGATTTCCGCGACGTTCTGGGCGAAATGGTGGTGCGGCACCTGGGCACTCCGTCCGTGGCCGAAGTCTTCCCCGGTTACAACCCCAGGTTCTTGGGCCTGGTCTAGCCAGGCTGGTGGCGAGTGTGGTTTTGCCCCCGGGGCAACTCCTTTACAGCCGCCGGATACCTGGCAACTCGCGGCAACCGCTCCCTGGCGGCCGCGGATCTGACTCGCAGATCTGTGGGATGGGTGCGCGACATGCAAGTGATAGATTCGTAGGAATGAAGGCGAATCGAGGAAATCCGGGCGTAGGAGTACGCCAGGCTGAGCCGCGACCGCAAGGGAGCGGTCTTTGAGGTATTTCATTACGTTCGCCTGCTAGGG
>JBKQIF010000165.1:0-26006 GCA_052148435.1 Bryobacteraceae bacterium
TTCCCCACCTCATCAGAGAATTAGAATCTCTTACTCCGAATAGACGAGAGCTTGTCAAACGGAGAAAGGCGTCGTAGAGTGGGTTACACGGGAGTCGCGACTTTCAACGGAGTTCCGGGCGTTCCCCGCCAGTCTAACGAAACAACTACTGGCTTTTAGTAGAAAGCAGATCATCGAACCAAGAGTGCTTGACTTGAACGGGACGATCCGGGAGTCCGCGCCCATGCTTCAACGCCTGATCGGTGAAGACATTGCGCTGGAGACGCACCTGGAAGATTCCTTGGGGCAAGTCATGGCGGACCCGGATCAGATTCATCAGGTCATTATGAATCTGGCGGTGAACGCTCGCGACGCAATGGCCGACGGCGGAACTCTCGACATTGAGACGAGGAACGTTGAGATCGACGAAGCAAGCAGTGCCTCCAAGCACCATGCCGCAACTCCGGGGCGCTACGTTCTAATGACGGTGACGGATAACGGACACGGAATGGATGAGGCGATCAGGAGCCAACTCTTCGAGCCGTTTTTCACCACAAAAGAAGTTGGCAAAGGAACCGGGCTGGGGCTTTCAATGGTCTATGGCATCGTACGGCAGAGCGGCGGATGGATCGATGTATCGAGTGAAGTTGGAGTTGGAACGTCGTTCGAGGTATATCTTCCCCGAATAGATTCTTGTCCGGCGCCGGAGCGGAACCGAATCGGCGCCCCAACGGAAGGAGGCGGTGAAACGGTTCTTGTGGTTGAAGATCAAGAAGCCGTTCGGGCCTTTAGCGGGGAGGCATTGAGGCAGCGCGGCTATCATGTCCTCGAAGCATCCGATGGCAATGAGGCGATCGCCGTTGCCGGGCGCCATCCGGGACGGCTTCACTTGTTGCTGACGGATGTGGTGATGCCGGGAATGAACGGCAAGGAGTTGGCTGAACGCCTGCAGGAATTGCGCCCGGATCTGAAAGTGCTCTTTATCTCGGGCTATACGGCGGATGTGATCGCTCACCGGGGAGTACTCGATCGTGGCGTTGCATTCCTGCATAAGCCATTTAGTCCCGAGGAACTGGCGCAGAAAGTTCGAGACGCATTGGCCGCCCTTTGAGCGATGGCCGGAACGTGAGCGGCCGGAATATGAAGCTGGAGAGCCGCATCTGTGGGCCATGGAGCGGTTTGGCTGCGGTCCGTCTTAAGCTTGGAGACGGGCGATTAACAAATCAATCGTACGCTCCGGCTGGACCGTCCTCTGGCAGCAGTTTGCGCACAACCGAGAGGAGCGAATCGGGAGAGAATGGCTTGGCGAGTGTTGCGGCCGCACCGAACAGTCTCGCAGCCGTTAGCATCGTGCCACCCAAGAACCCGGATATGACGACGATTTTGAGTTGCGGCATTTCGGCATGAACGGCTTTCAGGAACTCAAAACCGTCCATGTCGGGCATGGACAGGTCAAGCACTATCAGATCAAAACTCGTTTCTTCAATTGCCGCTAGCGCAGTCTTGCCGTTAGTCGCTTCGCTCACGAAGTAGCCGGTTTGCTCCAGAGTTGTACTGCATAGCTTTCGGATTTGCGGGTCATCATCGACGACCAGGATCGTATGGTGCATACGGATCTGGCGAACCTTGGCTAGTCTTGAGCGTAACACATAGCCCGAACGGGATGAATTGGCTGAAAAACTTGGATGGCGCAAAGCCATTCGTGGACGAGAAATGTCGAGTTCGAAAGGTGGCAGTGGGTTGGCCACTGACGATTCGCTGTCGACCGCCGCTACGGCGCGAACCGGATCGCGGGAATGCAAGCTTATAATAACCTCGCCGTCTGGTAGCGCCCTTTCCCATAGAACAACCCTTCGCACGGGCGTTTACCCGCCCGTTGTTCGTCGCCGTTGCGTCAAGTCAATGAAATGACTCCATACGAGAAGGCCCTTATCGACATACAAGAACAAAAGCTGTGCCGCCCGTTGCATTGTCGGTAAGCGCTTGGAGCCTAAAGCCGGCCCCTGCCCGCCGCCCTCGGCGCGCCGGCGTTCGACGGCGAATGACCAAGGCTGCGCCTGGCATGGTCGCCTTTGGGCGGCGAGCCGACGTGCGGTACCATTCCCGATGATGAAGACTCTCAGCAGGCGCAGTCTCTTCCAGGCAGCCACCGGGATCGCCCTTGGGCGCGTGGGGCAGGGGTCGATCGTCGAGGTAGTACCCGAACTGGATAAGGCGCACAAGTGGAACGACTCCAACGGGGACACGTGGGACCCATTCTGGGCCGACGATGACAACCTGTACTCCTTTCACTGCGACGGCCGGGGATTCGGCAAACAGTCCCGAAACCTCGGTTTCGATCGCCTGAGCGGACCCGGCCCCCTCCAGCTCACCGGCGCGCTCGTCAATGCCATGGACGCCTACGGCGAGGCGGGCAGGAAGGAACAGGACGGCGCGACCTGGAAAGCGTGCGGCCAGGAGTGCATCGACTCGGTGTTCTACGCGTTCGTGTCGCGCAACGTGTATGGCAAGGACAGCGGCGATTCCTGGCTGCGGCAGACCGCGTTCCATTCGAGCCTGATCAAGTCCACCGACCGCGGTGCGACGTGGACGCGCAGCGCCGCGGAAAACTATAACGGCCCGATGTGGCCTGGGCCTCCATTCGGCGCCCCGTTCTTCGTCCATTACGGAAAAAACGGCGGCGACGTGGCCCAGGATGACGCCCGGCGTTACGTCTACGCCATCTCGACGAACGGTTTTTGGAACGACGGCGACCATTACATCGCCGGGCGCGTGCTCCGGGCGAAGCTGCCGGAGCTGCGCGCGGCCGACTGGACGTACTTCGCGGGCGCCGGCCGCTGGACGAACCGAATCCGGGAAGCCACCCCGATCTTGAGCCTGCCTAGACGCTGCGGCCAGACTCCGCCGTGCTACATCGCGGCGTTGGGGATCTACCTGATGGTCGTCTGGTACAACACCGAAAAAATGACCAAGTGGTTTGAGCCGAACGAAATGCGCTACGAGTTCTACCAGGCGCCGCACCCCTGGGGGCCCTGGACGGCGGTCAACGGGTTCAGCGACCGGTTCCTGGCGGCCGGGCACATGTACGGGCCAAGCCTGTGTGCGAAGTTCCAGCGCCGGGAGGGATCCGACGTGAAGATAATTCTCTTTACGTCCGGTTGTCCGTTCGAAGATGAGCCGTCCGGACTATACAAAGCATGGGCGATTCCCCTGATTCTGAAAACCGCTCCGCAGCCCCAATCCACGGTCGTTCCCGCCACTTCGGCCGAGTACCGCTTTAGCGGAACCGGCGTCGACTATATCACCGACAAGGCCACGGGGGCGGGCAGCGTCGCGGTCTACGTGGACGGCGAGTTGGCCGAGACCGTCAGCCTGGCTCCGGACAATTTCCCGAAGCTGCGCGGGGTGACCGTGTTCCGCGCGCGATGGCCGCGGCCGGGGCGCCACTCGATCCGCATCGCGCGGCAGCCGACCGGCGCGGACGCCTTTCGCGTGTACGGCGCCTAGCGGGAGTTTACAGGATATTCGCAATTTTCCGGGCAAGCCTTTGCTGCAGAATGAGTTGAGGGGCCGGAATGTGGACAGCCCGGGGATGGTAAACTGGAGGAAGTTGCGGCTTGTCCGCCACATCCAGGCTTCACCCCTGAAATCACACCCATGAATAATGGCATTCACCCGATCCGCAATATCGCTATCATCGCGCACGTAGACCACGGCAAGACCACGCTGGTCGATGCCATGCTCAACCAGAGCGGTATTTTTCGCGCCAACGAAGAGCATGTCGAGCGCGTGATGGATTCCAACGAGCTGGAGCGCGAGCGCGGCATTACCATCCTGGCGAAGATCACCGGCGTGCGTTATCACGGGGTCAAAATCAACATCGTCGATACCCCTGGTCACAGCGACTTTGGTGGGGAAGTGGAGCGGTCGCTTAAGATCGTCGATGGCGTCATGCTGCTGGTGGATGCCAGCGAAGGGCCTCTGCCCCAAACCCGCTACGTGCTGGGCAAGGCGCTCGAATCGCGCCTGCCGCCCATCGTGGTGATCAACAAAATCGACCGGCAGGACGCGCGCTGCCAGGAAGTGCTCAACGAAATTTACGACCTTTTCATCGATCTCGGCGCCACCGAGGACCAGCTCGCTTTCCCGGTGCTCTACACCATCGCCAAGACGGGTGTCGCCAAGTCGTCCCTCGACGATCCCTCCGACAATCTGCGCCCCCTGTTCGATGCCATTCTGAAGCACATTCCCGCCCCAACGGGCGACCCCAACGGCGTCTTGCAGATGCTGGTGGCCAATTTGGATTACTCGGACTACCTGGGCCGGCTGGCGATCGGCCGTGTATTCAACGGCGCGCTCCGATTTGGCGATGCCGTGGCTATCGCCAAACGCGACGGCACCTTCGAAACCACCAAGATCACCAAACTCTATTCTTTTGAAGGCCTCAAGCGGGTGGACGAAACGGTGTCCCAACCCGGCGACATCCTCGCCATCGCCGGCGTGGAAGGCATCACCATCGGCGAAACCGTAACCAGCGCCGAAACTCCCCAGCCGCTGCCCCAGATTCAAATCGACGAACCCACCATCGCCATGGCCTTTACCATCAATACTTCGCCTTTTGTCGGGCGGGAAGGCCAGTGGGTCACTTCGCGCAATTTGCGGGACCGGCTCGACAAGGAACTCCTCACCAACGTCTCCATTCGCGTCGAGGAATTGGGCCCCGACACGTTCAAAGTAATGGGGCGCGGGGAACTGCAACTCGCCATCCTGATCGAAATGATGCGGCGGGAAGGTTATGAACTGATGGTCGGCAAGCCCGAAATCCTGACCCGAACGGCGGGAGGTAAGACCCAGGAGCCGCTGGAGTTGCTGGTCGTCGACTGCCCCGACCGGTTTCTCGGCGTCATGATTGAAAAGCTGGGCGCCCGCAAGGGCAAGATGTGCAAAATAGTGAATCACGGATCTGGCCGCGTGCGCCTCGAATTCGAGGTGCCATCCCGCGGGCTGATCGGCCTGCGCAGCGAGATTCTGACCGACACTCGCGGCACGGCCATCATGAACGCGCTTTTTCAGGGATACATCGATTGGCAGGGCGAAATCCCTACCCGTCCCACTGGGTCCCTGGTGGCCGATCGCCCCGGCAAAGCCACCGGTTACGCTATCTTCAATCTTCAGGAGCGTGGTGAGATTTTCGTGACTCCTGGGACTGAAATCTATGAAGGTATGGTGGTCGGCGAGAATGCTCGGGACCGCGACCTGGACGTCAACATCGTCAAGGAAAAAAAACTGACCAATATGCGCGCCTCCACCGCCGACGAGGCCATCCGCCTGGTGCCGCCCCGTATCCTCAATCTGGAACAAGCCATCGAGTTCATCCGCGACGATGAATTCGTCGAAGTGACACCGCACTCCATCCGTCTGCGAAAAAAGACATTGAAGGCAAATCAACGCTAACCACATAGCGCGACCCCACCCAGGCTCCGCACTTTGGCGGAAAGCGTGGTCCGTTTCAGCCCCAATATTTCGGCGGCGGCTTTCTTGTTGCCGCCGGTCTTGCGAAGAGCCTGCTCCAGGATACTGCGCTCGATGCGCGCCACGGTTTCCTCATAGTTCAGCCCTTCCTCCGGAAGCCGGGGAAGGCCGCCGAAGACTTCCGGAGACCGCACGTTCTCCGGTGGTGGGAAATCGCTCTCGGTTAATTCCCGCCGATCGCCGCTCAGAGCGATCGCCATCTCCAAGGCGTTTTCCAGTTGACGAACGTTGCCGGGCCAGGATTCAGCTTGAAGCCGCGCCAGCGCCGCTCCGGTCAGGCTCTTTACGGGCAATGCCTCGGAGGCGCAGATTTTGGCGGTTAAATAACTGGCCAGTAAAGGGATATCTCCTTTTCGATGACGCAAAGCGGGCATCGGAAGAGGCACCACGTTTAAGCGATAATAAAGGTCTTGGCGAAACCTCCCCGCCTCGACTCGGGCCGCCAGATCGCAATTGGTAGCAGCCACCACGCGCGCTTCGGCCCGTATCGTTTCCGAGCTCCCCAGGCGCTGGAACTCCCGCTCCTGCAAAACGCGGAGGAGTTTGGCTTGTAGTTCCAGGGGCAACTCGCCGATCTCGTCCAGGAATAAGGTTCCGCCATTGGCCTCTTCGAACCGGCCGGCACGGGACTGGAGGGCTCCGGTGAAGGCGCCCCGCACGTACCCGAACAGCTCGGCTTCAATCAGGGTTTCCGGCAAGGCGCTGCAATTGACTGCGACCCACGAAGCATGGCACCGAGGACTGGCCAGGTGCAGAGCGCGGGCCGCAACCTCCTTACCGGTGCCCGACTCTCCCGTGATCAGGACCGTCGCCCGACGAGCCGCAACCAGGCGGATGATCTCGACTACTTGTTGAATCTGGGGGCTTTCCCCTACCAGGCTTTGCCGCCACCCTTCTCGGCGGAAGGGTTCGCCGCCGAGCCCGCTGCCGCGCTGGAAAAGATCAGTAGCATGTTTATTATCAATAAAATGAGCCTCGTTTTCGGAGATCCTTCGGCTTTCCAAGCGATTTGGTCGGGGCGCCATCACAGCTCAGAATCGGCGGGTTTCCGGGAAACTTTATACGATTCCGTACAAATCCTTCCAGCGATCCGCTAAAGAATTGCGCTGGAAGCGCCGATATGATGTTTAGCCGGGGAACCAAACGGCAGCCGGAGAGGCGATTGGCAGAATGAGAGTATACAATTCCAACGTCAGCGGGGGAACAGCCGCAGGCACGGACAGAACCCAAGAAGCCCGCGGAACGGAAGCGGTGGCGGGAAAAACAGGCGCTTCCTCAAGCTCGGCTAGTGACCGGGTAGAACTGTCGCATGCCCTGGGCAGTCTGGCCAAGGCGATGTCAGCAGAGAGCGCGAGCCGCGCCAGCCAGGTCGCCTCACTCGCGGCCCAGTACCAGAGCGGTAACTACCGGCCAGATTCGCAAGCCACCAGCAAGGGCATGATCAGCGAAGCTCTAGACAGCGGAGGAGAGTAAGGCATAGTGGCGAGCGCCGACCAAGCCGACACTACCCTTGCCCGGGCGACGCGACAGGTGGAACGGGCTTGCGATTTGCTGGTTGCGGCTACGCCCGAAGCGCTTGCGCAAAGCCCGGCGGTGCTGGCGGAGGCCGTATCCGAGATCCGGGATCTGCGGCAACGAATGGGATCATTCCGCGGGCCGGAGGCGCGGAGTTTACGAAATGCGGTCCTGAAAGCGCGCCGATTGCTTGATCGGACTGCGATCTTTCACGCCCGCTGGCAGATGATGCTGGCCGCCATGAGCGTCGGCTACAACGCGCAGGGCAGCGTGGCGGAAATTCCGTCGCGGAGGCGAAGTTTCTGGGAAGGATGACATAGCGTGGCGAGTCTTCTTTCTACCCTACTGGTATCGGCCGGTGCACTGGACGCCTACAGCCAGTCTTTGGACGTAGTCCAAAACAACGTCTCAAACGCCAACACGCCGGGTTATGCCGCGCAGACGCAAAGTCTGGAGGCGTTGTCCTTCGACGCGAATACCGGCTCATACGGCGGCGTGCGGGCTGGCCAAGTGGTCAGTTCGCGTAACGAATACGCAGAACAGGCCGTTCGGCAACAGACCACACTACTGGGCACGGCCACGCAAAACGTTTCGAGTCTGACCTCCTTACAGACGGTCTTCGCCATTTCCGGCAACAGTGGAATTTCGTACGCGCTCAATAATTTACTCTCCAGCTTCGCGGCGTGGGCGCAATCACCGTCCGATACCACCACCCAGCAGTCGGTACTCAATAATGCCAGCGACCTGGCAGAGGCGTTTCAGCAGGCGGCATCGAGCCTGGGCACGGTCCGGCAGAACACGGAATCGCAGATCGGCGACACGGTGGGCCAGATCAACCAACTGGCGAGCCAACTCTCGCAGTACAATCAGCAGATTCTGAATGGCGACAAAAACGATTCCGGGCTGGACGCGCAGATTCACTCCACGCTCGATCAGTTGTCCCAGTACGTCAATTTCACGGCTTCCAGGCAGACAGACGGCAGCTACACGGTGCTGATTAACGGGCAGGCTCCCCTGGTGGTTGGGAATCAGCAGTACCAGATCAGCGATCAGATGGCCCAACCGACCAATCCCCCGCCCACCAATTCGAGCGCACCGCCTCTGGCCGAAATCCAGTCGTCCGATGGCACGAACATTACCGCCCAAATCACCGAAGGACAACTCGGCTCTTTACTCAACATCCGCAACACGGTATTGCCGACGTATATAGGCGATGCCTACCAAGCGGGCAGCCTGAACACCATGGCCCAGCAGTTTGCCGATACGGTGAACCAGGCCTTGACTTCAGGCGAGATTTCGAGCGGGCCTCCAGCGGTAAATGGCATTCCGCTATTCACCTACGACACCACCAATAACGCTAACGTCGCGGCGTCCCTGGCAGTCAATCCCGACATCACGGCAGGCCAACTGGCGGCCATTTCCACGACGGGGGCGGCCCCGGCTTCCAACGGCGTGCCTTTGGCTCTGGCGCAACTGGCTACGCCGCAATCGGCTGCCGATGAGATCGACGGAGAGAGCTACACGCAGTACTACGGCGACATGGCCACCGAAGTCGGCACTCAGCTCCAGGCCGCCACGAACGAACAACAGGTACAACAATCGGCGGTAGCCCAGGCGCAGAACCTGCTGCAGCAATACTCGGGCGTGAACCTGGATGAGGAGGCCGTTACCATGGTGCAGTTTCAACGGGCCTATGAAGCCAATTCTCAGATGGTGAACGTCTTGGACGAACTCACCGCCGACACCATCAACATGCTCTCTTCGGCGACCGCTTGAGCCAATCATGTACACAACTCTGAATGCACAAGCGCAGCTCTTTTTGGCCGACCTCGGACGGACCCAACAGGACATGGAGAACGCCACCGCGGAGCTGTCTTCGGGCCTTCGGGTGACCCAGGCTTCGGATTCACCCGATCAGGTGGATCTGTTGCTGCAGTTGCGTGCCAACCTGCAGCAAAACACCCAGATGCAGAGCAATCTTACGCTGGCGCAGACCGATGCCAGCACGGCAGACAGTACCCTCAATGGCGCCGCCAGCCTGATGGATACGGCCGTCCAACTGGCCACCGAGGGCGCCAACTCTACTCAGACCGCGGAAAGCCGCACGTCCATGGCGGTTCAGACCCAGTCTCTGCTGGCGGAGATGGTTGCATTCAGTCAGACCCAGGTGGCGGGAAGGTACATCTTCAGCGGCGATGACGGCCAGAGCCCGACTTACCAAATGGATCTGACGGCGGCGACCGGGGTCGATCAGCTCTCCAACGCCGCCGCCACGAAGCAAATCCAGAATCCCGCGGGTGGGTCTTTTCCGGCGTATCTGACGGCGCAGCAGATTTTCGACGACCGAAATGCGGATGGGACGCCGGCCACGGACAACGTCTTCGCATCACTCTATAACCTGTACACCTCGCTGACCAATAACGATCAGACCGGCTGCGCCAACGCTGTCGGTCAATTGCAAGCCGCAGCCGACCACCTGGGCGATACGAACGCGTTCTACGGTAACGTGGAGAACCAAATCACGCAGGCCAACACCTTCGCCGCCTCCTACGCCACGCAGGTGCAGACCCAAATCGGCAACATTCAGGATGCGAACATTCCGGCCATGGCCACCGAGCTCACCCAAGACCAAGTGCAAATGGGGGCTGCCATGCAGTCGCAGGCAGAACTTCCCACCAAGAGCCTGTTCGACTACCTTGGCTGACAGCCGCTTCACCTCACCGATTCGGCAAGCCGCTACAATAAGGCCATGGCGGATACACTGAAAATCGCGGGCCGCGAATTTCGTTCGCGCCTCATCGTTGGAACGGGGAAGTACCGCAGTTTTCCAGAAATGAAGCGTTGTCACGAGGCCAGCGGCGCCGATATGGTGACGGTGGCGGTGCGCCGCGTGAACCTTACGGACCGTTCCAAGGAATCGTTGCTGGATTATATCGACCGGTCGCGGATTTTCATCCTTCCCAACACCGCCGGTTGCTACACCGCCGACGATGCCGTGCGCACCGCGCTGCTGGCGCGCGAGGTCGGGCTTTCCCATTGGATCAAGCTGGAAGTGATCGGCGACGAAAAGACCCTTTTCCCGGACAATGCCGGGCTCCTCGAAGCTACGCGGACGCTGGTGAAGGAAGGATTTGTGGTACTTCCCTACACCAATGATGACGTGGTAAACGCCCGGCGGTTGATCGAAGCCGGAGCGGCGGCCGTTATGCCTTTGGCCGCGCCCATCGGTTCGGGCCTGGGTATCCAGAATTCGACCAACCTGCGCATTCTGCGCGAAATGATCACAGAAGTGCCCGTGATCGTGGATGCCGGCGTGGGAACCGCTTCCGACGCCGCCGTTGCGATGGAACTGGGAGCCGACGGAGTGCTCCTGAACACCGCTATCGCGGCTGCTTCCGAGCCGGAAAAAATGGCGCGCGCCATGAACCTGGCAGTACAGGCCGGGCGGTTGGCCTTTGAATCGGGCCGCATGCCCAAGAAACTCTACGCTTCCGCCAGCAGCCCCCTGGCCGGAGTGATCGGGTCCGCGAGCTAGAGACCAACAGGTCACGCGCACGCCAGATCCGACGGTTGGGTTTGCCCCACTCAGGGAAAAGTACCGAACGAAGCCAACCCGCGGGCGATCGCGACGCGGCAACCATCGACTCCCCAACATGCCCACCTCCCCATTTGCAAGATAGCAGGCGGAGCTTGCGGCTCGCCGCCGCCATGTTTGCAAGTATTTGAAGACAATAGGCGGAGCGTTCGAAATGGGGCTGTGACCAGGTGGGACACGGGGCACGCGCTGCCAAGCTTCTGTGCATTTTTGTGCGCCGTTGTGCAGCTTTGTGCATCTTGTCCGGACTTCGCTGCGTATCGTTAACCATGGGACCCTTCGCCTCCGATATCCGGTACGCCTTTCGCACGCTGCGCGGCAGCCCAGGGTTCACGGCCGTGGCAGTCGCCGCGCTGGCGTTGGGAATCGGAGCCAATACCGCGATTTTCACGGTGGTAAACGGGGTGATGCTCCAGCCACTGCCGTATCCGGAGCCCGACCGGCTGGTGCGGCTGGGCCGGCAGTTCCGGAACGGAAACGGGTATTCGAACTCCATCCCGAAGTTCATGTTCTGGCGCCAGAACGACGTTTTCAGCGCCATCACGCTTTACGAGCAGTCCGGCCTGGACGTTAGTCTGGGCGCCGGCAGCCGCCCGGAACCGGTCAAAGCGAGCCACGTCTCGAAGGACTATTTCCGGGTGTTCGGCGTGCCACCGGCGCTGGGCCGAGCCTTCAGCGACTCCGAGGACCTTCCCGAGGGACCCTCGGTCGCGGTGCTCAGCAACCGGGTGTGGCGGAACCGGCTGGCAGCCGATCCGGCGATCGCGGGCAAAGCCATCCGGCTGAATCACCGGCCCTACACGGTGGTGGGCGTGATGCCGAAGGGCTTCGAGTCCGATCCGCCCGTGGACGTGTGGCTTCCGCTACAGGCCGATCCCGCCAGCGACAATCAGGGCCATTACCTGGCGGCCGCCGCGCGCCTTAAGCCGGGAATCGGGATTGAACAGGCACGGGGGGCGATGAAAGTGGTCGGGGAGCGGTTTCGGGCGGCGCACCCGAAGTGGATGGAGCCGGGCGAGAGCGTGGCGGTGGTCCCCATGAAGGATTCCATGGTGGAAGACGTGCGCACGGCGTTGCTGATCCTGCTGGGCGCGGTGGGGTTCGTACTGCTGATTGCCTGCGCCAACGTGGCGAACCTGCTGCTGGCAAGGGCGGCGGTGCGGCAGACGGAGCTGGCCATCCGGGCGGCAATCGGCGCCAGCCGCTGGCGTATGGTGCGCCAACTGCTTACCGAAAGCCTGCTGCTGGCCGGCCTCGGCGGGCTGGCGGGTTTTGCCATCGGCGCATGGGGAGTGCGGATGCTGCTGATGATGGCTCCGGGCGACATTCCGCGGCTTACCGACGCCGACGGCCTCAACGCAACTCTTCCGCTGCTCGATTGGAAAGTGGCGGGATTCACCTTGGGGGTGGCGGCGCTCACCAGCATCCTGTTCGGGCTCTTCCCGGCGCTCGATGTGTCCAATCCCGATCTGGCTTCCACGCTGAAGGAAGCCGGACGCTCGGGCGGGGGCATGCTGCGCAAGCGGGCGCGCTCGGTCCTGGTGATTACGGAGGTAGCGCTGGCGCTGGTGCTGGTCATCGGCTCGGCCCTGCTGATCCGCACTTTCGCGGGCCTGCGCTCGGTGGATCCGGGTCTGAAACCGCACAACGTTCTGATATTCGAAACGTCCATGGCCGGCGAGGCATACGATTCCACGGCCAAAGTCGACAACTTCGTCCGTCAGGTGGTGCAGCGCGTGGAAGCGGTTCCCGGCGTTCAAACCGGCGCTTCCGCCGCCATGTTGCCGATGAGCGGGGTGAACGCGGATATGCCGTTCAATATCGTCGGGCACCCGCCGGCCAAGGGCGATTACAACGGCGACGAGCAGTGGCGCTCGGTCTCGGCCCACTATTTCCGCGCGCTCGGGATACCCGTGCTGCGCGGCCGCGTGCTAACCGATGCCGATCTGGGCAATGCGGCGCGAGTGGTAGTCATCAACCAGAGCATGGCCAGGAAATATTGGAAGGACCAGGACCCGGTCGGCCAGGCGATCATTATCGGGAAGGGGCTCGGGCCTCAGTTCGAAGAGCCGCCGCGCCAGATCGTCGGGGTGGTTGGAGACGTTCACGAAACCGGGCTTGACCAGGCCAATGTGGGAGTGATGTATGTCCCGCAGAGCCAGGTTCCGGAAGGATTGGGGAAGTTGCTCAATGGCATTATCCCGCTCAGTTGGGCGATTCGCACCACGCGAGATCCGCTGGCCGTGCGCGCGGCGGTGGAGCGCGAGGTGCGCGGAGTGGACGGCCAGATGGCTACGGCGCACGTGCGCACCATGGATAAATTGGTAGCCGCTTCGCTGGCGCGGCAGAATTTCAACATGCTGCTGCTCACGGTGTTTGGCGCCATCGCGCTGCTGCTGGCGGCGATCGGGATCTACGGGCTGATGTCGTATTCGGTGGAGCAGCGGATGCAGGAAATCGGCATCCGGGTGGCGCTGGGCGCGGCCCGCGGCGATGTGCTCCGGCTGATTGCAGGCCAGGGAATGAAACTGACCGGGATCGGCGTGATGCTGGGTCTGGGTGCGGCGTACGGAGTAACCCGCTTCCTGAAGGCGCTGCTATTCGGAGTAACGGCCGCGGACCCGGCGGTTTTCGCGATTGTGGCCGTGGTGGTGACGGTGGTGGCCGCGGTGGCCTGTTTGGTTCCGGCCCGCCGCGCGGCCGCGGTTGCACCGGTCCAAGCCATTCGGCACACGTAGCGGAGGCTCCGTCCGCTGCGCTTCGCGCCCGGTGGCAGGGGGAAGTTGCGACAACAGCAAGAAAAGGCGTTGTCAGCTTCCGGGAAAGCGGCCTATCCGCGGCGGGTGTACACTGGCGGAAGAAGGGGGCTCCGTTTCCGATGACACGTCGAACGGTTTTGCAACTGATACCAACCGCCGTGGCGGCAAGGCTCGGGGGGATAGCGCGGGCGCGGCCGCCCGGCTCCGGCAAACGGCTGGTGCTGGTGACGATCGGCGGCATTCGGCGGCAGGAGAGCTTTTCGGACCAGGGCGCGGGCAACGTTCCACATTTGATGAACGACTTACTGCCCCAGTCCCTCTTCTATCCCTACACCGCCAACGAAGGCGTAACTTCGCACTTCAACACCATCTCCAGCGTCCTCACCGGTTCGTGGGAACACGTGGACGATTGGGGATCGCAGAAGCCCACGCGCCCCACCCTGTTTCACTACCTGCAGTCGCAGCAACATACCGGGCCGAACGAAACCTGGGTGGTCACCAGCAACAAGCAACTTACCGCCAACATCAGCCCGGGCGTGAACGTCATCCTCTCGAAGCAGCTCCTGGTGGAAGCGGTGGAACGCATCATCAAGGGGCAGACGGAGCGGCGCCAACTGGAGCGCGACCAGATTCTGGAGGAGATGCGCTCGGTGCTCGAGACCGATTATGAGCGCATCGGTTGGGGCGTGCCGTCGGTGTCGTCCTTTCAGGACCCGGAAGTCAAACAGACTTTCATCACCGCGATTTCCAACTTCATCCACGGTCCGGACGCTCCCACCAGCGGGGACGAGTTGACCTTCCTGGTGGCGCGCGAGGTGCTCGACCGGCTGGCCCCGGCGATGCTGATGATGAATTTTTCCGAGATGGAAGTGGCCCACTCCGGTTCTTACTCGCTGTATCTGGGCGGCATACGGCGTTCGGATTCGCTGTGCTACCGGTTATGGCAGTTCATTCAGTCGCGCCCGGAGTTGAAGGCCACCACCACCCTGGTCATTATGAACGAATTCGGCCGCGACCCGGACGGTTCGAGCACCAACGGCTTCTTCAACCACCGCACCAACACGGAATGCTGCCGGATGGCCTGGAGCATGGTGCTGGGTGCGGCGGTGCGCAAGCCGCAAGTGGTGGGGAACACCATCCGGCAGGTGGATATGGCGCCCACCATCGGCTCATGGATGGGAATCGAGTGCGAGAAATCGGTGGGCCGGCTTCTGCCGGAGTTCTCCGCCTGACCCGCGTGTGACCGAGATGGACCCGGGGGTTTACAAAGCGCTGCTATCCAGACTGCCGCGAACCTTCGTTCCCTCCGTCAACGAGCAGTTTCGCCAATGGGACTTCCTGTTTCCCGCCGCGCAGCGCGTGGTGAAGGCGCAGCTCGACTGGCTGTTGGCGCTGAGCGCGCCGGAGTTCAAGAAGCTGTTTGCGCCGCTCGTCGAAATCGAAGACCGCATGGATCTGCCTAAGTGGCAGCCGCAGAGCGTGGGCATCAACATGCAGGACGCGGGCCTGTTGGCGCGGTCGCCGCACTATGGGGAATGGCGCGCGGAGGTGACGAAGGTGTTCGCGCGGATCGACGAGGCGACCGCCGGCCACAATCCGCTCGCGCGTATTCCGCGGCTGCTGGTGTGCAGCCTGCCCTCCGGTCTTCCGATCAAAAGCGAACTGTGGCCCGATCTGGGGCCGCGCGGCAAATGGCTGGCGCTGGCCGAGCCGCCGCGCGGGTGGGAGAAATCCATGGTGGCCGCTCTGGCGCGCCGCCGGCTGCCCGCAGGCATGGAAGAGGTGGAGGGAACCTGGATCGTCGAATGCTCGCCGCGCTTCTCCGCCGCGGCCGGCCCCGGCGCGGTGGCGATGTCTTGGGACGCGCTGGCCGCGGTACGCCGCGTCTTTCTGAGCCGGCTCAATGCGATTCAGCGGGATTTGAAGTCGGCCGACCAGACCACCGAGGAACTGGGCAAAATGGACCTGGCAGGGCTTCTCGGGCCCGGCTTGGGCGATCGCCCTCGCGTGCGCGAGTTCATCCGTAAGCTTCTGCTCAGCGGCAATGGCTCGCTGGTGTTCAACAATTCGTTCACCGAGTGGGGCGCGGCCGAAGCCCTGCTGCAGGCCCAACCGCAAATGCTGGTGGCCGGCTTCGGCATTCGCTCCAAGCTGAAACCCTTTTCGAGCACGGTTTTGTTCGAAGACCAGCACCGTAACAACCCCACCCCCGATGAAGACGACCCGGCCGGCTCGCTGATCGATGGCCAGATGCTTTCGCAATACGTTTACTATTCGTCGGAGCGGCAAGCCTGCTATCAGGACCACGCCCTTACGCTATTTATGTGTGCCGACCTGCCGCGCCTGCTGGCGTTGGGACCGAAGGATGCGATAGCCGGGTTGGACGCGCTGATAGGGCCCATCGCCAGCGGCGATCTCACCAGTTTCCTGGCGAACTGGTTGCAGAGCATAGGTTAAGGGCACGTGCGTGGGGCGCCGTGAAAAATGCAAATTCCAGCCACGGATGAACACAGACTAAACACAGATAAACCCTTTGATTTCTTTATCCGCGTTCGTCTCCGTTCACTTGTGACTGTATTTCTTCACACCTTGCGGGGACCCTCTTTGGGAGCCCGGAATGGCAGCGCACACCGGCGTCCGGCGTTGTTAAAAGCAGGGGTAGTACAAAACCATTAAGAAAAATCGAGAAAGTTCTTGACTTGAGGTTCCACTGGCCATAAGATCTCAATGAAAGCGATTACACCGGCGCATGGCTTTGGACGCGTCGGGAAGTGTATCGAAATAGGGGTAGAACATGCACCACGTCGCATGCATTAGAGGACTACTAGTAGGACTGCTCCTCGCAGTCGCCGTTTTTGCTCAACGAGACCTTGGCACGATCACCGGAACTATCACCGACCCGTCGGGCCTCGCCGTACCAAACGCCAAAGTCACCATTACCGAAACCGCTACCAACCTTAGTTACGTGGTGACTTCCAGCTCAGCCGGGGAATACGTGCGTCCCGCGCTGAAACCAGGAACCTACAGTGTCGCCGCGGAAGCCCAAGGGTTCCGCCGGGTCGAACAGGCCAACGTCGTGGTCACCGCCGGCGACCGAATCGGCGTGAACCTGGCCCTGGCGGTCGGTAACGTCACCGAGTCGATAGAAGTCTCGACCCAGGCGGCGCTGTTGCAGACCGAGAACACCACGCAGGGCGCGGCGCTGAACGCGGCGGAAGTGAACCAACTGCCGATGGGCGGCCAGCGCGTCTTCGCCTATATCGCCCGGCTTTCTCCGGGCGTTCTGACGGCGGAACCGGGCGCGCGCGACGCCCAGAATGGCGGATTTTCCGCCAACGGCGTCCGTTCGACCGGTGAGAATAACTTCCTGCTGAACGGTGTCGATAACAATGTCAACGACATCGACTTCATTAACCAGACTTCGTACGTGATCGGGCCGTCGCTGGACGCCATCGGCGAAATGCGGATCTTGACCAACGGGTACAACGCCGAGTACGGCCGCGCCGCGGGCGGCGTGATCGAGGTCACGCTCAAAGCGGGCACCAATTCGTTGCACGGCACGCTTTTCGACTTTCTGCAGAATACCGACCTGAATGCCAACCGCTGGGAAAACAATAAGGCCGGCGTGGGCCGTCCTCCGCTACAGCAGAACCAGTTCGGCGGCAGCGCCGGCGGACCGATCGTCAAGAACAGGCTGTTCATCTTCGGCGATTATCAGGGCACCAAGATCGGAACAGCCGGTGGCGTGGTTCAAAACCTGGGATATGGCCAGTACGAGACGATTCCCACCCCGGCCGAAGTCGTGGGCAACTTTTCCGGGCTGCTGGGCAAGCAGATCGGCACCGACCCGGTGACCGGTTCGTCCATCATGCAGAACGAGATATACAACCCGTCCTCGACTTCCTGCAACGCCGCGGGCACGGTGTGCACGCGCCAACCGTTCGCCAACAATACCATTCCGACTTCTCTGATGGACCCGGCGGGCGCCAAAATTGCGGCTCTGTACCCGGTGCCAAATCAGACGGTTATCCCCGGGAACTATCCCCAGAACGACTATTACGCGCTCACCGCCGGCGGCTTGCGAACCGATCAGGGTGACGGGCGCGTGGATTACAGGATCAACGACAAGAACAGCCTCTTCGGCAGTATTAGTTGGTCCAACAGCAACAAATCCGCTGTGCCCCCATTTGCGGGTGCGCTCGATGGCAGCAGTTTCTACGGCGTGACCGAAGAGGACCTCGGCCGCAACGCTCAGATAGGCTATACGCGCATCTGGTCTCCGACCCTCATTTCGGAAACGCGCATTGCCTACAGCCGCATGGTGACCTCCCGCACTAACGCAAACGCCAACACGGACGAATACAAGGCACTCGGCATCGGCGGTTACGACCCCACCACCACCAACAACGGCGGCCTTCCTCAGTTCGGAATGGACAAATACAGCCAGATAGGGGCCAACGACTGGCTGCCGACCACCGAATACAGCAACGTCTACGACTTTATACAGAACGTTTCCATCACCAAGGGAACGCACGCGCTGAAGTTTGGCGCTGAAGGCAAGCCCGTCGGGTTCCCCTTCTTCCAGGTGCCTTTTCCGCACGGCGAAATGAACTTCGCCCGCACCGAAACCGCATTCCCGTCCATCGCCGCGGACACCGGCGGCAAGAACGGCACGCTCGCCGCCGATACGGGCGACGATATCGCATCTTTCCTGCTCGGCGCGCTCGATAACGGGCAGATCTCGACCACCAATTTCGTCTCTTCCAAGCGGCAGTCCTTCGACTTCTATGCCCAGGACGACTGGAAGGTAACCCCTAAGCTGACCATCAATTATGGCCTTCGCTACGAGCTATGGTCGCCGATCGGCGAATCGTTCGGACGCCAGTCCAATTTTGACATCGACACGCTGACCCTCCAAATTCCCAGCGGCCCGAGCGAGAACGCGCCACTGCCTCCGAATTTCAACAGCCCGTACACCTTCGGCGGCGTCACCTACCCGGCCGATTTCCCCAACATCAAGGTGTGCCGCGGCTGTGTTTCCAAGTACCTCATCCCGTGGGACAAACACGATATTGGCCCGCGCCTGGGCTTCGCCTATAACATTCGGCCCAGGACCGTGATCCGCGCCGCCTATGGCATTTTCTACGGTGGCGAGGAACAGCAGGGCGGAAATCCCAACCGCGGCGAGTCGGCGCCCTTCAACGAGTCTCCGCAACTGAACCGGCCAGCGAGCGTCGGCCAGTTCCAACCCGATCCGTACTTTGCCAACGGAGCGGCAACCGGTGGGATTTCCTATGGCTATCCCCTCACCGTGTTCACCACCTATCCGGTCAGCTCGCTCCAGATGCGCGAAGTGGCGGAGGACTTCGATAACCCCATGGTGCAGAAGTGGAACGTCGCCGTTCAGCAGGATTTGGGACACAACATGGCCCTGGAGATCGGCTACCAGGGCAACCACTCGTCGCACCAGCTTTTCCAACCCGACGACAACCCGTACCCGAACATGGGCACGCTGAATCCGAACATCAACGCGAATGGCCTTCGCCTGTATCCCGATATCGGCAGTATTTCGGGAACTTCGAGCTTCGGCTTCGGCAACTACGAAGCCATGACGGCGAAACTGGAGAGGCACTTCGCGAAGGGGTTGCAGTTCATCAGCTCCTTTACCTGGGGCCACGCTCTCGCCAACACGGGCACCACGCTTAGCGGTTCGAATAATTTCCAGACCAAGAGCGAACTCAACTACAACCTGGATTATTCCAGCGCGGCGTGGGATATCCGCGAGAACTTCACGACCGGTTTAACCTACGACCTTCCCTTCGGCCGTGGCAAGCAGTTCGGCAACACCATGAACAAGGTGGCGGACGAAATAGTCGGCCATTGGCAGATCAATACTATTCTCACCCTGCACTCCGGCCAGCCGTATACGGTTAGCGCCGGCGGCTGCGAGGGCGTCTGGTCCGGCTGCTTCCCGAATCTGGTTTCGGGAGCCAACCCCAACGCCGCGCCTTCCGGTGGCCGCACGCCAGCGCAATGGTTCAACACTTCGAACTTCACCGCGCCGGCTCCGCTCACGCAGGGTAATCTCGGCGACAACACCAACTATGGACCGGCACTCCGGGAGATCGACTTCTCGATATTCAAGGATTTCGTGTTTACCGAGAGGGTCAGAATGCAGTTCCGGACCGAGATTTTCAACCTCTTCAACACGCCTGAGTACGGATTCCCGGACAGCGGCTATGGCGACACGCAATTCGGCCAGGTAACCGGCACGCTGGCCGGTACCGAACGGCACATTCAGTTCGCACTGAAACTGTTGTTCTAACCACGTCAACCGTTCGTGAGCGGCCCGGGGGAAACTTCACCCGGGCCGCTCACGGCTTTCCGCCTGAGCCTCCCTCCTGCGTTCCCGCCCTTCTCCACTACTACGGACCCTTCGACCCCTGCTAACTTAAGACCATGCGCGTTTCCTTGCCGGCGCGGGCCGTGGGTGTCGCAGCCATGCTGCTCGCGGTCATCCTGATTACAGCCTGGCGTATTCCGGCCGAGACGCCCGCTGCGGGCGCGATTCGGTTTGGCTGGCGAGCCATAGATTTCCGGCTCGATAGCTGCGAGACGCCGCAGAAACATGCGCCGGAAACCATGGCGGGCGGCGTCGCCGTTTTCGACGCCAATAACGACGGTTATCCGGATATCTTCTTCACCAATGGCGCGGACATCGTCTCGCTGAAGAAGACCGGGCCGCGCTACTCCAACCGCCTGTTTCTCAACGATGGCCATGGCCACTTCACCGATGCCACCGAAAAGGCGGGATTGGCCGGCACCGGTTACGACATCGGCGTGGCTATCGGCGACTATGACAACGACGGCTACCAGGATATCTTCGTCGGCGGCGTCCACCACAACACCCTCTATCACAATAACGGCGACGGCACCTTCACCGACGTCACCGAAAAGGCCGGACTGGGTGGAAGTTCCGCGGACTCGGACGGCCCGCTCTGGTCGGTCGGCGGCGCCTGGGTGGATTTGAACAACGATGGGTTGCTCGATTTGGTAGTGGTGAATTACCTGCGCTGGGATGCCGCCAACGAGCCGGTTTGCAACTACAAAGAGACGCGCGAGTACTGCCATCCGAGGTTCTACAAACGGTCGCCCAACCAGGTCTTCCTGAACCTCGGGAACGGGAGGTTTCAGGATATCTCAAAGGAGTCCGGAATGGCCGCGCACCCCGGAAAAGGAATGGGGATCGGCGTGGCGGATTTCGACCTCGACGGCCGCATGGACGTATTCATCGCTTGCGACAAGGTCTATAACCTGTTCTTCCGCAACTTATCCTCCGGCGGGAAGGTGCGGCTGGAGGAAGGCGCGTTTGAAGCTGGCGTGGCGCTGCGCGACAACGGCGAGTTCATTTCGAGCATGGGGGTGGACGCGCGCGATTTGGATAACGACGGCTATCCGGACATCGCGGTGGTGGCTCTCGACGACGAAACCTTCCCCATCTTCCGCAACCTTGGCGCGGGCGGCCGCCTCGAGTTCGACGACTTCACCCGGCAAAGCCACATGGAGCGGCTCAGCCTGCCCATGGCCGGATATTCGCCGACCATCGGCGATTTCGACAACGACGGCTGGAAAGATTTGTTCGTGTCGCGCGGCCACGTGCAATCGCTCCAGGCGGCGCCGCGGGTGACCGTCGAGCAGCCGAACACGGTGTTCCGCAACCTGGGCGGCATGACGTTCGCCGCGCTCACCGCCGAAGCGGGCCTCGCCGTGCGGCCGCCGGCGCGCCACCGCGGCAGCGCGGTGGCCGACTTCAACGGGGATGGCCGCCTGGATGTGGTGGTGGCCGCGCTGGGCGCGCCGGCGGAAATCTGGATGAACGAGAGCCCGGGCGATTCTCATTGGCTGGAACTCGCGCTGGAGGGCACGCGCAGCAACCGGAACGGGATCGGCGCGCGTATTAAAGTCGTGAGCAAGTCCATGACGCAGTACGACCAGGTCTCCACCGCGGCCGGCTACGCCAGTTCGAGCGCGGGACCGGTTCACTTCGGCCTGGGCAAAGATGCCGGCGCGGACCGCATCGAGATTCGCTGGCCGAGCGGCGCCACGCAAACGCTCCGCGACGTGGCGGGCGGCCGGATCGTCCGCGTGAAAGAGCCGCCACGGTAGCGCTCAGCGGGGGTTTAACTGATACAGTGAAACGAACCGATTTCCCTGATAGATTCAGAGTTCCTATGAAACCGTTCCGCGTATTTGCGATCGTCGCGCTGATGGGCTGTTCGGCCGCCGGCTCGGCCCGCTACGTGCCTGAGTCGAAGACCTTTTTCCTCGAGACCGCTCACGCCAGCTATGTCTTTGGCGTGAACGAGAATGGCGCCCTGCAGAATATCTACTGGGGCGGCAAGGTGACCCGCGCCGCGGACTTCCGTCCCGCGCATACGGTGAACGAGCATGCGTCCTTCGACTCTCGGGAAGGCATGAGCCCCGAAGAGTATCCCGGTTGGGGCGGCATGCAATACTCCGAGCCGTGTCTCAAAGTCACGTTCGGCGACGGCGTGCGCGATCTGGCGCTTCGCTATGTCTCTCACGAGATCGGGCCCGAGACCGTCACCGTGCACCTGAAAGACATCGGGTACAACTTTCTGGTGGACGTCGTCTACCAGGTTTACCCGGCCAACGACATCATACGCCGGCAGGTGAAAATCGCCAATCAAACCGGCCAGCCGGTAACCATCGAGTCGGCGCAGTCCGCGGTGTGGCACCTGCCGCCCGGGGAAGGCTACCGGCTCAGCTATCTGAGCGGCCGCTGGGCCGGCGAAACGCAACTCACGCGCGAGCCCATCCACAGCGGCAGAAAGGTGCTGGAGAGCCGGCGCGGCACGACGAGTCATGAAGCCAACCCGTGGTTCGCCATCGACGCCGGCGGAGCGGCGGACGAAGAACATGGCCGGGTGTGGTTCGGCGCGCTGGGCTGGAGCGGTGCGTGGAAGCTGGTGGTGGAACAGACACCCCACCAGAGGGTGAGCGTCACCGGCGGCTACAACGACTTCGACTTCGGTTACCTGTTGCAGCCTGGAGAATCCCTCGACACGCCCCCGTTTTATGCCGGCTACACCGACGGCGGATTCGGCGAAAGCTCCCGCATCCTACATCGCTTCCTGCGCGAGCAGATTCTGCCCGACCACGCCAACCCGCATCCCCGCCCGGTCCTTTACAACTCCTGGGAAGCCACCACCTTCGACGTGAATGAAGCCGGGCAGACGGCCCTGGCCGAGAAGGCGGCCAAGCTTGGCGTCGAACTGTTCGTCATGGACGACGGCTGGTTTGGGCATCGCAACGACGATCACCGGGGTCTGGGCGACTGGTACGTCAATCCGCAGAAGTTCCCAAACGGCCTGGGCGGGTTGATCGCCACGGTCAACAGGCTGGGCATGAAGTTCGGGCTGTGGGTAGAGCCGGAGATGGTGAACCCGGACAGCGATCTCTACCGGCAGCACCCCGACTGGGCCATGCACTTCCCCGGCCGGCCGCGCACCGAGGGCCGCAACCAGCTCATCCTGAATATGGCGCGCGACGACGTGAAGGAACACATCTTCGGCGTGCTGGACCAACTCGTCACGGGGAACCACATCGCCTTCCTGAAGTGGGACATGAACCGGAACTTCAGCGAGCCCGGCTGGCCCGAGGCTCCTCCCGGCGCACAGAAGGAGATCTGGGTGAAGTACGTGAACAACGTCTACGCCATCATCGACCGGCTGCGGGAGAAGCATCCCGGCCTGGAAATCGAGTCCTGCTCGGGCGGCGGCGGACGCGTCGATCTGGGCATGCTGCGCCGGGTGGACGAGGTGTGGACCTCCGACAACACCGAAGCCTTCGACCGGCTGCGTATCCAGGATGGCTTCAGCGCCGCTTACGCGCCCAAGGTGATGATGGCCTGGGTCACCGATGTGCCGAACTTGAATGGCCGCAGCACACCGCTGAAGTTCCGCTTTTTGGTGGCTATGATGGGTTCGCTCGGAATCGGCGCGAACCTGAACCATTGGTCCGACGCCGATTTCGCCCTCGCCAGCCAGATGATCGGCCACTACAAGGCCATCCGCCAAACGGTGCAAGAAGGCCGTCTCTACAGGCTGGCCTCGCCCAGCGCGGGCACATTCACAGCCAACCAGTATGTCTCGGAAGACGGACGCCAGGCGGTGCTATTCGCTTTCCTGCAGGCGCAGCAGTTGCTCAGGCAGGTTCCCCCGGTCTGTCTCCGCGGCCTCGACCCGGAAGCCGTCTATCGCATACGAACCATCGACGACAAACTGGCCGACCGCGGCGACACCATCAGCGGCGCCGCGCTCATGAACCGGGGACTCACTCTGCGGCTCGGCGGCGATTTCGACAGCACCATGCTGATCTTCGAACGCGTGGACCACTGAGGCGGCCGCGCGGTATTCTGGAGCCTTGCCCGTCGAGCTGATCTTCAACCCGAACTGGTGGTTCCGCAACTACGGCATCTCGTTCGATCGCCCTTTTTATTTTGACCGCGAGGTCCGCATTGCGAACGACATCGCCATGCGGCGTGCGCTTTTCGAGCGCTTCGGGCTGGGCGAAGCCGATCCGCGCCCGCGCCCCGTCATCGGGTCGCAGTTGGTGGCCGGCGGGTTCGTGGTGCCCGCGCTGCTCGGCGTCGAAATCCGATTCGAGCGGAATCAGGCTCCCTGCCCGTTACCCGCCAACCTGAAACGCGAGCGGATCATGGCCCTGCGCGTTCCCGACGTGGAATCCACCTGGCCGATGAACTTGTGGATCGCGCAGATGGACGCGCTAGAGCGTGACTTCGGTTTTGTCATCGGCGACTTCAACACCGACGGCGTCATCAACACGGCCCTGCAGTTGCGCGGCCAGGACCTGTTCGTCGACATGGTGGAAGACGAGGAGCTGACCGGGCATCTCTTCTCGGTGGTGATGGAAACGCAGGCGCGCGTGGCCGAGTACGCGCGAAGCCGCACGGGCACTTGTTCGGTGGCGGTGAACCGCGGCATCGTGAACGTAGACCCGGCTATCTATCTGCACGCCAACTGCTCCGCGCAAATGATTTCCCCGGCACTCTTCCGCCGGACGCTGCTCCGGTGGGAGCTGGCTTTGGCCGAACGGCTGCGGCCCTACGGCATTCACCATTGCGGCGACAACTGCCACCTGTTCGCCAAGGCTTACGGCGAAGCCGGCCCGGTTTTCGTCGACGTAGGCTGGGGCTCGGACGTGGCCAAGGTGCGGGCCGCTTTGCCCCGTGCGTTTCTCAATCTGCGGCTGAGCCCGATGCGCATGCTCAGCCGGAGCGCCGCCGAAATTCGCGCCGATGGGGAGGCTTTGCTGAATGCCGCGGGACACGGAAACAGCGGCCTGTGCTGCAGCAACATGGACTACGGCACGCCGGACGAGAACGTGCGGGCTATGATCGAGGCGGCTGGTTCAACCAAGTTGAAGGCCGATGCGGGCGCGGGCGCTCCCGGTTCTGTTCCGTTGCTGTAGCCGGTGAGCGAAGCCGCCGGCTGCTACGCGAGCGCCAGATTCAGATTCTCAATCGCCTCGTCGACTTCCGCCGTGTTCTTGTAGCCAACCGTAACAGAATCGACGCCCGCGTTCTGGAACGCGTACCTCATCGCCGCCTGGCGATCCTCACGCCTCGTGAATGTGCCTTCTCCCGCCAGCTTCATGCTGATCACGCCCATTCCGCTGTCACGGGCCTGCTTCACGTGCGTGACCACCTCGCTCACATTCCCCGGTCCGCTAGTGGCGAAGTCCTCGGCATCCATGCTCTTGCCGGTATGATTCATCCGGATCATCGCCACCTGGAGCCACTTCGTATCCGGCACGCGGCGCAATGCCGGGAGCCCGTGAACCGACGCCCCGCGCGCCACCACCGCGTGCTTCACCTGGGCCTCCTGAATGCCATCCTGCCACTGGGCGCTGTCTGTGGGCCAGGTGGAAGTGTGCTGCCAGTGCAGCAGCATCACGTCGAAGTACTCGGTATTGGCTTGCTTGCGCAAGTCGTCGATCTTCTCCTGCGGATTCACGCCTTCCCGCGTGGTAACCTTCGACAACAGCCGATAGCTATCGCGCGGAATGCCCTTCAGAGCGATGCCAAGCATCGTGTGCATGTCGCGGTACGAATCGGCGGTCTCGAAGAAGCGAATGCCGTGGTCGTAGGCGTAGCGCACCAGGTTCGTAAACTGATCCTGCCCCATTTCGCGCTGCACCCGGCCGCTCATAGTCCCCGTGCCAAACGCCAGCCGCGTCACCTTTACGCCGGACTTTCCAAGCGTTACCCAGTCCGTCGCTTTGCCGCCCGCCGCTCTCAGCGGCAACCTTCCGGCGCCAACGAGCGCGCCCGCGGCGAGTCCTGTCCTTAGAAAATCGCGTCTTGAGTAGTGAGTCATGCGCCCTCCCCAATGGCAAGCATCTTACCACGTAACATTGGTCGGATGCCAGCCGAACCCCGAACGCGGGTGCGCGGCATGCAAGTGATAGATTCGTAGGAATGAAGGCGAATCGAGGAAATCCGGGCGTAGGAGTACGCCAGGCTGAGCCGCGACCGCAAGGGAGCGGTCTTTGAGGTATTTCATTACGTTCGCCTGCTAGGG
>JBKQIF010000166.1:0-23849 GCA_052148435.1 Bryobacteraceae bacterium
CGATATCGCCGACCTTAAAATCGGCGTCGCCCGGGTTCAAGATCTTGACCTCGTCCACCACCACGCCCTTAACCACGCGGCGATACGGGCTCTCGATGAAGCCGTATTCATTGATGCAGGCGAAGCAGGAGAGCGAGGAAATCAGACCAATATTCGGACCTTCCGGAGTTTCGATGGGGCAGATCCGGCCGTAGTGGGTGGGATGCACGTCGCGCACTTCGAAACCGGCGCGCTCGCGGCTCAAACCGCCCGGTCCCAGGGCCGACAAACGCCGCTTGTGGGTGATCTCCGACAGCGGGTTGGTCTGGTCCATGAACTGCGAAAGCTGGCTCGATCCGAAGAATTCGCGGATGGCGGCCATCACCGGCTTGGCGTTCACCAGATCGTGCGGCATGGCCGTCGACATTTCCTGGTAAACCGACATCTTTTCCTTGATGGCCCGTTCCATGCGTACCAGGCCGATGCGGAACTGGTTTTCCAGCAGCTCGCCCACCGCGCGCACGCGCCGGTTACCCAGGTGGTCGATATCGTCCACCGCCCCGAACCCCTTGCGCAGCTTGAGCAGGTACTTGATGGTGGCGCGGAAATCTTCGACGTCGAGGGTGCGCTTGTCGAGCGAGGTTGCGTCGGCGCGGTCGAACAGCTTGATGTTGAATTTCATGCGGCCCACGCGCGAAAAGTCGTACTTGCGCGGGTCGAAGAACATGCCCTGGAACAGTTGCGTGGCGGTATCGAGAGTGGGCGGATCGCCGGGACGCAGCTTGCGGTAGATTTCGATCAGCGCCTCGTTCTGGGTCTTGATGGTGTCTTTGCGGATGGTGGAGGAGATCACCGTGCCGACTTCATCGCGCTCGGGGAAAAAGATCTCGAAGTCGGAGATGCCAGCCTCGATCAGCTTGGTGAGTTGCGTGGCGGTCAGCTCGCTGTTGGCTTCCACGTAGACTTCGCCGCTTCCGGTGTCGAAGATGTCGGCAACCACGTAGGCGCCTTCCAGATCGTTTACGGCGACTTCCACCTGCGTGATTTTGGCCTTCAGGATTTCCTTGTAGAGGGAGGGTGTGATCTTCTTTCCCTGTCCCACCACGGTCTCGCCGCCCTTGGCCGCGATGGCGTGGGAGAGCTTCAGGCCAGTCAGGCCTTCATCCACGTTCCACAGCAGCTTATTGTCCTTGATGGAGACCTTGCTGACGCGGTAAAAGGCGCGCAGAATCTCTTCGTCCTTCTTGTAGCCGAGCGCACGCAGAAACACCGAGCCGAAGAATTTGCGCTTGCGGTCGATACGAACATACAGAATGTTCTTGTTGTCGTATTCGAATTCCACCCAGCTCCCGCGGTACGGAATGATCTTGCCGAGGTAATAGCCCTGCGCCGGAACGCGTTCGAAGAACACGCCCGGAGAACGATGCAACTGCGAAACGATGACGCGCTCGGTGCCGTTGATGATGAAGGTGCCGTTATCGGTCATCAACGGAATCTCTCCGAAGAAGACCTCCTGCTCCTTGATGTCGCGGACGCTCTTCTTGCCGGTCTCGGGGTCCTTGGCGTAGACCGTCAGCCGGATGGTGACTTTGAGCGGCGCGGCGTAGGTCATGCCGCGCTCCTGGCACTCCTGCATGTCGTACTTCAACTGCAGGCCCACCGGGTCGCCGCACTTATTGCAGAAGGTGACGACGTTCTTGTTGAACGTTCCACAATGGCTGCAGAGCACGTCGCCGGCATGAAAGGGGTCCGTGCGGATGGTCGAGCCGCAATTGCGGCAAGTCGAGCGCAAATGGTGCAAGCCCTTCAGATTCCCGCACTTGCACTCCCAGTTGCCGATCGAATAATCGACGAACTCGAGATCGCTGACGCCGCGAAAGTCCGAGATCGGAAAGACCGAGCTGAAGACCGTCTGCAAGCCCATGTCTTCGCGTTCGTTGGGCAGCAGGTCCATCTGCAGAAAGCGTTCATAGGAACTCTTCTGCACCTCTATGAGGTTGGGGATGGGAATCGAGGTCTTGATTTTGGAAAAATCCACTCGCTCAGGGACGGCGCCGTTATTTTGTAATTCCATTCGTAAGCTCCTGACGGCCGAACAGCCGAAGCAAAGAAACCGCGCTCAACAGCACAAAGCCAGCGGCGCTCCCGCGGGCAATACCCTCGGGAGCGCCGAAAGATGACAAAGAGGCAGGAATCGAATCGTTGGTTCCGGAAAGAAGCCTGCAAGGAAGCGGGCGGTCAGAGCGCGGGCACTCCGGACGTATGGATAGCTTTGCAGCCGGAAGACAGACAGAGGTGCCCTCTTTGCAGTTCCAGCCGAACTGCAAGTTGCGTGCCAAGTTGCGGGAATCAATGTCACCAATTGGGATCGAATCCGCTCGAATCCAACACCCAACTACTCAGGCTACCAGGACTTTGGGCCCTGCGTCAAACCTACCCCCGAAACCGGCGCCAGATGCCGGTCCCAAATCCAGCCGGAACTCGCTGGTGCTACTTTACTTCGACAGTCGCGCCCGCATCGGTGAATTTTTTCCGGATGGCCTCGGCTTCATCCTTGCCGATGCCTTCCTTCACCGGCTTGGGCGCGCCATCCACCAGGTCCTTGGCTTCCTTCAGGCCCAGGCTGGTGACCTCGCGAACGGCCTTGATGACGTTAATCTTGTTGGCGCCGACGGCGGTCAGGACCACGGTAAACTCGGTCTTCTCTTCCACCACGGGAGCAGCCGCCGCGGCACCGCCGCCAGCCACCGCCACCGGAGCGGCCGCCGCCGCCGAAACGCCCAACTTCTCTTCCAGCAACTTGACGAGCTGAGAAGCTTCCAGCAGCGTCAAGCCCTGAATCTGATCCGCAATTGCGTTAATGTCCGCCATTTCCTAGTTAAACTCCTTCAAAAAAGAAAAAATCGCGCTCTGGCAGGCGCCAGCCTGCCTGCGTCGGAACCAAACTCGAAGTCCATGCCTGCAAAATCTATGCCTGAAACTTGTTTTCCTTCACTCCCTGGTCCACCACCACCGCCAGGTTACGGCCCACCGCGCCTATCGCCGTCACCAGGCGCTGGGCCGGAGCGTTGATCAGGTAGAGCAGCTTGGCCAGAATTTCTTCCCGGGGCGGCATGCTGGCCAGATCCTGAATCGCCTTGACGTCGATCACCCGGCCTTCCACCACGCCTGCCTTGAACGTAAAGCTGGGATTGGTTTTGGCATAGGTGGTCAGCGCCTTGGCCAGCGCCACCGGATCGTCGAAGGTGTAGGCCACCGACGTCATGCCGCGAAGATTCTTGAGCACCTGGCCGGCAGGCGTGCCTTCCGAGGCAACCTCGGCGAGGCTGTTCTTCACCACCCGGTATTTGCCTTTGGCGCCGCGCACCACCTTGCGAAGCTCGAAATCCTGGCCGACGCGCAGCTTCTCGTAACCGGTCACGAACAGGTTCTTCGATTTCTCCAGGTCCTGGCGCAGCGCGTCGATATCTTTCTTCTTGTCGTCCTTGTTTTTCATGAAAGCACCTGCGCGGCTCTAGACCGCCGCCTTGACGCTGTAGGGCGTCGTGTCAACGGCTACGCCCGGGCCCATGGTGGAACAGATGGTGGCTCTCTTGACGTACTTGCCCTTGGCTACCGCGGGCTTGGCTTTGATGACCGCAGTGATCAGGCTGGCGGCGTTCTCGATCAACTTGCCCGCCTCAAAGCTCAGCTTGCCCACCGGTGCATGGACGATGCCGGTCTTATCGACGCGAAACTCCACCTTGCCGGCCTTGATCTCTTTCAGCGCCTTGACCACGTCGACCGTGACCGTGCCGGTCTTGGGGTTGGGCATCAGACCGCGCGGGCCGAGCACCTTGCCGAGTTTGCCCACCGAGCGCATCATATCCGGCGTGGCGATGACGGCGTCAAAAGCCGTCCAGCCTTCGGACTGGATCTTGTTGACCATGTCGTCGCCGCCCACGAAGTCGGCGCCCGCTTCCTGCGCCTCGCGCTGCTTGTCGCCGCTGGCAATCACCAGCACTTTCTTGGACTTGCCAAGCCCGTTCGGCATCACCACGGTGCCGCGCACCATTTGGTCGGCGTGTTTGGGGTCGACGCCCAGAGACATGTGGATCTCCACCGTCTCGTCGAACTTGGCGTACTTGATTTTCTGGATCAGCGGAACCGCCTCTTCGAGCGGGTACTCGCGGGCTTCCACCTTGCTCCGTGCGGATTGATACTGTTTACCTGGTGTGCGTGCCATTCTTCCTCATTGGTGCAAGCGGTTCGAAAAAAAAACGAACCTCCCACTGAGCGATTGTCAAAAAGAACAGTGCCCAGTTTACCAAAACCGGACGGCTCCTGTCCACTACCGGAAATAAATGGTAACCGCATGCCGCTTCGAACCATCTTATTTAGTATAAGAATGTCGCGGGCTGTCGCACTTTTAACGCTGTCGGTGTGCTTTGTTTTGTGGGCGTTCGCACAGGAAGTTCCCACTGCACCATCGGCTCCGGCGCCAACCGCTCTGGTGAAGGCCGACGCGCCCGATCCAGCGCCTCCCGCGGACTCGCTTTCACCGGACCCCGCGCAGCCAGTTGAGCCTCCCAAGGAAGACAAACGCATTTTCGGCGTTCTTCCCAACAATCGGACCACCGAAAACTCGATCCCCTTTCAGCATTTGACCCCCGGCCAGAAGATGACCATCGCCGCCAAAGATTCTTTCGATTACCCGGTCTACCCCACCTCCGGGCTGTTCGCCGTGCTCTACCAACTGGAGAATCAGAATCCGTCTTTCGGCCAGGGAGCGGAAGGCTACGCCAAACGCCTCGGCACCTCCTACGGCGACCAGATGATCGGCAACATGATGACCGAGGGCCTCTGGCCAGCCTTCCTGCACGAGGATCCGCGCTATTTCCGCAAAGCCGAGGGCAGCAAGAAAGGCCGCCTGGTCTATGCCATCGAGCAGATCGTGATTTGCAAGAACGACAAAGGGGAACGGGTCTTCAATCTTCCGGAATGGGGAGGCAACGCCATGGCCACCGCCATTTCCAACGCCTACTACCCCGACACGCGCGATTGGAACGACAACCTGCAAAAGTGGCTGATTGCCGTGGCCACCGACACGTTTTCCAACGTGTTGAAAGAATTCTGGCCCGACGTCAAGCATTACTTCAAACACCGCCACGACCCGCAGGAGATGTCCTTCGCCGGGGCCAGGTAAGGTTGAAGTCAGGAGCCGAGGAAGCCAGAAGCCAGAAGTCAGAATGCCGGAGCCGGGCGCGCCGTGCACATTCTGGCTTGCTCGTCTTCTGCATCGACAGCTCTTATCGATGTCGGCGCTCCGAGTGCCAGGGTATGATGAGAACTCAGCCTTGCGGATCACGACCGATATCCACGGCCTGGAGCGCGTCGCCCCTGCGGGAACCGTGGTTCACAGTTTTTCGGCCAGCCGGTATCCCTCGCTCTGGAAGCGCCGTCTTCGGCTGCTCTTGGCGGCGCTAGCGAGCGACCACCTCGTCATTCACTTTTCTCTGCCGGATGCGATCTGGTTTGCGGCAGCTCTCACGTTGATTCCGTTTCGCCGGTGCCGCATCACCACGCTCGATTTCTTCGTCGGCGATCCGCGCGGCTGGCGGCTCAAGCTGGCCAGTTGGAGCCTGCGCCGCATCGATCGCATGCTGGTGTATTTCAAAGACAGCTCGGTGTTCCAGCGCCAGTTCGGGATCCCAGCCTCGCGGTTTTATTACATCCCGTTCAAAATCAATGGCATCGAGTTGATCGAGAAGGCTACGCCCAGCGATCGAGGCTACATCTTTTGCGGCGGGCGCTCGCGGCGGGATTTCGCCACCCTGTTCGCCGCGGTCGCGCCGCTGGGATATCCGGTGAAGGTGGTGACGTCGCCGGAAGCGGAGATGCTGCCGCACGGATCTTCGATGGCCGGTCTGAAAGTTCCGCCGAACGTCGAGGTCAGCACCAACGATCGATCACCCGCGTTTTTTGTCGAGACCATGGCGGCGGCGCGGCTGGTGGTGATTCCGATCGTGCGGGACTCCACCACACAGGCCGGGATCGGAGTGTACTTGCAGGCGATGGCTTTGGGCAAATGCGTGATCGTTTCGCACAGCCTCGGGGTGAGCGACGTATTGACCGACCAAGAGGCCATCCTGGTTCCACCGGGCGACCCGCTGGTCTTGCGCGAAGCCATAGAGCGTGCCTGGAACGACGACGCGTTGCTAAGCCGCTACGGCAGTCGAGCGCTGGAGTACGCGCGCTCGCTCGGTGGCGAGGACGCCCTGCGGCGTTCCGTGCTGGCGGCCTTGCCGTATTACTAAGAAACAGAGCCGTCAACCAGGGAGCTGTCCGCTTGAGTTTCGGGAGCGGCAGGCCTTAATCTGAAATCTCCGGCCACGAGCCGGCGAGGAGGAAGTAATGGGTTCGCTAGCCCGAACGAAGGTGCGCCGCTGGGTGGCCGGTTGCGCGATTGCGCTTGGCGCCGCGGTTGTACTGATCGCCGCGACGCAGTTCCCCTACAGTGTCGGCAGACCCCAAAGCGCCGAGGAGCTTGAAAAGACCCGCGCTTATTATGCCGAGGCGTACAAGAAGGCCGCCCCGGCCGAGGAACAACCTACCTCGGAATTCGAGACCAAGTACATCCGGATCGCGGCCGAGCAGGCGGACGGGCAGCACATCACGGAACAGGTTGCACGGTTTGCCGCCGCATACGGGTTGCGCAACGGGGCGGTCCTGGACGTCGGCTCGGGCCGCGGTTACCTTCAGGATGTGGTGGGGAATTATGCGGGCCTCGATATCTCCTCGACCGTGAGCCGCTTCTACCATAAGAGGTTCGTGCTGGGTTCGGCGACCGCCATGCCGTTTCCGGACAACTCGTTTGACGGGGTGTGGTCCATTTGGGTCTTGGAGCACGTGCCGAATCCCGAGCAGGCTCTGCTGGATATCCGGCGCGTGGCCAAGAAAAACGCCGTGCTCTTCCTGTACCCTGCCTGGGACAATACCGACTGGGCGGCCCAAGGATACGACGTGCGGCCGTATTCCGACTTCGACCTGAAGGGGAAGCTCATCAAAGCCAGCATTCCGGTACGCCGTTCGGCGCTGTTCAAGGCGGCTGCGCGAGTTCCGGCCCGCGCCCTGCGCGACGTGGCCTCGCGGTTCGGGCCTACCAGGCTTCACTATCGACTGCTGCAGCCCAACTACAAGGATTATTGGGAGACGGATAGCGATGCGGTGAACTCAATTGACCGCTATGAAGTGATGCTGTGGTTCCGCAGCCGCGGCGACGAGTGCCTGAACTGTGAGGGCGTGTCCGGATCGCTATTGATGAAGTCGGTCCCCTTGATCGTCCGCGTTCACAAATAACGTTCGAATCCGAAACCCTAGTACCAGGCGCCCGCAATCTGGTGCACGATCCCGGCGCCTGCCATAATACGGGGAGTGCCCGTTTCAGACCCGCACGGCCGTTGGGCTTATTTCCTGAACATCATTTGGAGCTGGTTGGGATTCGCCGCCCTGTTGTTTTCCAGCCTGGTGGTGATGCCCTACCTGATTCGCCGGCTGGGAACGACGCGGTTTGGGGTTTGGACCGTAGCGGCGTCGCTGGTCGAATCGTTTTGGATGATCGACCTGGGTTTTCGCCCGGCCACGGTTAAACTCACCGCGGAATTCCGCGCGTTGGGCCGGACTGGGGAGATCAACCAGATCCTGAACACGGCCGTGGCCTATTCGGTCTTGGCCGGGGGATTGGTCCTGCTGTGCGGATGGATTGGAGCCGAGCGCATCGCCGGAATTCTGCATGTGGGAGATACGGCTTTCCCCTTCCTCTTGCGGGTGGTGGGCGCCAGTTGGGCGGCCGGCTTAGTGTTCAACGTGTTTGCGGCGGCGCTCGAAGGATTCCAGCGGTTCGACCTGAGCAATCGCGCCGCCATGCTGGCTCCCCTCGTGCGAGGCCCGCTCAGCGTGATTCTGGTGATGCATGGATATGGCCTGAAGCAGATGGGAATTGCCCTGCTGCTGGGTCAGGTCTGCTGCTATATTGCGACCTATGTGTATTGCCGGCGCATCTTCCCTGAGCTGCGCCTATCGCCTCGAAACATCCATCTGGGGGCCGCGCGCCAGATTTTCTCCTACGCGAAACAAATGGTCGGCGGCATGATCGGTGCCAGGTTCCAGCAGGGAATGCTGCCCGGCCTGATCAGCCGCTATCAATCCACTCGCTCGGTAACCTATTTTTCCCAGACGCAGCGGCTGCTCGATTACGCCGCCGACGCGATCAGCCGCGTGGCCCTGGTGACGGCGCCCAAAGTGACCCACTTGCACGCCAGGGGCGAGCGGGAAAACATCGCCCATTTGACGCGCACGACGAACCGCTATTGCCTGGCCCTATGGTGCTTGCCGGCCGGCTATCTGTTCGTATTTGGCGGCGCGGTGTGCCGGGTTTTGGTGAACCGTGAGTTCGGCGACCAGGTGGCCGTGCTGATGCCGCTGCTGCTGGTGGGCTACACCTGCTGGATGGGTCAGTTTATTTCTGCCGCGGTGCTGATGGGCATGGCACGCTATACCGTATACTCGGTTGCGCTGCTGGTGGAAGCGTTACTGGTGACTGGGTCGGTGGTGCTGGTGCTGCCGCGATGGGGGTTGCCCGGCACGGCGGTAGTGGTCGCGAGCGGCATGATTCTGACGCGCTGCCTGCTGTTGAGCCGCCTGGTGTGCCGGGAGCTGAATATGAAACAATTCGTCTTTCTGGCGGAGGTGTTCGGCCGTCCGCTGGCACTGCTGGGAATTTCGCTGGCAGGTTTGCTGGCGGCGCGCAAGCTCCTGCCCCCTCAGCCGCAATGGCCGCCGCTGATCGCCATCGGAATCCTGTACTCCTGCCTGTATGGGCTGCTGGCTCTATGGTTTGTTTTGGAACCGGAGCACCGCTCTCAATTGTGGAGCTACCTTCAGGAGAAGCTATCGCGGCGACAGGCTGCCGCTTCGCCACTGCCATGAAGAATGGTTTTTTAAATGAGTTCGTGGAGCGGATGCCCGATCCGCCCGCTGGAAATTCCTCCCCTTGCCATGTTGAAACTCGGAATTCTTGAGGCCGCTTGCTACCCCAGCCAGGCCCGCGGGCCTTTGGGCTGGCTTCGCCGGAACCGCTTCGCGTATACCCTGCTCGAAACCTCGCTTCCGCCCAAACCGGCGGAAATCGTGGTCTTTGAGCGCATCATGCAAGAGATGCGGCTGACCAGCGGCGTATATCGCACTACCGCGCGCAACCGGTTCGCCAATCTGGATGAGTGGGCGCAGCCGATTTTGGAGCGGCGGCTCGGCGGGCAAGCCGCGGTCCAGGTCGAGGATTGGGCGGCTTCGGCCTGCGTCACGTCGCTCGAGTGGCACCAACGCCTGGCGGTCGGATTTCCCCGATTGAGGCTCACTGCTTCGGATTTGAACCTGCACCTGTTGGCGCTAGAGGTGCCGGGCGATGGAACTTATGTGCTCGAAACCGGCGGCGGTCTGCTGCAATACATCCGCCCACCCTTTGTCATCCGCATGGAGCCGCCCGAGCCCCGCCTGCTGGCCGTCAACCGGATCCTCGGAGAACGGGCGCGGCGCAGGCTGGAGCGGATCTGGCGCGAACTGGGCGTCAGACCGGACAACCAACCGGGCCTCCTGACCCTGCCCGATGGTGCGGACGAAAAACGGATGGGATCGATGCGGCTGGTCAGGCTTCCGCTGGTGCATCCGGAGGCTCTCGCATTGGCGAGCGCGTCGCCGGAATCCTTTGCCATCCGCACCCACTCCGTTTTCACAGCGGCGCCCGCGCCGGTCGACCTGGTGCGTACCATGAACATTCTGAACCGCTCATACTTCGACGAAGCCCGGCTCCAGGAGGGTGCGCGCAGCGTCTGGCGGAGCCTCTACGCCGGCGGCCTCTGGATCGTGGGGCGCACCGTACGGGAACAGCCGCCCGAACATCGGGCATCGGTTTTCGAAAAGACGGCGGAGGGATTTCGCCTGGTGGAGCGCTTCGGCGGCCCTTCGGAAATCGAGGACCTGGCGCTCGCCCTGCCCGTATGAGCCGGCCTGTTCCAGTACTGTACCTCATCCATTTGCTCGGGCACGGGGGCAGCGAGCGGCAAATGGCGGCGATGGCGCGCACCCTCGACCGTGGCCGATTCGCCGCGCACGTGGCCACGGTGAAAGGTGGATTCCGCGTAGCCGAACTCGAGGCCGCGGGGATTCCCGTTACCGATCTGCCCCTGCGCTCCTATCTGGGGCGCGGCGTCATGCCGGCGTGGCGAAAGCTGCGGGCCTATATCCGCGAGCACAACATCGCCATTGTGCATGCCTTCGACTACTCCGTGGCGCCGCTGGGCGTGGCGGTGGCGCGCACCATGTCCGGAGTGGTCGCGCTTTCGAGCCAGCGCTTCCTCATGGACTCCGTGCCGCTGAAGTATCGCTACCTGACGCTTGCGGCCCATTGGATGGCCCATGGAGTAGTGGCCAATAGCGAGGCTGCCGCGGCATGCTTGAAGCGCTATTACTATCCGGCATCGCGCATTCAGGTTTGCCACAACGGGCTCGATCCCGCCGATTTCCCTGCCCTTCCGCGCCAGCGCGTGCCGGAATTGGCGGACGCGGACCTGGTGGTGGGAGTGGTGTGCGTGCTGCGTCCGGAGAAAAACCTGGGCCAGTTGCTGGAGGCCTTCGCCCGCGTGCGCGGGCGGTCCGCCCGAATGCGGCTGCTGATCGTCGGCAGCGGACCGGAAGAGGCCAGGCTGCGCTCGCTCGCCCAGAGCCTCTCGCTGTCGGAAGTGTGCCGCTTCCTGCCCTCGACCCCGGATGTCGCGCCGACACTCCGGAGCATCGACATTTTCGTTCACCCCTCCTTGAGCGAGGGCCTGCCCAACGCCGTGATGGAGGCCATGGCGTCCGGCTGCGCGGTGATTGCGAGCCGCGTGGGCGGATGCCCGGAATTGATCGAGCATGGCGTGGAAGGCTTGCTGGTCAAGCCGGGCGACCTGGACGATTTGAGCGCGCAGCTCGGCGCCTTGATCGACGACCCGGGTGCCCGCGCGAAACTGGCCGCGGCCGCAACCGCGCGCATGGGCCGCGACTTTTCCCTGCAGGCGTCGGCGCGCCGTCTGGAACAAATCTATGAGGGCTATCTGGCGCGTGCGAGATAGCAACGCGGCCCGTTTCCAGCCCGAGCCGGGCTCGAGGATTGCCGACTCGTCTCGTACTACCGAAGTTATCGACTTGGCGGCCGGGTATCCTGTGTCATTCTGGAGTGGTGACTCCGCGCGTTCCTCTACCGCCATCCGTGGCGGTTCCAGGCAAGGGTACCGGCGCCAGAGGCTGGAGTGTGCCGTCACAAGCCCGGCCCCCGTCTTACGGCCTGCCTGCGCTTCAGCCGTCTCCGCTGCCGGCGGATATCGGTGCGGTCACCCTGCTGCTGGGCGCCTATGTATTGATGTACGTGGTTCCGATCGCTGAGATCCTGATCATTTATGGCCACATCCACGTCCCGGTGGTCGTAATTGACGGCGTGCTCTTGACGATTGCGCTGCCGCTCACTGGCCGGATCGGAGAGTTCTGGAAGTCGCCATTGGCGAAACCCTGGATGGCGACGCTGGTGATGATGTGCCTCGCAGCGGCGGCTGGCACCTACCCGGGGCGCAGTGTGCCGTTCATTCTCCAGTACGGCTTCCGCTTCCACGTGCTGCCGTTCTATGTGGTAGCCATTGCGTGCACCACCAGACGGGTCCGATACCTGATGAAATGGATCGCCGCCGGCGGCCTGTTGCTGCTGGTGCTCTGTGCGGTATTCGGCAAGTTCGAGGAGGGCCGTTTTTTTCTGGCGGAGACTTCGCTTTCCAATCCCAACGACCTGGCGTTTTCGCTGGTGTACGCGATGGCGAGCTTGACGTTGCTGGTTTTAGCCCGGTCCGCGAGAGGTAAACTGCTGTGGTTCGCCACGCTTCCGGTCTGCATCTATTACGTCCTCAAGACCGGATCGCGGGCCAACTTCATCACCCTGGTTGTCATGGGAGTAGTCGCGTTCCTGCTGTCGGCGCGAGGCGCGCGCACGGTCATGCTGGTGATGACGCCACTGATGTTCCTGCTGGTCACGCCGTTCATCCCGCAGGAAACCTTGCACCGGCTGACTCTGATCGTGTCCGATCCCTCCTCAGCCCGCGTCGAGCATGGCTTGACGGGCGCCCTGGATTCGCAAGCGGCACGAACCCAGTTGCAAGAACGAGCCATCGATCTAACCCTGCACCACCCGCTGTTGGGAGTGGGTGCGCTGATGTTCGCCGACGCGGTGGAAGATATGGTTCGGGCCAACCTCGGGGTCAAATCGGGATGGCAGGGCGCGCACAATACCTACCTGGAAATCTCGGCCGAAAACGGTATCCCCGCACTGATTTTCTATGTTTGGAGCCTGGGGCTGTGCTTTGTCTTGAATTACCGCGCCTATAAAGTATGCAAGCGGGAGCCGTCCATGGCCGAGAGCCTGTCGCAGTCGTTATGTTTAGTTCTGACCACGGTAGCATTCACCGTGGGTGTGTTGTTTTGCAATAACGCTTACGATCCTCACGTGGACGTGCTGGTAGCCATTACCGCCGCGAACTCCCTGGCAATCGAGAGCGAACTGGGGGCAGCTAAGCGTGCCTTGGAGGGCAATCCGGCCTAAAACCTTGTGCGTTCGACGCTACGCCCGGGTCAGGCGGGCGCCGAGGGTGCTCCATTGCGCACCGCGAATGCGACCGTAACCATCATGTTCCTTTGACCAGACGGCAGCGCACAATAGCTGTCGTAAACTCACGCGTGAAACGGTTGTGAAAACGCCGGAGCTTCTTTATGGGTACCAGCTCGAGGCTGGCGACCTTAAGGGGGCTGCCCGCGATCAACTCCTCGAACTTCGCTATCGTCATTTGGTTCAGGCCTCCGGCCACTTCGCTAAAACGTGTTGCCCCATCCGTCTTAAAAGTGGATCGCCAACGGATGAGGGCTTTTTCGCCAAGTAGTATATGAGCCCAGGGAAAAACGGAAAATAGATGACCGCCCAATGGGTGATACCAGGTTGGGCCGAAGCTGAGAATCACCTCGCCTGCCGGCTGCAGAAGCGTGCTCATGATACGCAAGATTTCCGCGGGGTCGGCGAAATGCTCAAAGGCGTCCACGGAAACGACGATATCGGCAAGCTCCTTCGTCGAAAATACAAACACACAACCGTCTTGCACACCCGCACGGACGGCCTTCTGTCTCGCCGCTTCGAGAACGTCGTCACGGATATCGATACCGATCACCCGCCTCGCCCCTCTTCCAGCCATCTCTACGGCCTCAGTTCCTTCGCCACAGCCGAAGTCGATGACAACTTTCCCTGCAATCTTGGCGAAGAACTCAGCCCCCATTAGAATCGCGAGCTTCGACTTGCCCTGGTAAACGCAACCGCCGCTGCTGTCCGGGCCTCCGGGGGAGATCCTTTTTAGAATTCGATATTGAATGTCTGTTAGCACTCCGCTTGTAGTCGCCCTCCCGCGCTTGGGACGGGCCTCCCGTCGTGAAAATGATCCCACGATGAGGGTCCCGGCGGCAATCATTCAACCCTCCTGCCTCCTGCCTCCTGCCTCCCGGTGGTAATCTTGTGGCCGGAGGTTCGGATGATCGTCGGCGTACCAAGAGAAATCAAGGATCACGAGAGCCGGGTCGGCCTGGTACCATCCGTAGTCGTCGCGCTGCGGGAAGCGGGGCATGAGGTGCTGGTGGAAACTCATGCTGGCGAGGAAAGCTCCCTGACCGACCATGAATACCTTCAGGCCGGCGCGCACATTGCTTCCGGCCCGGACGAAGTTTGGCGAAAGGCCGACCTGGTGATCAAGGTCAAGGAGCCTCAGCCAGCCGAATACGGGTTCTTCCGTCCCGGTTTGATTCTGTTCACGTACCTGCACCTGGCCCCGTTGCCGGAGCTAACCGACCGCCTGCTGGCAGCCAAGGTCAACGGGGTAGCCTATGAGACCATCCGCGAAACCGACGGATCCCTGCCGCTGCTCACGCCCATGAGCGAAGTGGCCGGCCGCATGTCGGTCCAGGTGGGCGCGCAGTACCTGGAACGGCCCAACGGCGGAAGAGGCATTCTGCTCGGCGGGGTTCCCGGTGTGGCGCCCGCCAACGTGGTGATTCTGGGCGGCGGTGTTGTGGGCACCAACGCCGCCAAAATGGCTCTCGGCCTCGGCGCCCACGTCACCCTAATCGACCGCAACCTCAACCGCCTGCGCGAGCTCGACGACATCTTCAACGGCCAGGTGGTTACCCTTGCTTCCAATACCTGGACAATTGGGGAGAACCTCAAGACCGCCGACCTAGTAGTGGGCGCCGTCCTGATTCCCGGCGCCTCCGCTCCCAAGCTGGTGCGGCGCGAAACGATCGGCGCCATGAAGCGGGGCGCCGTCGTGGTGGATGTGGCTATCGATCAGGGCGGTTGCTTTGAAACCTCTCACGCCACCACCCACACCGAGCCCGTCTATTTCGTCGATGGCGTGCTGCACTATTGCGTCTCCAATATGCCCGCCGCCGTGCCTCGCACCTCCACCTTCGCCCTCACCAACGCCACCTTCCCCTATCTGCTGGAGCTGGCCAGCCAGGGCCTTGAAGCCGCCTGTGAGCGCCACCCCGCGATTCGCTATGGCGTCAATACCTATAACGGCTACGTCACGCACCGCGGCGTGGCGGAATCGCAGGGACGGGACTGGCGCCCGCTCAGCGCCGCGCGCGAAGAACATGTCGCCCAGTAACTTCTCCACCCAAGCGCCGCGCCCGCTCACCGCGCTCACCGAAGACGAAAAGCTATTCCAGGCGAGCGTGCGCCGGTTCGCCCGCGAACAAGTGCTCCCGCACGTCCGCCAGATGGACGAAGCGGGGATCTTCCGCAAGGATCTGATCGCTCAATTCTTCGCCCTGGGATTGATGGGTATCGAGATCCCGGAGGAATTCGGCGGCCAGGGCGGGACCTTCTTCCAGGCCATCCTCGCCGTGGAGGAATTGTCCGCGGTCGATCCCTCCGCCGGCGTCATCGTCGACGTGCAGAATACCATCTGCAATAACGCTCTTCTCGGGTGGGCCTCGCCCGCGCAAAAGGCCAGGTACCTGCCCCGCCTGGCGTCCGATACGGTGGCCTCTTACGCGCTTTCGGAAGCCGGCTCCGGCTCGGACGCGTTCGCCATGGCTACCCGCGCCGAAGATCGCGGCGATACTTTCGTTCTCACCGGCGGCAAGCTCTGGATCACCAACGCCGCCGAGGCGGGCCTGTTTGTGCTCTTTGCCAACGCCCGCCCCGAGGCCGGCTACAAAGGCATCACCGCTTTTTTGGTGGAGCGCGGTTTCCCCGGCTTTCGCGTGGGCAAGAAGGAAGACAAGCTGGGGTTGCGCGCTTCCTCCACCTGCGAGCTGGTTTTGGATGGATGCGTCGTGCCGCGCGAAAACCTGCTCGGCGAAGTAGGCCAGGGTTACAAAATCGCCATGGAAACCCTCAACCAGGGGCGTATCGCCATCGGCGCCCAGATGATCGGCCTGGCGCGGGGCGCTCTGGAATACGCTACGGCTTATGCCCGGCAGCGCAAGCAATTCGGCAAGCCGATCGCCGAATTTCAAGCCGTCCAGTTCGAGCTGGCCAAAATGGCCGTCGAGGTGGAAGCCGCGCGCCTGCTGGTCTACAATGCGGCCCGCTTGCGCGACGCCGGCTTTCCCTTCCTCAGCGAGGCCGCCATGGCCAAATACTTCAGCTCCGAAATCGCCGAGCGGGTTGCTTCGGGAGCGGTCGAAGTGCTCGGCGGCGTAGGCGTCACCAGAGACTATCCGGTCGAAAAGCTGTACCGGGACGCCAAGATCGGCCGCATCTACGAAGGAACCAGCAACATCCAACTGGCCACCATCGCCAAGAAACTGCTGGGCCGATGAGTTCATCATGATGCCGAGTCCGTCATAATATGGTTGTTGAGGGACAGTATGCGCTTTATCCTTGCTTTCGCTGGCGTGGCGGCCATGTGCCTGCCTTTGGCGGCCGCCGATGACGTGAACCCCGACGAGATCATCCGCAAATTTGCCGCCAAGGAAGCCGAATTCGCCCAGGCGCGCAACAACTATACCTATCGCCAAAGCGTGAAACTGCAGGAGCTCGACCCCGGCGGCAATCCCACCGGCGGCCAGTGGGAACTGGTGGAAGATATCCTTTTCAGCCTTGAGGGCAAGCGCATCGAAAAGGTGGTGTACGCGCCGGTGCAAAACCTGCAAAATATCATCCTCACCCCGGAAGATGAGCAGGACCTGCGCAACGTGCAGCCGTTCGTGCTGACCACCGCGGAAATTCCGGACTACGACGTCAAATACCTGGGCCGCGAAAAAGTCGATGAAATCGGCTGCTACACTTTTTCCGTGAAGCCCAGGAAAATGGTGCAGGGCAAGCGCTACTTCGAGGGCGAAGTCTGGGTGGACGACCGCGACCTGCAGATCGTCAAGACCTACGGCAAGGGCGTGGGCGTCATCAGGAAGAGCAGCGACAACCAGTTCCCCAAATTCGAAACTTACCGTGAGCAGGTCGACGGCAAATACTGGTTCCCCACATATACCCGCGCCGACGATACCCTGCATTTCAAGAACGGCGAATCGCAGCGCATCCGCATGGTCGTGAAGTACCAGGACTACAAGCGCTACGAGGGCAAATCGACGATCAAGTTCGGCGATGTCGTGGAAGACAAGCCGGCCACGACTGTTAAGAAGTAATGTCGGAATATAAAGCCGCTATGTTGCGGCAATGTTCCAGACCCGATTTGAAGCCCGCGCCCATCCCAGCTCTCCCCTATTCCACCGCCAGCGCCGGCACATCCACCCAGGCGCGCTTGCGCCAGGATTCCAGGCCAAGTTCCGCAAGCTGGACGCCTTTGGCGCCTTCCAGCAGGCCCCAGCGGAAGGGCTCGTCTTTGGCCACATGACGCAGGAACAATTCCCACTGGTGCTTGAAGGCGTTGTCGAAGCTGGCCTGTTCGGGCACTTTCTGCCAGCCATGGAAGAAATCGATGGGCTGTTCGATATCGGGGTTCCAGATGGGGCGGGGCGTGGCGCCGTAGGGCTGAATCCAGCAGTGGCGCAGGCCGGCGACGGCGGTGCCCTTCGATCCGTCCACCTGGAACGTCACCAGGTCGTCGCGGCGCACGCGTACCACCCAGGAAGAGTTGATGTGGGCGACGATGCCGCCGGCCAGCTCGAAGGTGGCGTAGGCGGAATCGTCGGCGGTCACCGAGTACGGATGGCCGGCTTCGTCCCAGCGTGTGGGCACGTGGGTGGCACCAAGGCAGGAAACCGCTTTGACTTCGCCAAAGAGGTTGTCCAATACGTAGCGCCAATGGCACAGCATGTCGAGAATGATGCCGCCGCCATCTTCTTTGCGATAGTTCCAGGAAGGCCGCTGCGCCGGCACGGTTTCGCCCTCGAACACCCAGTAGCCGAATTCGCCGCGCACGGAAAGAATCCGGCCGAAGAATCCCTGGCGCTTCAGATGCTCCAGCTTTTGGAATCCGGGCAGCCAGAGTTTATCCTGCACCACGCCGTGCTTCACTCCGGCGCGTTTGGCCAGGCGGTAGAGCTCTAGCGCGACTTCGAGCGATCCGGAAATAGGCTTTTCGGAGTAGACGTGCTTGCCGGCGGCGATAGCGGCGCGCACCGCCTCGGCGCGCCGGTCGGTGGTCTGGGCGTCGAAGTAAACCTGGTAGGCCCCGTCAGCCAGCGCCTTATCGAGATTCGTGGTCCATTCCAGGCCGCCGCACTCCTTCGAAATCGCATCGAGCTTCGAGGCGCTGCGCCCCACCAGCAGCGGCTGCGGCATGATGACTTCGCTTTCGGATACGCGAACGCCGCCTTGCTGGATGATGGCGTAGATGGACCGGCGCAGATGCTGGTTGAGCCCCATGCGTCCGGTGACGCCGTTCATGATGACGCCGATGGTGTGAGTGGTCATGGCTTGGGTTTTTCGGTACACTGCGGGTGCGCCCCCGCGGGGAGTGCCGGTGCTTCCACCCCGGCCTTCGGCAGCGTGCCATCCAGTTCCTGGCGCCAGTGTGGCACGTCGCCGGCCGGGCCGTAACAATAGATCATGCGTAGCGGAGTGGCGCCGATGTTGGTCAACTGGTGGAACACCTGGGGCGGAATGTAGACGGCCTGCCCGGTCCGCACCACGGTGCGCTCTTCGCCCAGGCACATTTCGCCGGTCCCTTCCACGATGAAGTAAATTTCCTCCTGCTGCTGGTTGTGCCAGGGCACCTGGCCGCCATCCGGCTCCAGGGTGACGTTGCCCATGGAAAAATTGGCGGCCTGGATCGGACTGGCGCCGCCCACCAGGTTCTGTGTGCGCCGCCGCGCCGGGTAGGTGCGGCCGGCAATTTCGGCAAGATCGGCAATAATCATGTCTGTTGTTTCCGCGCTCTCAAGAAATAGGCTACAACGCCGAGACCAATCAGAATACCCCCCAATTGGAGCGCGTTGAAAGGGCCGATCGCTTCGGCCTGGTTGCGGACCCCGGTGAGGATGAGCAGCGCCAGCGGCGGGACCCCGATCCCGATGGCGCCCGCCAAACCGCCGGGAACTTTGTAAGGACGCGGCAACAGCGGCTCACGGATGCGCAGCGCCACCAGAGAGGCGAATTCGAGCAGAATGCTCAGGCCAGTGAGCAGGACATCCAGCATCACCAGCTTGCTGAAGCTCAGCCCCAGACAAGCGGCCCAGGCGCCGGCGCAAACCAGCACCGCGACCCACGGCACGCCGGTATATGGGTTGCGCCGGGCCAACACGCGCGGCAGGTAGCCATCCTGCGCCAACACGGCCGGCAACCGCGAGAGTGCCAGCGTCAGCCCCAGCAGCGTACCCGCCGCCGCCATCATTCCCACGGCGGTAATGGAAAATGCGATGGCAGGGCCGGCCGGGCTGGAGCCGAACACGCCCCGCGCCACATCCGCCCAACCGCCCGTGGACCATCGGGCCAGCGGAAGCCCGGTGAGGGCCACCGCGCCGATGGGAATGACATAGCTCAACGCGATGATCGCTACCGTGCCGGCCATCGCGAGCGGATAGGTGCGCCGCGGTCGATCGACCTCCGCGGCGATGGTCGATGTGTTGTCGAAGCCCATGTAATTCCACATGGCCACCAGAATGCCGCCCAGCAGGTCGAAGTGAACCGGCAAAGCGGCATGTGAGGGCGCGGCGCCGCGATGCATTGCGGCATAGGCCGAGAGCACGGCAAAGGGCGTGAGCAGCAGGATGGCCATTACCACCGAACTGTCGCCCACCGCCGAGGCGCCCAGCAGGTTCCAGGCGGCGGCCACGCCAATCAGCGCCACGCCGATGGCGAAGCCGCGCCAGCCTGCCGTCACCGCGGGCGCGAAGTGGCCCAGGTAGCTGACGAACAGGGTGGGATAGATGGCCATATCGAAGACGCTTCCCACGAGCGACAGCCAAGCCTCTTGAAAACCCCAGAACGGGCCCATGGAGCGGGTGGCCCAAACGTAGTAGCCGCCTTCCTCGGGGATGGTGCTGGCCAACTCGCTCACCATCAATGCGCTCGGAATGGCCCACACCACGGGCGTGACCAGCAGGATCAGAATCGCCCCCGCGTAGCCCGCCCGCGCTACGATATCTTCCAGGCCGAACGGACCGCCGGCCACGATGAAGTAAGTTGCCGCGATCAGCGGCAGCAGCGTCAGCTTGCGCGGCATGGCCTGAACACGCGTCTACTTCAAATTCTTTTCAAACAGCGCCAGGATGCGCTTGTATTCATCCGCCCAACTGGTGGGCTGGATGAAGCCGTGGCTTTCCACCGGGTAAACAGCGAGCTGCCAGTTCTCCTTGCGCAGTTCGATGAGGCGCTCGACCAGGCGCACGGTATCGGTAAACTCCACGTTGTTGTCCACCATTCCGTGGCAGATTAAGAGGGCGCCCTTCAATCCGTCGGCAAAGAAGATGGGCGATGAGCGGCGGTAGGCTTCGCCATCGGCCTGCGGGGTGTTGAGGATGTTGGCGGTGTAACCGTGATTGTAGAGGGCCCAATCGGAAACCGGGCGCAGCGCGGCTCCGGCTGCGAATACGTCGGGCTGGGTAAACATGGCCATCAAAGTGATGAAGCCCCCGTAGCTGCCGCCGAAAAGGCCGATCTTCCGGGGGTCGACGCCCTGCTCCGCGGCCAGGTATTTGGCCGCATCCACGATGTCGTCCAGGTCCTTGCCGCCCATGTGTTCGTAGACGGCGGTGCGCCAGTCGCGGCCGTAGCCGGCCGAACCGCGGTAATCCACGTCGATGATGGTGAAGCCGCGCTCCATTAAGAGGTGGTCGAACATGTACTCGCGGTAGTAGCCGCTGGACCACCAGCGGTCGACGTTCTGCAGGTAGCCGGCGCCGTGCACGAAGACCACGCCGGGGCCGCCGCGCTTGGCGCTGGCGGGCTTGAACAGGCGCGCCGGCACCTTCACGCCGTCGCGCGCGGTGAAGGTGACGATGGGCACGTCGAGCCAGGGATAGGAGAGAAATTCGGGAGTGGGCGAAGTGGTGAGCCGCCTGGGTTCGGCCAGCGGTTTGTTTTCCTGCACGAACAGGTCGGGCGGCTGGTTGCTGTAGGAGTAGATGTCGGCGATCCAATGTTCGTCGGGCGAAACAGTGGTGGTGTGCTTGCCGGGCGCCTTGGTGAGGCGAGTCAGTTCGCTGCCGTCCCCGCTCATTTCGTAGAGGTGGTTTTCGTAGGGCGAATCCTTGCTGGCGGTGAGATAGAAGTGCGACTTGTCTTTGGACTGCCGCACCGCCAGCACTTCCCACTTCCCGGATGTGAGAGCGCGCGGCTCGCCGCCATCGTAGGCCACGGCATAGAGCTGGGCGTAGCCGGTACGCTCGGAGCGGAACCAGAGCTCGCGATCGTTCTTCATCCAGCCGAAAGCGGCCGCTCCGAAACCACCACCGCCGCCGCCGGCCACCCAGGCGTCGTCGTGTTCGCGGTCGAGCACGCTGGTCTTGCCGGTGGCCGGGTCGAGCGCCAGCAGCCAGCGGTCCTTGTTGTCCGCGGCGCGGGCTTCGACAGCGCAGCGGGTTCCGTCCTCCGACCAAACGGGCTGGAGCAGGTCGACCTCGCGCTGGACTTCCGAAACTGCTGGGCCGTGATCGGCCCACTTGACCTCGCCGGTGACTGCGTCGAGGATCGCCAGGCGTGAGCGGTTCGCGGAATCGCCCACATTGGAGCGGCCGGTCTCGTCTTCGACGTAGGCAGTATCGGTAATCCACTGAGGGATGGTCGTATTCTTGGCGTTGCCGGACTCGCTGACGGACGCCAGGACGTATTTGCCGTCGGGCGAAAGCTGGAGGCCGGTCACGGACTGGCGCGCCTCGATGTTGAAGGGCTTGCGCGCAGGGTGCTGCTTGCGGCGGGCCTCCTCTTCATCGTGGAGTGTGGCGCGGTCGCGCACGGTCTCGAAGAATTCCTTCTCTTCCTTCTTTAGATATTCCTGGCTGGCGCTGGCCGCGGCCTGGCTTGCGCCGCCGGCTGCCACCGGGGCCGTTTCCCCGCCGCGCCCGCCACGCCCTCCGCCCCCTCGCCCACCGACTGCCGGCGTCGGCGTTCCCGTGGCCGCGGCCGGGCGAATGTCGGTCATTTGCTCGAGGAAGCCGTCGTCAAGCGAGATCACATATAGGTTGCCGCCGCGTGTGAACGCGATTCGTTTGCCGTCGGGCAAGAATCGCGGATTGGTTTCGGCGTCGCTGGTCTTGGTGACCTGGCGGATCTGGCCAGTGCGGTTGTCGTAGACGAACAGGTCGCCATCGCGGGTGAAGACGGTGAGCTTCTTATCGCGCGAGGTGTCGCCGCTCGGCGGGGGAGCTTGTTTGGCCTCGTCTTCGGTCAACTTGCGCAGGCCGGCGCCGTCGCGTCCGGCCACGTAGGTATCGAGCGGCTCGCTTTCCTTATCGCCCGCACGCTTCCACTGAAAGTAGACTTGCAGGCTGTCATGCGACCAGCGAATCTGCGCGGGTTCATAGCCGGCCAGCGCCGGTCCGCGCATGATGTTGTCGACAGTAAGGGCGAATTTGTCCGCCGGCTGCGCCCCAAACACAAACAGCGCGAAGGTGATGGGGAGGGTGATTTTCCGGGTCAAGTTTGCATCATATCGCAAACCGAATCGCGCTTGACGGCAGCCCGGTGGGCAGTCTAGCCTGGATTCAGGGGTGCAGTCCGCCCCGCGCCGGGCTGGCGTAGCTCAGTTGGTAGAGCATCTGATTTGTAATCAGAGGGTCGGGGGTTCAAGCCCCTCCGCCAGCTCCAAATACTTTCTTTTGAATCAATTCAGTACGGGCCTTACAGCAAGGGGCCCGCTGCCCGCATTTTCGATATTGTGCCTGGTTTTGTGCCCACCTTTGGCCACTTCCGCCTTTTCCATCGCCGCCCGAACGTCATCGTCATTCAGGTGAACGTAATGCATAGTGGTGTTCAAGTCAGCGTGCCCCGCCAACTTCATCAGAGTGAACGGGTCCATTGTCTTTGCCCAGCGCGTCAGGCAGGTGTGCCGAAGGTCGTAAATCACGAACGAAGAGACACCGCTCGCCGCCAGCGCGACCCGGTGTTGCTTCTTCAAGGTTGAAGACTCGATATGACCGCTCTTCGTCGTGGAGGGGAAGACCCATTCGCTTGCGGTGGTGGCCTTCCGCATCGCTAGGACTGCCAACGACCGTGCGCACGCCGGCACGCGCCGCCGCGATGCCTTGCGCTTGCCCTTGAAGATTTCAACGGCGCCGTCTCGGATGTTTTCCCACTTGAGCCGGTGACATTCTTCCGGCCTAAGCCCGCAGTCAAGCAGGATTGTCACCACGTCTCGAAGCAAGAACGGGTCCGCGGGCCTGATGGGTCGCTCGCCTCGGACCGTGGCCCGGATTCCTTCAAGCGCCCGATCAAATGCGCGTAGACTTCCATCGCCGATGGCTACCGCCGCGTCGAGGTACCGCAATTCCTCGTCTGAGGTGAGCACGCGCTCGCGTTGATTCTCTCCGGGCAGCATCCGCACCTTCGGCAAGATGCTCGTGACTCGTTCCCACTCTTGCGCCAGGTGGAACATGCGCCTCAGGGTCGCAAGGTCCCGATTGATGGTAGAAACCTGCATGCCAGCATCCCGCCGTTTCGCCACGAACCCCGCGATGACTTCGGAAGTGATGGCGTCCATCTTCAGCCCGACCAGCTTGTCATAGCCCATTAGATTCCGAACGCTGTTTTCATAGAAAACCACGGTTCGAGGTTTTGCGGCCGAGGTGGAACGGACGAAGGGGAGGAAATCATGCTCCGCAAAACGTGCCAGGGCCGGGACAGGCTTCTTGTCCCGGATTCCCACTTCGCCCTTGGCAAGTTGCGTCTTTCGGGCAGACTCGATTTGTTCTGCAACCCGCTTGTTTCCTTGCTTCGTACTCTCCCGGATCAGTTCGCCTTTCCATGAAAACTTGAACCACCACACGTCACCACGCTTATAGACCGCCATCACTTGCCGCCTTTCTTTTGCTTCGTGCCGCTGCCCTTCGGCCGGCCGCCCTTCATGCCATTCTCGCCGAGCGATCTTCTAAATCCGCTCCAACCCGAAACGCTCCACGCGCGCCTGGTACGAACGCTTCCCAAGCCAGGAGGTGAACTGCTTGATCTCGGATTGCCGCATGGATGTATTCTAAACTGCTCGGTTATGCTGACAAGCGGTCGATGGCGGCCTTCCTTTGGGACTGGTGCGTTTGTCAACTTGATTTGGCCCCTTTTGATGCTCTGATCTGGCCCCACCTGGTATTTGCCTAATTCTTCCCGCTTTGGCCCTGACGGAAGGAGCCCGTAGGGCGACTGGAGTTAGGGCCAAAAC
>JBKQIF010000167.1:0-3577 GCA_052148435.1 Bryobacteraceae bacterium
CACCATCTTGAAAATACTGCGCCGTTCGATACCGGCATCTGCGTTAGACATGGGCTACCTTCTCCTCCGGTCACACTTACTCCAGGGCGCCCCGCTTGTCAAACCCGCCGGGGCAAGCGGCATCCATTTGGGGCCTGACGGCGAGGTGTCCCCATTTCCGATCCGGCGCTGGTGTAAAGGCGCAAATTATCGGTCACGGCCAAACACAATTTAATTTCTTTTTGTTTCGAACGGCTTAGCGGGGAAGGTGGGCGGAATGGCTAGGTCGCGGGATTAACGTGAGGTCGGAAGAGGAGCCCGGTCTTGCCAGTCACCTTCCAAGAGACCCCGAATGACCTCCCATACTACCCTTCCCGCTCCAATTCAGGAGCGTACCTTCCTTTTCCGGGCTTCTCTTCAAAAGAAACCGGCAGTGGGCCGGTTTAGCGTGTGCGGCAGGTTGGACAATCCAATGGTACTCGTTTTTCGTTCCACAACTTCGACAGGGAACTCGAGACAGGCGCATTCGCCTGCCAAGGACAGGCCAGGAGGCCTGTTCTACTCCCCCAGCAGACCTAGCAACTGCTCTTCGTTCATGATGCCGATCTTCAATTCCTTCGCCTTGGCCAGCTTCGATCCCGCATCCTCGCCGGCAACCACGTAGTGCGTTTTCGAGCTCACCGAGCCGGCCACCTTGCCGCCGGCGGCTTCGATGCGCCGCTTGGCTTCCTCGCGGGTAAGCGTCCGCAGGCTTCCGGTGAGGACGAATGTGAGTCCGTAGAATGGTCCCTTGGCGGAACGCCCGATCTGCTGGTAGAACCCCAGACCCGCCTGGCGCAGGCTTTCCACCAGTTCCCGGTTGCGGGGCTCACGGAAGAATCGATAAATGCTCTCGGCCACTTTGGGACCTACTTCTTCGGCCTCTTGCAGCTCTTCCACGCTGGCCGAAGCAATCGCGTCCAGTGCGCCGAAAAAGTCGGCTAACAGCGCGGCTGTACGCTCTCCCACGAAGCGAATCCCCAGCGCCGCCAGAATCCGCGGCAGCGGATTCTGTTTCGACTTCTCGATGTTCTCCACCAGCTTGACGGCCGATTTGGCGCCCATCCGGTCGAGATCCTGCAACTGCTCCGCGGTGAGCGAATACAGGTCGGCCACGTTCGTCATGAGGCCCTTGTCCACCAGTTGATCCACCAGCGCCTCGCCCAACCCGTCGATATTCATCACCCCGCGCGAGGCGAAATGCAAGATCGATTGCTTCAGCCGCGCCGAGCAGTTCGTGTTGATGCAGCGGCTGGCCGACTCGCCTTCCTCCCGCACCACCGTGCCGCCGCATACCGGGCAGCGCGCGGGCATGCGAAACGGCTTGCGCGGCGACCCCTGCACGCTCACGCGCACCACTTTGGGTATCACGTCGCCGCTGCGCTCGATCACCACTTCGTCCCCGATCTCGAGCCCCAGCCTGGCGATTTCGTCCTCGTTGTGCAGCGTGGCGCGGGAAACCGTAACCCCGCCCACTTCCTTCGGCTCCAGCACCGCTACGGGCGTCAGCGTTCCCGTGCGCCCGACCTGGACTTCGATTCCCACCACCAGCGTCTTCGCCTGCCGCGCCGGGTATTTGTACGCAATCGCCCAGCGCGGCGCCTTGGCCGTAAACCCCGCCGCCCGCTGCTGCGCCACCGCGTCCACCTTCACCACCACGCCGTCGATCTCATAGGGAAGCGTGTCGCGTTCCGCCTCCCAGCGCGCGCAAAACTCCAGCACTTCGTCTACCCCGCTGCAGAGCCGCCGGTGGCGATTCACCTTGAAACCCAGCCGCTCCAGCGCCTCCAGCGCCCCCGCTTGGCTGCCCAGCGCGGGCTCGCCCTCCACCAGCAGGAAATACGGGTAGAAATCCAGGCGCCGGGAAGCCGTCACCCGCGGTTCCAGCACGCGCAACGAGCCCGCCGCGGCGTTGCGCGGATTGGCGAATCGCGCCTGTCCATTAGCGTCGCGTTCCGCGTTCAAGCGTTCAAATGCGCGCCGGTTCATCACCGTTTCGCCGCGCGCTTCGAATCCGTCCCGCAAACCGGCGCCGGCTTCCACCCGCAGCGGCAGCGAACGGATGGTGCGCGCGTTCTCGGTCACGTCCTCTCCAATCTCCCCGTCCCCGCGCGTCACCGCCTGCACAAACCGGCCGTTTCGATAACGCATGGCCGTCGACAGGCCGTCCATCTTCAACTCCGCCATGTAGCGGTAGCTTTCCCCGCGCAGCAATTCCCCCACCCGCCGGTCGAAATCGCGCAACTCCGCCTCGTTGAACGCGTTGTCCAGGCTGAGCATGGGCGAACTGTGGCGGACCTTGACGAAGCCCTCCCTCGGCTTGCCGCCCACCCGCTGGCTCGGCGAATCGGGCGACGCCAGCTCCGGATGCTCCCTTTCGAGCTCCATCAGCCGGCGCATCAGCCCGTCGTACTCGGCGTCGGAGATCTCCGGTCTGTCGGCAACGTAATAGAGATGTTCGTGGCGGCGCAGTTCCTCGCGCAGCCGTTCCACTTCGCGCGCGGCATCTATCATTGGGCTACTCATTATCTTTATCTTTTAACCAGTTTATAATCGAACCAGTTATAATTGAAACAGGAAGTGGGAGAGTCCCCCATCATTCGCTACGGCAATAGCCTGCTCGTCTACAACCCCTGCGCGGGAAAATTTGGGAATGGCGGATCGGAATTGATCGGGCGCGCCGTCGATATCCTGACGCGCCAGGGTCACAACGTCACCGTCACGCCCACCACCGGTCCCGGCACCGCCGGATCCATCGCGCGCGAAGCCATCGGCCGGGGCGCGGACCTGGTGCTGGCCGCGGGCGGCGACGGCACCGTCAACGAGGTCGTGGAGGGCATGGTGCATTCGAGCGTCCCCCTGGCCGTTCTACCCGGCGGCACCGCTAACGTGCTGGCCACCGAAATGAAGCTGGGCTCGCGCCTGGAACGCGTCGCCGCCCGCCTGCCCGATTGCCGACCGCGCCGGGTCTCGGTGGGCCAGTTGACCTGCGCCGGCGGCGTCACTCGCTACTTCCTGCTGATGGCCGGCGTCGGCCTGGATGCCCAGATTGTCGGCCGCGTCGATCCGCGCCTCAAAGCCCGCACCGGCAAGTTCGCCTACTGGGTGGCCGGCTGGTCCCTGCTGGGCCGCCGTCTCAGGGAATTCGACGTCGCCTACGAAGTGGATGGCCTGCCCGCCCACCGCCGCTGCTCCTTCGCCCTGTTAAGCAAAGTTCGCAACTACGGCGGCGATTTCGAGATCGCCCGCAGCGTTCGTCTCTTCGACGACCAGTTCGAAATGGTGCTCTTCCAGGGCGATTCCACCCTGCGCTACGTGAAGTATTTTAGCGGCCTGCTCCTCAACCGGGTCGAGAATATGAAGGGCGTGGTCGTGGTGCGCGCCCGCCAAGCCACCCTTGCCGCGGCCGGCGAACAGCCGGTGTTCGTCCAAATCGACGGCGAGCTGGCCGGACGCCTGCCCGCCACCATCCGCATCGTGCCCGACGCCCTCACTTTGATGGCCCCGCCCGATTACGGAAACTGAAGGTAACCGCTCCCTGGCGGTCGCGGCTCGGTTC
>JBKQIF010000168.1:0-20768 GCA_052148435.1 Bryobacteraceae bacterium
CGCCGCGGTGGCGCGCACACACAATTGCGTTGTGCTGACCGATGACCTCGACCTGTATGATCGGCTTAGCCGCGACGGAGTAAGCGTGGAAAACTTCACACATCTTCAGGCGCGCTCCTGGGGCATCTAAGCCGGGGTCTGGAACCCGAGCCTCCAGCCGGGGCCCCGAACCCGCCCGCCGTTCTTTAGTATCATGAAATCTGCATGAACCAGCGGGAATCAATGCTTGCCCCGCCGGCTGGATTCCCGCAGCAGATACTTGCCAGGCTGAGCGAACTCGAGACGGCGCTCGGTTCGGTGATTCGCGGCAAGCGCGAAACCATCCGACTGTCGCTGGTGTGCCTGCTGGCGCGCGGGCACCTCTTAATTGAGGATGTTCCCGGCGTGGGCAAGACAACCCTGGGCCAGGCGCTGGCGCGGGTGGCGGCGTGCAAGTTCCATCGCATTCAGTTCACCGCCGACATGCTGCCGAGCGACGTCGTGGGCGTGACCATTTACAACCGCCAAACGGAGGCTTTCGAATTCAAACCCGGCCCCATCTTCGCCAATTTCTTGTTGGCCGACGAAATCAACCGCACCACCCCGAAGACCCAATCGGCGCTGCTCGAAGCCATGAACGAGAGCCAGGTTACGGTGGACGGGCATTCGCACGCGCTGCCACGGCCGTTCATGGTGATCGCCACCCAGAATCCGGTGGAACACCACGGCACCTACCCGCTGCCGGAATCGCAGCTCGACCGCTTCCTGATGCGCCTGCGGATGGGCTATCCGGATATCGGCAGCGAGCGAGAAATCGTGCGCTCCCCCAGTCAGGCGGCGTCGGCGGAAACTCCGGCCGCACTCAATGCGTCCGATCTTCTGCATTTGCAGGAAGCCGCCGCGCGGGTGATGGTGGACGATGCGGTGGTGGACTATTTGCTGGCGATCGTGGAGCAGACGCGGCGCCACGAGTCGCTGGCGTTGGGTGTGAGCCCGCGCGGATCGCAGGCGCTCTACCGGGCGGCGCAGGCGATGGCCCTGGCCGAAGGCCGGGATTACGCCATTCCGGACGATGTCAAGCGGCTCGCCGGGCCGGTCTTCGCTCACCGCCTGGTGGTGGATACGCGCAACGTGCTGGGGCCGCGGCGCGGCGATGCGGGCGAGCGCATCATGCAGGAAATCCTCAGCCAGGTGCCGGTGCCCCTGTAGAGTTACCTCAATTATGAAGACTGCAATCATCGGCCTGCCCATGACGGGCAAAACCTCTTTGTTCACGATTCTGACCGGCGTGCAGCAGGAAATGCGGATGGGCGCCACCGCCGCGCGCACCGGCGTCGCCAAGGTCCCCGACCCGCGCCTGGAAGCTTTGGGACGGCTGTTCGAACCTCCCAAGGTGACCCACGCCACGGTGGAATACGTGGATATGCCGCCGCTTTCGAAGGAAAGCCTTCGCGACCCGTCCTACATGGCGAGCCTGCGCGTAGCCGACGCCTTCGCCCACGTGCTGCGCCTGTTTGAAGACGAAACCATCCCCCACGAAAAGGGTTCGATCGACCCGGTGCGCGACCTCGAAGACCTGGAGACCGAGCTGATTCTGAGCGACCTGGTGGTGGTGGAAAAGCGGCTGGAGCGCCTGGATAAAGACCGCAAGAAGATCAAGAATCCGGAGTTGGACCGCGAGTTCGAATTGCTGGAGCGGTGCCGCAAGACCCTCGAAGACGGCCAGCCGATACGGAATCCGGAGATCGACGCGGAGGACGAAAAGCGCCTTCGCGGTTTCCAGTTTCTCTCCCAAAAGCCCGTGCTCTACGTGCTGAATCTGGGCGAGGAGGAAGCCCTGCAACTGCACCAGCGCGAGAAGGAATACCGCGATGGCCCGTTGGCCGGACGGCGCAACACGGCCGTGGCCGCCGTGTGCGGCAAGATCGAGGCCGAACTGGCGCAACTGCCGCGTGAAGACCAGGCCGATTACCTGGCCAGCTACGGACTGAAGGAATCGGGGCTCGAACGCTTGATCTCCGTCACCTATTCGCTGCTCGGCCTGATGAGTTTTCTCACCGCCGGCGAAGACGAATGCCGCGCCTGGACCATTCCCATGAACAGCACCGCGGTGAAAGCGGCCGGCGCCATTCACTCCGATTTCGAAAAGAAGTTCATTCGCGCCGAGGTGGTGAACTGGAAGAGCCTGGTGGATTTGGGAGGATACCCTGCCCTGCGCGAAAAAGGCCTGCTGCGCCTCGAAGGCAAGGAATACATTGTGAAAGACGGCGACGTGCTGGTCATCCGCCATGGCTGAAGCCCTGGCTGGGACAGCCGATCGCTTTTCGTCGTCTCTCAGGCCCCGCTAGAGTACAGCCGCCCTACCGGCGACAAACCCCCCGCGGGCTCCCCTTACACCTTCAGGTACCACGGCACGCTGACGACCACGATCCGCGGATTGCCCCACCACATCAGCAGGGCTTTCAGCACCTCCGCGCGCTGATTGTGCAGCAGGGAGTGATACCAGTGCCGTTCGAACAGCTCCGGCACCACCACCGAAATATAGCGGTTCGGATTTTCTTCGGCCGCCTTCCGCACATAATCCACGATGGGCCGCAATACCAACCGGTATGGCGAAGTCACGCGATCCAGCTTGGCGGGCGGCAAACCCGCCGCTCGGGCCGGCGCCTCCGCGTAATCCGCCCAACAATCGCAAAAGCGGTTGTCTTCCTCTTCTTCCGAGTCCACGTGGACCGCGCGAACGTCATGGGACACGGTATAGGCAAAGCGCAGCGCCTTTTCCGCCACCTTGGTCCAGGATTGAATCGGGATGACCACGATGGGCGGCGACAGTTTCGAAAGATCGGCCGGATTCCGGCTGGCAATCTCCGTCTCCACCCTTCGGTAATGCCGCTTCACCGCGGTCATGGAGATCAGCAGCAGCGGCATCAGCGCCAGCGTCACCCAGGCCCCGGCCGCAAATTTGGCCACCAGCACCACCAGAACGGTGATTCCGGTGGCCACCGCGCCCAGCCCGTTCAGTGCGACGTTATGCCATGCCAGCGGCTTGCGCCGCAGCCAGTGCATCACCATTCCCGACTGCGAAAGCGTGAACGCCAGGAATGCCCCGATGGCATATAGCGGGATCAGCCGGTCGGTCACGCCCCCGAACAGCAGCAGCAGCGCCGCCGTCAGTACAGCCAGCACCCAGATGCCTTGCGAGTAAACCAGCCGGCGCCCCGTGGTGGCAAACGCTCTCGGCAGGTATCCATCTTCGGCCACGATCCGGCAAAGCCGTGGAAAATCGGCAAAGGCGGTATTGGCGGAGAGCGCCAGAACCAGCAGAATCGAGCCGATCGCGGCGTAAAAGAACACCCCCTTGCCGGCAATCGCGCCCAGCATCATCGCCAGCACGCTTTGGTATCCCGGCGCGCCCGGGTCGGTGGCGGCGATCTTGTACGCCGAATCGAGGTAAGCAATCCCTGCCAGGAGCACGATCAGAACTGCAATGATCATCGTCAGCGTAATACGCGCATTCCTGGCCGTGGGCTCCCGAAAGGCCCTCACTCCGTTGCTGACCGCCTCCACTCCCGTCATAGCCGTGCAGCCGCTGGCGAAAACCTGCAGGAACAGCCACGTGCCGATGGCGGCCTTCGCCGGGCCGGGCGGCGGAGGCGCCACCACCGGAATCGGATGGCCGCCCGCAAGCAGGGTCTTCACCAGCCCGATGGCGATCATGGTCAGGAGGCTGCCCACGAACAGGTACGTCGGCACCATGAATGCGCCGCCGGTCTCGCGCACTCCGCGCAGGTTGACCAGCGTAATCGCCAGCAGGATGCCCAGGCACAAGCTCAAGGTGTGCGGCTGCAAGCCTGGCGCGGCCGATACCAATGCACCCACCCCCGCTGAAATCCCCACCGCGGCGGTTAAGACATAGTCGATCATCAGCGCCGCGGCGCCCAGCAGCCCCGCCCCCGCTCCGATGTTCTCCCGCGCCACCGTGTAGGAGCCGCCGCCGCCCGGATAGGCCGCTATCGTCTGCAGATAGGAGAAATAGACGATCCCGAGCAGCAGGATGATGCTGAAGCTGACCGGAACGATGTAAACGATCCCCGCCGCTCCCAGTGGAATCAGCAGCGTCAGCGCCGCCTCCGGACCATACGCCGCCGAGCTCAACGCATCAAGGCCGAAAATCGAAATCCCGGCCACCGGCCCGATCCTCTCTCCCCGCTCCTCCTGGGAAGATAACGGCCGCCCTAGAATTACATCCAACAAAGACATTGCGCGTATTGTACCCGAAGCCCGCGGGCAACTTCGTGGCGCCGCCGGCGCCATCCTGGGGTAAAGATCGCCTCAACCCGAGTCGATTGTGCACAACGATGCACAAAAATGCACAATAATGCACAACGCGTTGCCATCTAAGCGACTTTGTCGAACCTTTGGGGTCCACTTCAGGGGCCGCCAATTCCGGCTGGATAAGGCCGGGATAAACCGGCGTGGAGGTGTGTCCACGCGCTGTCCGGAAATTGCCGCAATCGCCGGCCCGGATGCCCACGTCGCCGGCTTTACTTTTTCGGCACCGAAACCGTGATATTGCGGAACTTCAGTCCGCCGGTGTGATCGCCCTGGAGGTAGAACGGTCCAGGCTCGCCTTCATTGGCATCCAGCGCGCCGCCGGTGATGCCCTCAATTTGCTGGTGGTCGATGGTGGTCACGCCGTTACGCACCACTGTGACCGTACGGCCAACCAGGGTTACGTCGAACGTCTCCCAGGCGCCCGGAGTGCGCGGCATCTCCTTGGGCGTAATGCGGCCGTAGATAGAGCCGATTCGCCGCTCCGGCGGATTCGAGGTCAGGGGTTCGTACTCGATTTGCACTTCGTACCGTCCGCGCAGGTAGAAGCCGCTGTTGCCGTCGTCCGGGCAGTTCACTTCAAAATGCGCCTTGAAGTCTTCGAACTTGCGGACGCTCTTCAGATTCGCGCCGTGCTCCTGGTTAACCAGCAGGCCGTCCTTCACCGTCCAGTGGCTGTTGGCGGGGTTACCGATGGGTTCCCATCCATCCAGATTCCTGCCGTTAAGCAGCGGCTCGGGAGCGGTCCAATTCCGGGGTGCGGCGCGCTTCAACTCGGGGGCCCGGACGCCAGTGAGCGGTATGGAGCCGCTACCGGCCGTCTCGGTGCCGTTCAACCGGTTGCCCGAAGCTTCGAGTTCCCAGGTAACCGCGGGCCGCTTCCTCGCCGGGTCGGCCGCGGAAATTGCCAGCACCAGCTTGGAGCCTTCCACCTTCACGCCCTTGAGCTGGTAAACATTGCCGCCGGTCGGCTGATACCACACGTCCAGCGCGCCGCCCTTTTCGGCGATGCCGAGCCACGCCGCGCGCTCGGTGTTGCCCTGGGTCAGATTGAAATCCCAACGTCCCACGAACGGGCTGCCTTTCGGCTGGGAAAGGGCGCAGGTCACCAATGCGCCAGCCACAAGCGTAGCAATCCTAAGTTTTCGCATAGCTCGCAGTTTACTATGTGGCACGGCCGCGGATTGGCCGGCCCGGCAGAATCCTCGGGTAGAGTGGAAAGTTCGGGGTTTCGGGATAACATAGAAACCTGAAGCAGTTTTGGCATGGGTACGCAGCCACATGACCGGGAAAACCGTGTCTCATTACCGAATCCTGAACGCTCTGGGGCAGGGCGGCATGGGCGTGGTCTACCTGGGCGAAGATACCCATCTGGCGCGCCGCGTAGCGGTGAAATTTCCCGCCGCCCGCAGCGATGAACAGTACCGGGAACGTTTTCTGCGGGAAGCACGGGCCGCCTCGACCTTAAACCACCCGCACATTGCCGCCATCTACGATTACGGCGAGAGCCAGGACGGCCATCCCTTCCTGGTTATGGAACTGGTGGAAGGCGAAGATCTCTGCCGCGCGCTGGAGCGTGGTCCGATGGAGCCGGCGCGGGCGCTCGAAATCGCCATCGCGGTGGCCGGCGCGCTGGGGGAGGCGCACCGCAATGGCATTATACACCGCGACATCAAGCCCTCCAACATTTTGTTGGGCGTGCGCGGCGAAGTAAAAGTTCTGGATTTCGGCCTGGCTAAGACGTTCGCCTGGCAATCGGCCGGGCGCGCTGCGGGGGACCAAACCGAGGCGCTTTCTCAAACTCAGGCCGGGGTGGTGATGGGCACGCCGGCGTACATGTCGCCCGAACAGTTGCGCAGCGAGCCGCTGGGCCCTCCCAGCGATCTGTTTGCGCTGGGCGCCGTGCTGTATGAGTGCCTGGGGGGAAGACGGGCCTTCGCCGGGCACAGCAGCGTGGAGATTCTGGCGGCGGTGCTGCACCTCGATCCGCCCGCGCCTTCGGAATTCAACCCGCGGGTAGCGCCGGAAATCAATCGAGTGGTACTGAAGGCGCTGGCCAAACGCCAGGCCGACCGCTACCAGACCGCGGAAGAAATGTTGGCCGATCTGGGGGCCGTCGAACGGACCCTGCGCGGGCGCGAGGCCGAGGCCACGGTGGCGCTGCCGGGTGCTCCATCCCAAGCGTCCGGCGCGGCGCCCTGGTCTCGATCAGCCACCCGGCCCCGGGCGCTGCTGGCGCTGGCCGCGGCGGTGGTTTTGGTGGCGGGCTTCGGTGGAGCGTGGTGGTTCGTTGCCGGCCGGCCCTACCAGCCGCTGCCGCAAGCCGGCCGCTTCTACCAGGACGGATTGAGCGCCCTGCGCGACGGCACCTACTTCAAGGCCAGCCGGGAACTGGCGGAGGCAGCGCGCCTGGATCCGAAGCTCGGCATGGCGCACGCGCACCTGGCCGAAGCCGCGCTAGAGCTGGAAGATGCGCGCACCGCCGGCGAAGAGTTCGCCAAGGCGGGTACGCCCGAGCGCACCACCCGCTTGACCCGGGCCGACCGCGATGTCCGCGATGCCATCCGGCTGACGCTGGCCGGCAAATTCGCCGACGCCGTCAACCTGTACCGCGACATGGTCGAGCGCACTCCGAACGCGGCCAAAGCCGACGCCCTGGTGGACTTGGGACGCGCCTACGAACGCGCCCAGCAGCCGGAGGATGCTTTGCGCCGCTACCTGGAAGCCACCGGGCGCGATGACTTACAGCCGGCTGCCTGGCTGCGCCTGGGGGTGCAATACGGGGCGCGCAAGCTGGACGCGGCGCATGCCACCCCCGCGTTCGATAAAGCCGAGGCGATCTACCGCAGCAAGTCCAACCAGGAGGGCATTGCGGAAGTGGAGTACCAGCGCGGCGTGACAGCCCACAAGCTAGGGCAGGTCAGGCAGGCACGGGCGCTATTGGAGAAGGCGCTCGAGTTGTCGAAGGCTGCCGAGAGCCCGTCTCAACAGATCCTGGTGCTGATGCAATTGAGCGGGCTCGAAACCAACGCCAGCCACGCGTCTGAAGCGCAAGCCGATGCGTCTAAGGCGATCGAGTTGGCCCGCGCCAACGGCATTGAGAACCTGACCACGCGAGGGTTGATCAATCTCGGCGGCGCGTTTCTGGGCAAAGGCGAAGCGTCCGAGGCGCGGCCGTATTTCCAGCAAGCGCTCGATCTGGCTCGTCACTATGGCTCCGAGCGCAGCGAATTCAGCGCCCTGCTTTCGCTCGGCAGCCTGGAGACGCAACAGGGCGAGCTCGATCGCGCGCTGGCCGACGTTACCCGGGCATTGCAATGGTACCAACGCCGGGGCTACCAGAATGAAACCATGCTGGGGCTCACGCTGGTGTCGCGTATCGAACGGGAAAAGGGCGACTATCCCAGCGCGCTGGCATCTTTGCAACAGCAACTCGACCTTGCCGGCCGGCAGGGCAACCCGGCGCAGATCGCGCTTTCCCAGGAAGGGATCGGCAACGTGCGGCTGGCGCAGGGCCTGTGGAGCGAGTCTCTGAGAAGTTACCGTGCCGAGCTCGCGGCCGCCGCGCAATCCGGCGTGACGCTGTACGCGCAGTTCGGGCTGGTCAATTGCGCCGATGTGCTCTGGCGGCTCGGACGCTATCAGGAAGTTCAGCCTTTGCTCGATCAGGTGGACGCCGACCGTTCCAAAGGCGTGGACGCCCTCATTGCCCGACTACGGGCGGAAAGTGCTCTGAGCCGCAGGGAGATCGCCAAAGCCCGAGACGCCGCGCGGCGCGTGCTCTCCGACGGCGTGGGCAGCGACGACTTGCGGGCGGAATGGAACGGAATCCTGGCGGCCGCCGAGGCTTCGTCCGGCAACCGGGCGGAAGCCGCGCGCATCGCCGAACTGGCCCGCCAACTGGCGGACCGCGCCGGAAATCCGCGGCGCGTCGCGGAAACCGAATTGGCGCAAGGCGAGGTGGCCCTGGCGGCGGGAGAATGGCCGCGCGCCCTGGAGAATGCAAAGTCGGCCGCGGCGTGGGCCGCCAGCGCGGGAAACACGGAGACGGAATGGCGCTGCTGGTGGTTGTCGGCGCGGGCAGCGCAGGGCGCCGGCCGGACGAGCGACGCCCACGATTTCGCGGAAAAGGCCTCCCGCCTGCTTGCGGGTCTGGCCCAAAAGTGGGACCCTGAAGACTTTCGGACCTATTTGACCCGGCCCGACGTTGAATTCGCCAAACATCGACTGGCCGGGTTGGGAGCGCAGTAAACTTCGGAAAGGGTATCCAACTGCCATGAAGAAAAGTGCAATCGCCGCCTTCGCCGCGGTGCTCGGATGGAGTCTTCTGGCCGGCGTGGTTCTCACGTTGCAGGCGCAGGGCGACTCACCCATCATCATCAGCAGCAGCTCGCTGCACATCGAATCGGCTGTGCCGTGGGCCCAGTTCAAGGCCCAGGGGAACGTCAAGTCCCACCCGCAGACCAACAGGTCCATTCCATCGATCGACCTCACCGTGGGAACCAACGCGCAAACGCTGAACATCGGCGGCCAGAGCTGCCAGGTGCAGGTAAAGTATGGCGCCACCACCCTCACCGTCGCCACCGGCGCCAGTGGCAAGGGGCTCAGCGTGGCCACCGATTTCACCGCTTTCCAGCCGGGCAGCGACGGCAATCATCTGGACCACGTCAACGGCAGCCAGACAATTTCCAGCATTGCCGTCACCAAAGCGGGCAAGAACATCTTTCAGGGCCGCCCGACCGGGGCCGTTAAGATTGTGATCCATTACCAATAGGGGTGCTAAGGGCTGGTTCCGCAATAGCTGTGCCAACCGCTCCCTTGCGGTCGCGGCTCTGACTCGCGGGTTGGCGCACCGTATGATTGGGTCAGAGCTACGACCGAAAGGGGGCGGTTGTTGAGCCGGCCCGGCTTTGGGCACTGCCCCTGGGCCCATTCGAATTGGAACCTACGCCTTCACAAACGTTGTCAAACCGCGCCGCGTTCGTTCGCGAAGCTGGCAACTTCTCAGCTCGTCGGCGAGCGATTCCAGATTGGGAACGCCGTATATATGAAACCTATCGAGTTCCGCGTCCGAGGTGAAGAGGCGCAGGTCCGCCTGGCCCAGCAGCCGCATTCGCAGCGGCTTGCGCAGCTCGAAGTGGTCGATGCGGAACAGCTCCAGGCTCTCCTGGACCTTCGAGAGCCAGCCGGTTTCCAGCTTGATCCGCTGCGTCGTGATCTCAAAGTGTATGCGCCGGCTCTTAATGTAGAACCACAGGCAAATGATGCCGCACAGGGCCACGGCGCCGAGGAGCACATACCCGATATCGATTCCGGCGTCCGGACGGGCAGCGCCGATCGCAATGACAGCAACCGCCGCAGCGGCGGCCGCCAGGAAGGGCACAAGTTGGCCGATGCTGTAAATCACGGCCGGGTGGCCGGAAAAGAGATCTTTTTCGGTTTCGTGCTCCTTGGCTGCGGCAAATTCCGACAGGTTGGTATTACAGAAACGGCACTTGAGCGCTACGGCCTTGATGGTCTCTCCGCAGACCGGACAGGGCTTGGTATCTTCGTCCATTGATTGCTTCCTCCAGCCAATCTAGATGATATACACCATCGGGCCGCCGGTGGGAAACGGCGGCATGACGAGGTTGCAATGGCGCCGCTCCCGGCCTCCACGCAAGCGTGCCGCGCGGTCGTTCAGCCTGTCGACGATACGATCGTCCCGGCTTTGATGAACTTCATGGTCGGTCGAATCGTAATTTCGCTCACAGTACCGGTTCTCCAATTGGCATATTGTAGCGCGCGCGCAAGCGACGTAACATCTTATTATGCCGGGTGATGTCGGGTGAAACTGCGTGTTTCACCAACATTGCCGGACGGAGCGCCTGCAACGGGGCGGGCCCTGCAAGAATCAGGAGGAATCTATGTTGGGGAAGGTCGTAACGGGTGCGGCGTCCGTAGCGATAGCCGCTACTACGCTGCTGGCGGATTTCAGCTATCAGCAAAAGAGCACCATCACGGGGGGCGCGATTCAGAGCATGATGAAAGTGGCGGGGGCGTTTTCCAAGCAGGCCCGCGAGCCCATCGAAACCACCGTCGCGGTGAAAGGAGATCGGATGGTGCATCGCAGCCAGTTCCGCTCCACGATTATCGATCTGGCCAGCCAGACCATTACCGAAGTGGATCTGCAGAAGAAAACTTACACCGTAATGACCTTCGCGCAGATGCAGCAGATGATGGACCAGATGGCCCAGAAGATGCATCAGCAGCCGGACTCCGGCCAACAAATGAACTTCAAGGTTTCCGTCAACGCCACCGGCAACGCCAAGCAGGTCGCGGGGTATGACGCCAACGAGATGATCGTCAAAATGGAAATGCAGGCCACCGACCAACAGAGCGGGCAGCAGGGCTCGATGGCGATTACCACCGACATGTGGCTGGCGCGGGGGATCTCGGGCTATGGGGAAGTTCGCCAATTCTACCGCCGCATGGCGGAAAAACTGAACTGGACTCCGGGCGGCGGCGCTTTTATGGGCCGTCCCGACGTCGCCAAAGGAATGGCTGAAGTCTATAAGGAAACCAGCAAGCTGGACGGGGTGCCCATCCTCCAGACGGTGGTGATGGGCGCGCCAGGCCAGCCGGGACAAGCCGGCGCCGCATCGGGCTCGCAACAACCCGCGCAACAACAGAGCACGGACCAGCAATCGCAGGACCAGCAGAAGCCTTCCATCGGCGGCGCGCTGGGCGGCGCCCTGGGCGGAAAATTTGGTCTGGGCCGCAAAAAGAGCACCGATTCGCAACAGCCGTCATCCGGCGGCCAGCAGGGCGGCAGTGGTTCACTTCTGGAGATGACAACCGAGCTTACCGGTTTTTCCGCCGACGCGGTGGACGAGGGAATGTTTTCGATACCGGGCGGCTTCAAAAAGGTCGAGCCGAAAAACGCGCAGTAAACTCGTGGCGCACGCACTTTTGCGTGCCGCGTCCCGACTTCTTCAGGACGCTTGTTTCACGGCCGGCAAGAGAGTCTCCGCGGGAGTGCGGAGACGGCAGCCTGAGAGGCCGCGCCACGAGGCCTCACGCTTTCGCTATCAGCCGGTCCAGAATCCTGATCGCGCGGTCCACTTCCTTTTCCGTGACGATATAGGGCGGCAGGAAGCGGAGCACGTTCTCGTGCGTGCAATTGAACAGCAGGCCGCGGCCGATGCCGTCGAGCACGAGTTGCTTGCCCGGGACGTGGAGTTCCACCCCGAGCATAAGCCCGAAGCCGCGAACTTCCTTGATGACGGCATGCTTGGCGGCCAGGTGCTGAAGCCGCTCCAGGAAGTAAGCGCCCATGCGGCGGATCGAGGGTAGCAACTCGTCCAGAATGGCGACGAATTCGAGCCCCACCCGGCAGGTGAGCGGGCCGCCGCCGAAGGTGGTGCCGTGCATGCCGGGCCGGATGGCGGCCGCGGCCTTCTCATTGGCCAGAATGAAACCGAGCGGCAAGCCGCAGGCCACCGGCTTGGCGGCCACCACAACGTCCGGCATGATCACCGGCTCGGAACGCTGATAGGCGAAGTACACGCCTGGCCGTCCTACGCCGCACTGCGTTTCATCGGCCAGCAGCAGCGCGTCGTAGCGGTCGGCGAGCTCGCGTGCCTTTCCGGCGAATTCGGGCGTCAACGGATAGATGCCGCCCTCGCCCTGAATCAGCTCCAGAATCACGCCGGCGGTGCGCGGGCTGAAGGCCGCCTCCAGCGCCGCCACGTCGTTGGGCGGAACGAATTTTACGCCCGGAATCAGCGGCTCGAAATCGGCGCGGTACTTGGCCTGTCCGGTGACCGAAAGCGCGCCCATCGAGCGTCCGTGAAAACTGTTATCGAGCGAAACGATCTCGTATTTTTCCGGATCGAGCGCGCGGCCATGCGCGTGAACCATCTTGAGCGCGCCTTCGACGGCCTCGGTGCCGCTGTTGCAGAAGAACGCACGGTCCAGGCCGCTCATGGCCGTAAGGCGTTTGGCCAGCTCGCCTTGATAGCGGTGATAGTAGAGGTTCGAGCTGTGCACCATCAACCCGGCCTGTTGGCGAATCGCCTTGGTGATGCGCGGGTGAGCGTGGCCGAGCGCGTTGACGCCGATCCCGGTGATCAGATCCAGGTAACGGCGCCCATCCAGGTCGTACACCCAACACCCTTTTCCGCGCGCCAGGACAAGCGGATAGCGGGCATAATTTTGCAGCAGGTGGGCGCGCTCCAAATCCATGATCGATTGAGCGGGGCTCGGCTGGGGAGCGGCATCTGGTTGGGCCTCTGAGACGGGAACTTCAGTTTCCATCTATCCAGGATAACGCGGAGGCGCGTTTCCGCCCGCCGGTTGGGTATGAACAGTTTTCACAGGCTAAAGCCTGTGCCACCATCTGTCTGTGATCTGTGACTGGCAGGTTAGCTGATAGCCGATAGCTAATCGCTGACAGTTTTCAACGCGCAAACCGCGTAGCTTTTTTTCGCCCGTGCCGCTCCAGCGCCAGGGCGATCAGGCGGTCGAGCAGGGCGGGGAATTCCAGGCCGCTATGCTGCCACATCTTGGGGTACATGCTGATGGAAGTGAAGCCGGGGATGGTGTTGATCTCGTTCAGGTACAGCTTGCCGGTGGCGGATTCCAGCAGGAAGTCCACCCGTCCCATGCCCTCGCACTCCACCGCTTTGAAACATTCCACCGCCAGCCGGCGCAGCTCGGCGGTGGTGGCCGGGTCCAGCTTGGCGGGCACCTCGGTACGCGCCAGGTCCAGCAGATACTTGTCTTCGTAATCGTAGAATTCGCGCGAAGGCAGGATCTCGCACGGCAGCGAAGCTTCGGGCGATTGGTTGCCCAGCACGGCGCACTCCAGCTCGCGGCCGGCAATGGCGCGCTCCACCACGATCTTGTGATCGAATTCGGCGGCCAGGGCAACAGCCGCGCGCAGCTCGTCCGCATCGTGCGCCTTCGAAATACCCACCGACGAGCCCAGATTGGCGGGCTTGACGAACAGCGGGAACCCCAGCCGCGCGCACGCCGACACCGGATCGGCCGCGCCGCGGGTCAGCGTCACGTAGTCTACAATCGGCAACATCCGTTCCCGGCAGACACGCTTCATCATTTCCTTGTCCATGGAAACGGAAGAGGCCATCACGCCCGCGCCGACGTAGGGCAGGTCGGCCAATTCCAGCAGGCCCTGCACCGTGCCGTCCTCGCCGAAGGTGCCGTGCAGCACCGGAAACACCACGTCGATTTCAGGATGCGCGCCGGGCTCGGGCAGTATCGGCCGGGGATGCCAGCGGCCGTCTTTTTCGATCAGGAATTCGCTGGTCTGGTAGCGGGCGGGGTCTAAATGGCCGATGACGGCGCGGGCCGAACGCAGAGAGATTTCGTGCTCTCCGGAACGGCCGCCATACACCACGGCAACGCGTGTTTTCATAGAATTCGTTTTCCCAATCCGGACATGATCAGCTCCACGGCGAGGCTGGCGGTGCGGTTCGATTCGTCGATCACCGGGTTCACTTCCACCACTTCCATGGCGATCATCTTTCCCGAATCGCAGATCATTTCCATGGCCAAATGGGCTTCGCGGTAAGTGGCCCCGCCGCGCACGGGCGTGCCCACGCCGGGCGCGTCGGCGGGGTCGACGAAGTCCATGTCGAGCGAAAGGTGGAAGCCGGCCGTGCCCTCGGTGGCGATGCGGATGGCGTCGTCCATGACCGCGCGCATGCCGCGCTCGTCGATGTCGCGCATGGTGAAGGCGCGCACGCCGCTTTCGCGGACGAAGGCTTTCTCGACCGGGTCGACGTCGCGCAAGCCGACGATGACGGTATTGCGGGGCTCGACCGTCGGCCGCGGCCCCATCAGCTCGGTCAGTTCGGGCGGGCCGGCGCCCACCAGGCAAGCCAGCGGCATACCGTGGATGTTGCCGCTAGGGCTGGAGCCGGGCGTATTCATGTCGGCATGGGCATCGAGCCAGATGAGGCCGATGGTGGCGCCGCGCTCGCGAAAGGCTTTGGCCGCGCCGCTGACGGCGCCCACGGCGACGGAGTGATCGCCGCCCAGCACCACGGGCACGAAGCCGTCGGCCAAGGCCCGGCACACGCGCTCGCCGAGCAGGGTGCAAGCGGCGGCAATTTGTTCCAGGTACTTGGCGTGAGGGTCGCCCGGGGAAGCGGCTTCGGCCTGCTCCACGAAGATATTGCCCAGGTCCGTTACTTCGTAACCCAAACCGGCCAGGCGCGCATTGAGGCCGGCCACGCGAACCGCGGATGGGCCCATATCGACGCCGCGGCGACCCTGGCCGAGGTCGAGCGGGGCGCCGACGATGGCAATGTGCGAATGGGGCATGGGCTAGAGTTTCTCGTGGCGCACGCACTCGTGCGTGCCGCGTCGAGTCTCTACTCGGCGCCTCTGTGGCGGGCGGTAGCGGGCGCAAACACTCAGATAAAGGCTCCGCATTTGACGACGTGCGCCAGCAGCCTCGGGTACAGGCCCCAATCCTCAATCTTGTACTTCGGCACGGCCATCGAAATATTAGGGGAATCGCCGATCAGCCTTTGCAGCTCGTCGACATCAACGGGTGGCGCGTAGAGGCGGATCGAGCTCGGCGAGAAGAGTACGGACGCCCCGTATTCCTGGGCGTCGCCAGCAAGGGTGCGTTCGCTGACCGTCGAGTCGCGGGAGTGCTCGATCACGACTGCTTCTCCGACAACCACCTGTCCGTAACGAAAGAGAACCAGGGATCCGGGAGGCAGTTCAGCTACCGCGTCCCTGTTGCGGAGCAGATACCTGCCGCCTCGCGCCTTAAGGCCAGTCAGCAGCCATGTTGTCAATGTGTCGAGGGAGGGGAACTCCTCCTGTGCGTGCGGAAAAATGCGGATGTGTGGTGCCGTCATGTACTGCTCCTTTCAGCGGCTGGCGTGTCGCGTTGAACCGCGACTTGACGCTCCTGCGCCCCGTGCCAGCGGGCGTCGAGACGAGTCTCGACGCGGCACGCACGAGTGCGTGCGCCACGTTTGCCCGTCATGGTCTTAGCCGGTATAGCATTCTCGGGAAGGCGATGGTTTCGCGAATGTGCTCCAGTCCGCAGATCCAGGCCACGCAGCGCTCGATGCCCATGCCGAAACCGCCGTGCGGGACCGAGCCGTATTTGCGCAGGTCGATGTACCAGTCGAACGCTTCCTTGGGCAGGTGATGCTGCTCGATACGCTGCAGCAGAAGTTCCAGATCGTGGATGCGCTGGCCGCCGCCGATGATTTCGCCGTACCCTTCCGGCGCCAGCACGTCCACGCCCAGCACCACGTCGTCGCGATCCGGCGCCGGCTGAAAGTAAAACGCCTTGAACGCGGCGGGAAAGCGGTCCACCATGATGGGACGGTCGCGGTCTTCGGTCAGCAGCGTCTCGTCGGTGCCGCCGAAATCGCCGCCCCATTGAATCTCGCTGCCCTTGGCCTGGAGAATGCCGATCGCTTCGTCGTAGCTCATGCGGGGAAACGGCGCCTGAATCGCTTCCAGCTTGGTGACGTCGCGCTCCAGCCGCTTCAGCTCTTCCCGCCGGTTCTCCAGCACCCGGCCCACGATGTACATCAGCATTTCCTGGGCCACGCGCTTCACGTCTTCGAGCGTGGCGAAGGCCATCTCCGGTTCCACCATCCAGAATTCGGTAAGGTGGCGGCGGGTTTTGGATTTTTCGGCGCGAAAGGTCGGGCCGAAACAGTACGTCTTGCCCAGCGCCATGGCCGTCGCTTCGTTGTAGAGCTGGCCCGACTGCGTCAGGTACGCTTTGCTGTCTTCGAAGTAATCCACCTCGAACAGCGTGGTGGTGCCCTCGCAAGCCGCCGGCGTGAAGATCGGCGTATCCACCAGCGTGAAGCCGTGCGAATCGAAATAGTCGCGCACGGCCTTGATAATCTCGTGGCGCACCCGCAGGATGGCGTGCTGGCGCTGGCTGCGCAGCCACAGATGGCGGTGGTCCATCAGGAAGTCGACGCCGTGGTCCTTGGGCGTGATGGGATACGGGTCGGCTTCCGACACCCGCTGCAGCACCTCCAGCTTCTCCAAATCCATTTCATAACCGCCCGGCGCGCGCGGTTCGGCGCGAACCTTGCCGGTGACGATTATGGACGATTCCTGGGTGAGGTTCTTGATGGTCTCGAACAGTTCCTCGCCGAGCGCGTTCTTCACCGCCACGCACTGCATCAGGCCGGAGCCGTCGCGCAGGATCGGGAAGGCGATCTTTCCCGAACGGCGCAGGTTGTAGAGCCAGCCGGCAATCTCGACCGATTCGCCGGTGTGGGCGTGGGCTTCTTCAATTCGAATTCGTTCAGTCATTGCGTAAGCGTCCGAGTATCGGTTGGCACATTTCGGGGCAACTGACCTAGAGTTGTTCCAGGCGGTCGAAAACCTGCTTCGCGGCTTCGAGCGCGTTCGCAATCTCGGGCTTTTCCTTGAGCTCCAGCAGCAGCGGGTACTGCTCCCCGCCGCTGCGCAGCAGTTCCATGGTCTTCTTCCAGTCTATGGTTCCTCCTTCGCTCATGGTGGGGAACAGATGTTGATCGGTCTTGCCGTCGTTGTCGTGGACGTGGGTCGAGCGAATGCGGCCTTTCATGAGGCCGAAAGCGGCTTCCACGCCTTCGCCGAGATTGGCGTGCCCGGTATCGAAGACGAAGTTCAAACGCAGGTGCGTCACCTCATCGAACAGCACCAGGCGCTCGGCGCTGGATAATTCGTTGGGAATATTCTCCAGCAGAATTTCCACGCCGCGCTGGCTGGCGAAGATTTTTAACTCTTCGAGCGCGGCAAAGGCGGCGTCCACCTTGCGCAGGTCGAACTCCTCGCCGCTCACACCCAGGTGCTGCACCAGGTAGCGGCAAGGAATGGTCTCCGCGATTTCCAGCGTCCGCTTGATTTCGTCTACCGCTTGCAAGCGCTCGCCTTTCACCGTATGGGTGAGAGTGATGACGGCGTGAGGCCCGGAGCGGCCCCAGATTTCGTCGGTATACATGGGCGCATGCAGCGCGTGGAGCTTCAGCTCCGAATCGCGAAACCAGTGGCTGAGCTCGGCGATCTGGGCCTTATCGCGATAATCCAGATGCTGCCGCGCGCAAAAGATCTCCACCGCCGGAAAACCGGCCTGCTGCACCCTGCCGAGCAGGGCCGTGGTGAGGCGGTGATTGACGAAGACGTGCGTCGAGAGGACGTGGTTCATGTTTTTATCGTGGGGCGGACGCCCTCGTCCGCGCGCGACCCCGTGGCCGCACTCTTGCGCTCATTGTAAACTCTTGCGCGGGACAGGGCACCGGGTCTCGGTTCAGTACCCGGCCGCCGTGCCTTCGGTGCGGGGATCGGCCGCACCCGCGAGCCACCCGTTTTCCAGCATGATGGCCGCGCATTCGCCCTGCGTATTCACGCGCCGGATGGTATAACCGCGCTTCTCCAGTAGGGCGATGGTGTCCGGCGAATAGCCGCGCTCGATCTGCAACTGGTCCGGCAGCCACTGGTGATGAAAGCGCGGCCAGTTCACCGCGTCCTGCACGTTCATGCCGAAATCGATCACGTTCACTAGCACTTCGAGAACCGTATTGATGATGGTGGGGCCACCGGGCGAGCCGAGCGCCAGATACGGCTTGCCATCCTTGAGTACGATGGTCGGCACCATGGACGACAGCGGCGTCTTGCGCGCCTCGATGGCGTTCTTCTCGCCCTGCACCAGCCCGAACATGTTGGGCGAGCCAGGCTGCGCCGCGAAGTCGTCCATCTCGTTGTTGAGCAGGAAGCCCAGGCCCGTTGCCGTCACCTTGCTGCCGTAGCCGCCGTTGAGCGTGTACGTCACCAACGCCAGGTTGCCCTCGCCGTCGGCGATGGTGTAGTGCGTGGTCTGGTTCGATTCGCGATCGCTCACAATGGCCGCGTGAATGGCGCTCGAAGGCGTCGCCTGCTCCGGGTCGATAGACGCGCGCAGCTTCGCGAGGTAAGCCGGGTCGAGCAGGTTTCCGAGCGGCACTTTGACGAAATCCGGATCTCCCAGGTGCTCGGCGCGGTCGGCAAAGTAGCGGCGCATGGCCTCGGTCATGTAATGCACCACTTCGGCCGAGCCTGCCCCGCCCTTCTCGTAGCCGGTGCCTTCCAGCACCCCCAACATCTGCAGAATGCCGATGCCCCCCGAAGATGACGGCGGGGAAGTAATAATGTCGTAGCCCCGGTACTTGCCTGTGAGCGGGGACCGTTCGATCACTTTATAAGCGGCCAAGTCGGCCTCGGTGATCAAACCGCCGTGCTCCTTCATGTCCTTGGCCAGCAGCCGCGCCGTCTCGCCTTCGTAGAAGTCCCGCGCGCCCAGCTTTTCAATGCGCTCCAGCGTGCGGCCCAGGTCGGCCTGCACAAAGCGCTCACCGGGCTGATAGTAGCTGCCGTCGCGCAGGAAGATCCGCTTCGATTCGGCGAAGCGCCCCAGCGTGCGCGCCGCGCTCTCCATCGAAGTCGCTTCCGACCAGGAGAGCGCCACACCCTTCGAGGCCATCTCCAGCGCCGGATCGACCAGTTCGGCCCAGGGTTTGCGGCCATATTTCCGGGCGGCGTATTCGAAGCCCCGCACCGAGCCGGGAACGCCCGACGCGCGATAGCCGATCACGCTATCCTGGGTGGCCTTTCCGGACGCGTCCAGATACATGTTGCGCGAAGCGGCCGCGGGGGCGCGTTCGCGAAAGTCGAGAAACGCGGTGCGGCCGTCGGCCAGGCGAATCAGCATGAATCCGCCGCCGCCGATATTGCCCGCCGATGGATGCGTGACGGCCAGGGCGAAACCCACCGCTACCGCCGCATCCACCGCGTTCCCGCCGGATTCCAGAATCTTCAGGCCAACTTCGGTGGCGCGCGGCTCCCGAGTCACCACCATACCCTTGCGCCCACGCACCGGCTGCGCGGCCCAAACCGGCAAAGCAACGGCCGTCAGCCAGAAAGCAAGTGTGCGGCGCATCATTCGATTTTACTATGCGGCTGACCGATGTTAGCTGAAAGCTGACCGCTGACCGCTCTTCGTCTCCGCCACTCGAATAGCACCACCCCCGCCGCCACCGACACATTCAGCGACGAAATCTTGCCCGCCATGGGAATACGCACCAGCAGGTCGCAATGTTTGCGGACTTGCTCGTGCAGTCCTTTGCCCTCGCCGCCCAGCACAATCGCGCACGGCGACCCATATTCCACCTGGTCGTACGATTCGGTGCCGCGTTCGTCGAGGCCGTAGATCCAATAGCCGCGCTTTTTGAGATCTTCCAGGGCGCGATTCAGGTTGGTGACGCGCGCCACCGGCAGGTGCTCCAGCGCTCCCGCGGCGGCTTTGGCCACCACGTCGGTCAGGCTGGCGGCGCGACGCTCCGGGATGATGACCGCGCCCGCGCCGGCGGCGTGCGCGGTGCGAATGACGGCGCCCAGATTATGCGGATCTTCCACTCCGTCGAGCAGCACCACCAGCTCGGCGCCGGCCACCTCGTCGAGATCGGCGTATTGCCGCGCCGCTCCCAGCGCCACCACGCCCTGGTGCGCCGGGCTGCCCGCTACCCGGTCGAGCGATGCCCGCGGTTCGAAGCGAACCGGCACGCCGGCGCGCCGGGCAAGGTCGATAATCTCCTGCAGGCGCGGTCCCCCGGCGCCTTGCGCCACCATCACGCGCTCCAGCAGCCGGCCGGCTCCGAGCGCCTCGCGAACCGGATGAATTCCACTTAATACAGCCATGGGCAATCTTTTACTTAATGAGTATAGGCGCTTGCGGCGCCAAGGAGGAGTCAGCAGATCAGGAGCCAGGAGACGGAATGCGTGGCATCTGCGGCGCGGACATTCTGATTCTCCGACCTCCTCGGCTCCTGACTCCCAAATCCCGCGACGGATTTCAAGGGCGAAGCCCGTGGCCGCAGATCTCGCGCAGGAAGCGCTCGTCCCCCGCCACGAATGAGTAGTCGCCGAGACGCTCCGGCCGCTCCCAGCGCATCTCGGAATAGTTGAGATGTTGCGGCTCGCCTTCCCAGGAGCACACCCGGAAGAAGATCAACGTGATCGGCGGCTTGTCCGGATACGAGTAGTCGTAGCGCAGGATTTCGCCGCCGCTGGCGTTGCGGATGCCCAACTCTTCTTCCAACTCCCGCGCCAGCGCCTGTTCGGGAGTTTCCCCCGGCTCGACTTTCCCGCCCGGGAATTCCCACTCCAGCGCGTGCGATTGCCCCGGCTGCCGCTGCCCGACCAGAATCTTCCCTTCACGCTCCAGTATCCCCGCCACCACCTGACGCATGCGTCGATTGTAACGCGGGTAAAGCATCGGAACGAGCCTCCTGGCCTGTCACTGGAGTTATGCTTCATGGATGCCGCTTGCCCCGGCGGGTTTGACAAGCGGGGCGCCCTGGAGTAAGTGTGACCGGAGGAGAAGGTAGCCCATGTCTAACGCAGATGCCGGTATCGAACGGCGCAGTATTTTCAAGATGGTG
>JBKQIF010000169.1:0-4161 GCA_052148435.1 Bryobacteraceae bacterium
CTCCAAAGTCTCCAGATCGGCCAGTTCCTCGAAATCCAGTACGGTGAGGAAGTGAATATTGGGCGATTCGTACCAGGCGTAGGGAAACAGGGAAGTGCGCGGGGCCCGGCCGCTGGTGAGCATGGAAAGCCGCACGCGCCAATGGCCGAAATTGGGAAAGGCCACGATCACGTGGCGCCCCACCCGCGCCATCTCGTGCAGCACCTGGCGTGGGTGCAGGGTTTCCTGCAAAGTCTGGGACAGAATCACGTAGTCGAAAGCGCCGTCGGGATAATCCGCCAGGCCCTCATTAATATCGCCCTGAAACACGGAAACGCCGCGGGCGATGGCGCGTTTCACCTTCTCCCCCGAGATTTCCACGCCGCGCGCGTCCACGCCCTTGTGAACGGCCAACCACTCCAACAACTCGGCTTCGCCGCAGCCGAGGTCGAGCACCTTGGCGCCATCCGGCACGATCTCGCCGATGATGGCGTAGTCGCTGCGGCCCAGCAAATCGCGTACAAACGCGGGCTTGGAAGGCGGCCTCGTGGTCATCGCGGTCATCTGGCTTTCTCGATCGTGCTAGCCAGGAACCCGCGCACCAGGTCGGTCTGGCTGGCCACGTCAACCAGGAACGCGTCGTGCCCGTAATTCGATTCCAGCTCGACGTAGGCCACGTCGCAGTTGCGCGAGCGCAGCGCCCGCACCACTTCCTGCGACTGGTAGCTGGGATACAGCCAGTCGGAGCTGAAACTGATCGCCAGGAAGCGCGCCTCGGCACCGGCGAGCGCCTGCGCCAGCGAGCCGTGCCCATTGGTGAGGTCGAAGTAATCCATGGCCTTGGTGATATAGAGATACGAGTTGGCGTCGAAGCGGCCGACGAATTGAGTGCCGCGATAGCGCAGATAGCTTTCCACTTCGAAATCCACGTCGAACCCGAAACCGAAGGTCTGCTTGCCGCGCAGCCGCCGGCCGAATTTTTCGCGCATGGAATCGTCGCTCATATAAGTGATATGGCCGACCATGCGCGCCACCGCCAGACCGCGGGCCGGCGGCTGCTTGCCGTAGTAGTCGCCGCCGTTCCAGTCCGGGTCGGCCATGATGGCCTGCCGGCCAACCTCGTTGAAGGCAATCTGTTGGGCGCTGTGGCGGGTGGTAGTGGCGATGGGGATGGCGGCCACCACGCGGTCCGGATACGCCACCGCCCATTCGAGCGCCTGCATGCCGCCCATCGAGCCCCCTGTCACCGCCAGCAACCGGGAAATTTCCAATTGGTCGATCAGCATCTTCTGCAGCCGTACCATGTCGGAAATCGTAATCACCGGAAACTTCATGGCGTAAGGACAACCGGTGGCCGGATTGAGCGATGACGGTCCGGTGGTGCCGCGGCAGCCGCCCAATACATTGCTGCAGATCACAAAATACTGGTTGGTGTCGAATGCCTTGCCCGGCCCGATCATGTTGTCCCACCAGCCTGGCTGGCCGGTTTCCGGGCTGATACCGGCGGCGTGCGCATCGCCGGAAAAAGCGTGCAGCACCAGGATGGCGTTGGACCTGGCCGCGTTCAGCTTGCCGTAGCTTTCATAAGCCACTTCCACCGGCGCAAGCGTGGCGCCCGAATCCAGCGCAATCGAATCGAAACTTACCGTCCGGGACTCAACGATCATCGGCGAGGGTCCCTCTATCATAACAGGACGCCCTGAACGCGAAGTGCAGAAGTCAGAAGCCAGAAGGAAGACTTCTTCACTTCCAGGAAAACCTGGCGATCCGGCCCTTCGGTCCCACCGCCCAACCGGCCCGGCTGTCGACAAAAGCCAGAGCGTTGTAGTTGCCGGTATCGAACAGAGTCCAGTTTTCGCCGCCATCGAAAGAGATATCCGAGCCGGAAGTGCCGGTGGCGACCCAGACGCTGCGATCTTTGAGGTAGGCGGCGGCGGAACGATAGCCGGCTGGAGGTTTGCCGCGCGGCGCCGTCCAGGTACGCCAGCCATCGCTCGAAATGGCGATGTTCCCGGTGGCGTCGGCCGGCTTGCTGTAGTCGCCGCCGACGGCGATGGCGTTGAGATGGCCGGCGAAGGCCACCGAAAAGATACCAGCGGCGGGGCCGTCGCTGCGCACGGGGGTGACGGTGGCGGTCCAGTGCGCGCCGCCGTCGCTGGAATGGAAAATACGCGCTCCGGCCGGCAAAGCGCCGCCACTGGCGAACCATAGTTCGCGCTTGCCGCGCGCCACCAGGCAGGTGCCGCTGGCCGCGAATGCGCCTTCCTGGGGCAGCGCCTCCGGGCCGTCCAGCGCGCGCCATGCTTCGCCGCGGTCGGAAGTGGCGAACAATCGGAACGTTCCCTCCACCGGGTCGCTCAGCACCACCCCGCGCCGACTGTCCCAAAAGGCGAGCGCGTCGAAGAAGCCCTTCGCATTGGGGTTGGTCCACGCCATCCGCCAATGTTGGCCGGCATCGGTGGTCTTGTAGATCGCCGATTGCGCACCTTCGCCGATGCTCGCCACCAGGGCCGTCCGCTCATCCAGCGCATAGACGCTGCGGAAGTCGCGCTTTTCCGCGCCAGGCACTTTGCCCGTGCGCCAATGTTCGCCGCCGTCGACCGTGACGAGATAGGTGCCGCCCGTCCCGCTGGCCCATACCACCCGCGCGTTCACCGCGCTCACCCCGCGTAACGACGCCGTGCTGCTGCTGGTCTCGGCGATCCACGATTGTCCGTAAGCGACTCCGGCAACCTGGGTGGCTGCAACAGTTAGGATGAGAAACCCTACCTCCATCGACTGTCGGAAAGACCAGGATAGGCGGGCTCGAGCTGGAATAAGAAGATGGAAGAATCTCTCGGGTTTGCGACTGGACAAAGTCTTCGGGGTACAAGCGTCCGGCCGATCCATCGAGGGATCTCCCCTTATGCGGGCTGGCGAAAACGTCGCGTCACTCGACGTTTCGGGGATGTTCGTCCGTGGCTTTCACCAATTCGCCGGCTCCGGCAGGGACTGCAACGATACCAGGGCTCACCTTATGATCGTCCGTGGCTTTCACCAATTCGCCGGCTCCGGTTTCGCCGGTTTCGGTTTCGCCGGTTTCGATTTCGCCGTCGAGGCCGTCCCCGTCGTCGGGAAGCGGTATTCCAGACTCACGCTGGAGCTTGCGCTGCAGCCGTTTGGCCGCTTTATCGCGCTGCTTCTCCATGCGTGCCAGCTCTTTTTGTCGTTTTTGGGATGACGTACGCGATCGAGTAGGGATGGTTTTCCGCCTCCTCAAACGGAAGCCGGCCGGTTAGAGCCGGCCCAAATCGCCAGTTATAGTTTAGCAGGCGCCGGGGTTACCAGCGCGGTTCGCGACGCTGGCGGTAACCACCGCCGCCACTGCCGCTGCCGCCGCCGCTATGGCGCTGGCCGCCGCCGCCGCCGCGGAAGGGCCGCGCGCCGCCCTCGGCTTTGGGCCTGGCTTCATTCACGTTCAGGGCGCGCCCGTTCACGTCCGCGCCGTTCAGAGCGGTGATGGCGCGGTCCGCCTCGCCTGCGTCGGCCATTTCAACAAATGCAAAGCCGCGGGAACGGCCCGTGTCGCGGTCCGTGATCAGGTTGACACGTTCTACGTTACCGTAGGGCTCAAAGAGCTCACGGATGGATCCTTCGGTGGCGGCAAAATCCAAATTGCCTACGAAAATGTTCTTCACTTTTAACTTCTCCGAATTTGACTGTTCAGGCGCGAGACGAGGCGAATTGGATTTCGGCCAGGCTATTGCGGGACGATCAAAAACACTTTCAGGATAGCACGGCCTTGCCTCCCCTTGCCTGAAGGTGCGCGCCTGCGCGGCACCGTCCGGGGGTCGGCGGCAGCCCGGGCGGCTGCCGCTCCAAACCTTTCTGCAAGCCGTCTTCATCGCCTCGCTGGCCGTAGCCGGGTTCGTGAAGCGGCAGCAGTCCGTGGCAAAAAAGACCACTCAGGGCCTGTCAGGAAATAACCATGCCATTCCGACGTGGCGCACGCACTCGTGCGTGCCGCGTCGGCACTCGTGCCGACGCCGGGCATGCCATGCGCGAGCGGGTGTCGAGAGGAGTCTCGAAGGATCGCTACCGGCATTGGTATCATTGATCTTTACGCACGGAATAAGTACACGGAACTCTTTGCGATAGCAGAGGCACACCATGACCGTCGCCGCACCTCCCGTTACTCGTCTC
>JBKQIF010000170.1:0-24055 GCA_052148435.1 Bryobacteraceae bacterium
GCCGGCACACGATCCAGCCAGGTGCAAAGCCGCCGCAAGGAAGTAGAACGGCTGCAGGTGACCGATCTGGCGAAGTCGAACATTCAGCGGCCCTACCTGAAGTTCGAGCAGAAGCGAGCGGGCGAACTGAAGAAGGTCGTCACCCCAAGGACAACCAGCGATGGCGCCGTTGCAGAGCCTGATCCCCATTAATACCGATCAAATGCTCACGCCTGGCGGGTAAAGCAATGGTGTTCAATGATCACAAGCGGCAAGTAGGCAGTCTGACAGTGAACGAACACAAGAATGCGTTGTCTTCCCTAGGAGCAGGCACCACCATTTCTCTCATGCCCGTGGTGATTGCGCTGCCCGTGGACGCTGCGGCAGGATTATTCTCGACCTCAGGATAACCGGCTATTTTTCTCCAGAGGTCGAATTACGTTCTGCTCCGCCTGGTGCGTGAACGAATGGAAGCTGCGCACCGACCCCGGTTATCTCCGAGACCGAGTCTTCGAGTGCGACGCCGGCATCTGCGCGCGATGCGATGTCGACTGCGTAGCCGAACTCCTAAGCTCGAGTTTTCCCGCGGTCGGAAACATTCGGCCGCCTGGTCGCAATGGGCTAGAGACCCGGCCAGCGAAGCAGCCTCTGGGATGCTGATTACATCGTCCCAGTGGTGGAAGGCGGCGGTGAGTGCGATCTGGAGAACCTCCGCACGCTCTGCGTCCGCTGTCATCGAGAAGTGACGGCGGAGTTACGGCAGCGCCACCCTCCCCGGTTACAATAATCGGCCACGTGACCGTCGCGGTTCCAAAATACCTGGCGTACCAACGCGGCTCCCGGCACTGGTGTCGGCTTCTCACAGCCGCGCGGCACGTGCGGCGCCGCTGGAACGCCGACGCGGTCGCGCTCCGGCGCCTCGTTGGCGACGTGCGCGTGGCGCCGCACGCTATCGACGTGGCGGACGCGGAAGGTCCAGAGCGTCGTGTGACGCCGACGCGGGACGCACTCGGCCGCCTCGTACGTAAAGTGCGCTGTGTCCGGGAACTCCGCGCGCCATCGACGGGCGGGCGCGGCGAGGATCGTCAAGCCTCAGCACGCCGCCCTCTTTCAGCCACTTCCGCCCTGGCCGGACGGCGAATGATCAACTGCCGCCGCGCTCGCCGAGAACGCTCGCGCTGGCGCCTAGTCCGTGCCGTGCTCGTGCCGGACGCGGCCGTGAACACCGCGTGCCACCGCCGCGGGGGGCACGGCGAAGGTCAACGAGCCGCGGTGCGCAGGTGTGCCCGTCCGCGCCGCCCGCTCGCGTGGAACGCGCGGCATCGTGTGCTCAAAGGCCGTCTCGGGCGCGGTGAAGGTCGTCGAGCACAGCGCGCTGGGCTGCGTCAGCGGCTTGCGCCGCTGGTTCGATGACAATCCAGTATCGCCGCGCTTCCCGAGAGCTTCGGCGAACGTGGGATCGCACCTGGTATTCTGCTGGCAGCCACGCGACCTCAGGTACCCGCTGTTAAGCCTTCGGGGTTTGCGACGAGTGCTTGTCGCGCCGTCTCATGAGGTGGTGTAGGGCGAAGGGGACCTCGTCGGGATACGATGCGCACCAGGCAATAATGCGCTCGAGCTTGATGGACTCGTCAGCGATGGCGCTGATTTCCATCAGCTCTGTTTCAATGATCTCCGGGTCTCGCATAGAAACACCAGCATGGCACATGTTGGCACCCAATTCCCTCGGAGCGCCGCTTCCAGTCGTGGGCCTCAGTGGCTCGGTTGTAGGCGCCGGTGCTGTTGGTGACCCCGATCGAGGTCATCAGCGCGATGCGCGCTGTCCGCGAACCCAGCGCACCCAGGACGTTGCGCACGCCGCCGTAATCCACACTCTCAGCCCCCACCTTTCCGGCACCGTCCGAGCCGAGGGTGAAGACGACAGCGTCGACACCGTCCACCGCACCCGGAAGCGTGTCGGGGCGAGTGACGTCACCGCGGACCACCTGCGCTTTTGGGGGGAAGCCGCCGGGCCTTGCCAGGGGTGCGCACCAGGGCACGCACGGTATGGCCCTGACGAAGTGCTTCCTCGACCACGAGGCACCCGATGCTACCGGTCGCACCAACCACCAGCACGGTCATGCGGGGAATGGTCATAACGTCTCCTTGCTCTTCGGCGTCGCGGTGACCTCATCGACGACCCGCAGCGCGTTGAGCGTGCGGGGATATCCGATGAAGGGCAGCAGTTGGGTCAAGACATCGATCAGCCGTGCGCGGCCATTGCCGACGTTGAGGTTCGCGGCGACATGGCCCTTGACCTGCGCTTCGCATCCACCGAGCGAGACGAGCATGCTGAAGGTGAACAACTCGCGTGTAGGCACGTCGATGCCCGTGCGGGTGTAGTGGTCGCCAAAGCAGTGGGCCGACAGATAGCGCTGGAAGTGCAACTGGTCTCGGGGCGAGGAGGCGTAGAGTTTCTCAACGGCATCGCCGCCGACGATCTGCTGCTGCACCGCAAGGCCCTTCTCCATGCGGTTCTCGGGCGTTGTCGTGGATTGGCCCGGCAGAGGCAACTCGATGCCTCGCTCGGTGAGCACGTCATTGGTAGCGTGGATGAAGTCGAAGACCTTGGCCATCCCCACGTACGGCACGGCCTGGTACACGATCTCCTTGACCTCGACCGGAGTGACCCCTACAGTCAACGCCGCGCCGAGCATGACGCGGTACTCGGGCAGCGCCTGGGAGGCAATCATCGACGCGAGCTGAACCATCAACCGGGTCCGGGCGTCCAAATTGCCGTGACGGAGCACTTCGTCGAAGGCGAAGTTGTCGAAGGTCTCGATGAGCTCGGGGTCGGTCACCGCCAAGGTGGAGACGTGGCCGGGAAAAAGCTCGTCGTGGTTCTTGCGCGCCGCGTCAGTGATTCTAACGAAGCGTTCGACGCTGTTCTTTTGTTGTTCATTGCTCATAACATTTTTTCTTCTTTGACTTCTGGCTCCGCGTGCGATGGGCGCACGAGTTTGACGAGTTTCTACTCCGCCTTGAGAGAAGCCATATCAATCGAGAAACGGTACTTGACGTCTGACTTGACCAATCTTTCATATGCTTCGTTGACCTGCTGGATCGGGATGACCTCAACGTCGGCGGTGATGTCGTGTTCACCGCAGAAATCGAGCATTTCCTGGGTCTCGGGCAAACCTCCGATGTTTGACCCGGAGAAACTGCGATTGCCGGCGATCAGGCTGAACGCCGATACGGGAAGCGGCTTCGCCGGTGCGCCGACCAAAGTAAGGTTGCCGTTCCTGGCCAGAAGGTTCAGATACGCGTTGATATCATGCTCGGCTGAGACTGCGTCAAGAATGAAATCAAAGCTGTTCGCGTGCTTTTTCATCTCATCCGCATTGCGGGAGATGACGATCTCGTCGGCGCCGAGGCGGAGAGCGTCGTCCTTCTTGTTGGGCGACGTGGTGAACGCGACTACGTGGGCTCCCAGCGCATGGGCAATCTTGACGGCCATGTGGCCGAGTCCGCCGAGACCGACGACACCGACTTTCTTGTCCTTGGTGACACCCCAGCGGCGCATGGGAGAGTATGTGGTGATCCCAGCGCACAGGAGCGGTGCGGCTCCGGCGAGATCGAGGTTGGACGGGACGCGCAAAACGAAACGCTCGTCGACGACGATGCTGTCGGAATACCCTCCGTAAGTCACGCCACCGAGATACTTGTCCGGGGCGTTGAAGGTAAACCGCTGGTTAGGGCAGAAGTTCTCAAGGCCCGCTTCGCACTGCGGGCAGGTGCGATCAGAATCGACAAGGCACCCAACTGCGGCGAGGTCCCCGGGCTTGTACTTGGTAACGGCCATGCCGACCTTGGTAACACGCCCAAGAATCTCGTGGCCGGGAACGATCGGGTAGACCGTGGGCATGAACTCGCTCCACTCGTTTCGGACGGAGTGAAGGTCGGAGTGGCAGATGCCGCAGAAAAGGATTTCAATCTGCACATCGTGCGCGGTTGGATCGCGCCGCTGGATTGTCGTGCCGGTAAGCGGCGAGGTCGCGCTAGTAGCGCAGTAAGCTTTCGTCTTGTACATGGATCTTCCTTCCTGCTTTTTTTCGATCTTGAGTTCAGGCCAGATATTGTTCGTCGCTGACTCTTTCCATCCAGTCGGCCGACTTGCCGTCAAGCTGCTCGACAATGGCAATGTGCGTCATGGCCGTGGTTGGCCCTGCCCCGTGCCAGTGCTTCTCTCCAGGTGGAAACCAGATCACGTCACCCGGCCGGATTTCTTCGATTGGGCCGCCCCAGCGCTGCACCCGGCCGCACCCGGCCGTCACAATCAGGGTCTGGCCCAGCGGGTGGGTGTGCCACGCCGTTCGAGCGCCGGGCTCGAAGGTGACACTGGCGCCGAAAACACGCGCCGGGGCGGGCGCGTTGAAGAGCGGGTCAACTCGCACCGGGCCCGTAAAATACGCTTCTGGTCCTTTGCCTGAAGGCTGCGTTCCGCTTCGTTTGATTTCCATTGTTTTGTCCTCTGCTGTTCGTTTTGACCTTCAGCGGCTGACGCGCTGCTGGAGATGTGCCGGGTAGCGGGCGCCTTCCACTGTAATCTTGGAGACGGCGTCGTTGATGTCCCGGAGATCGTCGGCTCTCAGTTCAACTTCAGCCGCTCCAACATTCTCCTCAAGCCGGTGCAGCTTTGTCGTCCCGGGAATCGGAACGATCCACGGTTTTTGCGCAAGCAGCCACGCAAGCGCAATCTGCGCAGACGTTGCCTTCTTGCTTGCTGCGATCTTCCCGAGCACCTCAACCAGCGCCTGGTTCGCCTTCCGTGCTTCCGGCGTGAAGCGAGGAACAATGTTACGGAAGTCGCTGCTGTCGAACGCCGTTTTCTCGGTGATGGCGCCAGTGAGAAAGCCTTTACCAAGAGGACTAAACGGAACAAAGCCGATCCCGAGTTCTTCCAGCGTCGGCAGAATCTCCTGCTCTGGTTCTCGCCACCACAGGGAATATTCGCTCTGGAGGGCGGTCACGGGCTGCACGGCGTGAGCACGGCGAATCGACTCCACGCCAGCTTCGGACATACCGAAGTGCTTGACCTTGCCTTCCTGGATGAGCGCTTTGACCGTGCCAGCGACGTCTTCAATGGGCACATTCGGATCGACGCGGTGTTGATAGAACAGATCGATCACGTTGGTCTTCAGTCGCTTGAGCGACGCCTCGGCAACAGCCCTGATGCGCTCGGGCCGGCTGTTCAGGCCCTTGTGTGAGTCTCCGTCTTCGAAGCCGAACTTGGTTGCGATCACGACCTGTTCCCGGAATGGCGAAAGGGCCTCGCCGACGAGTTCCTCGTTCGTGAACGGACCGTAGCACTCAGCGGTGTCAAAGAAAGTGACGCCGCGCTTGAATGCCGATCGGATCAGCGTGATTGCCTGCTGCTTCTCGGTTGCGGGACCGTAGCCAAAGCTCAGTCCCATGCAGCCCAACCCGAGGGCTGAGACTTCCAAGTTGCTTTTGCCAAGTTTGCGCTTCTGCATTTTCGACTCCTTCGGAACCGTTTCTCTCTACTCCAGGGTAGGATCAAACACCTCGGAGACGGTATCCTGATCCTCCAGATGTATTGCCTATTTCTCTTGCCCTATGAAAAATACCGTTGATGTGCGGAGCCCGGCGGCTATCATAGGGTAAGGACGGCGCAACGAACACAATGACAGGTGCCAACAAAAGCGGTACTCCAGTGCCCAATCGAGCACGCGAAATGCGCTCTGAGCTCGCCCGCAAGATTGCCAGAGAAATGGGATCGGCAGAGAATCGGACAACAGGCATTCCTGGGCTCACGCTCCACCGGCGAACCTCCCCTACCGCTCCGTGCTCGATGACGTACCAGCCCGGCGTGACGGTGATCGCCCAGGGGCGAAAACGGGTAGACCTCGGACGAACCACATTCATCTACGGTGAGTCGCGATACTTGCTGACGTCGGTCGATCTGCCGATCGTCAGCCAGATCATCGAGGCCAGTGAAGAGGCACCCTGTCTCGCGATGTCGCTGAAACTCGAAATGCCCGTGATCCGGGAACTTCTCAGCCGCGAAGAGATTCAGGTGGCTGAGGCGCCCCCTAACACTCCGGCCATCGCGACCGGTGAAGCGACGGTGGAATTCCTCAGTGCATGCTGCCGCCTGGTGGACCTGCTGGACACACCTCAGGACATTCCGTTTCTGAGTGGGCTGATTCAACGCGAGATCGTTTACCGAATTCTTCGGGGGCCGGAGGGGGCACGTCTTCGAGCGATTGCAACGCTGGGAGATCAGAGCCACCGTACAGCAAAGGCGCTCGCGTGGATCAGGGAGAACTACGCGAAGCCCCTACGGGTGGAAGATCTCGCACAAATCGCCGGTATGGGCCTGTCCACGCTGCATAACCATTTCCGGGCGCTGACCGCCATGAGTCCTCTTCAGTATCAGAAGCAGCTTCGGTTACAGGCAGCGCGGGGACGCATGCTCATTGATGGTCTGGACGCCGCGAGTGCCGCCTTTGAGGTCGGATACGAAAGTGCCAGCCAATTCAATCGCGAATACAGCCGTCTCTTCGGCCAACCACCGATGCGGGATATTCGGACCCTTCGCTCGCCAAGCGCTCCGCCGTTGGAGTCGGTCACTAATCGGTAACGTTTCTTGATCGTGCCGCTAACAAGCTCGGCATTACCCGCAGTGGGACGCACCAAACGCTAATCTCGTCTTCAGAACACGCGCTGGCATTCATCAGCCGGAAAACGCCTGCAAGTGCTTGTGTCTTGATCAATTGAGCGAACGCCGATGACGAGCGCCAAACGGAGCACGGCCTGGGAGAAGCTAGCCATGTAATTCCAATGGTTTAAAGCAGCATCGCTCCTGAACGGAGCACAAACGGAGCACAAGTGGAACGGGTTTTCCTAAGTCATTGAAAACATGGAGCGGGAGACGGGACTCGAACCCGCGACGTCCAGCTTGGGAAATTAACCCCTGTTTGTAAATAAAAGACTTATGCGTCCAGGGCGTTGATTCTTGGCCACGTAACTCACTGATTCCTCGTGCCCGCCTTCCGCCGCCGTCCTTAATGGAGTAAATGGAGTAACGGCGTACGGAGTTTCACTTGGTCCGCGATTGACGGCATAATAGAGGCTTCCCGCCTCCGGAACACAGTCCAAACAAGGAACAGAACAAGATTATCTGCCGGATCGCTGTGGCCGCAGATCGAGGGTCATTTTCCTCAGCATCGCTGGCGGCAGCGCTGGTTCGTTTGCCGAACTGGGTGCTTCTTCCATCGCGCCCCGGTTCCCGAGCAAGACTCTGTGCCACCGAAAGCGATTGGCCATGACGTGCAGGACGCGCTCATCATAGGTTCCGCGGCACAGCAAGAAATATACGTTGACGGGCCCCTTTGCGAGTCTACCTTCCCGGTCCACGCGACCCTCGCGCTGTTCCACCTTCGCGGGATTCCATTCAAGATCGTAGTGAATTACGTGCCGGCAGTACTTCTGGAGATCGATACCTTCCTGGCCGACGGAACTGGCGATCAGCACCAGCGGCTGGAAGGGGGAATTGAAGCCTCGAAGGTGTGAATCTCTTTGCTCGGAGCTTACGGCTCCGTCGTAGCGAGCTACGAGATCCCGTGTGGTGTAGCGGTCAATAACAGGATAATCGCGGCCTTCGGCGAAGCCATTAGGGTACCGCCATGCTGGTCGAGGAGACCACGGGCGATGAGATGCGCCTCGTCCACAATAATCGCGTCCCAGGGAGTGTTGCGCAGTTGCGTCGCCTTCTGGCCGGGGCTGTGGAGAAGGTTCACGTTGACCAAATAGAAACCGGGCGGCAGAACGTTCTTGCCATACCGGCGCTGACCTGCCGTGTTGTCAAGATCCCTTGCCCTGCGCAAGACTACGACATCACGGAACGTGCTGGCGACAGCCCGCGTTGCGGGGGATGTCCAATCATCCATGTACTTTGGGAAATGATCCGGCAGGAGTAGCTCATCCGCCCATTTTGTGATCAATCTCGGCGGGACGACGGTGAGGACGCGAAACGGCTGCAGCCTCCTCCTTTCTCTGCCGTGCTCGCGGGTTGATAGAAGCGTCGCGACTGTCGCCAGCGCTTCGTAGGTCTTGCCCAGGCCCACACCATCAGCCAGGATAATGCCGCCCCCACGACTACTCAGTTCCCGGCGTGCAAATCGGTACGCATTAACTTGGTGCGTCCTGCCGAGGTCAAGTTCCTTCACGCGTGCCATGACTTCTCCAGCAGATCCTTCACGAAGTGCTGTCGGTATTGGGGCCATGCCGTGGGCCTTGCGATGGCGTCCTTCGTAATCCGGACAACGGCATCGTGTATTCGGCAGGCGCGCAACGCGTTGTTTCCGGTTGATGCCCGATTAAGTGCCCGCACTGCGAGTCGCCACTTTAGCACGAACTGATCGAGTTCGCCTTGATGGAGAGAACGAGTAAGCTCTTCCTCCTCATCAAAATGGTCATCTCGACCTGATCCGTCCGAATGATCGTCCGCAAGGGATTTCCCCCGCAGCAGGGGCAAGTTCCGGCCTGCATACATCTCAAAGAGCGATCCGGCCAGGTCGGCTTCGAATTCGGCGCCACCCATGCGGTCCAGCGTGTTTATGGGAATGCTCTGCCATGCCGAAGGAGGTACGCGCCAGTCGAGCCCATTTGGGGCGCTATCACCTGTAAAGCCCAACTTGCGAGCCATCTGCTTGGGCACCGCGGCTTCGCATTCCAGAAAACTGAGATTGCCAGAAACGGTTGCGAATCCGGTCCGGAGTTTCAAGCCACGTGGGCCATTACCCGAGGCTGTCAAGTGTAGTTCACCCCCTTCAAACGTCCCGTGCAGCAGAACCCAGCCAGCATCTACCCGGTCGTCGACGCGAAACTTAGGTGGGTCGGGACTGACCTTGGTCCAAGTGTGGTTCTCAGGGAGGGATCGAAGCATGCCTTGCCAGTGTGCCGCTGAGATTCGGCTGTGGACCAGCAGGTCGACGTTCGCGTTCTTGCCTTGGCAAAGCCAAGCACCGCAACTCAGGTTCGCGCTGCCCCAAAAAAGGTCGACGTGCTGCCCCCTGTGAAAGGCAAACATCTTCGAGTGGACCTGCGCGAGCCGTCGCTCGGAATGCTTACCCTCCTCCAGCACCCAATACTGGTCAACCCCTCCAATCGCCGCAGCCGGGCGGTTCGTGAACAATCTGATTTCCCGAACCGAAAACTGTTGCCTCAGGGAACTGACCAGCTCAGATGGATCGGCACTTATCGGAGAAACGACGTCAAGTCTCGCCACCGGACCGCTCAGACGGGCGGACGCCTGGCTCAACAGAGTGCCCTCCAGCGTGGAGAGCACGCTGCCGGCATCAGCCGCCGCCGGGAGACAGGAAACGAATTCACTGATTCCCACAGCCGGGTCGATGACTCCAATTGCATCTAGCCGCTCGAGAAATCGGCGGACCCCCGACATCACTGGGCCGTCTTCCTTGTGCTCGAAGAACGCCCAGGTTTCGAGATTCTCACCGATTCCCTCTGAAGTCATGTTGGCGGAGCCGAGGCCCACTGCCGCTCGATCATTAGAGAGAAGCAAGAGGAGTTTCGGATGGAATGTGCCGGGCCATTTAGCACGCCATAACCGGCAGCGCGTGCTGTGCCGGATTGGGGCCTCACCGCTAATGATGTCAACCTGGACCTTCTTCGTGAGGACCTGTGCAAAATTGTGCTCAAACGCTGCCGCATTGAAGCGATAAGTCAGGGCAAGCAGGCGGCGCCTCCCACCTGGGAATCTGCGAAAGAACTCTGCCGCGAACTGGGGAAGTTGTACGCGAGGGTGGCCCATCACAACACCCCGCTATCCCGAAGCAGAGAAGCAAAAGCATCCAGCCGGTAGCCGTGAACGCCAGGGGGATTCTGCGGTTGCAGCCCCAATCGAAGCCTCTGCCAGTTCTCCGTCACCCATGGCGCATCAGGTTTTGCCTGCCGGTGGCGAAACTGCAAATGCTCAAGTAGTCTCGTCTTGCCCAAAGGGATGTGCTCACCACGATCCATTTTGGCCGCGCGCCTGAGATGAGCTCCGACATCCGCCAGGAGGCCTGGTGGTTCGACCTCCACTTGATAACAGCGGAATCGCGCGCTCGCCGGTACGTCGCCCGGAATCGCGCCATCGTGTTCGTATAGATACAGGAAGAGGCGGGTCAGGGGCAGAGCTCGAAGCTCCAGAACGGCAGCATTTCTCAAGAGGACCGCAGCCTCATTACTTGGATCGATGCGACCGAGATGGCAACGCAGAATGCTGCCGGCGTAATCGCCATGCGCATCGCGCCAGAGCCGCCGACCGATGGCCTTGAACGTTCTGGCCCGCACTAGAGAGTCCGCAGTCTCCGAAAGCAAACCCTCGGCGATCAGGCTGCCTTCGCGATTCCGAAGTTCACCGACGCAGGGAAGTTCGGCGCAACCCCTGACTCGCTTCGGTCGTTTCTTGGAGCCGATAGCCTTACCGAACTCAACTGCGAGCTTCTTGCCGAGGTCCGTGAGTTCGCCGGATTGATCCACAAAACCGGCTGAGGACAGCAAGCCGGCATAGAAGACACGGGCGCTGCTGCAGCAACCGTCGTGGTACGAGATCACCAGAACTGAGGCGCAGCTGCGAGAGCCGATCAATGCCGCGGTACGAACATTCGTTGCTGGACCCATGCCGTAGCCATTCGCCGACGGAAAGTGCAACCTCCCAGCGGTCGGTCTCCTCTGGATCGAGGCCGAAGCGGTCCAATGCCCAGCAGAGAAAACTAAGGTAGCGCGCGCGCCGCGTGTTCACGGTGATTCCTGGTAGCAGGTTCCGCAATTCGGTCGGACTCGATTCGATAGCCAAGCGGGTCTATAGAGCCCGGCTCTGACGGCGGTGACTCCACCCATCGAGGGGCCGACCGCCAAACATTCGGAATGGCCATAAGCTAATGCGGAAGCTCAACGATATCAGGAATCGTCGGCGTCAGCGTCGGCCCCGCCGCTGTTTCTCGCCAGCACGACGCGACAGGTGTGCTTTAGCGGGTTTTCGCTGTGGTGGCTTAACCTCGCGCTTCGACCTGGGGCCTCCTGGCCAGTTGTAGCCATCCTCTTTCCACGGTGCAGGTCCGTCAATCAACCGCAGGAACTCGGGTTTGCCATCCTTCGGTCGAAGGCTGAGTGTGGATACCTCCAGCGTCCGGCCCGCCAACAGGTTGTTTCCTGCGTACTTCCTGGCCGCCTTCGGCTTCACGTAGGCCACTATCGCGTGCGGTTGGTAGTCGCAGTCCGCTGGCTTGCAGTTGACGTGCTGCTCGATTGCCAAGTTGATTTCTTCGAGAATCGGACTGATAACGTCCACTTTCAGCACCGCAGCCTTGTGGCTATTCACGTTCGCGTGAAAGAAGGTCACCGGACCGAACGTGATATCGAACGGATTGAGCGAGCGCACGTAGGTGCGCAGTCCGCTGAAATCGTTGTCAAGTATTCGGCGTACCGTGATGTGCGGATGAGGACCGAGCCCCTCGCTGGCCAGATCGCGAGGGTCAATCGTGCTCCTCAATTCGGTCATTAGGGCTCCAATCTCACTGTCCGGATCGATTTCCACCATTGCACAGACTTCCTTCGCGCCGACCACTTTCTTGGCCCGTGCTTTGAGCGTCTTGTCGTACGAGGCGATATGTTCGGACATACCCTGCACCCAGGTAACCAGGTAGTCCTGGAGTTCGCGATCTTCTGCCGCACGCACTTCTTCGGGCACACCCGCCGCAGGTTCCAGCGCTTTGTAGCCGATGCCGGTCAGAATCTCTTTGCGCGTGGGCCTGGAGCTCTTGGTTTTTCTCATTTGCTGGCACAGAGCCTAAAACCTGATCATACGCTCGATTCGGGTGCAAGCTCGATCTGCGGCGCCGAAAGGGACAGCGTCCGGCCTGCGATGAGACGGAGGAGCGTTGCATTCCCACGTCGCCACCAAGGCTGTGCCTCACCGATAATCATATGTATGGCGAACGCCCTTTCGCGGGCTTTGAACGATGCCGTAATCCGCAGGCTGGCCGGCGCGCAGTCCTACCAGCGGGGCCTGGACTACTTTTCTCACGGACACGTCGAATCCATCGAAGACCGTGGCGGGAGCATCCACGCCGTCGTGCGCGGAAACCAGGATTACACGGTCACGCTGGCGGCCGATGATGGAGTGCTGGACTATGCTTGCGATTGTCCCGTGGGCATTGACGGCGACTTCTGCAAGCACTGCGTCGCGGCGGCGCTCGCCTGGTTGGCCCGCGCGGCGGGATCGGCGAAACCGGTAGGCCGCGGCAAAGCCAAGGAGGTTACGCTGGCCGACGCCGGGAAGATCCTCCAGGCCGAGGACAAGGACACTCTAGTGCGGATGGTGCTTGATTGGGCCAAGGACGACGACCGCCTTCACGAACGGCTCATTCTTTACGCTGCCCGGCGTTCAGGGCCCGACACCGGCGCCGCTGCTGTCCGACGAGCATTCGAACGAGCTGTGCGGGTTCACGATTTCGTGCACTACCGGGAGGCGACCGGCTGGGCACGTGGCGTTGACGATGCCATCGATTCGGTCGAGCAGTTACTGAACGATGGTCAAGCCGCCGCAGTTATCGAGTTATGCGAGTCGGCCCTGCAGTCCCTGTTGGGCGCCATCGAGGCGGTAGACGACTCCGACGGCCACTTTGGTGAATTGCGGGACCGGCTGCAGGACATCCACTACCGGGCGTGCCAGGAGGCCCGGCCCGATCCGGCGGAATTGGCCAGGCGGCTGTTTCAGTGGGAGTTGCACAGCGACTTCGATGTTTTCTACGGGGCGGCGGCGCGGTACGCGAAGATCCTGGGGGCCAAGGGGATGAAAGCTTACCGGGAACTGGCCGACGCCGAATGGGCGGGTGTGCCGGCGCGAACTGCCGGGCATGAGCGGAGCGAGTCAGGCCGGCACTTCCGCATCACGCACATCATGGAATCGCTCGCTCAGGCCTCGGGCGATATCGAACAACTTGTCTCGGTGATGAGCCGTGACCTTTCGAGCGCCTACGGCTACCTGAAAATCGCAGAGTTGTATCGCGAAGCCCGCCAGCACGACAACGCGCTGCTATGGGCGGAAAAGGGGCTGAAGGCTTTTCCGGAGCGCACCGATGCCCGGCTTCGTGAGTTCGCCGCTGAGGAGTACCATCGGCGGCGGCGTCACGACGAAGCGATGAAACTGATGTGGGCCGAATTCTCGGGGCGGCCATTTCTGGAGGGCTACAAGACCCTGGAGAAGCACGCGAAAAGGGCGGGCGCGTGGCCGGAGTGGCGGGAGCGCGCGCTGGCTGAGATCCGGCTGCGAATCGCAAGAGCCAGGGATACGGCGCGCGGTCAGTCCCGGCCCCGTTGGTTGCAAGCCGACGACAACCATTCCGTCCTGGTGGAGATCTTCCTGTATGAGGGCAAGGCCGAAGATGCCTGGCGCGAGGCCGGTGTGGGAGGATGCTCGGACAGCTTGTGGCTCCGGTTGGCCGCGAACCGGGAGAAGGAACACCCCGAAGACGCCGCACCCATCTATTTGAAGTATGCCGAGGCCGGCGTCGCCGCTACTAGCAACGGCCGGTACGAGGAGCCCGTCAACCTGCTCGCGAAGGCGGCGGCTGTGATGAAGCGTCTGGACCGCAGCGCGGAGTTTGTGCGCCATCTGGAAGCGCTGCGCGCGAAATACAAGATCAAGCGCAACTTCATCAAGCTGGTCGAGCAGAAACGGAAGTCGCTGTACCTCACGTAGCTACGCAGATTCCAGGAGCAGCTCCGGCAAAGACGGCGCCCACTTCGCCAATCGTTGGATGAGGGCCTCGTACGGAACGCCGCGAGCCTTCGCCTGGCCACACAGCTTCTCCTCCAGCAGCTCCCGGTTGAGATGAAACTGGTGCGCCAGGAATTGGTCGGGCGTGAGCACGTCGATGTTGTATGGCTCCACGGACTCCGCGGGGAAGTGCTTCACGTTCTCCGTGAGGATGGCATGCGCGCCGGTGCGGACTGCGGCCGCGAGCACGTGCCGGTCTTTCTCGTCGTTGGTCATTGATGCGACCAGGTCTGCGTAGCCGGTAACGCAGGCATCTTCGAATGCCGCTTGCATCGCGGTGATCCGGCGCTGGGCCTGGGCGTCGCTGTACTCCATTTTGCGGAGAACGCGGCGCAGTTCCTCGAGAATGCCGGCGCTCCAGCGTGGCATGTAGAGCGCCGGATCCTCGGCCAGCCGCAGGAGCGTGTCGCACAGCGGCATCGGAGCGAGAACGCAGGTATCGAGGACTACGACGAATGCGTTAGTCTGCGTGATCATCAGACGGTTCCCGGTCGTAGAGGCCTTCCTCCGCTTCCGCGCGGGTCAGGTCGTCCAGAATCCTGTGCCGCTTGCCGTCGCGTTGTATCTTGTACGCCAGCAGATCCCGCACGTATACGCGCCGGTGCGTGCCCACCATGTGAAAAGGAATCTCGTCCTTCTCCAGTTGCCCAATCAGAAACTGTCGCGACACACCGAGCATGCGGGCCGCCTCCACCGTGGTCAGTTGAGCGTCGTTTTGCACGATGGCGACCGACTGGCCTTCGCACAGGTCGGCGATCAGCTTCACCAGGAACTCGTACAGGGAGACGGGCAGGTTCTGCGTTCTACCGTCGGGCCCGACCAGCTTCGCGCGGCTGCGCTGGATCTTCTGATAGAGTTCCAGGACCTGCCGCTGATCGCTCTCCGACAAAGCAATGGGCGCTTGTATCTGCTCTTTGTGGGGCATGGTTCCCTCTAATGCCATATACGCAACATATGCCACAAATGCTACAAGTGGCACAATTAGTATATCGGAGATTCGGCCTTCCTACAATAGACATCTCCGCGTCCCGTCAGACCCTTCAGGACAAGCTATTGAAAGTGCGGGAGATTCGTCCATTGACAATTGAATGAGATAACTCTATCATTTATAGTAGAGCGTCAGTTCGATACCCGCAGGATCCGGCCACCCTTCCGGAGCATTGGAGCGCGAGAGCGCGGATGACGATACCCGACCACCAAATCCCAAAACATCTGGCAACCGATTCGCGGAGCCGCATCGAGGTGGTTTATCCTGCCGGCGGCTTGGCGTTCACTGCCAATCCCGGCGTCATCCGACTGCTGTGTCTGCATCACATGGTGAACGGCGAAGTGAACCGGCGCGGCTATTTGAAATATGTCCGGCTGCTGGTTTCAGTCCGTGCCGCACGACGCGTGCAACAGGCCGCGGAGATTCCGCAACAGCCGAACGTGATTACGCGGAAGCGGCAGGGAAGCGGCGCGAAACGGTGGGTCCAGAGGCTGGACCGGGCTCAAACCGGCAGGCTAGGCTCGCATGACGCTATTCGTTGCGCGGTGACAGGAGACGCACATGGCTGATCACAACGCCAAACCAACCATAACCATTGACGAAGACTTCTTCCGGGAACCACGATTCCCGCCGCCACAAATATTGCAGATCTGCCGGGTTGATCGCGACAACCTTCTGGATTGGCACCGCCGCGAACTAATTCCGGATGCAAGGGCCGGCACGAGGGGCCGCGGCCACCGGCGCCTGTACTCCGTGCGCGACGCCATCTACATCAATACGGTGAGAATTCTGGCTGAAGCTGATGCGCCCCTCAAGCAGGCTTCCCTGTTGGCGTCGGACATGGTTGATGCTGTGACGGAGTCTTTTTGCCTGCAGTGGAAGACCGGCCGGGACTTCAGCCAGCTTCCAGATTGCGCTGTGGTGCTGTACCGGCTTGATAGGACGTGGCATCACCAGTGGTTCGGCATCAACAGCGGCGAGCCCGTTCCTAACGGCGGCCTGCAACGGTGGATGCGCGACCGGTACATCGAATCTTCGGTGGTGCTGGACATCAACTCCATCGTCTTCACACTTTTTGATCGGATCCTGACCGAGATGGGCATTCTGCCGCCCACGCAACAGTAGAACGTAATCCGGAACAAACCCATAGGCCCGTACGGCGTAGCGACGCTGGCGGGCCATATTTTTGTGAGGTCGAATCTATGAAGCCGGGTAGCACCATGCGCTGGGTCAGCGGAGAGAAGCCGTGAGCACCTCTGCCCAGTCGTGTGGCGACTTCACACCGTCGGAGGTGGCCATCTACTACTCGGACCGTGCACCGAAGGTACGCCAGAGCGGTCGTGAATGGCGGGGGCCCTGTCGCATCCACAACGGCACGGGCGACAACTTCAGTGTGAATGCCGAGACGGGCATGTGGTACTGCCACAGCAAGTGCGGGCGCGGCGGATCGATGTTCGATTTGGAGATGGCACTCAGCAACGCGGAGTTTCCGGCGGCCGCCAATGAAGTGCGGCGCATCGTCGGACGCCCGGCTCTGCGCCAGGTGGACCGGGAACCGGAAATGAAGTGGGGCCTGCCGGGTTGGTCGCACAATTACCTGGCCCAACAGATCGAATCGGTTGAGCAGAAAATGAAGTGGCGGCACACAGCTGTCTATCCTTACTTCGATGCCGATGGCCGCCTCGCCTACGTGAAGGTCCGCTTCACCGATAAGCAGAACGACAAGACCTTCCGGCAGTTCGGTCTTACATCGAAGCTGGGCTGGAAGTCCCGCAAGCAGGCCGGCAAAAAGCCAATCCTCTACCGCTTGAACACTCTCGGCGCCGCCGCCGAGGTATTCATCGTGAACGGTGAGAAGGCCGCCGACCGCGGCGCGGCCGATCTGGGCATCGTCACCACCTGCACCCCGGACGGCGAAGGCAAATGGTGGGGCGAGTACACCAAGGAGCTCCTGGGGAAATCGACCCGCATTGTAACCGACCGCGATGAAAAGGGCGAACTGCACGGCAAGGTCGTGTCCGAAGCCTTGGCTCGCCACGTGGCCGAAGTGAAGATTATACGGCTGCCCGGCCTGCCGCCGAAGGGCGATCTCTGGGACTGGATCCAGGCGGGCGGTTCCCGCGACCAACTCAACGAGATCGTGGCCAACACGGTGACGGTGGAGTTGCCGACGACATCCACGGATGCTCCGGGGCCGCACCTGCAAGCGTCGCAGACGGTCGAACACACTCTACTCAAACAGCTTCGTAATGACACGGGGAATGCCGACCGCCTAATCCTCAAGTTCGGCGACCGCCTCCGCTATTGCCCCGCATTTAAGAAGTGGCTGGTGTGGGATGGGCGCCGTTGGGCCGTTGACGGCCAGGGGTTCGCCCGGCGCTTGGCCAAGAAAACAATGCTGGAGTACTTGACCCAAGCTGTAGATGCCGAAGACAAAGATCACCGGACTTTCGCTTACGGCTCCCTGGACGCCAAGCGGATCGGCAACCTGCTCACCATGGCGGAATGCGAGTTGGTGATCACGCCGGACCAGCTCGACACACATCCATTCCTGCTGAACTTCCTGAACGGCGCGCTCGACCTCGAAAACGGCGTGCTGCTGCCGCACGATCCCGAGCGCTACATCACCAAGCTGGTGCACTACAACTACAATCCGCAGGCCGAATGCCCGCTGTTTCTCGGCTTCATCGCCCGCATCATGGGCAACCATCCCGATGCCTCCGAACCGGAACTGGACCGTGCCGAGCGCATGGTCGAGTACCTCAAACGCTCCATTGGCTACTCCCTCAGCGGCACCACGGAGGAGAAGGCCGTCTTCGTGCCGTTCGGTTCCGGCAACAACGGCAAGACCACCCTGCTTTCCACCTTCCTACACCTGCTCGAAGAATACGCCGTGCTGCTCCAGGTGGACACGCTGATGGTCCGGCAGGAAAGCAACAACACCCAGGCCGACCTGGCCGATCTCCGTGGCGCGCGCTTCGTGATGACTTCCGAGACGGAAGAGGGACAGCGCCTGTCGCAGGGGAAACTGAAGCGCATCACGCAGGGCATGGGGAAGATCAAGGCCACGCGCAAGTACGAGAACCCTATCGAGTTTTCGGAGACGCACAAGCTGTGGATGGATACGAACAGCAAGCCCATCATCCGCGCGGCCGACGATCAGGCCACCTTCAACCGGCTGCATCCCATCCCTTTCACGGTGACTATCCCCGCCGAGGAGATCGATAAGAGCCTGCCACGCAAACTACTGGCGGAAGCCGAGGGCATCCTGGCGTGGGCGGTGGAAGGCGCGCTGGAGTGGCGGCGAGATGGCTTGGGCAAGCCGCCGGAGGTCGCGGCCGCGAATGATGACTGGAAAGCCGAGAACGATCAGCTTGGCCGCTTTGTCGAGGACTGCTGCGTGGTGAGCGACTCCTTCAGCGGAAAGGCACGCCCGCTGTATATGTGCTACCGGGAGTGGGCCGAGGGCGCCGGGGAGGCCGCCATCACCGAGACGATGTTCGGCAAGCGGCTGAAGATCCGTGGTTTCACAAAGGTAGACCGGAATTACGGTGCCGTCTATATCGGGATCGCGCTGCGCGCCACCGAAAGTGCCTCTGAGGAAAAGCTGTGACGAGTTACGGAGGGTGGTGGGTTTTGATGAGGTGGTGGGTTGTGGCGGGTTTTCTTCAAACATTTCTCCATCCGCGCGTACGTAAGGGAGTTTTTGAGCAAAACCCACCACAACCCACCACCACGGCCAAACCCACCACCCTTGGTAGGCGTGGGAACTCCTTTTCTCCGAGGCGCCGCCTCTTCAGGGACCTGACCGGCGAGGCGGCGCAGCGGCTTGAAATGTCGCTCTGTGCGCGCAGTATGTAGGTTGTTTTTGGCTTAACACTTAGCGCTTAACAGGAGATCATGATGGAACAGACGGTCCTCAGCAAGGCGGAACTGGCACGCAAGTTGAACGTCAGCCGTGCGCGTATCAGCCAGTTGTGCCACGCGGGGCTGCCGGTTCTGGCCAACGGCAAGGTCGAGTTGCAGGCGGCGCTCAACTGGATTTCCACGCATGTAGATCGCTCCCGCGACGTGGGCCGCACACACCGGCCTGTCCCGGCTCTGCAGGTGGGAGCCGATAGTCCGCCGATGCAGCCGGATCCGGGTCGCGCATTGCTGATCGCGCGGGCGAAAAAGGCGCTGGCCGACGCCAAACGGGCCGAGCGCGTGGAACGCCAGCAGGCCGGCGAATTGTTCGAAGTCACCAAGGTGGTGGAGTACGCAAGCGAGTTGAGCCACCTGGTCCGCGACCACGCGCTCGCCCAGGCCGACCGCCTGGCGGGCTTGGTGGTGGCAGTCACCGTCCCGGCAGAGGCTTACCGGATTATCCGCAAGGACAATGAGGCGATGTTGGTCAAGCTGTCGAAGGCGCTGGCATCGCTTCCGCAATAGATGTTCACACTACACCAAAAGGAGAAGAACGCCATGAAGGACGTAATCACCCTCGAAGCGGCCAACGCCGCGCTGGAGGAAATCGAAGTGCGGAAAGCGCAGCTCTCCGAGGCCTTGGCCGAAACCGGTGCGAAGCTGGCAGAGGCCGAAGGTGGGCTGGGCGAAGCCGTGCTCGACGGCAACGAATCCGCCGCGCGCGGAGTTGCCGACCTGCGACTGCGGGTGGACGGACTCACTGCAGGCCTGGCCGCACTTGAGGCTCGCCGCGCTCAGGCGGTGATCGCACAGAGGCGCGCTACCGCCGAAGACTTGCGCCGCTTGGCGGTGCAGAAGCACACCGAGTTGGAGGCGCTCGAACGTAAGACGGCGAAGCACCTGGCTGCGTTGTCCGAACTGGAAGGCGTGACATTCACGCGCTGCATTCTGGCGGCTCAGCGTGCGCCGAACGGTTGGGAACGGCAGGTGACAGCGGCCACCACCCACATCGATTTTTGCGATCCGTCCGAGGCGCTCCGTTGGCTTTCGCCGGGGAACCCGTACGTGCGGCCGCGATCCCGCCAGCTTTATGACCAGGCTGTCGAGTTGGAGCGGCAGGCCACCGAAATAGAGAACCAACTTGACCCGCCGGTGCCCCCACCTGAAGACCACAGCAAGTTTCTCGAACTCTACGGGCCCAAGCCTGCGCCGCCGGAAGAGTTTGGGCGCGCCGCTGGTTCTTTTTCCAAAGCGCCGCCACTGTGGATGAGGTGACCATGGCCGACTATTCCACTGCGGAACTGGATGAACGCGCCGCCAATGCTCGGGCCAACTTTGAATTGCAAGTGCTGATCGCCTTGGCGGGGCCGGCCGCCCAGCGGCGTGCGGTTCAAAGCAGCGAGCCCGGCTGGCGGCGGGTGCGGATGCCCGACGAACTTCGGGCCTTTCACGAATGCGGCCACGGGATCGCGGCGCTGGCCTTCGGGCGCCGCGTGTACCATCTGTCCATCGTGGAGGACGCCACCATACCGATTGGCGCGGGCTACTTGGCCGGGATTTGCCAGCACGGTAGCGACCCCGACGTAGTGCTGGACAAAAATGCTGAGCGGGAGCGCTTGCGCCGGGCGGGGCTGAAGACCGACCGCCGCAATGCGGTGGAGGCTGCCTTTGCGCTGGCGCTGATCGAACCGGGCGGGCCGTTGTGGCGGTCGGCCCGCCGGGTTCTCGGGCGCCTGCGGAATCGGGCAGCGAATTTGGTGACGGCAAACTGGTGGGTCGTTTCGATGCTGGCCGCCGAGTTGGAACGGCATCGCGAACTGGACCAGTCTCAAATCGAAGCAATTCTGGCGCGCGCCGGGCTGACGCCACGGACCGCGCCATGCGTGCGGGAGGGTCGGGCGGCTACTGGTTGAGGTCTTTTCTTGGCGGTGCCAGTGTCCTACCACTTGGTGCGGTCCGGGCGCACTATCGCGCCACTGTGCGCCAAACGTGGCGTCCGTGGTGGTCCGGTGCTACGCGCTTCGGCCTGTGGCGCGAGGTTCGCAGCCTTTGAGCCACGGGCACAGAGCATCGATACGTTGGATGGCTTGGCGGGCCGTTTCGTCTTCCGATGGTCTGGGAGCCGGGACCGCCGCCGCACGTGACGTCTTACGCGCGCGTAGATTCCGGGCACGGGCGCGACCGCCACGGCGACCGATGCTACGGCACTGGTCGATGGTCCGGTTGAACAGGATACTGCCGCGTTCGAGGTTCATGGCACCTCGATTCATTGATCGGGTGCCGCCCCGAATCAAGCGGTAATTGCACAACTGGGTGGCCACTTCAAAAGTTTTGGAGTGGCCGCTTCATTTTCGGACGGAGCACTCGGAGGCAACATGATCGACACGAAAGAATCAACGCCGGTGATGACGCTGACGCAGGCCGCAGCCTACCTGCGGGTCTCGAAGGCGCACCTTTCGAACGTGATCAACGGCAAAGTGCCGGGCGTGCCGCCGGTCCGCAGTTTCAGGATGGGCCGCCGTATCCTCATCAAACGCGAGTGGGTGGAGGAATGGATGGAAGCCGCCCACCTTGGGGCCGTCCGGTGATGGTAATATCCGGGTCATGCCAAGAGTCAACGCCTTCGACGCAGGAAAGAGGCAAGAAAATGCGTCGAAAGCGTTTCCAGAAAGGCAGCCTGCAAGCCCGCAAACACGGGCGTCATCGTGTGTGGGTTGCCGCCTGGTGGGAGGACGGCAGCCGGCGATCCAAAGTACTGGGGCGCTGCTCGCAGATGTCCAAGGCGGAAGCGGAATCAGCTCTGTCCGCGATGCTCAGGGATATCAACAGCGGCGTGACCCGGATGGCGAAGCCGGTGTACACGTTCGAGCAGTTCATCAACGACGTGTACCTCCCATTCTGCCGTCGCAGTTGGAAGGAATCGACCGCGGGCACCTCGGAGCAGATCGTCAAATCGCATCTTATCCCGGAGTTCGGGAAGCAACTGCTCCATGCGATCCGGCGAGAGGAATTGCAGGACTTCCTCGACCGGAAGGCGCTGGACTTATCCTCCAGCCCGGTGGCCCATTTGCGGTGGTTCCTGAGTGGGGTTTTCAAGCTGGCCATGTCGGACGGGCTGATGCTCAACAATCCGGCGGCCGAGTTGAGAATTCCGAGAAAATGTCAGCCGGGACGCGACCTGCGCCCGCTAACGGAAGAGGAGGTGAACACGTATCTGGAGGTCTTCGACCTCAGGGAGAAGTTGATCGCGAGGCTCGCAATCTTCGAAGGTATGCGCCCGGGCGAGATCCTGGCGCTCCGGTGGAAATCGGTAGCCGACGAAGTGATCCGGGTAGTGGAGCGCGTCTACAAGCGGGTGTTCAACACGCCGAAGAATGGCAAGACCCGCGAGGGCGCGATGTCGGACGGCACGCTCGAGTTGTTGAAGGAGTGGGCCGGACTGGCGCAGGACCCGTCGCCGGATGGGTTCGTGTTTCCCTCGGAGAAGATCGTCACGCCAGTGTCGCTGGACAACCTCTGGCGGCGGCACATGCAGCCGAAGCTGGTGGACATCGGCCTTGGCTGGGCGACGTTCCAGGTACTGAGAAAGACCAACGCCAGCCTGTCGAAGAAGGCGGGCGTCGATCCGAAGGTCGCCTCCGACCAGAGGGGCCACGGACTCGGCGTCAGCATGGAGGTCTACACCAGTTCCGACATGGAACAGAAGCGAGCCGCACTCAAGAAACTCGAAGCCGCCGTGCTTCGAAAACCGCAACCAGAGCCGTCAGAATTGGCGAAGTCGGCTTAATGGAGTAAACGGAGTAATGAGGAATCGGTGGGTTATCCCAAATGGTGCGTAACTCTATGAAAACATGGAGCGGGAGACGGGACTCGAACCCGCGACGTCCAGCTTGGGAAATCGACTATACATTGACAATAAAGAACATGGCGTTTATGGCGTCAATAGCGAGCGACAGCAAGTCGCCTATTTTCAATGACTTGGTCCAAGGGGTTCCTTATAGGAACAAAAACGGCACAAAAAAATGGAAGAGGTCTGATGCCTGCCGGTAGGGGAACAAAAAAAGCCGGCGAAGGGCGCGCCGATCACGCCGCGGCTTCGCCGGAGCGGTGAAACCGACGAAACGGGGAGGGCGGCAATGAAGGTCCCTAAAAAGAGCGCGGAAGAGATTGGCGCCCGCGCGTACGAGTAATACGTTGGCTCTCTGCCACGCCTGCCATACGCTCGTTCACAACGTGGGGAACCGCGAGACTCCGCTCGTTGGGCGCATTATTCTGGCCTGGCAGATCATCGGGCCGCGCGAATCAAGGTTTGTTACTTCGATCTGCCGATTGCTCTTTCGGTGCTTCCTGTGTGCGGCGGCCGGAAACGCCTTTCATCCGTCAGCCCTACGGGTGCGGACGGCGGTGCAACTCCCTGGCGGAGGCGAAGTGCAAACGGAGGCGGTATGAGGCTGACAATCGACTCATGGGCATGGCAGGAGGGATTTACCGCCGGGGAAGCCGGACGGCTCGCAAGTAATCGATGTCCGTATGCGGCGGCAACCACGGAGGCGTGGTCATGGCATAGCGGATGGATCGAGGGCGATGCCAAACGGCAGGGGTTCAGCTACAGCCGGGGAACGCTGCCGCGGCGCGCGGAGGATGTCACGGATTATTAAGAAATTGACCGGCCCGCGCCGACACGTCTCCCGAATCAACCGGATCGGACAACCCGGAAGCGGGGCGCGTTGGGGCGTGGCAATCCCACGGGCGTTCTGCAAAAACCCTGCGGGTTCAATGAAGGCCCCTGACTGCAAGCTACAGTCAGGGGCCTTTTTCTTGTTTACGTGGTGCTCGATGCTGGCGGACGGACGATCCACCCGGCTTGAGGCTCCGGACCGCGGTGCTCGATGCCGACGTGGCCAGGTGGTGCTGAACCTCGGGGCGGAGCGGTGGCGTGCTCGATGGCCTCCGGCGCGGATGACGCGGCCGTGGTGCTCAATGCCGGCGGACGGACGATCCACCCGGCTTGAGGCTCCGGACCGCGGTGCTCGATGCCGCGTGGGCCAGGTGGTGCTGTAGCGGGCGGATTTCACGGTTCGATCCCTATACTTCAATTGCAGGAAATAACCAGCTTGGTTTTGGTTTTGCATAACCAAATCTTGCCGAGGTAAGCAAATTGGCATTCAAGTATCCAACGGAACGAATGGCTTTCTCAATGAACCCGACCCCAGGCGCGCTACCCCTGGCGCTCGTTGATCGCGAGGTGAGAGCACTGAGCACCGAAATGACGGGGGAGCAATACAAGGCGGCGGCTAGAATCGCAACGCGGCGTGTGGTTGCGGGGTTCTGGG
>JBKQIF010000171.1:0-14413 GCA_052148435.1 Bryobacteraceae bacterium
CCGGAAACGGCGTGCGCACCATGATCGACGAGATGCGGCTCGGTTTCTCGGGCCACTGCCCCACCACCGTGCTCTCCGACTTCTACGCCGCCGCATTCGATCTCTGGCACGCCGGCAAACGCCGCGAAGCGTTCGACATGTTCGGCCGGATTCAGGCGTTCAACAGCATTACCGGCTCCGCTGGCTATCTCATGGTCGTGCGCGGCGTATTCAAGGAAGAGACCAAAACGCGCGCCATGAGCTTGGGAGGCGGCGGAGCGGCTGCCGGCGGACGCGGCGGGGGCCGCTCAGGCCAAGGCGCAACAGGCCCGCTCGACGAGGCCACCAAGCAGGCTGTCCGCGATGCCTGGGAGCAATTTATGAAGCCCTACCTGCGCGGGTAGGCTTGTGGGGCAGCTTGGTAAGCTGCGCGCCGGTTGGGGGCGCCCTCAGGGCCTGGTCCAGCCGGGCGCAGCCCGACCGTGCGCTGCCGAAGCGAGACTGCCCCTAACGGCCCGCGGCTGCGGCAGCCGCCTTCTTTGGCGCCAGGTCGCCAGCCACAGTTGGCTCCGGCTCGCCCGCCAGAGCGCCAAACGCAAGGCCGGCGATGATCGCTCCGACAATAGGCGCCAGCCAGAACAGCCAGAGTTGTTCGACGGCCCAGCCGCCGACAAAGAGCGCCGGCCCGGTACTGCGCGCCGGATTCACCGACGTGTTGGTAACCGGGATTCCCACCAGATGAATCAGGGTGAGCCCCAGCCCGATCGCGATCGGCGCAAAACCCTTTGGCGCGCGGCTGTGCGTCGAGCCCAGGATGATCACCAGGAACATGAAGGTCAGCACCACTTCGGCCACCAGACAGGCCACCAGCGAGTACCCGCCCGGCGAGTGCTCCCCGTAGCCGTTGGAGGCAAACCCGCCCAGCGTGAATCCCGGCTTTCCGCTGGCGATCACGAACAGCACTCCCGCCGCGGCAATCGCGCCCACTACCTGCGCGACGATGTAGGCCGGCAATTCCGATGCCGGGAAACGCTTCGCCGCCGCCAGACCCACCGAGACAGCCGGATTCAGATGGCATCCGGAAATATGGCCAATCGCGTAGGCCATGGTCAGAACCGTGAGGCCGAACGCGAATGCGACGCCCAGAAAGCCAATCCCCAAACCCGGGAAAGCCGCCGCCAGAACCGCGCTGCCGCATCCCCCGAAAACCAGCCAGAACGTACCGAGCAACTCCGCCGCCGCCCTTTTCCCCAGAGGCATATTCTCTCCTATCGTGCCGCAAATTCGCAGCCGATCCGCTCCAGCAGGACCGTGCTTCGCCCAATTAGTCTACAACAACTTTGCTCTGGCTGCCGACTCCAGGGGAAGGGAAGCCGATCCCATATCCGCGCGGCGCTATGCTTTCAATTTCTTCCAGTTCGCCAGGCAGCGTTCGGCGGTTTCGAGTGGCGGGAATCGGCTGCCCTCCTGCTCGATCAGATAGTATTCCACGCCGCCTACCGATTCCGCGGCCTCAAAAATCCTGGCCCAAGGCGAATCTCCTTCTCCAAACAGGACCCGATAGCCTTTGTCCGGTCCGGGAGCCCAGTCCTTGCAGTGAACGCACCGGATTCGTCCCGGATTCGCTTTGATCCACTCCACCGGGTCGGAACCCGCTTCCACCGCAGTGCCGACGTCGAGCTGTAGCATTACTTCTTTCGGCGTGTTGGCGGCGATCACTTCTATGGGCCGCTTTCCCTCCACCACCGTGAATTCCGTTTGGTGATTGTGATATCCGGTGCGCAACCCGGCCGGCGCGAGCCTGTGGGATATCCCTGAGAGCTGATCCGCCACTCTTTCCCAGCCGTTGAGCCCGGCCACTTTTCCGGCGCTTGCCATCACCACGTATTTCGACCCGAGGATCTGATTGAGCTCGATCGCCTTCGGCAGTCCTTCATCCGTGAAGGAGGGCGCGTTGTTGTGGGTGGAATTGCAGCGGATGCCCGCATCGTCCATCACCTTGCGCATGTCTTTGGCTTGGTCCGCGGTCCAGTTGAAATAGGGGGCGAAGAATTCTACCGTCTCGTACCCCATCTTGGCCACCGCGCGAACGGTGGCTTCCGGGGCTTTGGCAAATTCATCCCGCACGGAGTAGAGCTCCAGACCGACAGGCACGCGCTTGGCAGCCGTGGCCAGCGTCATGGAAGCGATGCCCGGAAGGGCAAGAAAGGAACGTCTGGAAAAAGCATGGTCGGATGACACGCCGAAACTATATCACGTCTCGCGGCACCAGGCGCGGGTTTCGCGGTGTATCGCGGTGGCGCACGTTTCGCGCGCGCCGCACCCGCCGCCCGGGCTGCGGTTATCCACTACAATAACGACTGAGCCGAACCGTCATGAGGATCCATTGGAAAGGCGTATTCCCGGCCATTACCACGCAGTTCCGCGCCGATCAGTCCCTCGATCCGGCCGCTACCGCGCGCCATCTGAACGCCATGATTCAGGCCGGCATTCACGGCGTCGTGTTCCTGGGCACCGTGGGCGAGAATACCGCCCTTGAATACCAGGAGAAACTGACCCTGCTGAAAGAAATGAAGCAGGCCGTCGACGGCCGCATCCCCGTGCTGACGGGAGTAGCCGAATACACCACGCCGCTGGCCTGCCGCTTTGCGCGCGACGCGGAGCAGATCGGCGTGGATGGCTTGATGGCGCTGCCGGCCATGGTCTATAAGTCCGACCGCCGCGAGACCCTGGCGCACTTTCGCGCCGTCGCCCGCGCCACTTCGCTGCCCGTGATGGTCTACAACAACCCGGTTTCCTACGCGGTGGACGTCACCCCGGACATGTTTGAAGAATTGGCCGATGAGCCGTCCATCGTAGCCATCAAGGAATCCTCGGAAAACGTGCGCCGCATTACCGACCTCGTCAACCAGGTGCGCGACCGTTACATTCTTTTCTGCGGCGTGGACGATCTGGTGCTGGAGAGCATTCTGCTGGGCGCCCAGGGTTGGATTTCCGGCCTGGTCAATGCCTTTCCCGAGGAGAACCGCGCTCTCTGGGATTTGGCCGCTTCCGGCCAATGGGAACTCGCCCGCGAGCTTTATCGCTGGTACACCCCGCTGCTACATCTCGATACCAAAATCAAGCTGGTGCAATATATCAAACTGGCCATGGCGGAGACCGGTTTGGGATCGGAATGGGTGCGCGCGCCCCGGCTGCCGCTGGCGGGAGCCGAGCGCGACGAAATTCTGGCCGTGATCCGCAAAGCTATCGCCACGCGTCCCACCCTCGGGGCCGCGACCGAGGCATTGCGGTGAGCCTGCGTCGCGTCTCAGCCATAGACTCCCATACCGGGGGCGAGCCGACTCGCGTGGTGATCGCGGGTGGTCCGGACCTCGGCCGGGGTCCGTTGGCCGGGCGGCTCGACCGCTTCCGCAACTGGTTCGACCAATTCCGCTCCGCCGTGGTGAATGAACCGCGCGGCAACAACGCCATGGTGGGCGCGCTCCTGTGCGAGCCCTGCGACGCCGCCTGCGACGCCGCCGTGATTTACTTCAACAACGTCGGCTATCTGGGCATGTGCGGCCATGGCACCATCGGCGTGGTGGTTACGCTTCAGTACCTGGGCCGGCTTCGGCACGATGCCTGCCGCCTGGAAACGGTTTGCGGCGTGGTGGATGCTCGGCTCAACCCCGGCGGCGGCGTTTCCATCCGCAACGTACCCAGCTATCGCAGCCGCGCCCGCGTGCCCGTCTCCGTGCCCGGCATTGGCGAGATGGTGGGCGATGTGGCCTGGGGCGGAAACTGGTTTTTCCTGGTGAGCGAACATGGCCAGGAGCTCTCGCTCGGCCGCGTGGACGAGCTGACCGATTTCACCTGGCGGATCCGCCGCGCGCTGGAGGACAATGGCATCACCGGCGCGGACGGTGGCGAAATCGATCACATCGAGCTGTTCGCACCGCCTACGGTGTCCGGCGCGAATAGCCGCAATTTCGTGCTCTGCCCCGGCAAAGCCTATGACCGCTCGCCCTGCGGCACCGGCACCAGCGCCAAGCTCGCCTGCCTCTACGCCGATGGCAAGCTGGCCCCCGGCGAAGTGTGGCGCCAGGAGAGCATCGTGGGCACCGTGTTCGAAGGACGCATAGAAGCGATCCATGCCGCGACCGATGCCGCGATCGATGCCGTGGTCCTCCCCGAAATCACCGGTTTCGCCTACGTCAACGCGGAACTCGATCTGATCCTCGACGATCGCGATCCGTTCTGCTCCGGTATTCGCAGAGCCGGTACGCCGCCAGCATGACCGCGTGCTATGATGTCGCCGACGTGGTCGTCGTTGGCGGCGGAATCGTGGGCGCGGCGTGCGCCGATTCCTGTTCGGCCGCGGGCATGCGCGTGATGGTGGTGGAAGCCGGGCCGGTCGGCGGCGGCGCTACCGCCGCGGGCATGGGCCACATCGTGGTAATGGACGATTCGCCCGCCCAGATCGCTCTCACCCGGCGCTCCCGTTCGCTGTGGATGGCCCTGGCCGGCGAACTTCCGGTCGATGCCGAGTACCTCGCCGCCGGTACCGTCTGGGTCGCGGCCGATGCGGAAGAGATGGCGGAGGTGGAGCGCAAGCGCGCCCTCTACGCGGAAATCGGCGTTCGCGCCGAGGTGCTGGGACCGCGCGATCTCTCCGCCGCCGAGCCCAACCTGCGCCCCGGCCTGGCCGGCGGATTGTTGGTGCCCGACGATGCCGTCAGCTATCCGCCCTGCGCCGCCCGCTTCCTTTTGGAACGGGCCCAGGCCCGCGGCGCGGTGTTGCTGCGCGCCAAAGCTGTCGAGCTGATGGAGACCGGCGTTCGGCTTGGCAGTGGGGAAGCTATTTCCGCGGGCGCGGTAGTGAACGCCACCGGAGCCTGGGCGCCGGAGCTGACCCCCGGTATCTCCGTCCGCCGGCGGAAAGGTCACCTGGCGATTACCGATCGCTATCGTGGTTTCTTGCGGCATCAGTTGGTGGAGCTGGGCTATTTGAAATCGGCGCATTCCACCACCGCCGATTCGGTGGCTTTCAACGCCCAACCGCGGCGCACCGGCCAGGTTCTGATCGGCTCGTCGCGCCAGTTCGGCGCCGAACATTCCGCTATCGACCCGCCGATTTTGACCCGCATGTTGGAGCGCGCGTGCGCCTATATGCCCCAACTCGCGGACCTCGCCGTCACCCGTTGTTGGACCGGCTTTCGCGCCGCCACGCCCGATAAGCTGCCCCTCATCGGCCCCTGTCCCGGCCGGCCGCGCTTGCTGCTGGCCACCGGTCACGAAGGGCTGGGCATCACCACCTCGCTCGCTACCGGAGAACTGATCGCCGCCCATCTGCTGACACGGCCCTTTGCCATTCCGCCGGAACCCTATCTGCCGTCCCGTAAGCTGGAAGCGGAGGGAGACTCGCCCCATGAGTGACGCGGTAACTCTGCGCGTCAACGGAAATTCGGTCACCGTACCCGCCGGCGCCATGGTCTCCACTGCCATCGCCGCCGCCGGCGCGGACCTCTTCCGCCGCTCGGTGACGGGCCAGCCGCGCGGTCCGCTCTGCGGCATGGGCGTCTGCTTCGAATGCCGCGTAACGGTCGACGGCAGACAACACGTGCGAAGCTGTCAGACGCCCTGCGCGTCCGGAATGGAGGTGAGCACGGATGAGTGAGCCTGACGCGCCGCGCAACTTCGACGTGGTGGTGATCGGCGCCGGGCCGGCCGGATTGGCCGCGGCCTGCAGAGCTTCCGCGGCTCGCGCCAGCGTGTGCCTGGTAGACGACAACCCGCGCCCCGGCGGACAAATCTGGCGCGCTTCCCTCGATCGTGTTTCGGGTCCCGCCGTGCCATGGATCTCGACCGCCGCGCGGCAGGGCGTGCGAATGATTGCGGGCGCCCGCGTCTTCGCCGCACCCGAGCCCGGCCGGCTCGCCCTCGAAACCGCCGCCGGCGCGTCGCTCGACCTGCGTTATCGCAGCCTGGTTCTGGCCACCGGCGCCCGCGAACGCTTCCTTCCCTTCCCCGGCTGGACTCTGCCCAACGTGATGGGCGCCGGCGGCCTGCAGTCCCTCGCCAGGTCCGGTCTCCCGGTGCGCGGCAAGAAAGTGGTTGTCGCCGGCAGCGGACCGTTATTGCTGGCGGTGGCGCGCTTCCTGCGACACGCCGGCGCCGGCGTGCGTCTTATCGCCGAGCAGGCGCCGTTGGCCGCACTGCTGCGCTTCGCCTCCAGCCTGCTCCGGCATCCGCATAAGCTGGCCGATGCGTTGATCTTTCGCGGATCGCTCGCCGGAGTGCCCTACCTGGCTTCCTGCTGGCCGGTCTCGGCCCAAGGCGATGGCCGCTTGCAATCGGTGACGCTCAGCCGCGGCGGCAGGACTTTCACCGAGCCCTGCGATTACCTGGCTTGCGGCTTTGGCCTGGTGCCGAATACCGAGCTGGCTGCCTTGCTCGGTTGCCGCATGAGCGCGTCGGCGCCCGGCGAGGGCGTTGCCGTGGATGAATACCAGCAGACCTCGGTGGCAGGCGTATACGCCGCGGGCGAGATCACCGGTATCGGCGGCCTGGACGTGGCGCTCGTCGAAGGAGAAATCGCCGGCCACGCCGCCGCCGGCCAGCCCGAGCGCGCCAGCCGCCTGTTTGAGGCACGCCACCGGCGGCGGCACTTCGCCCAGTCTCTGGCGCGGTCGTTCGCGCTGCGCGAGGAGCTGAAACACCTGGCCGCGGACGATACCTTCGTCTGCCGCTGCGAAGACGTACCGCTCGGCCGCATCCGTGCCTCGACCGGCTGGCGCGAGGCCAAGCTGCAAACCCGCTGCGGCATGGGCCCGTGCCAGTCCCGCGTCTGCGGCCCGCCTGTCGAATTCCTGCTGGGCTGGAAACCGGATTCCGTCCGCCCGCCACTGTTCCCGGTGACGGTGAATAGCCTGACCCAGGCCGGGGTCCGGGGGATTCATAAACTGCAACCGCCTCCATTTCAATGAACGGGGCGCGGTTCTTGCCACGGGCTGCTGCCCACTTCGGTGCTATCCATCGTTAACGCCCGGTTCATATCCTCGTCGATCTTGAACTCAACCAGAGGCAAGGCGTATAAAGGAGAGCGTATCGGCAGGTTTGGCAGGTGCCATGGGTTGTGACGCCAGCAAAGATCGTGCAGTGCCTCACGTTGTCATTCCCGCCTACAACGAAGCCGCGAGCATTGGCAGCGTGGTGGCCGGGATACGGGAGCGAATTCCCGACGCCAGGATCATTGTGGTTAACGATTGCTCCCGGGACGAAACGGCGGACCTCGCGCGTCGCGCCGGAGCGGTCGTAGTCGATCTTCCATTTAATCTCGGGTATGGCGCCGCGTTACAGACCGGCCTGATGTGGGCGTGGCGCGCTGGAGCGCAACTGGTCGCCACTATGGATGCGGATGGGCAGCATGACGCCCGGGATCTCGCAACGCTTCTTGGGCCCGTTGCAAGAGGCGAGGCGGACATAGTATTGGGTAGCCGCTATTTGCCCGATAGCCGATGCTACAGCGTTCCGATCCTCCGGCGGGCCGGCTCGCTGTTTTTTGCAAAGCTGCTGACGGTCATCCTGGGAATGCGTATCAGCGATCCCACAACTGGCTTCCAGTGTGTTGGCCGCAAGGCCCTGGAACTCTACGCTACGCTCCCCGACTTTCCCGAAAAAACTCCCGATGCGGATCTTATCCTGTACGCGCATGTCGCCGGCTGCCGCGTAGTGGAAGTGCCGGTGACGATGCACGAAGACGAGTCGGGCGATTCCATGCACGGTCTCTTGAAGTCCCTTTTCTACGTCCCGAAGATGTGCGTGTCCATTCTGGGCATCCTCGCGATGAGCGTTACAAGGAAAAGACATGCCACCCTCCACGCCGGCATTCCTGCTTGAAAGTGTGCATCCGACGGGCATTACCACCGAGGCGAGGTTCTTTATCCTCGGCTGCGGGGTCCTGCTACTGATCTGGACGCTGGTTAAGCTCCGAAACCGCATGCTTCTTGTCTCCATGAGTTCGATATACCTGGCAATGGGCCTGGCTCTGGCGTGCTTCGCCTTGTATCCGCAGGGTTTCGATAACCTCGCCTACATGGTAGGCCTGAAATATCCGCCCGTCCTTTATCTGATCGTCGCGATTCTGGTGCTGCTGCTGTTGAGCGTTCACTTCGGCACGCGGCTTTCGCTAGTCGATGAAAGATGCCGGCGCCTCGCTCAGGAACTCGCTCTCCTTCGGCAAGACGGGCTGAAAGGCGCTAAAGCCGTAGAACCAGGCGGGGCAGAGCGGTGAATGCGGACGCTTCGCCGCGTACAAATGGCTGGGCGCGGCTGCCGACGCTGGCGGTTTGGGCGGGTTCCGCTACGCTGGGAGCATGGTTCGCCTGGCGGTTCCGATATTCGATGAACCCCGACGGAATATCCTACCTGGACATGGGTGACGCCTATCTTCGCGGGGACTGGGCGACCGCCATCAACGGACATTTCAGCCCGTTATATGCCGTGCTTCTGGCGCTCCCGCTTCACTTTCTGCGCGCCTCGCCCGCGGCGGAAATGGCGGCGGTACAGGTTGTCAACTATGTCATCTACCTATTCGCACTTTGTTGTTTTAATTTCTATCTCCGGGGAACGATGCGCCAGTGCAGCCCAAGGGGAGACGCCGAGGAGCGAACGTGGATGGCGCTGCCGTGGTGGTTCTGGCTTATTTTCGGTCATGTGATGTTTGTCTGGACGTCGGTCTGTCTTATTGGCGTGACGCTTGTTACGCCCGACATGCTGGTCGCCGCGTTCATCTATTTATCGGTCGGGATTGCCGCCCGCATCGACGGCCAGGCATCGGCTGCCGTCTTTGCCGGTTTTGGGTTTCTTTTGGGGATCGGCTATCTGGCGAAGTCGGTGATGGGTCCCATGGGCCTGCTGTTCCTGGGGGTTGCCGCGCTTTCACGGGGCCTTTCGCGATCTACGATGCGGTGTGTTCTGGTCTCTTTGACCGCATTTGCGTTGACGGCGATGCCTCTGGTAATTGCCTTATCCGCCGCTAAGCGCAGGCCGACACTGGGAGACTCCGGGAAGTTAACGTATGCATTCGAGGTCAACCAGGTGCCGATCGTTCACTGGCGCGGCGATCCACCCGGAAGCGGCCTTCCGAGACATCCCACGCGAAAAATCTGGGAGAATCCCGCTGTGTACGAATTCGCCGAGCCGATGCACGTCTCGTATTCGCCCTGGTACGATCCGTCATATTGGCTCGACGGCGTGCGGCCGCATATGGAACCTCGTTTCTGGCACAATCTCAAAGTGAACGGGACGCGGGCGCTGGCCGTTATTTTATTCGCAACCTCTCTTCTCTTCGGCGCAGCTTATATGTTGATCCTCACCAGTTGGCGTTTGCAATCGGTGAAAACCATCAAGTTCGCAATCGCGAACCTGCTTCCGGCCGTCACGGGCATCGCCCTATATTCGGCGGTTTGGGTCGATGCCAGATATGTTGCGGCGTATGTCGTTCTGTTTTGGCTGGGAGTCCTTGCATTAGTCCGCTTTGGAGCGTCGCGGAGCCGGCGAACGATGGTCCGGCTGACTGCAAGCTTGCTGACGCTTGCGGTGTTGCTGCAGGTGTCGCCGGGTTTCTTGCGCCTGGCTTGGGCAAGCCAGCCAAAGCCTACCCCTGCGCTAGTGGCGGAGCGTCTTTGGAAGCTGGGGATCGCTCGCGGCGACAAGGTGGCTGCGATCGGCAACAACTTTTGGGCCTATTGGGCCAGGCTGGCGCGGGTGCGGATCGTTGCCGAAATACCCGAGGTGGAGTGGGCGGACTCGGTGCGGGTTTCCAAGCCCACCGACACGCAACGCTTCTGGACCGCCGGCCACTCGACGCAGGGCCAGATCGTAGAGAGGCTCCGTTCCACCGGCGCGCGGGCGATTGTGGCGCGCCGGAGCCCGATACCATCCGGATGGGAAGAGATTCCGGGAACCGACTACTGTGTGTACCTCTTCAGCTCATCGCAGAACGCCACCGCTGCCGTGAGCGTCGGACGCGAGTGATGTCGTGATCAATCCAGACTTCTTTCTATTTCTGGAGGGCGTCCTGATTATTCTGGCCCTCGGCCTTGCGTTGCTGCGCCCCAACGCCCTCGGCAAGGTATTCCGGCCCATCGAGTCGAAACTGGCGGCCGTGGCACGCCACAAGGCCGTTTCGATTGCGATTTCCGTGGCGCTGCCGCTGTTGTTCCGCGCCTTACTGCTGCCGGCGATTGGCGTTCCCGAACCGGCGATTCATGAGGAATTCACCTACCTGCTTCAATCCGACACATTTGCGTCCGGGCGCCTGACGAATCCACCGCATCCGATGCAGACCCATTTCGAGACCTTTCAGGTGGTGCAGCGGCCCACTTATGCTTCCATCCGGCCACCCGCGCAGGGTTTGCTCCTGGCTCTTGGCCAGGCGATCTTCGGTAGGCCATGGATCGCAGTCTACCTGAGCATCGGGGCGATGTGCGGAGCCATTTGCTGGATGCTTCAGGCCTGGCTGCCTCCCGGATGGGCGCTGCTCGGCGGCATTCTCGCCGGCATCCGCTTCGGCGTCTTCGGTTTTTGGATGAATAGCTACTGGGGCGGGAGTCTGGCCGCGATCGGTGGCGCCGCCGTAGTTGGCGCACTGCCTCGGATACTCCGCCGTCCGAGGCCTATCGACGCGGTCTTCTGGGCGTTGGGCGTCGCCATACTTTTCCATACGAGGCCGTATGAGGGCCTGTTGATCTCGATCCCGACAGGGGTTGTCCTACTGCGCAGGCTGCTCTCTTCCACCGCGCCGCCGAAGGGCGTCGTCATCGGCCGCCTTGTTCTTCCCGCGTTCTTGGTTTTGCTTTCGGTAGGGTGCTGGACCTGCTATTACAACTGGCGGGTCACCGGGAGTCCATTCTACATGCCTTACCGGCTTGGCATCGATACTTATACGGCAACGCCATTTTTTCTTTGGCAGACGCCGGTTCTTACAAAGATCTATCACCACGGCATCATGCGAAAATACTACTTAGGGTGGGAGCTCGGAACTTTCCGGCAGATGCAGTCTTTGGCGGGCTTCGTGAGAATCCGAGGCATTGAGTACGGCAGGCTATGGTTGTTCTATCTCCGGCCCGCCTTCACCCTTCCGTTTCTATTAATTGCTCTGACAATTCGCGATCGCCGCACGCGTACCTTGCTTGTAATTGGCCTCATATTCTTTGCTGGGCTCAGCGTGGAGACCTGGATGGCGGCATACTACGCGGCGCCGGCGACGTCGCTATTGCTCGCTCTCCTGTTACAGGCGATGCGGCACGTCCGGGCTCTTCGGTCGGGGAAAGATCGCGTCGGTCAGGCAGTTGTCCGAGGCATCGTCGTCACATGTTCCGTGGTCTTCCTGGCGGTCGGAAGTGCGCAGGTCCCGCGTCTTCGGGTGGCTCCGGACCTGCCTTTTGCCTGGTGCTGTCAGCAAAATAGAATGCCGGAACGCGTTCGCATTAAGAAGCAATTGGAGTCCATGGATGGCTTGCAGTTGGCGATCGTGCGTTATGCGCCGGAACACAGCGAACATCTGGAGTGGGTCTATAATGCCGCGAATATCGACGGCTCTAAGGTCGTCTGGGCGAGAGAGATGGATGCGCAACATAACGCCAGGCTCTTGCATTATTTCAAGGACCGCCACGCCTGGTTGGTGGAACCGGACAAGCAGCCCGCGGGTTTAGCGGAGTATCCGTCAAAGGCACCGTAATTGCCGGCGTGGCGACGCCAGCCTGGCCGCCGCGCCCCGCTGCTGACCAACGATGCTACCAGCCCCATCGCTAAATTCGGAATGGTATGGAGATTGTACACGCACCATAAAACGACTGGAGTTCACGGGCCAAGTGAACGGCCTTGAGTCTGGGGTCCTCGAATGACCGTCCTGATTGCGGGCGTAGTGACGCTCCTCATCCTGATCCTCCGCGGCGATCTGAACCGGGTCGAGTTCGCTCTGCTGGTACCGGCTGTCGCTTTGGCATGTTGGCGTCCCCGGCTCGGCGCGGCCTGGTGGCAACGTACCGAAACCCGCTTCCGGGCTCTGGCAAGGCATCGCACCGCCAGCGTGGCAGCCGTGGCGCTGCTTGCCGTAGCATTGCGGCTCGCCATTCTACCGGTCGAGCCCGTTCCCCAACCCGGCATTACCGACGAGTTCAGCCACCTGCTGTTGGGCGACACGCTCGCCCACGGCCGTCTGGCCAACCCCACTCATCCCATGTGGCGGCATTTCGAAACCATTCACGTGCTTGAGCGCCCCACCTACAGCTCGATGTATTTCCCCGGTCAAGGCATCTTCCTCGGCTTCGGCGAGTTGGTGGCCCACTGCCCGTGGGCCGGAGTCCTGCTCAGCGTGGCGCTCGCCGGCGCCGCGGTCTGTTGGGCGCTCCAGGGCTGGCTGCCGCCGGCCTGGGCGCTGGCCGGAGGGCTGCTTTTCGTGCTGCGGTTCGGGTTCTTCAGCTATTGGATCGATAGCTACTGGGGCGGAGCGGTGCCGGCTTTGGGCGGTGCGCTCGCGATCGGCGCCTGCCCGCGCATTCGCCGCTGCCCCGGCTTCGGCAGCGCCCTGCCGGCTGCCGCGGGTCTCGCCCTTCTCGGGATCTCGCGGCCTTTCGACGCAGTCATGCTGTGCCTGCCGTTGGGTGTCGCGCTCGCAATCTGGCTGCACGGGCTGAAGCCTGACGCCTCCACACAAACAGTGGGGCGGCCCCGCGCGGACCAGGGGGTCCGCCCAGGGGTCCGCCCCACCAATTCTGCATTGCTGCGCGCCGCCGCCGCGCTCGTCCTGGTGTGCGGCGCCACCATCGGGTTGCTTTGCGTCTACCAATCCCGCGTGACCGGCGACCCCCTCCGCCCTGCCTATGCAGTCAACCAACAGACCTACGGATGGCCCCTCACCCTCCCCTGGTTCCCGGCGCGGGCGCGCGCGCTCCCCAATCGGCAGATGAGCGATTACTACTCTTGGGAGATCCAAGAGCGCCAAACCGTGCTTCACCCGCTCCGCTATGCGGTCCGCAACGCCATGGACGCCCTGCGTGTCTGGACTTTCTATTTCGGGCCGGTCTTATCCGTGCCGCTCCTGTTCGTCGGGTGGATCGTCCGCGACCGGCGGATGCGGCTCCCGCTGGCCGTTACCGGCTGGATGCTGCTGGTGCTGGCGGTGGAGGATTCGCGCTATCCGCATTACCTTTCCGCCGTTCTCGCCGCCCTTCTCATGATTGCATTGCAAGGCATCAGGCACATGCGCGCGGCCGGCCGGAGCGCTCCCCGGTGGCTCGCCTTGGCCCGGCTTCTGCCACTTCTCCTTCTGATGGTGATTGCCGCCAGGCTGGTCGTCCCCCCGCTCCGCTCTGCCAATCCCGCCAATCCCTTCGTATCCTGGTGCTGCGGCCGGAAAGGCAATCTGGACCGCGCTGCCGTGTTGGCTCGTCTCGACCAACTCCCCGGCCTCCATCTGGTAATCGTGAAGTACCGCCCGGACCATGTCTTCACCTACGAATGGGTCTATAACGAAGCCGAAATCGACCGCGCCAAGGTGGTTTGGGCCAGAGACCTCGGGCCCGAAGCGAATCGCCGCCTCATCGACTATTTCGCGGATCGCCAGGTCTGGACCGTGGACGCCGACCAACACCTGGCGGAACCGGTCAGGGCGCGATGAGTTTGGTAGCCGGCAAGCCTTCAGCGGTCAGCGAGTGGCCAGCGCCTGAGGCGCGCCTAAGCTAAGTAGCCACGCAATAATAACTGCACGATCTAAGGTTACGCGAATTGCGAATCACCCGGCACACAGCGGCAATCCTAAGCCTGCTCCAGAAGCTGCGCGTATACCTCGTAGGCTGCGCGGCCAAAGAGCGCGAAAACCGCGCGCCTCAGCTTGGCGTCGGGCTTTTCCAGATGCGCCTGAACTTCCCGCACGGCGATTTCCGCGGCCGGCTGGATGGGGTAGCCGTAAACTCCCGTGCTGATGGCGGGGAAACTGATGCTGGCGACGCCGCGCTCTTCCGCCATGGCGAGGCAGGTGCGATAGCAGGAAGCCAGCAGCTCCGCCTCGCCGTGTTGGCCGCCGCGGTAGACCGGGCCCACGGCGTGGAAGACGAAACGCGCCGGCAGGCGGCCCGCGCCGGTCGCCACGGCGGACCCGGTGGGGCAACCGCCGGTGACGCGGCGAATCTCGTCCAGCTCGCGCGTGATCTGGGGGCCGCCGGCTCGATGGATGGCGCCATCCACGCCGCCGCCGCCCGCCAGCCCGGAATTCGTGGCGTTCACGATGGCGTCCGCCGCCACGCGGGTGATGTCGCCGGTAATCAGCTTCAGCGTATTTCCAGTGCGCGCAGTCCATTGCATGGCAAGCACCCCGATGGCCCTGCTGCTATTATCTTCCTATATGGCAGGGTATGAGCCTGGAGATCGTCCCACAATCCTGAGCAAG
>JBKQIF010000172.1:0-16453 GCA_052148435.1 Bryobacteraceae bacterium
TATCATTTACCTGTATCTCAAAGCGGGCACGTTCAGCTATCCCAAGATTCTGGACCTGTTGGCCAGCGGCCAGCTCGGTTTCCGGCCGGAGGAGCAGATGCTGCTGTTTCTGGCCTTCTTCGTGGCATTCGCCATCAAGGTGCCGCTGTTCCCGCTGCACACCTGGCTGCCGGACGCGCACGTAGAGGCGCCCTCGGCCGGTTCGATCATGCTGGCCTCGGTCATGCTGAAAATGGGCACCTACGGAATTCTGCACTTCTGCCTGCCGTTGTTCCCGGCGGCGGCGCGGGCCTGCTCCGGTTGGATCGCAATCCTCGCCATCATCGGCATCATTTACGGCGCGCTGGTGGCGATGGTGCAGCCGAATATGAAAAAGCTGGTGGCGTATTCGTCGGTCAGCCATCTCGGCTTCGTGGTGCTGGGAATTTTTTCGTTCACCCAGCAGGGCCTCGATGGCGCCGCCTACCAGATGCTGAACCACGGCATTTCCACCGGCGCTCTGTTCGCCTTGGTGGGGCTGCTCTATGAGCGCAGGCATTCGCTCGAGATCGCCGATTACGGAGGTGTGGCAACCGCCGCGCCCTGGCTTTCCACCGCTTTTCTGTTCGCCACGCTGGCCTCCATCGGGCTGCCCATGCTCAACAATTTCGTGGGCGAGTACCTGGTGCTGCAGGGAACCGCGCTCGCCAACTTCACCTGGACCGCGTGGGCCGCCATCGGCGTGATCCTCTCCGCCTGTTACATGTTGTGGATGTACCAGCGCGTCTTCTACGGCACGCCGAGCCACGACGTCTCGAAGCACATTGTCGACCTGAACCTGCGCGAATGGGCCGCCGTGATTCCGCTGGCCGTGATGATGGTGTGGATGGGCGTCTACTCCCAGAGCTTCCTCCCGCCGATCGGCAAAACCACCGCCACCGTGCTCAGCCAGACTCAGATCAACGTGCCCTTCCGGGTGGAGCTTCACCGTCCGGTGGAGGTGAGCCGTGCCCGCTAGCCCCATGCCCTCCGCCACCGACATTCTGCGCTTTCTGCCGGAAATCTTGCTGATCGTCGCCGGCACGCTGATCATGGTGCTCGATCCGCTGGTGAAACGGCGCTCTTCGCCGCTGTTCGGCCATCTGACCCTGCTGGCTCTGATTGCCGGAATCGCCGCTGCCGTCGCCGGCGCCTCCAGCCCCGGCCCGGCCTTTGGCGGCATGTTGATGGTGGATGGTTTCGCCACCTTCTTCCGCGTGCTGGTGATGGGGGTCGGCATTCTGATCGTTTTGCCGTCCTACCGCTTCCTGGCCCGGCAGGATGGCGAGACCGGGGCATTCCACGCGCTGCTGCTGTTTTCCATCGCCGGCCAATGCCTGATGGCCGCGGCCAGCGACCTGATCATTATCTTCATTGGTCTGGAAATTTCCTCCATCTCGAGTTACGTGCTGGCGGGATTTTTCCGCGACGACAAGCGTTCGAACGAAGCGGCGCTCAAGTATTTCCTGCTGGGTTCCTTTGCCACCGCGTTCTTCCTCTACGGCGTGGCGTTGATTTATGGCGCCACCGGCACCATCAACCTGGATGCCGTGCGGCGATCTATCGCGTCGCCCAACGCGGCAGACCCGGTCATGATCCTCCTGGCCGCGGCGCTGATGTTCGTCGGCCTCGGATTCAAGGTTTCGGCCGCCCCCTTTCAGATGTGGGCGCCGGACGTCTATCAGGGTGCTCCCACCCCGGTGGCGGCGTTTCTGTCGGCCGGCCCCAAGGCCGCCGGGTTTGCCATTTTCCTGCGCATCTTTCTCACCGCCTTTGGGCCCATCGGAGCGCACTGGGAGCCCCTGGTATGGGGCGCATCGCTGCTGTCCATGACGGTGGGCAACTTCGCCGCGCTCACCCAAACCAACTTCAAGCGCATGTTGGCCTACAGCTCGATCGCTCATGCCGGCTACGTGCTGGTGGCGCTGGCGGCGCGTTCCCAGGTCGGCGCCGCGGCCGCCATGTTCTACCTGGTGGCCTACGCGTTCATGAACATCGGCGCCTTCGCGGTGGTGAGCCACCTGTCCGGCCGCGGCGAGAAGTACACCGATATCGAAGACTTCAAGGGCCTGGCCCAGAAGCAGCCGCTCACCGCCGCCATGCTAACGATTTTCCTGCTCTCGCTGATCGGCGTGCCGCTCACCGGCGGCTTCTTCGGCAAGTTCTACATCTTCAAAGCGGCTCTGGAATCGCACCTCGTCTGGCTGACCGTGCTGGGCTTGCTCAATAGCGCCGTGGCGGCATATTACTACCTGCGCATTCTGGTCATGATGTACATGTACGAGCCCGGCCCGGCCGCCGATGCCTTGGAACCCCTGTCGCCGACCCTCGGCGCCGCGTTGATTCTTCCCGCGCTAGGCACGCTGTTCCTCGGCATCTTCCCCGGTTGGGTCCTCGACTTCGCCGGCAGGTCCTCGGAGCTGATGAGATAGGTGGGCCATTGCTGTCACGACGACTTCTCCGTGGAGCGGACTGTCAGTTTGCCACGTCGGGACTCGTCCCGGCGCCTGTCTCGCACAACCTGGCATGCTCCCCCGCGTTCGCGGAGGACATATGCCACAATTTTGGTTGCGGCTCTGCTGCTTCGTGGAGTAGGCGCTTTCGCCTGCGACCCGCCGCACTGCCACTTCTGGCACAGGCTGCTACGACCCACTCGCCCCTCGAGAGGCGGAGGCATCGGCAAGCCATCGTGCAGCCTCTTCTCGCGTTCGGAATGGCTGCAGTTCGCAGATACCTTCGAGCAGGATTCCGAGCATCCGAATCATGCCGTAGGTTAAATCGTTCCCGACTACGATGGCGGTTGGGCCAAGCACTCCCTTCCGGCCGTACCCTCGAAGAAGTTCGACCGTCGCACGAACGTCGGAAGCCGAGAACTCGACCGTCGCCCGGGAGGCTTCGATTAGCTCACGATATGCCAGGCCTTTGTCCCGATGCTCCTGAGTGAGGTGTTTGCGAATGTCGTCTATCGTGATCGGACCATCTGCCGTGGTGTACATCTCATGTCGCTGGTGATCGACAGCGTGTATCACAGGCATTGCCGTTCCTCCATGCGCTACTCTGGCTCCAATTAAACCACGGCCCGGCCTCGGGAACAAAGGGCAACGCCTCAGCAGTAAGTCTTACCGAGCCGCGACCGCCAGGGAGCGGTTGCCGCGGATTGTAATCGTTATTCCCTGACACCCTCCGCTCGGTCTCCACGCGGCTCGGGTGGACTTTCGAAAAGAATCGGACTAGCATACCGTTTTCGGTTCCAGCTACGCAAAGTCAGGAAACCATGTATCCCAGCTCGACACCAAAGTGCGCCCTTCTTCGCCTGCCATGGCTTCTGCTCCCGCTGTTCGCCGGCGCAGCCTGTGCCCAGTGGAATCCGCTGAATCCGGTCGTCGCCGTCCACCAGGAGGCCGATGGCGTCGAGGTCACAATGCGGGTGGGCGTATTGCGGATCCAGGTTTGCTCCCCTTCCATCGTTCACGCGCGGTATTCTCCTACTTCCAGCCTCCCCAGCCGACCGGATTATGTCGTCACTAAGACGACCTGGCCCGCCGTCCCCTGGAAGATGGAATCCACGGACCGCGACGTCACTCTGGTTACCCAGCGCCTGCGGGTGACGGTCAACCGCGCCGACGGTACGGTCGCCTACCGCGACGCCTCGGGCAAGCGCCTCCTGCAGGAAGGCACGCGCAACATGTACCCCGCCAGGGTCAACGGCGAGGACACCTGGCGTGCGGAACTTTCCTTCGGCATCTACGGTTCCAGAGAGGCGTTTTATGGCCTCGGGCAGCAGCAGGCCGGCGTCTGGAACTATCGCGGCGAATCCGTGGACCTCTCGCAGGAAAACACGACCATCGCCGTGCCGCTCATGGTATCGACCAACGGCTATGGCCTGTTCTGGAACAACACCTCGAGAAGCCGGTTCAATGCCCGCTTCGTGCACGGCTTGTACCTGAGCTCGGAAGTGGCGGACGCCATCGACTACTACTTCCTCTACGGGCCGGAATTTGACAACATCATCGCCGCCTACCGCTGCCTCACCGGCGCGGCGCCCATGTTCGGAAAGTGGGCCTACGGCTTCTGGCAATCCAAGAACCGCTACCGCTCCCAGCAGGAACTGCTGAGCGTGGCTCGCCAGTACCGGCAACTGCACATCCCGGTGGACAACATCGTGCAGGACTGGTTCTGGTGGGACAACATGGGCTCGTTCCAGTTCAACAAGGATTATCCCGATCCAAAGGGCTTGGTCGACGATCTTCATCGCCTCAACTTTCACCTGATGATCTCGGCCTGGCCTTACTTCTATCCGGGCTCGGCGGCCTACGACGACATGGACAAGCGCGGGTTTTTCCTCGACCGCAAAGTCGTCGGCGGAGTTCATCCGGCCGGCATGGCGCTCTACGATGCCATGAACCCGGAAGCCCGCGCTGCATTCTGGAGCCTGATGGACAACGCCCTTTTCAAGATCGGGGCGGACGCCTGGTGGCTGGATACCACCGAGCCTGAGACATCGGGGCGCGAAGAGAATATCATCACGCGGGACCAGACCGCCATCGGCAGCGGCGCGCGGTACGCCAACATCTTCCCGCTGATGCATGCCGCCGGCGTATCGGAGGGACAGCGGAAGGAATCGGACCGGAAGCGGGTCTTCATTCTTTCCCGCTCGGCTTTTGCCGGCATTCAGCGCTACGGCGTGGCCGCCTGGTCGGGCGATGTCGCGTCCACCTTCGACACCTTCAAGCGCCAGATCCCGGCCGGGCTGAATTTCTCCCTTTCCGGAATTCCCTACTGGACCACCGACATCGGCGGATTCTATATCGGAAACCCGGACGATCCGGCCTACCGCGAGTTATTCGTGCGCTGGTTCCAATACGGAACCTTCTGCCCCATCTTCCGCACGCATGGAACCCGTTCCACCGATTCGGCGGAGCTGTCGGCGTGGGGCGGCGAAGCGGTGAACATCGTGGTGGATTCCAAAGGAACGCGCGCTCCCAGCCACAACGAGCTCTGGTCTTACGGCCGGGAGGCGCAGAAGATCCTCACCGCCTTCGATCGCCTGCGCTACCGGCTCATGCCGTACATTTACTCTTTGGCCTGGAAGACCACCAGCGCAAGCTACACTCCCATGCGTGCGCTGGTCATGGATTTCGGCGCGGACGCCAGGGTTCTGAACATCGGGGACCAGTTCATGTTCGGACCTGCGATCCTGGTCAATCCAGTCACCGAGCAGGGCGCTACCACCCGTCATCTTTACCTGCCCGTTTCCGCCTGGTACGACTTCTGGACCGGCAGCTCCTTCGCCGGTGGCAAGATGGTGGACGCCGCCGCGCCGCTCGATCGCCTCCCGCTCTACGTCCGCGCCGGGTCCATCGTTCCCATGGGTCCGGACGTGGAATACACGACGGAAAAGGCCGCGGACCCGATCGAACTGCGAGTTTACGCCGGCTCCGGCGGCGACTTCACCCTCTACGAAGACGAGAACGATAATTACAACTACCAGCAGGCCGCCTACGCCACCATCCCTATCCACTGGGACGACGCCCGCAAGCAACTCACTATCGGCGAGCGGCAGGGCACCTTCCCAGGCATGATCGAATCCCGCACATTTCGCGTGGTGTTTGTAGGCCCGGGGCACGGGGCCGGAGTGGCGCCGGCCGCGCAGCCGGATAAGATTGTGCCCTATTCCGGCAAGGCGGTTACGGTTGCCAGATGACCTGGCTGTTTCAGGTATTGAGGTGGAATCGGCGCGGGTCGCCTGGCGAGAGCCTGACAGACCACGAAGAACGATGGTCTGTCCCATCCTGGATCAACCAGGCTAGGCTCCGGCGATCTTCAACGTGATGGCGTGATCGCAGGGCTTCTGTTGCGGCATTTCGACGGTCAGCCCGTTCTCATCCTGGGTCCACTTCAGCTTGCCCTTGAAGCCCAGCAATTCGACATTGCCGACCTTGAACTGCGCCACGCTGCTCGTAGCCGCCAGGGGCTTGATCACGGCCTGCTTTTCCGGCCACCCCATCACGAATGCATACAGCGTGCTGCCTTTGGCGGTGAAGCGGATCTCATCGGCGGTGAAGTCTCTGCGGGTCCGCTCGTTAAAGCCGCTGCCGCGTCCGCCGGTTGGAGCGGGAGCCGTCGCTACCGGGCCGTCGCCGAAGATCTTCCAGGGCCGGGTGGCGTAGATCCCCTCGCTGTTGACCGCCATCCAGCGGGTGATCTCGTCGAGAATCTTCAGCTCCTGGTCGTCCAGGGCGCCGCTGTTCGGCAAAGGGAAGTTCAACATCAAATTGCCGTTGCGGCTGACGATGTCGCACAGCATGTCGATGACCGTCTTCGGAGTCTTATACTTGGCCGTCTTGTTATAGTGCCACTCGCCGATGCACGTGTCGGTCTGCCATGGGTTCTCCGGGATGCCTCCGGCAACGCCGCGCTCCAGGTCCAGGACGCAGGTCCCTGTCTGACAATCCTGCCGCGTCTTGCTGGTGTAGACCGCCTCCACCGTTCCACCATGCCGTTTCGCGTTCGAGTTATAGAGATGCGCCACCAGGCTCAGCCCATAGCCCTCGAAGGGAATCCCGCCGTCGGTGTAGAGGAGGTCGGGCTGGTAGTTGTCCACCAGTTCTTTGATCCGCTTGAAATAGAGCTGCTTCCAGGTATCCGGCGCGTTGCGGCTCATGGCCGTCCGCGAGACGTTGGCGAACGGGTAATCCTTCGGCAGATCGTGGTACAGATCCGCGTTGGCGGGGTCGGCGCCGTCGTACGGAACTCCGGCGTAAGGCCCGGTCTTATCGCTCATGTGAGAAGTGGCGAACCAGTTATAGCTGTTCGACAGGTGCTCGCTCACCGCGAACTTCAACCCCTGTTTGAGTGCCGCGTTTCTGAAGAGCCCGACGACGTCCTTCTTCGGTCCCGCGGCCACCGCGTTCCAGCGCGGCTGATACGTGGACTTCCATAAATCGAAACCGTCGTGATGCACGCCCATGCTGCAGAAGTATTTCGCTCCAGCCTTCTTATAGAGCTCGATCAAATGTTCGGGATCGAATTTGTCCGCTTTCCAGGTGGCAATGACGTCCTTGAACCCGAACTTGGACGGGTGGCCATAGGTCTTGACGTGATAGTCGTACTGCCGTTCGCCCTGAATGTACATGTTGCGGGCGTACCAATCGCCGGCTTCGGCCGCGGACTGGGGTCCCCAATGGGCCCAAATGCCGAACTTGGCGTCGCGGAACCAGTTGGGGACGCGGTACCCGGCGAGAGACTCGCGGGTGGCCTGGAAAGGGCCGGCCGCTATCTGGGGAAGCTCGTCCGCGGCGCGGGCAAGCTTCCACGCGGGAACGCCTCCCGCCAGTATGGTAAGGGCAGTTCGTCTGGTGGTCATCGGCTTTACTCCTTTGCGGCCCCCAAGCCGGACGCCGTCCGATCGCGTGCCGGCCGCAGGGTGGGAACGATCGTTTCGAATGTGATCGGATAGTATAGCGAATTTCGTTAACTTTTACGATAACTCTCATGCGACGTGCGATAATTTTGGCGATGAGCGTGACGATGAAGGACATCGCCCAGGAGCTTGGGATCTCGATCGGTACGGTTTCCAAGGTCCTTCGCGACCATCCCGATATCAGCCCGGAGACGCGAGAGCGTGTGCGCCAGCGGATGCGGGAGCTGAACTACCGTCCGAATCTGGCGGCGCGCGCCTTGGTAACCGGGCGCACGCATTCCATCGGTCTGGTTGTACCCGACCTGGTTCACCCCTTCTTCGGCGAGGTAGCCGGCGGGCTTTCGAAGCTTCTTCGCAAGCAGGGCTACAGCCTGATCATTTCATCTTCCGACGAGGACTTCGAGTTGGAGAACCGGGCTATCGATCAACTGCTGGCGCGCCGCGTGGACGCGCTCATACTGGCGTCGTCCCAGAAAGATGCGGGGTTTTTCCGTAACCTCGAAAAGCAAAAGACTCCGTTCATCCTGATCGACCGCAAGCCGGAAGGAGCGAAGGTGAACTTCGTCGGCGTGGACGACGAGCAGATCGGCCGTATGGCCACCGAGCACCTGATTGAGATGGGTTGCCGGAGAATCGCGCACATCGGAGGGCCCGGAATCAGCACTGCCGTCGGCCGGTTGCGAGGATACCGGCGGGCACTGGAGCGCCACGGACTTCGCGCCGATCCGCTGTACGTCATCAGCCGCGAGCACGCCGACGAAGCCAGCGACGCCACCGGCTACGAAGCCATGAACGCGCTGCTGGCGGCGAAGCGGGCGCCGGACGGCGTGTTCTGCTACAACGATCCGACCGCCATGGGAGCGATGCAAGCAGCCATCGAGAAGGGCATCCGCATCCCGCGGGATCTGGCGTTCATCGGATCGGGAAACGTGCGCTACGCCAAATTCCTCCGCGTGCCGCTGTCGACCATCGACCAGCAGAGCGAGGAGATCGGCGACCGCGCGGCCGCGCTCGCGCTCAAGCTGATCGAATCCAAAACGCATTTGAAGCCAGCCACCGTCCTGCTGACTCCGCGGTTGGTCGCGCGGGAGTCCAGCGCCCGCCGCTAAGAGACAGCAAACCTAAGAGTCAACGTTTTTCATTGACAGGCACGATGACTCGGGAATAGCATGATGAATGCGCTTACAACTCCGGCTCTCGATTAGCCGCTAACGAGGTGACCATGCCGTCCAAAAGAGCTCTCCGCACCGCCCTGCTCGGGGTTCTATCCACAGGGTGGCTGGCTGCGCAGGCGCCGGCCGCGCATATTCGCATCGATACGAACCGCGTGATCGGGGAGGTGCACCCGTTCCTCTTCGGCAACTTCGCGGAACATCTGGGCCGCTGCATCTACGGCGGAATCTTCGAGGAGGGCAGCCCGCTTTCCGACGCCGACGGCTACCGCAAGGACGTTCTGGAGGCGGTGAAACCGCTCGGCGTCTCCCTGCTTCGGTGGCCCGGGGGGAACTTCGCCTCCGGTTACAACTGGACCGATGGAATCGGTCCGCGCGACCAGCGTCCCGCGCGTCCCGATCACGCTTGGGGCGCGCTCGAAACCAATCGCTTCGGCACCGACGAGTTCCTGCGCTATTGCGAGCGCATTGGGGCCGAACCGTACCTCTGCATCAACGCGGGTTTGGGCTCGGTGGAGCAGGCACGCCAATGGGTCGAGTACTGCAACGAGACCCGGCCGACGTACTGGGCCAAACAGCGGGCCAAGAACGGCCGCGAGAAACCGTGGAACGTCAAGGTCTGGGGTCTTGGCAACGAGATCGACGGGCCTTGGCAACTTGGCCACAAGAGCGCGGAGGACTATGCCAAGTTTGCACTGGTGGCGGCGGTGGCCATGCGGCGGGAGGATGACGGTATCAAGCTGATCGCGAGCGGCTCCTCGAACTTCCGGCCCAATGCGGACTGGGTCGGCTGGAACCGCACGGTTCTGGACACGCTCAAGGACGAGATCGATTACATCTCGCTCCACACCTATATCGGGAATCCGGACAGCGATTTTGAGAAGTACCTCTCGATATCGCAGGACCTGGACGAACGTATCGCGATTGTGGAAGGCCAGATCAAAGCCGCCCGCAACAGCCAGAGCAAGCCGCATCCTATTTATATCGCCTTCGACGAATGGAACACGTGGTATCGCGCGCGTGGCGGCGACACGGAATTCGAGATCGCCAGGAGCGGGCTGGAGGAGCACTACAACTTCGAGGACGCCCTGGCCACCGGCATGTTTCTGAACTCGTTCATCCGCCACGCCGACGTGGTGAAGATCGCCAACCTGGCGCAGCTCGTGAATGTGATCGCGCCCATCTTCACAAACAAGCAGGGGCTGTACCTGCAAACCATCTACTTCCCGCTGCTCGAATACGGCAAGCAGCGGGGCAACTCGTCGCTGGACGTTCAGGTCACCGGCCCAACCTATCGGATCGGCGACCGCCAGCCGCTCGGGTATCTCGATGTCTCTTCGACCTACAATGCCGCCGACCATGCCGTTTATCTGAACGTGCTGAACCGCAGCGAGAAAAACGACATCGGCGCGCGCATCGACAACATTGCCGGGCAGATCACCGGGCCAGCGGCCGTGTGGGAAATGAACAATGCCGACCTGAAGGCAGTGAACGATTTCGGCGGCCAAAAGGTGCGGCCGGCAACCAGGAGTGTCACTCTCTCGCTGGCGGATAACGGTTTCACTTACGCATTTCCCAAGCATTCGCTGACGATTCTTCGCGTGAAACTGCAGTGATCCAAGGAGATCCGAAGATGTTTTCCGTTTCCAGATTCGCTTCCGGCTTGGCCCTGTTCGCGCTGTTCGCCGGAGCCGCCCCGGCGCAGCCACTGCTGGCTCCCACGCCGCCGATGGGCTGGAACAGTTGGGACTCGTTCGGTACCAGTGTCACCGAAGACGAAGTCAAGGCTAATGCCGACTACATGGCCTCCAAGCTTGCCAAGGTTGGATGGCAGTACATTGTGGTGGATATCCAATGGTCGGAACCGAACCCAAAGACCCACGGCTATCGTCCCAACGCCGAACTGGTGATGGACACAAACGGACGGCTGGCGCCGGCGCCGAACCGATTCCCCTCCGCGGCGGACGGCAAAGGATTCACGGCGCTTGCCGGCTACGTCCACTCCAAGGGCCTGAAGTTCGGAATCCACATCATGCGCGGGATCCCGCGCCGCGCGGTGGACCAGAACCTGCCGATTGCCGGCAGCCGGTTCAAGGCGGCCGACGTGGCCAATCAGCAGTCGATCTGCGGCTGGAACACCGACATGTACGGCGTCGACCTCACCAGGCCGGGAGGGCAGGATTACTATGATTCCATCGCCACGCTGTACGCGCGGTGGGGTGTCGATTTCATCAAGGCCGACGACATGTTCGGCTTCGGTAACAACGGCGATCACAGCAGCGAAATCGAGGCCTTAAGCAAAGCCCTCCGCAAGACCGGCCGTCCGATCGTGCTCAGCCTTTCTCCCGGCAACCGCGATACCAAGAATGTGGACGTCATCTCCAAGTACGCGCAGATGTGGCGCATCTCGGGCGACTTCTGGGACCGCTGGCAGGATCTCAAACGCCAGTTTCGCAATTTCACCAAATGGAACCCCTACGTCAAGCCGGGCAACTGGCCGGACGGCGACATGCTGCCGCTAGGACATATCGGCATCCGCGCGGAGCGCGGCGACCCGCGCATGTCCTTGCTGACCCATGATGAGCAAAGGACGTTGATGACCCTGTGGTCCATCGCCCGATCGCCCCTGATGTTCGGCGGGCACCTGCCGGATAACGACGATTTCACCCTGAGCCTGATCGGCAATGGCGAAGTCCTCGCAGTCGACCAGAAGGCGAGCGCCAGCAAGGAACTCTTTACCCGGGGCAACCAGGTGGCGTGGGTGGCGGAACTGCCGGGTTCGCCGGCGAAATACCTGGCCGTATTCAATATCGGCGACGGCGGCGAGGAGCGGATCAAGGTGGACTGGTCCGAACTCGGCCTTACGCAGGACTGCTCGGTTCGCGACCTCTGGGAGAAGAAAAACCTGGGCAGTGTGACGGGCGGGCAGACCTTCACCGTGGCTCAACACGCATCCGCGCTCTACCAGATCGCGCCAGCCAAAGCAAAGTAGCGGGAATTTTTGTGCCTAAGACGTCGAGGCGAACGTTTCTGCGGATGGCGCCGGCCGCGGCGGGGCTCACCGCCATCGGCCGGGCGGCGGACGGCGGGTCTGAGCCTTCCCCCACTACAATCTGGTATCGACAGCCGGCGAGCAAATGGGAAGAGGCGCTGGCGATCGGCAACGGCCGCCTGGGCGCCATGATCTTCGGCGGTGTCGAGAAGGAGCGACTGCAACTCAACGAGGTCACCATCTGGTCTGGGCGGTTGGAACCGGAGGCGGACCGGCCCGACGCCTACAAGGGCCTGCCCGGCATCCGGCAACTGATCGAGGAAGGCAAATACGCGGAAGCCGACAAGGCAATGAACGAGCAGCGCACGTGCCTCAAGGAGGGCAGGGCAGGGGCCGGCACGTACGGCTCCTATCAGACGCTCGGCGACCTCAACCTGGAGTTCGCGCCGCTGGGCGGAACGCCCACCGCATACCGCCGCTGGCTGGACATCGACGAAGCGGTGGCGGGAGTCAGCTTCAAAGCAGGCGATGACCTGTGGACGCGCGAACTATTCTCTTCGGCGCCTGGCCAGGTGGTTGTCATGCGCATCGCCTGTTCGCGCGAAGGCGCGGTGGGGTTCGACGCGCGGCTCTCGCGGGTTCAGTGGGCCGAGACGAAGCGGACCGGCCCCGACACGCTGACCATGACCGGCACCAGCACGGGACAACCGGGCGACCTGCGATACGAAGCCCAGATGCGCGTGCTGGCAAAAGGCGGTTCGGTTTCCGCGGCCGGCGACAAGATCACGGTGAAGGGCGCAGGCGAAGCGGTGATCCTGATCGCGGCGGGGACCGACTACATCCCGGACTACGCCAAGAGCTACAAGGGGCCGGACCCGCACCGGGCGGTGACCAGGACACTGAACGGCGCCGCCGCCCGTACCTTCGCCGCCATGAAGGCGGACCACATCAAGGACTACCAGCGCTTCTTCCGCCGTGTATCGTTGAGCCTGGGCCGCACCGCCAACGCGTCGTTGCCTACGGATCAGCGGCTGCGGCGATTCTCGGCGGGCGAGGACGATCCCGCCCTGGTTGCGCTGTTCTACCAGTTCGGCCGTTATCTGCTCATCTCGTCCAGCCGGCCGGAGAACCCGGCGCCATCCAACTCGCAGGGCATCTGGGGCGATGGCCTGCGGCTGCCGTGGGGCTGCGATTACAAATCGAACATCAACTTCGAGATGAACTACTGGCCCGCCGAGACCGCCAACCTCAGCGAGTGCCACACGCCCATGCTGCGGCTGATCGCCGGCATGGTGGAGCCCGGCCGCAAGACCGCGAAAGCTTACTTCGACGCGCCTGGCTGGGTGATGGCGTATACGACCAACGTCTGGGGCTGGACCGCTCCGGGCGGAAGCGGACCCTGGGGACCGTTCTTCTGCGGCGGCGCCTGGGTTTGCCAGCATCTGTGGGAGCACTACAGCTTCACACGAGATCGGGAGTACCTGAGCCGCGCGTATCCGGTGATGAAGGGCGCCAGTGAAGCCTGTCTGCACATGCTGGTGGAAGACGAAAAGGGCAAGCTGATCACCAATCCTTCCACCTCGCCCGAGAACGGCTTCAAGACGGACGAGGGTATTCGCGGCTGGGTGTGTGCCGGCACCGCGGTGGAGCGGCAGATCATCTGGGAACTGTTCCACAATACCGCGGTGGCGTCGAGGATTCTGCGGGTCGACGAGGAGTTCCGCGGGGAGATCGAAGCGGCCCGCGCGAAGATACGGCCGCCCGAGATCGGCAAGGCCGGTCAATTAATGGAGTGGGGCCAGGACTGGGACCTGAACGCTCCCGAGCCGAACCACCGCCATATTTCGCACCTTTTCGCGCTGCACCCGGGACGCCAGATCTCACCACTCCGCACGCCGGAACTGGCCGGCGCGGTGCGCCAGAGCCTGGAGCTGCGGGGAGACGAAGGCACCGGCTGGAGCAAAGCGTGGAAGATCAACTGTTGGGCGCGGCTGCACGATGGGGATCACGCCTTCCGCCTGGTGCGCGAGCAGCTCACGGCCGTGGATAGCACCCAAACCAACTATCAGCGCGGTGGGGGCACCTATCTGAACCTGTTCGATGCGCATCCGCCGTTCCAGATCGATGGCAACTTCGGTGCGCTCTCCGGCATCACCGAGATGCTGTTGCAAAGCCACCTGATGTTCGACGACCCGGCGGATTCGGCGGCGGACCGGTACGTCCTGCACCTGATGCCCGCCATGCCATCCGCCTGGCCCGAGGGCGAGGTGAAAGGTTTGCGGGCGCGCGGAGGGACGGAAGTGGACTTGAGTTGGAAGGGCGGCCAAGCGGTATCGGCGGTATTCCGGCCGGCGGTGGACGCGACGTGGCGGGTGCGGCCGCCGCGGGGACAGAAGATCGCCGGAATCCGATCGAAGACCGGAGCGGCGGCACTCAAGCCGCAGACCGACGAGTCGGTGGAGGTAACCCTGGCTCGCGGCACGGAATACCGGGTGACGTTCGGTTAAGAAATCCGCCACGGCCGGCGCGGCCATGTGTGTCACGACTCAAACCGCGTATCATCGGTGTTGGAGGCCGGGGTTCGCTTTATGACATACCATAAGCTATCGAACGCGCTCTTAATTGCTTCAAGTCCATTCATCCGGGGAACTTGTGGCATTGGTGGCCGCACTCTGTGCCTCCGGGGCGTTACCGGCGCAGTGGGCGGACTGCTCACTCTCGCCGTTGCCCTGGCGGCCGCCCCGCCGGCTGCTTCTCAGGGCAAACTCGCGGCGCGTCCGCTCTATCGCGACCCGACCTTCGACAACCCCACCGACCCCGTCCTCACCTACAATGCCGAATCCAGGAGATGGTTCATGTACTACACCCAGCGCCGCGGCGGCGGCATCGCACTGATCCACGGCACCAAGATCGGCATCGCCGCCTCCGAAGACAATGGCGCCACCTGGAAATACCTCGGCACCGCCGATATCACCTATGGCCAGGACCAGCACCCTAACGATTACACTTACTGGGCCCCTGAAGTCATCTGGGTTGCGAACAGGTACCACATGTACCTCTCCTATGTCCCGGGCATCTTCAATGACTGGAACCACCCTCGCGAAATCGTCCACCTCACCAGTAAGGACGGCATCAAATGGGACACCGTAGGCAAAGTCGATCTCAAGTCGGGCAAGGTCATCGATCCCTGCGTGATCCAACTGCCCGATGGGAACTGGCGGATGTTCTACAAGGATGAAGAAAAGCCGATGGCCCTCTCCTATGCCGACAGCCCCGACCTGTATAAGTGGGAAGCCAAGGGGAACGCCGTCACCGATCGCAATGGCGAAGGGCCGAAGTGCATTCATTGGCAAGGCAAGTATTGGCTGATTGCCGACACCTGGTCGGGGCAGGGCGTCTGGTGGTCCGAGGATTGCACGCATTGGAAGGCGCAGGATGGCGTGCTCATCGGCAACCACGGCGACGTCGTCATCAACGGGGATCGCGCCTGGTGGTTCTACTTCGGCGGCCAATACGGCCGCAATGCCAACATTAACTGGGCAGTCGTCCCGGCCCCTCAGCCCGGCGACACGCCTGGCGCAACCGCCTCGCCCGCGGCGGCGCGGCCATCAATGTCGTCGAACTCAAGGTCATTGAAGGCAAACTGATGTATACCAATCCCAACCAGCCCGTTACCATCGACCTCGGCAACGAGCGGGAGCTGGAAAAATAGCGCCAGTCAGTAACGCAGGAGAACCTTGAGAGTCTCGCCGCCGCGGACTGCCTCGATGGCGTCGGCGATCCGCTCCACGGGAAATTCGCCGGTGATGAAATCCGCCGCCCGCAGTTTCCCCTGGCGGACCCAGTCGCAGAGAGGCTCCATAGCGGCCCGCTCGCGGGAACGGGTCGGCCACTGGTGAACGAAGAGATTGAAGTTATAAGGACCTTTGTGCTTGTGGATGGTAATGCTGGGCTCGGCAAGCACGCCGTAGATGCAGATGGAGCCACCCATGCCGATGAGGCTCAGCGCGGCGTTGGCGATGGATTCCTTGCCCACCGCGTCGATCACCGCGTCGAGAGGCCTGCCCCGCCGTGCCTTGAGACCGATTAAGGCGGGACCGCCCGGTTCGAACGCTTCGTCCGCTCCCATTTCGATGGCCTGGCGGCGCTTGCTTTCGAGTGGATCCACCACGCCGATATACCCGAGACCGAGCAATTTCCCCAGTTTCACGAAGCTCAGACCAACCGGCCCCGCGCCGAACACGACGATATCGTCGCCGGCGCTCAGCCCGAAGTCGCCGAAGCCGCCATACACTTCACGCCACGTGCACATCAGCAGCGCCGCCTCGACGGGAATATCCATCGGCACCGGGCGCTGAATCTCATAGTTCTCGATCCAGCCGTGCTCCGCGCTGGCTACGCCGTCAGCCACCATGGCATCGTGATCGTTCGCCAGCGTGTATGCGCAGAAGCCGCCCCAGCCGCTGGAATACGCGGGATCGGAAAAATCGAAGACCAGCCCTCCCACGGCTCGCTGGCCGATCCGAAAGTTGCGGACCTTGCCGCCGACGGCCTCCACAATTCCGACGGATTCGTGCCCCAGCACGAGCGGGTACTTCTCCACGCCGGGGAAATGACCCGCGATCAGCTTGGCGTCGGTGGCGTTGCACAGACACGCGACCTCGGTCCGGACCAGGGCCTGATAGGGCCCGGCCGTGGGACGGCCCAACTCCACGATCTCGACTTTTCCCGGTTTGGTGACGGCAACTGCCCGCATAAACAGCTCCTCTCGCTTGGCACTCAATTTCGGAACAAGCAACCGCTCCCTGGCGGTCGCGGCTCGGTTTCGCGCGTTTCCGAGCCGCGACC
>JBKQIF010000173.1:0-23451 GCA_052148435.1 Bryobacteraceae bacterium
AAGCATGGGGTGGGGAAAACGCCCTGAGTGGAGCTAAGCGGCGAATCGCACGGTGCTCTCCGACGCAACGCTTAATGCCGCGCATGCCGGTGGTAAGCAAGGTAGAGGATCGGATCACTTGGAACCACTTTTTTTTGTGCCAGCGTCACCTCGCCGGCATCTCATATTCCACCCACCTGACCGTTCTGCCGTACAGGTTCGCTTCGCCGAGCCGCAAACTTGGCTCAACCCAAATTCCACGAGTTCAGGAGCGCCGAGCCTCACTCTAGCGGGCGCGAGATCACGCAGGCGTTGATGCCTCCGATGCCCATTGAAAGTTTCCCGGCCAGGCCGCTGGGAAATGTGCAGGCTCGATCGAAAACTACCCGGTCGTGCAATTCGCGGATGGCCGGATGCATTTCGGCTTCAACTAGCGGAGTCGGAAACAGTTTCCCCCGCTGGTAGCCGAGGTATTGCGCGGTCAGTTCCCACCCGCCCCCGGCGCTCATGCCGTGGCCGAAAGTGCCCTTGCGCGCCGTCACCAGTACGTCGCGTGGCAGCAGCGAGCGCACCGTTTCCATCTCGGCATAGTCTCCCGGCGTAGCGGTAGCGTGCAGGTCCCAGGTGCCCAAGCCATCCGCCGTTGCGGAGGCCTTCGCTACCGCGTTCAACACGGCGGCCCTGGGGCCGTCGAGCGAAGGCGTGATGATGTGGTGTGCGTCGGAGGTGACGCCTACCGCCACCGGCTCCATGCCCAGCGGTTGGAAACCCTTTGCGCGCATGTATTCCAGGTCGCCTACGATCCAGATCACCGACCCGCCCGCCACGTGGGTGCCCTTCAGTTGGGTCAGCGGCGTGGATACCCGCCTGTCCGCGGCCATTACCCGCGCGCTGTAGAATGCCCCAACTGTCAACGGATGCGGCGGCGGGTCGGTGGCCCCCATCACCACCGCTTTGGCGTCGCCGGCCTGGATGGCGCGCATGGCCAGTTCCAACGCCACCCCGAAGGTGGAGCACGCGGCCACCGGCGCGAAAGCCATTCCGGTAATTCCGCCCAGGATGGAAATCTGCGCTGCCGGCATATTATGAATATTCCAGATCAGATTGGCCGACACTTTCCACGGGGGGTCCGGCGCCCGCCACTTTTCCCGCAACCTGGCGCGCCGCTTTTCCTTGTCGCGAATGCTGTTGAGCTTGCCCGAAGCGATGTCGCCTTCGATGCCGCCGCCATCGATCTCGGCCAGTTCCGCCAGATACTCCGCCAACTCCGGAGAGCGAGCCATCCAATAGCGGTTCCACTTCCGTTCGTCGGCGGCGCGGTCGTCATCGCCCTTGTCGTAAGAAGCCGTCCGCGGATCCGGGGGCACATCGCCTTCGCCCGGCGCTCGATACTCCCGCAGCGCGCGATTGTTTTCCGGCCGGGCCCAAAAACGGTCCCAGCGCGCCTGCGCCTCATACAGCGCCACGCTGGTGTCGTACATCGTGCCCAGACTTCCCAAACCGGTGCCCACATAGACGTGACATTGCTCGCCCAGCGACTTCAGTTCCTGTTCCAGTCCGGGGTTCTGCTCCAGTGCCTGAATAAACGCGCCGACCGCGAATAGCGCCGGCAGGTCGATTTTCTCCTTCAGGTTCTGATAATGCCGCGGGGCAAAGCGCTGGCTGATCCACGGCTGATAATCTTTGAAGTGGAATTCCGGCTCTCCCACCAGAAAATTGTCCGGTCCAAAGCCGTTAAATGGGGACAGCCAACTCTCGGAGCACAGCAGGTTCTCCTCGAATGCCCTGATATTGGGAGACTTAGGAGCCACGACGCCCCATCCGAACACACCCACCCTGGTCGGGTTGGGCAAACAATGACGCATCCTCTGAGCATACCGCGCTCCAAATGGGAAAATTGGGTCGCCGAATGACGCCGATGAACGCAGATGAAGAAACCAATGGAGTTATCGGCGTGCATCTGACCTAGATTGATAGAAGCTAGAAGCATCCACCGAACGTCTGGCCCGCGAATTCCGCGCGCGGTGGTTTGTGCATTTTTGTGCATCGTGCGGAGTGGGCGGGAAGGCGGAACGGCTCGCCGGCCGTCTCCGGGGGCCGATTCGAACCACTCAGTGCCAACGCCGTTGCGCCACATTTCCGGCGGCTTGCTACAATGCCGTTGGTCCGGCCCCCGGCCCGCGCTTTCCTGCCATGTCGCCATCTGCTTCGAATCCGGCTGGCTCCCGCCCGCCCAACCATTCCCGCCGCGAGGAATTCCTGCGCCTGGCATACTGGTGGATCCCGCCGGTCTTCTGTTTGGTCCTGTACTTCTACGGGCTGCGCGCCTGGTATCAGCAGGACGATTTTGCCTGGCTGGGCCAGCGCTATCGAATCGCCAACATCCACGACTTTCTCCTGGCTGTCCTGGGGCCATCGCGGCACGGCACCTTTCGGCCCCTGAGCGAGCGGCTGTTCTTCCTCATCTGTGGCCGTTTGTTTGGCACCGACGCCTTTCCCGCGCACTTATGCGTGTTTCTGACCCAGCTCGGCAACCTGGCGCTGGTTTCGTCCATCGCGCGGCGCATATCGGGTTCGCGCGTGGCCGGCTTTCTGGCGCCGATCCTGTGGACCGCCAACGGAGCCTTGGCCTTTCCCATGGCGTGGAGTTCCGCCTACATGCAGATTCTCTGCGCCTTCTCGATGCTGCTGGCGTTCCACTTCTTCCTGCGCTACATCGAAACCGGCAAGCGCTCCTGGTACCTGCTGCAGTGGCTGGTGTTTCTGATCGGCTTCGGAGTGATGGAAAGCATGATTGTCTATCCCGCCATCGCCGCCCTCTACGCCCTGCTCGAAGCGCGGAAATACTGGCGCGCCACAGTGCCGTTGTTTGGCGCCTCCCTTCTGTTTCTGGCGCTCCACTTGGCACTCGTACCCAGACAGCCCACCTTCACTTACTCCATGCACTTCGACGCCGCCATGGCCGCTACGCTGGGAACCTACTGGAAGTGGGCGCTGGTGCCCTGGAACTGGGCGAGCATCCATTCTTCGGCGGCCTGGCTCGCGCGCTCGCTCCGCATCGTTTTCACCGCCGCGGCGTTGGGCTATGCCGCCTGGTCTGCCTGGCGGAAGCGGATGCTCCCCTTGTTCGGCCTGGCCTGGTTCGGCATTCTGTTGTGCCCGGTGCTTCCGCTGAAAGACCACATATCTTACTACTACCTGACCCTGCCGGCGATCGGGATCGGTCTCACCGGCGCCTTCGCCGCCGCTTCCGCCGCACGGCGGGGCTGGCTCGACAGAACCATTACCGCTGCCATACTGCTTCTCTTTTTGATGGTGCAAGCACCCTATGCGGCAGCGAGTTGCGCCTGGTTTTATCGCCGGAGTCAACACATTAAGGACGTGGTCGTGGCAGTGGCCGCCGTGCGCCAATCGTCCCCCGGCAAAACCATCGTCCTGACCGGCGTAGGCGACGACCTGTTTTATAGCGCCATCTGGGACCAGCCTTTCCGCGCGTTTGGCATAGGCGACGTGTATGTCGACCCGGCGGAACGGAGCAAGATCGCCCCGGACCCCGCATTAGGGGATATCTCTCCGCTCTTCATCGATGCCTCCGTATTACAGCAGCTCCTCATTGCCAACGATGTCGAGGTGTTGTCCGCCGCCACCCCGGTCCTGATCGACGTCACTCCTCGATTCGAGGCCGCGGCCAAATCGTCCGCACAGTCGATGCCGCGGCGGCTCAACCCGGGAAGTGGGCTCTCGCAGCCTTTTTTGCGCGGCACATGGTACGAACCAGACGGCGACCACCGCTGGATGGGAAAGAGCGCGGGCGTTGTCCTGGCCGGCCCTCCGTCTCCCGGACAGCAGCTCCATATCGGCGGTTACTGCCCCCAGGCACAAGTATCGCCGGGCAGGCTGACCGGTAAAGTCGCGGTGGACGGGCGGGAAATCGGAGAGCTGTCTCTATCCAAAGGCGACGCCCCTTTCGAAGCCGCCTTTCCTCTCCCGCAGGAATCGGTGGGCAAGCCGAAGATCGAAGTCGGGATTCAACTCGACCGCACCTTCCGCGCTCCCGGCGATGTTCGCGAACTTGGCCTGGTTATCAATTCCTTCGAGATTCGCTAGCGCTCTGTCCTTTAGACAGGTAGACAGGCGCGACCGAAGAGCCGCCTGAAAGGGCGGCTGCAGCCAGGATTGGCTGCCCAACCGCAACAAAAGCGCCGGGATGAGTCCCGGCGTGGCAGACTGCGAGGCCGCTCCACGAGGCTGCCTCCGTGCCTATAATCGGTTATGCGGAACGTGTCGCGCCGTTTATTTCTGGGAGCCTCCGCCGTGAGCGCATTGGCCGCCGATTCCCGCGCCGATTACCGTATCATCGATCCCCACGTGCACGTCTGGAAGCACGATCCCGAGTATCCGTTCGCGGCCGGCGCCAAAGTGCCCGACCGCGACGCCACGCCGGAGCAACTGCTGGCGCTCATGAAGGCCAACGGCGTCGCCCGCACCGTCCTCATTCAGGTCATTCATTATCGGTACGACAACCGCTACCTGGCCTCCGTGCTGAAACGCTACCCTGCGATGTTTCAGGGCGTCGCGCGCGTCGATCCGCTCGATCCGGCCGCTCCCGATCGCCTCTCCCGCCTCACCGAAGAGGGCTTTCGCGGGGTTCGTTTGAGCCCTTCCGGCGACCCTTCCGGCGATTGGTTCCACGGACCGCTCATGCCGCCCCTCTGGAAGCGCTGCCACCAGTTGAAGGTCCCCATGACCGTGCTGGCGCCCATCGGCCGCATGCCCGAAGTAGGGCTGTTGCTCGAACGGACACCCGATCTCACCGTGGTCATCGATCACATGGCCGATTGTCCCGTCGATCAGCCGCGCGAGCTCGAAAAGTTGATCGCCTTACAGCGATATCCCAACCTGTTCGTCAAAATCTCCCACACCTGGTCGCTCTCGCGCCAGGCCTACCCCTGGCTCGACGCGCAGGAACACGTGCGCCGCCTCCATGCCGCCTTCGGCCCCGAGCGTTTGATGTGGGCCACGGACTGGCCCATCATCGAGGCCAAATCCACCTACGACAAGGCCCTGACAGTGGTTCGCGACGACATGAAGTTTCTCGACGCCGAAGACAAACGTTGGATGCTGAGCAAGACCATCGAACGGGTTTGGCCCTTTAGCGCTTAGTAGCTGTCAGCCACGCCGGAGCGGCTGAAAGCTTGCCGCCGATACGTGACCGAATTTCTGAAACCGTGCGCTTAGCGCGCCGCAGCGTGCGGATACGTACACCGTCGCGGTATTCTTGCCCGGGCAGAGTATCCTGCGGCCATGGCGGGACGTCTTGGTAGCAGGAGGGGCTTATGCATGTTCACGTGCGGATGCACCGTTGGGTGGTTTGGTGGTTCTATGTGGGCGTAGTCTGCGGCGTGGTCGCGGTCATCAACATTCTTGGCCGGGATCTCTCTCGAACACAGGAAAGGGTCATCCTCGCGATCGGCGTATTGCATTGGGCGCTGGGAGGCTTGGTGTGTTACGCCTGCGACGCGATTCGAATCGAGGGCTCGTCTCAGCGGCTGAAAAGCGAAGAACCACCGAAACCGCGGGACATCCCGGAATGGCATCCCGCATCGGATTTCCTTCTCCCCGGGACCAGAAAAAGCCTTCTGCCGCCAAGGCGCTGAACGGTTCCCTCAGTACTCGCGTTCGTATGTATACGACGACATTTCCAGGCCGAAGCTGACAGCCTCGGCCCGGATAGGTTATTGTACTTACGAATACGAGCGTTAAGGGACCGCTGTCCGTGAACACCGACGCACGAGATCATTCGAAGTCTGACAACGAGAGGCGGCCGAGCCTGTTTCGCGGCATGCGGCCGTTCCGCTCCGCTCATGGCCTCCGCGATTCCCTGGCCGGAATCGAATTGGCGGCGATGAGCATCCCGCAGGCGCTTGGCTATGCCAGCATCGCCGGCATGCCAGCCGTCAGCGGACTGTACACGTTGTTCCTGCCCCTTCTCGCGTTTGCGGCGTTCGGCTCGTCAAGGTACCTGGTGGTGGCCGCCGATTCGGCGACCGCCGCGATTCTGGCCGGGGGCGTTTCCGGCATGGCGCCGGTGGCCAGCCCGAGGTACGTGGCTCTGGCGGGGATGGTGGCCCTGCTGACCGCGGCTTTGCTTCTGCTGGCGCGGCTGCTCCGGCTGGGTTTCCTGGCCGATTTCCTTTCGCGGACGGTACTGGTGGGTTTTCTGACCGGAGTGGGGTTCCAGGTCGGGATCGCGGTGTTGGGCTCAATGCTGGGCCTGGAGGTTCACTCCCATAGGACGGTCGGGCAACTGGCTGAAATCGCCGGCAGCCTGTCTCGGGTTGAGCTGCCCTCTCTCGGTCTCTCGGCCGTGGTGGTTGCGGGCGTCCTCGCCCTCGACCGGCTTGCGCCGAGAGTGCCCGGCCCACTGATCGCGGTGGCCGGCGCCATAGCAGCCAGCGCCATCTTTGATTTTGCCGGGCATGGTATTGGCATCATCGGGCCGGTTACCGGCGGCCTGCCGCATGCGGGCTTGCCCGGTGTGAGCTGGAAGGACATAGAGCCATTGATCCCCGTGGCCGGATCGTGCGTGGTGATGATCGTGGCGCAAAGCGCGGCGACCGCCCGCATTTACGCCCTCCGCCACCATCAGCGGCCGGATGATAACGCCGACCTCGCCGGCCTCGCCGCGGCCAACGCTGCAGCGGCCTTGAGCGGGACGTTCGTGGTGAACGGAAGTCCCACCCAAACGGCCATGGCCGAGCGCTCCGGAGGTCAAAGCCAGGTGACGCACGTGGCTGCTGCTGCGGCAGTTTCGTTGGTACTCCTGTTCCTGACCGGCCCATTTCAGTACCTGCCGCGATGCGTGCTGGGCGCCATCGTGTTTCTGGTGGCCATCCGCCTCACGGACTTGCGCGGCCTGCGGGCGATCCGCCAGGAAAGCCCCGGCGAATATATACTGGCGCTCACGACCGCCGCCGTGGTCGTGCTGGTTGGCGTCGAACAGGGCATCGTTCTCGCCATGGTGCTGTCGCTGCTCCGCGTGGTGCGCCACAGCTATCGCCCTCACACGGCCGTACTGGTTCGGGGCCAGACGGGCATCTGGCAACTGACCCCGGCGGTTCGCGGAGCGGTAACCGAGCCGGGGGTGGCGGTCTACCGATTTAGCGCCGTGCTCTTCTATGCGAATGCCGGAATGTTTTCGGACGAGATTCGCGGCCTTGCCGGGCCTGCGCCTTCGCCCCTGCGCTGGCTCGTGGTGGATGCCGGAGCGATTACGAATGTGGATTACACCGCCGCGCAGGTGGTGCGGGAGCTTCAGCAAGACCTGGCCCGCCGCGGTGTCGAGTTGGTTTTCGCGCACGTCCAATCGGATCTGAAGCCGGACCTGGACCGGCACCGCCTCACCGAGGCCATCGGTCCAAGTCGCATCTTTGACAGCCTTCACGAGGCGCTTGCGGCTTACCACGCCCTGGACTCAAAGCCACGGCTCTGACCGCGAAGGCTCCCATCCGGGAACGTGCGGCTTGCGGCCCGAAGCCTGAAACCGGCGGGATCCGAGTGCGTCGTAGTCGTAGGGGATAGTCTATGGCTGCCGGCTCCATTACGGTTTCAGGAGTTGTAGAATCGTACCGGGAGGCCCGGATGTCTCTGCGCGGTGGCGTAATTTCGACGATTGTCGTGGTAGCCGCCACCGTTTGGGCGGGGAACCAGGGGATTCGGCCGCGGCCGGCGCCGGCCGATTATCCGGCCCGGCAGACGGCCAACGGAATGACTTTGGCCGCCGCGGTGCTGACGCCGGAGCAGGTGAAGAAACGGTTCAGCACGAACTTGAACCACTTACGATTCCGATGAAGTAGGTGCGAGGCCGTGCGCGGGTCTGCGTGCGCCACATTTGCCCGTCGAGCTTTTTGTGGCGCCGGCTGAACGTGCGCGGCTCCCTGGTTTGACTTCATCCGCGCAAGCTTAAGATAATCAGGTTGTAATCTCATGCACCTTGCCCTGACCGTGGCGAGGGAGTACGAAAGCGGCGGCGACCGCCTGGCTGCCCTTCTTCTCAAGAAAAAGTTAATGTCATCCAGAAACAAACACTCGAAGATTCTTTTGCAAGCCGCGGGTGCTTTCGGCTTGCTTGCGGCGATTGTGCTAGCCGGATGCGCGGCATCGGGCCAAAAGACCGGCCCGGCTCAAACGCCGCCTCCAGCCGTTGTCGTGATGGAGGCCACCGCCGCCGACGTCCCCATCTTTTCGGAATTCGCGGCGCAAACCTATGCCCGCGATATGGTCGAGGTCCGCGGTCACGTGGAAGGCTACATCGAAAAGTGGAACTTTCGCCCGGGCGCCGAGGTAGCGGCCGGTCAAACGCTGTACGTGCTCGATCTTCGCCCGTACGATGCCGCCGTGCAGCAGGCCAAAGGGAACCTCCACCAGAGCGAAGCCGATCTGGAGTTCGCCCGCAAACAGGTCACCACGCTCCAAGCGCAGGCCACCTTGGCCTCGGCGGAGGCAAACCTGGTCAAGGCCCAACAGGACGTCGACCGTCTCGCTCCGCTGGTCGAGGCCGACGCCGCTTCCAAACAGGACCTGGACGCCGCTGCCGCCGCGCTGAAAGCCAACCAGGCGAACGTGGACGCCTTGAAAGCCACCGTGGAGCAGGCCAGCCTCTCCACGCGCACCCAGATCGCCTCCATGCAGGCGAAGGTGGAAGCGCAACAGGCCGCCCTGAACGCCGCGGAGCTGAACCTTCAATACGGCACCATCCTCGCGCCCATCGGCGGCCGCATCGGCGATACCCTGATTCCGGTGGGCGGCCTGGTGACACCTACCTCGGCCCAGCCGCTCACCACCATCGTGCCGCTCGACCCGATCTGGGTCCGCTTCAAGGTTACGGAACCCGAATATCTGGCGTGGACCCGCCAGGGCGGACTACCGGGCGCGGCGTTGCCGCTCACCTTGATTCTCGCCGATGGGTCCGAATTCCCTTCCATCGGCCACATCGAGAATTCGCTCAACCAGGTGGACCCTAAGACCGCGACCCTGGAGTTGCAGGCCCGTTTCCCCAACCCCCGGCACACCATGCTTCCGGGACAGTTCGGCCGCGTCCGGGTGCAGGTAGCCGAGCGCAGGAACGCCATTTTGATCCCACAGAAAGCCATCCAGCAGTTGCAAAGCGTGATGACGGTCTTCACCGTCGGACCGGGTGACAAGGTCGAAGTGAAGCCGGTGACCACTGGCGACCGGGTGGGCAACTCCTGGATCGTCGAACGGGGCTTGAAGCCTGGAGACCGCGTCGTCGTCGAAGGCCAGCAGAAGGTGAGAGCGGGGAGCAAGGTCCAGCCGCAGCCGTATCGCGCCACTGAATCGGCGCCGGCTACCGGGCGGATGGCGGGGAACTGACCATGGCGCGGTTCTTTATCGATCATCCCGTTTTCGCGATGGTGATCGCCATCGTGATCGTTATCCTGGGCGCTGTCGCCATCCCCAGTCTTCCCGTGGCCAGTTACCCCGAGGTGGTCCCGCCGGTGGTGCAGATCAGCACCAGCTATCTGGGCGGCAATGCGCAGGATATCGAGAAGACCGTAGCCCAGCCTATCGAAGAACAGTTGTTCGCCCTGGACGGCATGATCTACTTTATGTCCAACAGCGCCAACGATGGCAGTGTCTCCATCAGCGTGACCTTCAAGCTCGGCACCGATCCGGACATCGCCACGGTGCAAACGCAGAACCGCGTGAATATCGCCATGCCGCGGCTGCCACTCGATGTGCAGCGCCAGGGCGTGGTGGTCAAGAAGGTCTCGACCGCTTTCCTCACCAGCGTCAGCCTGATTTCTCCGGACAACCGCTACGACTCGCTGTTCCTCGCCAACTACGCGCAGATCAACCTGTTGAATCAGTTGGCCAGCGTCGAAGGGGTGGGCGAGGCGCGGCTCGGCGCCGCCCAGATCTACTCCATGCGCATCTGGGTGAACCCGGACCGGATGGCGCAATTGGGAGTCACTGCCAGCGACATCAACAACGCCATTGGGGCGCAGAACCGGCAGAATCCCGCCGGATCGATCGGCCAGCCGCCTTCGCCCACCGGCACCGCGTTCCAGTATTCGGTCAGCGCCCAGGGGCGCCTCGTGACCGCCTCGGAATTCGGGGACATCATTTTGCGCGCGCGTCCGGACGGCGGTCTGCTGCGCATCCGCGACATCGGCCGGGTGGAACTCGGAGCCGCCAGCTACAGCGGTTTCAGCCGCGTCAACGGCGCCCCCTCGGGCAACCTCATCATCTACCTCTCGCCCGGCGCCAACGCGGTCGCCACCGCCGACCGAATCCGCCAGTTCTGCCAAAAAGCCAAGCAAACTTTTCCCCCGGGTCTGGACTACGTCATCCCGTACGATTCCTCCGTATTTGTCCGCTCGTCCATTCACGAAGTGATGATGACGTTATTCGAAGCTACCGGGCTGGTGATAATCGTGGTCTTCCTGTTCCTTCAGAACTGGCGCGCCACGCTGATCCCGCTGCTCACCGTGCCGGTGGCGATCGTGGGCACCTTCGCTTTGTTTCCGCTGCTGGGATTTTCGATCAACATGACCAGCCTGTTCGGGCTGGTGCTGGCTATCGGTATTGTGGTGGACGACGCCATTGTGGTGGTGGAGGCGGCGCAGCGTCACATCGACGAAGGCTCGACGCCGCGCGCGGCCGCCATCCGGGCCATGGAGGAAGTGTCCGCTCCGGTGGTAGCCATCGCTTGCATCCTGTCGGCGGCATTCATCCCGGTGGCCTTCCTGGGCGGCATCAGCGGACAGATCTACAAGCAGTTCGCCCTCACCATCGCGGTGTCCGTGCTGATCTCGGCTTTCAACGCGCTGTCGTTGAGCCCCGCCCTGAGCGCCATCCTGCTGCGGCCGAAGATGCAGAGTCGCGGCCCGCTGGGGCGCTTCTTCAACGGGTTCGACCGCGTATTTGAGTGGACCCGCGGCCGTTACCTGAAAGGCGTGGGCGCGCTCATTCGCAAATCGGCGCTGGCAATGCTGGGGCTATTCTGCTTCTGGTTCGCGGCCGGCTGGCTGTTCCGCCAGCTTCCCACCAGCTTTCTTCCCGACGAAGATCAGGGCACCATCTACGTTACCGTCCGCCTGCCCGACGCCGCGTCCATGGACCGCGCCGATGCGGCAACCCGCAAGGTGGAAGAGATCGTCGGCAAAATCCCGGGCGTATCGGGCACCTTTACTCTAGGCGGCATCGACATCTCCACCCGCACCTCCAGCTCGAATGTCGCCACCGTGATCACCCGTCTGAAACCGTGGGACGAGCGCACCACTCCGGACCTGGATTTTCGCGGCATTATCGCCAACATTCAGCGGGCCACGGCGCGGGTGCCGGAAGCCGTCACCAACGCCTTCGGCCAGCCTCCCATCCAGGGACTGAGCACCACCGGAGGATTCCAGTTCATGCTCGAGGACCGTACCGGCGTGGGCGTCGAAGATCTGGCGCAGGTGGCCGACGCGACGGCCCAAGCCGCCCGCGAACGGCCCGAGATTGGAAACGTGGTCAACACCTTCCGCTCCAATGTCCCGTCCTACAAAGTGGATCTCGACCTCGATAAGGTCCAGACCCTGGGCATTCCCGTCACCGACGCGTACGACGCCTTGCAGACGTTCCTCGGCGGGCTCTACGTGAACGACTTCAACGTGTTTGGACGCACCTGGCAGGTGATGGTTCAGGCCGAGCCGGAATTCCGTACCGAGCCTCGCGACATCAACCGCTTCTACGTCCGCACCAGCGGCGGCGACATGGTCCCGCTGGGCACCCTTTCCACCGTCACGGCCACATCCGGGCCCGAGGTGATCTATCGCTACAACCGGAACCGGGCGGTGCAGTTGATTGGCACTCCCGCCCCCGGCTACAGCAGCGGCCAGGCGGTCCAAGCCATGGAGGAAGTGGCCGCATCCAGCCTCCCCGCCGGCTTCAGCTACGAATGGACCGGGACCACCTACCAGGAAAAAGAGGCGCAGGGTCACGAGAGCTTCATCTTCGGTTTCGCCGCCGTGCTGGTCTTCCTGTTTCTGGCCGCCCTGTACGAGAGCTGGTCGATACCGTTCGCCGTCCTGTTGGCGCTGCCGCTCGGTCTGTTCGGAGCGCTGTTCGCCGTCTGGATTCGCGGCTATCCCTATGACATCTATACCCAGATCGGCATCGTCACGCTGATCGGCCTGGCGGCCAAGAACGCCATCCTGATCGTGGAATTCGCACGTACCCGCTACGAGGCCGGGCACTCCATCCGGGAGGCCGCGCTCGAAGCCGCGCGTCTCCGCCTGCGCCCCATTCTGATGACATCGTTCGCCTTCATCCTGGGAGTTACGCCCCTGCTGATGGCGCACGGGGCCGGCGCCGCTTCCCGGCGCTCGCTGGGCACCGCGGTTTTCGGCGGCATGAACGCGGCGACCTTGCTGGCCATCTTCATCGTGCCGGTGCTCTTCGCGGTGATTCAGGGAATCGCCGCGCGCAAGCCGAAGCCGGGCATCGAGCCGGTGGCGGAGGCGCAATGAGAGCCATGCCGCAAGCTCACAGGCTAAAGCCTGTGCCACCCGTTCTGCTCTGCACACTGACCGTGCTTCTCTCCGCCTGCACCGTGGGCCCCAACTACAAACGGCCCTCGGTGCCAGCGCCCGGCCAATACCGCGGCGGCCCGGCGCCAAGCCAGGCGTCGCTGGCCGACACCAAGTGGCCGGACCTGTTCCCCGACGAGGCTTTGAAGCAACTCATCGCCGCCGCGCTGGCGCATAATTTCGACCTTGCGATGGCTTCCGAGCGGGTGGAGGAAGCCCGCGCCCGCTATCGCATCGCCGGCGCCAATCAGTATCCGTTCGTCTACGCCGACGAACAGGCGGGCACGGTGCGGTACTCCACCATCGGCTCCAGCTTACAGGGCGCGCCCGGCACGCCGACCGAAGCCACCTACACCCAGACCGGTCTGGCGCTCTCCTGGGAGCTGGATCTGTGGGGCCGCATCCGCCGGTTGAAGGAATCCGCGCGCGCCCAATACCTGGCCACGGAAGAAGCCCGGCGCGGCGTCACCGTGTCGCTTATCGGCGACGTGGCCGGCAACTACTTCACCCTGCGCGAGCGCGATTGGGAACTCCAGATCGCCCGCAATACGCGCGACATCGCCGATCGCAACCTGAAGCTGATCACCCTGCGCCACGACCACGGCGCCGCCACTGGCCTCGATGTCCACCAGGCGGAACAGTTTCTCTATCTCGCCACGGTGCGGATCGCGAGTGTGGAGAGCGACATCGGACCGGTGGAAAATGCCTTGAACCTCCTCGTGGGAAAGCTGCCCGGCGATATCGCGCGGGGCAAGCCGATCGAGAGCTTCGTCCTGCCGCCCGAGCTTCCGGCCGGATTGCCGTCTTCGCTGATCGACCGCCGGCCCGACATCCGCGCGGCCGAGCAGAATCTGATTTCCGCCAATGCCCAGATCGGCGTGGCGAAGGCGTACTACTTCCCGCAGATTACGCTTACCGGCCTTCTGGGCGGGCAGAGCCGGGCGCTCACCCAGTTGTTCACCGGTCCGGCGGCCTATTGGACCCTGTCTCCCGACGCGCTCCTGCCCATCTTCACCGCCGGCCAGGTTCGCGTGGCCGTTCGCCTCTCGGAAGCGCAGAAGCGCGAAATGCTGATCGCCTATCAAAAGGCCATCTACAACGGATTCCGCGAAGTGTCGGATGCGTTGATCCGCTACGACCGCACGCGCGCCCAGCGCGGCCAGCAGGACCTTCTGGTGCAGGCGCTAACCGAGACCACGCGCCTTTCGACCCTGCGCTACCAGCGCGGCGCCGACAGTTACTTGCAGGTGCTCAGCGCCGAGCGCGACCTGTTCCAGGGACAACTCGCCCTGGCCCAGTTGCGCCTGCAGGAATTGCTCTCCTTCGTCGATCTCTATCGGGCCTTGGGAGGCGGCTGGCAATAGCGCCTCGGCGGCGGGGCCGCGTGGATCCGCTCCCTTCGTTTCGGAGCGCGGCTTTTTGGATGGAAATCTCTGCCGCCTGAGCAGCGGGCCCTGGCCGTACAGCGGCTGCCAACGATCGTAGACCGTGACTATTTCAAACTGGGGTTGGCCGCTGGTGGGTGGGACACAGCGTCGGGGGAAGCGACAAAGATTGCCGGCGCTACTGAGCCAGAGTGAAGTTCACCACGATGGTGGTGATCACCGGCGTTGGAAGCCCGTTCAACAGGGTCGGCTTATAGACCCACTGTTTGACGGCGTCGAGAGCCGCCTGAACCAGCAACGGGTGACCGCTGACTACGCTCAGGTTCTGTACCTTGCCATCGGCGCCGATGAAAGCGGTAAGAGTCACCGTGCCCGAAATTTGTGCCTGCTTGGCCAGAGTTGGATAGACCGGCGTCACTTTGGCGATGAGGTTGGCGGCTTCCACCTCGCCTTTTACGGTGATGGTGCCGGGAGGAGGCGCGAAGGTTTCGCCAGTGGCAGGAGCCGTTGGTCCCGTGAACCAGGCGGAAGTCGCGGATGGAGAGGAGCCGGGCGCGGCGATGCTCACCTTCATTCCACCCGATGCGCCGGTCGATACCGAGGTCCGCAGATGCTCATCGAAAGCGTGGATGGCGGCCATCAGCTTCTGCAACTGGTCTTGGGTGGTGATAGTATCGCCTTCCCGGACCGGCAGGCGCGAAAGCAACTCGGCGCGCGCCGCGTCGGACAGGCCGTAGACGCTCAGGGTGACGGTTTGCGGTTCCTTCACCGGCGGCGCTATGTCCGAGGGGACTTGGCCGGGCTTCTTTGCCGCTGCCGCCTGGAAGGTCACGCTCACCTGCCGCGTCGAATTCGCCGCGGCCCGGGCGAAGTGCCAGTTGAGGACCGATTGTAAGACGGCGCCGCGGAGCTCTTCCGGTCCACTGACGGAACTGGCATCGACCGCTTCGCCGTTGCCGTCGAGCCGCACGGAGACCACCACCGTGCCTTCGACGTGCGCAGCCACGGCGGATTCGGGATAGCGTACCGGGCTGCGGTGCAGCAGCGGCGCGCCACCGGTCTCGACCGTCACGCCGGCGGAGTCCGGGGCCGTCTGGGCTGCGGCTACGGCCAGCGCGATCGCCAGCAAAAATGCAAACACGTATCCACGAAAGCACCGCTCCCTTTGGAGCCGTGAAAAAATCGAATCGCAGGCCGAAGGCCTACTCCACGAGGCCGGCAAGTGCATTGGAGTCTTGGTGGAGTAGGCGTTTACGCCTGCGCTTCTGTGGTCGCGGCTCGGTTTGGCTTTTCCCATATCGGCTTCTCCTTTACTGGGACAGGGTGAAATTGACGTCGATTGCGGTTTCCACCGTAACCGGATTTCCATTCAGTAAAGTGGGCCGGTAGACCCAATCCTTCACTGCGTCCAGGGCTGCCTGCGCCAGCAGGGGATCGCCGCTGAGAACTTTCAGGTCCGCGACTTTGCCGTCGGGGCCGATGGTAGCCTGCAGTTTGACCACGCCCTGAATTCCGGCCGCTTTCGCCGCCGGAGGATAGACCGGGCGAACCTGCGTGATCAGGTTGCTGGCCTGTACGTTGCCGCCGACGCGGATCTTGGTGGGGCCGGTGGCGGCAACTTCGGCGCTCGCGGCCTGGGGCGGCGCGATATTCAATTGCGCATTTCCGGACTGGGTCGGCAGCAGCGTGGCTGTCAAATGCTTGTCGAAATCGTGTATCGCGGCGAAGATTTTCGGAGCCACTTCCGTGAAGTCGTCGCCGACCTTTACCGGCAGGCGCGCCAGGAGTTCCGCCGTGGCGTCCTCCGACAGGCCAGAGATCTGGATGGATTCGATGACGTGGCTGGAGTTCGGGGACGTCGCGGACTGTGGGGCGGAAATGGAGCCGGCGAACACTCCCTGCCGGGCGTTTCCGACCCTGAACACACCGGCAAGGTGAGGCGCGCCCGATGGCTCGGTTTGCGCCGTGGGCAGCCCGAACGTGACGCTCACCTGGCGCTTGGAATTGGCCGAAGCGCTGGTGAAGTGCCAGGTCAACACGGATTGCTGCACGGTGCGGCGCAACTCGTCCGGACCGCCGAGTACGCTGGCGTCGGTGACTTCGCCGTTAGAATCGATGGTCACCTGGACGGCCACGGTGCCCTCGATGCCCTTGGCCTGGGCGGCGGGCGGATAGGCCACGCCGCCGCGGTGGAGGAGGTCGGCGCCTCCGGTATCGACGCTGACGCCGGGCCCGTCGAACACGGTTTGTGGCGCGGCCGCCAATGGGATGGCGCCGGAAACGAGCCAGCAAGCGGCGGCCATGGTTGCAAGTCCGGCCGCCAGCAAGCCGGCGGTGAGCGGTTTCGACATATTCGCCTCCTTGAGAATGCCCATTACCCTTTGCTTCAAATGGCGCTTGCGCAGGAACAGCGGCGCCGGCGAAAGTTCCAGTTCGGGAGTCGCGCCGGCCATGGCAAGCAGCGCGTCGATATAAGGATCGCGCGAGCGTGTCATTTCGAGCACTTCGCGGTCCACCGCCTGCTCACGGGCCAGTTGAATCTCGGCCAACACCCACCAGATGGCGGGGTGGAACCAGAAGACGGCGCGCACCAGCTCTTCGGCGATCACAAAGAGCCAGTCGCCGCGGCGTACGTGGAGGATCTCGTGGCATAGGATTGCGTCTTGCATGTCGGCGGCCAATTCCGGGAAACGAGCGGGCAATAAGATGACAGGCTTTCGCCAGCCGAAAGTGACAGGACCGGCAACGCACCCGGAGAGGAGCAGCTCGGCTTCGGTGGACCAGGCGCAACCCGGCTCCAGGGGAGCGGCCGCGCGGCGGTAACGGCGCAGCCTGCTGAAGCCGGCCGCGAGCCACGCCAGGCGTCCGGCCGCGCCCAAGGCTACCGCCGCCAGCGCCAGCTCCCTCCACGGAATGGGACGAGCGGCCGGAACCGCTGTAGTGACGCGGGTAATCACCGTGGCTACCTGGACACTCGCGGCGATCGCCTGCGGCTGCCACGCGCGCACCAGGGGCAACAACGCGCACGCCCCTAGCAGCGCATACCAATAGGCAAGGCGCGCATTGGGCGCGCGCAGGCGAAACAGCGCGGGCACAGCCGCGGCCACACCCACCAGTAAGGCGATTTGCAAGCTGTAGGCGCAGAAATTGTCCCAGAGAAGCGAGGTCATGACTTCCTCCTGAGCCGGGCGATCTCTTCCAGGTCGGCGGCCGACAGGTCGTGCTCCTCGACAAGATGTACCAACAGAGGCTCGGCCGACCCGTTGAATACCCGATTTACGAAATCCCGCACCATGGCGCCGATCACCTGGCCCTGCGGCTGCGCGGGGCGGTACACATAGGCGCGCTCGACCTGGGTTTTCTTGAGATACTTCTTATGTTCCAGGATGTTCATCATGGTCATCACAGTGGTGTACGCCACCTTGCGCCGCTCCAGCAGGGTCTCGTAGACATCGCGTACGGTAACGCGGTCGCTGGCCCAGACGATCTTCATGATTTCCAGTTCCTGGCCGGTGAGGGTGGTGCTGCGGCGTCTCATACTAAATAATTAGTACTAAAAGGTGCGGATGTCAAGAGGTTTGTGGGACAGACGATCGCCTTTCGTCGTCTGTCAGGGGTCGTCTCTTGCGGAGGCATGACAGACGACAAAGAAACCATCGTCTGTCCCACGTACTAAGATGGTGCAGGGCAGCCGCGTGCACGAGCTTTCCATCGTTTACTCCGTGGTCTCGTCGGCGACCGAGGCGCTGGCCGGACAGAAGGTGGCGAAGGTCAATTCCGTGCTGCTGCGGGTGGGAGTGTTGAGCGGAATCATGGAAGATCCGCTGCAGTTTTGCTGGGGCCTGGCGACCCAAGGAACCGTGCTGGCGGGCTCCGATCTCGTCATCGAGCGCGTTCCGGTGACCGTCCGCTGCCGGCCTTGCGGCGATGACGTGGCGCTCGATGGGGCGCAGAGCTTTCGCTGCCCTCGTTGCGGCACGCTTAGCCTGGAAGTCCTGAAGGGGCGGGAACTGGAGATAGTATCCTTGGAGGTAGAGGAAGACGGTGACGACGCGCATAGTGGAGTTGCGCCAGGGGATTCTGAAAAAGAACGACCTGCTGGCGGCTGATCTGCGGGCGCGGTTTGGCGCCGCCGGCCTGCTGGCGGTGAACCTGGTATCGAGCCCAGGAGCCGGAAAGACGGCGTTCCTGGAGCGCACTTTGCGGGAACTGCGCCATCGGGGCGAGCGCGTGGCGGCGCTGGTAGGCGACCTCGAAACCGACAACGACGCGCGCCGCCTGGCGGCGTCCGGCGCGCCCGTACGGCAGATCCAAACTCACGGCTGCTGCCACCTGGAAGCCGACATGATCGGCCGGCACCTGGAAGGCTGGGCGCTCGATCGACTGGATTACCTGTTCATCGAGAACGTCGGCAACCTGGTCTGCCCGGCCAGTTACGATCTGGGCGAGGCCCTGCGCGTGGCCATCCTGTCGGTAACCGAAGGCGAAGACAAGCCGCTCAAGTATCCCGCCATGTTCAACTCGGCCGACGTGGCGGTAATCGCCAAGATCGATCTGGCCGCGGCCTGCGAATTCGACCGCGACACGGCCCTGCGCAACATTCGCGAGATCCGCCCGGGCGTGGAGGTTCTGGAAACTTCGAGCAAATCCGGGGCCGGCTTCGCGGCATGGTTCGAACTGCTGGCGCGAAGACGCGAGGCCGCGGCCGCGGATAAACGGTGAAGGGCGCGGACCATCCCATGGCCGCGGGACCGAGTGATCGGGTCAGGCCGGACGATGGTGCAACCTTAATACTACATATTGGGCTAAAACGAATTAACGCCACTTTATATGAGAAACCATATTGACAACTTTCGGGGTGTCATGCGAGGATGTGATTATCACTGAGGAAGGAGGTGGTCCAGCAAACATGAAATGTAGTAATCAACGACCGCAGGAGGTGGCCGACTGTTAAAGTCGAGCCTCTAACGTAGCCGATTCCCGCTTCAGTGGCGGGGTCAAGTTCCTGTGGACCGGCTGCCTTTTGCGGTCAGCTTTAAGCCTCAGGTTTTAACCGGGCTACCTGAACCCCCGTGTTCCATTGGGAGCACGGGGGTTTAATGTTTTTGCTATACTGAAAATCTCGAAAGGATTCCTCAAGTAACGCCATGAAGGCCGGTATTCACCCCGCTTACAACGAATTGAACGTCATTTGCGCCTGTGGGCATACCTTCAAAACCCGCTCCACGCACAAAGGCGATATCCGCGTCGAAATCTGCTCGTCCTGCCATCCCTTCTTCACCGGGAAGCAAAAGCTGATCGATACCGCCGGCCGAGTGGACCGCTTCGAGAGGAAGTACAAAGCCACCCGTGGCGCCAAGAAGGCGCAGCCGGTAGCATAGCGGCGGCCAAACCCGCCCTGGCGGGTTAGCCGAGCCGCCGATCGCTTTCTTACTTCTTGAAATCGGGACGGAGTGGCGGCGGATTGCCGCGCTCTTGCTGCATGCGCCGCTGGCGGGCCGCTTCGTGTTCGGCCAGCACCTGTTTGTAGACCGCCAGTTGGTCCGGACGGAGCAAGGCTTCGACTTGGGCCACTTGCCGGTCATGGATGGCGCGCCCCTCGGCATTCATGCGGTCGTGCAGGGCGTGGAAGTCTTCGCGGGTAGCGTCGAGGATCTGGTTGTAACGGGCAAGTTGGCCGGCATCCAGCTTCACCCGCTCCTTCATCTCAGCCACCAGGTGCTTCCGCACGTCCTCGGGATCGGGGGCGCTGGATTTTCGGACGCTGCCCGGACCCCCGCCAGACACCTGCACCGTATAGAGCCGATATCCCAAAGCGCCCACGGCGGCACCGCCCGCGAACACCAGGAACAGATAGACGAAGGCGGAAAGCCTGGATTTCGGCATGGATCGGCTTACCGGCCCGGCTGGTTCGAGTCCCGACGCAAATCCAGGCGCAGCGGACCGACGATATCGGGAGTTTCCACGGAATTGGCATCCGCCAGAGCTTCCAGATAGTTTTGTTGGTAGGCGCCGGCGCGGGCGCTGGAGTTCTGCGGCAGATAGAGGTAGACACCCAAAGCTAAAGTGGCGGCAGCCGCGACGGTCACGAATACTCGCTCCATGCGGAGGAAAGAAAACGTGTTGCGCTGCTGCGCTTCGATCCGTTGCCATACTCCCGGCATGAAGTTCACGCCAGGCTCGCGATCCGGACAAGCCTTGCGGTACGCCTGAAACAGGGCGTCCAGCTCTTCCTCGTGATTGCCATGGTCCCCGGGGTACATATTCGATTCCCTTCTTGGCTTCCCATTCAAACCCCAGACCGGCCTTTCAGCCTGCCTGACCCTGCACATTCGCGTCGAACGCCTTCAAGACCCGTTGCCGGGCGCGAAACAACCGCACCTTAAGAGCATTTTCGTTGACCTTGTAAATCTTTTCAAGTTCTTTCAACGAAAGCCCTTCCACCTCTTTTAGCATGAGCAGGATACGGTCCGCTTCCGAAACCGCGCCGAGCATTGAATCCACCGCTTCCCGGATGCGCTTCTTCTGCTGCTCCTCCTGGTCCGCCTTACCGCCCGCGGCCGCATCGGCCAGCATGACCTGCTGTTCCGACAAGTCCGACATGCGGAACTCATGGCGGCGCCGCTGCTTACGCAAATAATCATACGCGGCGTTCACCGTCAGGCGGTACAACCACGGTTCGAAAACCTTGGGCGTCCGCAATTGATCGAGGGAAAAATAAAGCCGCACAAAAACTTCCTGCGCGACGTCCTCGACATCCTCAGTCCGGGCGATCAATCGCGTGATCGTCCCCAGAATGCGCTTGCGATAAACCGAAACGATTTCGTTAAATGCCGCCGCGTCACCCTGCTGGGCGCGCGCGATCAGCTCGAAATCTACCAACATCGGACACCGGCTTGAACACCGGTATGCCAAAGCGCATCGAACTTCGTCTGGATAGGCGTCCGGTTGGCTCGGTAGGTTACAAAACCTAAGTTACAAGGGCTATGCGCTGTCTTAGGTAGACTCGCCGCTCCAAGAGACCCGGATCTCCGGAGCCGGCAGCGGCCAGGCTCGCCTGGGGCGAGAGAGAACATGAGGATTTCCTATTATCCCAGATCGGCTGCTTTTTCAATGCCTTGAAGCTGTGAAAAAATCAAGCTCTAGCCACGGATGAACACAGATAAACACAGATAAATCCTTTGCTTTCTTTATCCGTGTTTATCTGTGTTAATCCGTGGCCCTATTTCTTTACAGCATCGACCTGTCGGAATTGGCATTTTGGCCGATAAACAGTTATAAAAGGATAGGAATAAGTCGGTTTCGCTATTGCGAGTAACCGCCCCACCGCCCATGCCCACGCTCGTGCCCATCGCCGGTCGAAGTCTCACGGGCCGGCGCCTCGGCGAGTACGTCGTCTTGGAATTAGCCTGCCCCTTGCAGCCTGCGGGCAACCTCGGCGTGCTGCTGCTCGACCCCGCCAGCGATCGCCTCTGGATTCGCCTGCGGCAGGATTTCAGCCCCTGGTGTTCTTCGCAAGTAATTGAATCACAAGCCGATTCCAGCGCGCCCTCCGAAGATGGCCGGATTCCCGGCTTCTATCCCAGCCTGCTGCCTCTGCTGGAGAGCGATATGCGTAAGGAAGCGGCCAGGCTGGGCGGCGCGGCTTGGCTCGAATCTCTGGAAGATTGTCTTTCCAATGTCTTACGCGTTTCCGACCGGCGCCAGGTTGCGGTGGATTCCTTCACCCGCGTGCTCGACCATCTTTATGAAGAGCACGTCGAGCCGCTCAATGTCGGCCGCTTTGTCACCCATCTCCCTCTTTACAGCCTGCGCGCCGCGGCGGGCCGCCTGGGAGAAGAGATGGAAGCGGCCGAAGAGGACTGGGTGCGGGCTCCCGAAGGCTTGCGCCTGGCGGCCGACCTGTTTGTGGCCCACGTGGTCGGCCGGTCGATGGAGCCGCGCCTTCCCGATGGCAGCCTCAACCTGTTCCGCTTGCATCCGGCCGGTTCGCGGCAGAACAAGATCCTGCTGATCCAGCGGTTTGGCGTGACCGATGAGACCGCACGGTACACCGTCAAGAAGTACACCAGCACCAAGGTCGCGGTGGGCGAAGACCAATGGCGGCACGAACGCATCCGGCTGGAACCTCTGAATCCCGAATTTGAAGCCTGGGATGTAGGCCCGGAGGATTTCGCGGTGGTGGCCGAGTGGCTGCGTGTCATCGAGTGAGCGGAAGAAATATAGCCGCCGATGAACACGGATGAACGCGGATAAAGAAATCAAGGGAGTTATCGGCGTTTATCGGCGTTCATCGGCGGCCCAATTCAACGGTATCGGCCGATTGTTGCTGGCGTGGTACCGAAAGGCTCACCGCGATCTGCCCTGGCGCAGTACCAGCGATCCTTATCGCATCTGGGTCTCGGAGATCATGCTGCAGCAGACTCGCGCCCAGGCGGTAATCCCCTATTACCGGCGGTTTCTGGAACGGTATCCCAGGGTGGAGGCGTTGGCCGCGGCCCGCGAAGCGGACGTGCTGGCGATCTGGAGCGGGCTGGGCTATTATTCGCGTGCCCGCAACCTGCGGCGGGCCGCCCGCCAGGTGGCCGCGGCCGGCCGATTTCCCGAAGAAATCGAGGAGCTCGGAGCCCTTCCCGGAATCGGAGATTATACCGCCGCGGCCATTGCCAGCATCGCCTTTGGCCGGCCGCACGCCGTGGTGGACGGCAATGTGCTTCGGGTGGTGTCGCGGGTCTCGAACGACGCCGGCGACATTGGCGCCCCCGCCACCCGGCGCCGCTTCGGCGAAACCGCGCAAGCCTGGTTGGTACGCCGCGATCCGGGCGGTTTTAACCAGGCTCTCATGGAGTTGGGCGCCACCCTATGCCTGCCGCGCAACCCGCTTTGCGGCGCGTGCCCAATCGCGACCGGCTGCCAGGCGAGGCAGGCCGGTACCACCGGGCAGTTACCCGTGAAACTGCGCCGCGTCGAGCCGGTGGAAGTGCGCGCCTCCTTATTGATTGTCGAGCGCGCCGGGCGGGTTTTGCTGCGCCGCCGGGAGGTTTCCCTTGGCCGCATGGCCGGCTTCTGGGACCTGCCTTCCCTCGAACAACTCCCCGGAGCTCGCGTGGGCGCTGTCTTGGGAGAGTTTCGTCATTCCATCACGCACCATCGATACCGGATCACGGTGGCGCGGGCCAAAGCCCCAAAGCCCCCGGCGGCGCGAGGCGCGTTTGCCTGGATGGACCCGGGCCGGCTCGAAAGCGTACCCCTCAGCACGACTGCCCGAAAGGCCCTGAACCTGGCTGCCAAAGCCCCGCGTCCGATTTCATAGTGCGCCGTGGGCGGGTCTGCCCATGTTCGGGTGTAACCCGGCGCGCTGTTCTAACCTAACCTTCGCAGTTGGGCCGAGTTTCACACTAAATTCGAGCAGATGGTCGAGGCAAGCCCTGCGCTGTGAGCAAAACATTTTCGTGAGCGCTTGTAGTGGAGACCTACCCTCTATGCAGGCGGGC
>JBKQIF010000174.1:0-23056 GCA_052148435.1 Bryobacteraceae bacterium
ACCAAACGCGTCGATCCGTGCCGTGGTGGGGCATGCTTTAGCTTGCCCCGAATCCGCCGTAATCCCAGCCCTGACCGCCAGACGCGTATACGCTGGCCCACATGTCACACTACACTAAGAGGGGACATACATGTCGGTAAAGTAGCGAACGGAACTGGAGAAGCTGCGGGCGATCGGAAAGATCGTGCGGGCGGCGCTGGATGCGATGGCTAGCGCGGTGCGTCCTGGTATCAGCACTGCGGAGATCGACCGGGTGGGCGCGGTGACACTGGCGCAATACGGGGCGGAGTCGTCGCCGCCGAAAGTGTACGGCTTTCCGGGGACGGCGTGCATCAGCGTCAACGACGAGGCGATCCACGGGATTCCGGGCAGGCGCATCGTCGAGGCGGGCGACCTGGTGAAGCTGGACGTCACAGCGGAAAAGGACGGCTTCGTGGCCGACGCGGCGATCACGGTTCGGGTGGGCCAGGTTTCGGACGAAGCGGAGGCACTGGCTCGCTGCGCCGAGACAGCATTTCGCGAAGCGTTGAAGGTGGCGCGGGCGGGAAATCGCGTCAACGAGATCGGGCGCGCGGTGGAAAAGGAAGTGCGCCGCTGCGGGTTCAGCGTCATCCGCGAACTTTGCGGGCACGGTGTGGGCCGGACCATCCACGAGGAGCCTTCGGTGCCGAACTATCACAATCCGCGATATGGCGCGCGGCTCACCGATGGCTTCGTCATTACTATCGAGCCCATTATCGCGGCCGGCAGCGGGCGGTCGCGGTTGCAAGCGGATAAGTGGACCATCTCGACCACCGACGGCAGCCTGTCGGCGCATTACGAACACACGCTCATGATCACCAAGAGAGAGCCGGTGCTGCTGACGGCAGCCTGACGGGCTAGCGCGCCTTTTCACAGGCTTCGAGGCGATTGCGTGGCGCGCGCACTCGTGCCGACGCCTATCTTGACGCTGTGTCACGACTTCCAAAACGTGTCGGTAGACCGCAGTCAGGGCCATGTCCATCACGGCTTGCTTACCCTGCAGGTAATGGCCGGCTGCGTCTTCCAGCACGGTTACGAAAGTCAGCTCCTGCAGGCTTCTGCCGTTCTTGGCGGAGAAGGGCAAGCGTTTGGCGTCCAGGGTGATGTTCACCTGAATCGTGTAGCGGCCATCTTTGCGATCCACGGCACCGACTTTGACGGTGGCCGGGACCTGGTCGAGTAACTGGCCGGAGCCGACCACGCGATTGATGCGCTGCTGGGCGGTTTCGGCCTGCTGCGACGGGAGGCTGGCGAAATAGCCGGGGCGGGCACTCACCTGATAGCCGCCCGGTCTGGCGATGGTCACTTTGAGCTTGTGATATTTGCCATCGGGCTTGGCGGACGGAGAGAAGCCGAGCAGATACGAAACCTCCGGAACGGCGGCGAGGGTCCGCAAACCGCCTGTCAGGCCGTTGCTGTTGCGGATGAACTGACCACCGGTGGCGGCGGCCGCGTCGGCAAGAAACGCCGTGACGGCCTGCGTCCTCTGCGCCAGCGTGCGTTCGGCCCAATTCGCCCTCAGGCCGTCTTGCGCGCCGAGCGATTCGGGCGACTCCCGGCCGCCCGAGAGCAGGCCCTCATCGTCCAGCGCATTGACCACGATGTGAGCGCGCAGGCAGGTGTCGGTCAGGCCGCCGAGCTGCCGTTCCATGCCGTCGGTGACGAAGCCGGGCGATACGATGAGCAGAATGCGGGTTCCCGGCGCGGCGGCCAAATGGCGGACGATGGGCGCGAGCACGTCAAGCACGTTGGAGGATTGATGCCGGAGTTGGTCCCAGGCGGTCGCGGCGGCGTCCTACGCCTGTGTTTCGGCGATCTCAATGGGGATTGACGGCTCGCAGGCTCTGACGCCGGCGACGGCAACCGCTTTCGCCATGGAATCCAGGTGGTTGGCGATCACGTAGGCCTGGTAGGCCGTCAGGGTGGGGCAGACGCCGAATCCGCGGCTGGAACCGTCGCCCGGATGCCGGCGCATGCCCGCCAGGGTAGCCAGCAGGGTTTTGGTGTCCGCGGTGAAATCGAGCGTGACGGCGCCGGAACCGGTAAAGATGCCGATGCGGTCACCGGGGCGGAGACCATCCGCGATCAGCTTCTCAGCGGCGTGTTTGGAGCGGTCGAAACCGGCGAGGCCGGCGTGGGTATCGTCAAAAAAAAGGGCGATGTAGCGAGGCGGAGCGGCGGCGGTGGCGGCGGGCGGCGCGACTGAGGGCGGCGCGCTAGAGGGAGCCACTGCACCGGGATTGGCGAGAGGAGCGGCGCGCTGTTCGGAGAAGGATATGATGGTTTGCGGCTTGAGGTTATCGAAGACCTGGAAATCGGACGCCTGGAATCCGCCACTGGGCGTGCCCTTGCGATCCCGCACGGTAAGCCCTAGCTCCACCATGGTGGCTTCGACGGAGATGGTGGCCGAGGGAAGGTGATAGGGCGCGTAGCGGATGCGCACTTCGCCGAGCTCAGCGGCGCTGGCAGGGTGGTTGAGGGCGCAGACCAACAGTACTGCCGAGAAACTCACCACCAAGCGCATATCCTAAGAGTTTACGACTTTTGCCCGCGGGATCGTCTGCACGAACCGGCACGGGAATGCGTCACAATAATAGAAGCCATGCGTTTGGCCGCCCTAGTGCTATTGTTGTCAAGCTGTTCCCTCTGGGGCGGCGAGTTCGCCGTGTTCGCGAGCGGAGCCCGGATGCACGTGGACCGGCACGAAGCGGTGGCGGGGAAGGTGAAGCTCTACATAGGCGAAGGCTTCAGTGAGCTGGACGCCAGCATGGTGACGGCGTTCGAGCCGGACGGTCTGCCAGCGGCGGCATCCACTGCGATCGCGGAAGGCCTGGCGGCTGGCGCAAAGCCGAACCTCTCGCCCAGGGAACTGGCCGACGCCGCGGCCGATAAATACGGTCTGCCGCGCCAGTTGGTGCGCAGCGTGATGGCGGCGGAGAGCGGTTTTCAAGCGCAAGCCAAGTCGGCCAAAGGCGCGATCGGGCTGATGCAGTTGATGCCCGAAACGGCGCAGGCTTTGGGGGTGGACCCTTACGATCCGGCGCAGAACGTGGATGCCGGCGCGCGCTATCTGCGGGACCTGCTGAATCAATACAACTACGGCCTATGGCACGCGCTAGCAGCGTATAATGCCGGTCCCGGGGCGGTAGACAAATACCAGGGAATTCCGCCCTACGCGGAGACCATTCGGTACGTGGAGCGCATCGACCGCGAGTATCGGCAAAACCAGTAAGCTCGTGGGGCAGACCGGGACAGACCATCGTTTCTTGTGGTCTGCCACGTGGACTCTTCTTAATGCTCGTCTATCGCGGGCGATTGCCGCACTGGTCGAGTGCCCGGTGTAGGGCAGACCAAAAAAAACAATGGTCTGCCCCACGGTGTGCTACGGAACTGGCGATACCGGAACCGGGGCGGCGGCTTCGGCGGCCATGACGCCGGACAGGGCGGAGACCACCGAGGCAAGGCGCACGGCGGCGATGATGGATTCCTCGGTCATGCCACGCTCGCGTAGCACCTTTTCGTGGGAATCGACGCAGATAGCGCAACCGTTGACCGCCGATGCTACCAGGCACCAGAGCTCAAAGTCGGTCGGGTCCGCGCCGTGCGTCCGCATGACCTGCATGCGCAGCCGGGCGGGAGTCTCGGCGTACTTGGGATTGGAGGAAAAGTGGCGGAACCGGTAGAAGATGTTGTTCATCCCCATTACTGCCGCCGCCGCTTTGGCCGCGAAGAGCGCCTGCTCACTGAGGTGGGAGCCGGCATCCTCCAGCACGGCTCGGATGACCTGGGCGTTGCGGCCGGCCATGGCCGCAGCCACGGCCGAGCCCCAGGTCTGCTGCTCGGTGAGGTCCGGCTGGCGGAGCAGCGTGCCAAGGTTCAGCTTCAGGTCTTTAGCGTAGTCCGGACACGATTCCAATAGGGTTTCGATGGACATGGATTCCGTTTCCCCGGTGTCGGCCGCGGTTAGACTGCGACCTGCAGCACTTCCTCGCCCTTGTGCCAGTTGCAGGGGCAGAGCTCATCGGTCTGGAGAGCGTCGAGGACACGCAGGACTTCCTGGGGATTGCGGCCCACGGAAAGGTCGTTGACGGAAACGAAACGAATCACGTTCTCCGGGTCCACCACATAAGTCGCGCGCTGGGCCACGCCTTCGGCGGGATCGAGAACGCCCAGGGCGGTGGTCAACTCCCGTTTCACGTCGGCCAGCATGGGAAACGGCAGATCCTTCAGGTCGGCGTGATGGGTCCGCCAGGCGTGGTGTACGAATTCCGAATCCGTGCTGCCGCCCAGGATTTGGGCATCGCGATCCTGGAACTCCCGATTCAGCTTTCCGAAAGCCGCAATCTCGGTCGGGCAAACGAAGGTAAAGTCCTTCGGCCAGAAAAAATAGACTTTCCACTTACCATGGTAGTCCTCATCGGTGATGGTCTTAAACGCTTTCCCTTTCTCCAGGCTTACAGTCGCCTGCAGGGAAAATGCGGGAAATTTCTGTCCTACTCCTAACATACGTTTCTGTCTCCTAAGTTGATATTAATGTGCTAATAATCACTCGCCGGCACTGATAGCCCGCGTCCTCACCCTATAAGGGCAACCGGTCCAGCTTAGCCGCCAATATAAAATCGCTTTCCGTCAAGCCATCGATCTTGTGGGTCCAGATACGAACATCGACGTGGCCCCAGCCCAAGCCCAGTTCGGGATGGTGACCCTGCTCTTCGGCCACGGCCCCGGCGCGGTTGACAAAAGCCAGCGCCGTAAGAAAGTCGGGAAACTTATAGGTCTTTTCCAAATGATGGCCATTGGATACGGTCCAGCCGCTCACCTGGCTGGCCAGGGTTTCCAATTCTTTGGCGGCCAACGGAGGCACGCCGCCGCGGCAGGGTACACACTGTTTCTCAGCCAAGCTCATCGCGAATCTCCTGAAACCTCATCTTTGCGCCGGCAAGCGCCGCACAGGCCGCGGAAGACAATGTCGAAGTGCCGCACGCGGCGGGCGCCTAAAGCTCCGCAAGCCGCGGCGGGAAGATCGAACCATTCGATATCCTCAACCGCGCCGCACCCTTCACACAGGAAGTGATGATGGCGGTGGAAGTTCACATCGAAGCGCGCCGCCTTGCCTTCCGACACCACTTCCCGCACCAGGCCCGCGCCCTCCAAGGCTCTCAGGTTGTTGTAGACCGTGGCGCGGGATGCCCGCGGGTCGGTACGGTTTACGGCGACAAAAATCTCTTCGGCCGTGGCGTGGACCGGTTGATCCGAGAGGTACCGCAACATGGCGCGGCGCTGCGGCGTCGACCTAAGGCCAGCGGTTCGAAAGGCGGATGGTAGGTCGATCGGTTCCAGCACGTCCGGTTACAGTATTTAGACTAAATCTAAATTAGGAAATTGTCAAATGCGGAAGCTTTCAGGCGTCAGAAGCTGTTTTTTCGACCCCCACCGGGCTTAGTCAGCCCGCGCCGAGCTTGATCAATTGGGCGGCGTGTTTGAGGGCTTCCGGGGTGAGGGTTTGGCCGGAGAGCATACGGCCGATCTCGCGGGTGCGGGCTTCCTTGTCGAGTTCTTCGACGGTGGCGATGGTGCGGCCGCGCGATTCCAGTTTCTCGACGCGATAGTGGTGGTCGGCGAAACCGGCGATCTGGGGCAGGTGGGTGACGCACAGGACCTGGTTGGTTTGGGAGAGCTTTTTCAAGCGGCGTCCCACGCCTTCGGCGGCGCTGCCGCCGATGCCGGCATCGACCTCGTCGAAGACCAGGGTGCGTTGGTAGGCGGACTTGGGCGGGACAAGACAGGTTTTCAGCGCCAGCGCAATGCGGGAGATTTCGCCGCCGGAGGCGACTTTTTCCAGCGCGCGTGGCTCTTCGCCGCGGTTGGGCGAAACCAGGAATTCCACCGCGTCGGCGCCATCGGGCGACCAGGCGGCCGGCTCGATGGAGACGCGAAATACGGTGCGGTCCATGGCGAGCACGGCCAGTTCGGCTTCGACGCGCTTCTCCAGGCGGCGCGCGGCGGCGGCGCGCGACCGGGTCAGCTCGGCGGAGAGCTTCTCATAGTCGGCAGCCAGGCGCTTGCGGGTTTTGCGCAGTTCTTCCATGCGCACGCCCGCAGTCTCCACCTGGGCGATCTGGGCGCGGGTCTGGTCGAGGAAGGCCAGGATGTCGGGGATGGAGGCGCCGTACTTGCGCTTGAGCCGGTCGATGGAAGCCAGGCGCGCTTCGATCTCTTCCAGGCGCGCGGGGTCGGCATCCAGGTGGGACAGGTAATCGCGCAAGCCGTAAGCGGCTTCCTGGAGGCTGAGTTCGGCCGAGCGAAGGTGCTCGCGCAAAGGCGCAAGCGACTGGTCGATGCGGCAGAGCTCGTCGAGCTTGCGGGCGGCCATGCGGCTCTGGGCCAGGGCCGATTCGGGGCGGTCGTAAACGGCGGCGTAGGCGATCTGGGCGGCCTCTTCGAGCCGCTGCACGTTTTGCAGCACGCGGCGCCGGTTTTCGAGCGCGGCATCCTCATCCGGCGCCAGCGCGGCGGCTTCGATTTCCTTGCGCTGAAAGGTCCACAGATCGAGCAGACGCAGCTTTTCCTGCTCGGAGCGCTCGAGCTCGTCCAGCTCTTCGGCGGCGGTGCGCCACTGGCGGCAGGTGGTTTCGGCTTGGGCCAACAGATCGCCGTGGGCAGCGAAAGCGTCCAGCATGGCGCGCTGCGTGTCGGGTGAAAACAGGAGCTGCTGGTCGTGCTGCCCGTGGATATCGGCCAGGTGCGGGGCGAGTTCCTTCAGCAGCGAAGCGGCCACGGGACGGCTGCCCACGAAGGCCCGCGATTTGCCGCCAGAGAGGATTTCGCGCTCGACCAGCAGCTCACCCTCCTCGGCCTCGAGACCGGCGGGCTCGAGCACGCGGCGGATGGCGGTATGGTTTCGCACATCGAAGATGCCGGCTACGCGCGCGCGGGGCTCGCCGGTGCGAATTGTCTCGGAAGAGGCGCGCGCGCCGAGCAAAAGGCCCAAAGCATCCACGACGATCGACTTGCCGCTGCCGGTTTCGCCTGTCAACAGATTTAAGCCGCTGTGGAAATTGACCCGCAGGCGCTCGACCACGGCGTAGTTTTCCACCACGAGCTCCATCAGCATGACTGAGCCGATTATAACCATGTTTTAATCTCGCCTTTCGCCGGAGCGTACCCGTCTATGTGTTAGATTGAAGACAGGAGACGAATTGAGTTTCGCTACTCCCATCGCCTTCTTACTCCAACTAGATATTCTCGAACTGGTCCAACGCAACGGCCCCGCCGAGGACTTTGTGCTGGGGATACTGGCCTGTTTTTCGGTCTTTTCCTGGACCGTGATCCTCTCCAAGTGGAGCTCGTTGCGGGGCGCCGCGCGTTCCAATTCACGCTTCCTTCGGGCATTTCGCAAGGCGAACGGCCTGGAGGCGGTGATGGTGGCGAGCGAGCAATACCGGCCCTCGCCGATGGTTTCGGTGTTCGATTTCGGCTATGAAGAAGTCGAGCGGCAGGTCAAGAAGAAGGGCAGCGTGACCAATCGCACGGCGCTAGAGCGCTCGCTGCAAATGGGCGTGAGCGAGGAAATGGGCCGGCTGGACCGCAACATGCAGTGGCTGGCCATTACCGCGTCGGTGACGCCCTTTATCGGGTTGCTGGGCACGGTGCTGGGCATCATCAACTCGTTCGAGGCTCTGGGGCAGCAGGGCAGCACCAGCTTGCGCACGATCGGGCCGGGGATTTCGCTGGCGCTCGTGGCCACCGCGGTAGGGCTGGCGGCGGCCATCCCGGCGGCTATATTTTACAACCTGTATGGCACCCGGATTCGCGAAATCGGCTCGCGGATGGAAGATTTCGCCCTAGAGTTCCTGAACCTGGCGGAACGCAGCTTCGGAGAGTAGCGGATGGCTTTTTCCGGCAACGGCGGCGGACTGGGATCGCGCAAGCGATACGGCGGGGCGCTGGCGGAGATCAACATCACGCCGTTCGTGGACGTGGTGCTGGTGCTGCTCATCATCTTCATGTTGACCGCCCATGTAATGGAATTCGGAATCGAAGTCGATGTACCCAAGACGAAGTACGTCAAGGATACGGCGCAGGAGATGCCGGTAGTGACGATCACCAAGGACGCCACCATCACGTTGAACGGCAAGCCGGTGAACATCAACGATCTGGCGGCGACGATCCATGAGCGCTACGGCAAGGCCAAGGGCGTGTATGTTCGCGCCGACAAGCAAACCATCTGGGACCCGATCGCGAACGTAACGGCTGCGCTGGGAGCGTCCGACTTTCAGGTCAACATGGTGACCCAGCCGGAGGATAGCGCAGCCAAAGGGCGGCAGTAATGTCCGCGCATGCCGACATCTTCGACCAGAGGGACCCGCTCAGGCGCTGGTTCGCCGGGTCGGTGGCGTTGCACGCGCTGATTGCGGCCGCGATTCTGAGCGCCGGCCTGTCCCACGGCAAGACCGAACAGTGGGGCGATCCGCACGGCGGCGGCATGGGCTCGGTCGCGGTGAACCCGGTAAAGAGCATCCCGCTTCCGCCGCGCAGCGGGCCGGTCAATCCGGTGGCCAACGACACCGAATCGGCGGTGCCGACACCGCCCGCGAAGGCCAAACCGCAGCCGAAGGCGATCGACACCGATGCGGACGCGATTGCGCTCAAAGGCCGGACCCGCAAGGAGCGCAAGCACCAGGAAGCAGCGGCCGCGCCCAACAAATGGCGGGCCGAGCAGCGCGACCTCCCCAACCAGCTTTACAGCGACGTGGGCCAGGCGCTTTCGTCGCCCATGTTCGAGCGCCACGGCGGCGGTGGCATCGGGGTGGGCAACGATTCGCCATTCGGGACTCAGTTCGGGTGGTATGCCAAACGTTTGTGCGACCTCGTGGGGCAGAACTGGCGCACCAACGGGCTCGATCCGCGCCTCAGCAACATGGCCGTGGTGACATTCGTCATCCGGCGCGACGGATCGATTGCAGGCCCGCCGCGCCTCCTCGAGCGGAGCGGCAACGACGCTCTCGACATTTCCGGGCAACGGGCGATTCTGGACGCGGCTCCGTTTCCCGCTCTGCCGCCGCAGTTCAATAAGGACGAAGTAGAAGTGCGAATGCGGTTCAGTCTGAAGTGAGGCTTCGATGAGGAAGATTTTTTTGGTTCCGTGTGTACTTGGGATTCTGGGAAGCGGGGCGCTGCTGGCGCAGGGCATCGACGTCACCGTCCAAAAGGGCGCCGGCCGTTCCCGCATCGCCCTGCCCGAGCTGCGCGGCGCGGGCGGCGCGCAGACCTATATGGGCGCTTTCAACCAGACGCTGCAAGAGGACATCCGTACATCCGGTTTCCTGGACGTGGTGAACGCCACCGTGTATCCGAAGTCGGTTCCGCAGCAGGTTTCGGATTGGCGCACGCCGCAGGCGCCGGTGCAGGCGCCACGCACGCGCCGCGGGGAGATGGTGGCGGCGCCGGATGGCGGCGGATTATGGATGAGCGATTGGTCGAAGCCGCCGGTGAGCGCCAACTACATGGCCTTCGGGTATACGGCGCTGCAGAACGGCGTGCTGGTGGTGTACGGGAACCTGTTCGACGTGACAAGGGACAATCCCACCAACGCCCAGATGATCGGCAAGCGGTACCTGGCTTCGAGCGACGATGAAAAGGGAGCGCGCGATCTGGCGCACCAGTTCGCGGCCGATATTCTGGCGTTGTTCGGCGGCCAATCGCTGGCCGGCACGCACATTTACTACGTGCACCAGGCGTCCCGGATGACGCCCAAGGAAATCTGGGTGATGGATTTCGACGGCAGGAACCAGCGGCAGCTCACGCACTTCAACTCGCTCACGGTTCAGCCGGCGGTGTCGGCGGATGGCTCCAAGATAGCGTTTACCAGTTACACCAAGGGCCCGCCGCGGATTTTCGTGTTCTCGGTCGATCCGATGCGGGACCTGCGATTCTACAACCAGACGGCTTCGACGAATGGATCGCCTTCGTTCACGCCCGACGGCAAGCAGATCGTTTATTTCTCGTCGGCGGGAGTGTGCTGCCGCATCTTTATCGCCAACCTGGACGGCGCCGGGTTCCAGGCCATCACTTCGTCCGGTTCCATCGATGCGGAGCCGAAGGTGAATCCGAAAACCGGCCAGACGATCGTGTTTTCCTCCGGCCGCTCCGGGCCGGAGCAGATCTACCTGATGAGCCTGAACGGAACCGATATCGAGCGGCTGAGCGACGGGACGGGCGAGGCGTCGAATCCGGCCTGGAATCCGGACGGGCAGCATGTGGCGTTTGCCTGGACGCGGGGCTACGCGCAGGGCAAGTTCAACGTGTTTATTATGGACGTGGGCAGCCGCCAATATGTGCAGCTCACGCATGACGAAGGGCGCAACGAAAACCCGACTTTCGCGCCCGGGGGGACGCACGTGGCGTTCATGTCGACGCGCAGCGGCCGCGAACAGATTTACAGCATGCTGGCGGATGGAAGCGGCGTGCGGGCGCTGACGTCGCAGGGTTACAATTACAGCCCGGTATGGGGCAAATAGTTCGACGCCGCCCAGGCGCGGCGCCTTTGACGGAAGATCTTGTGAAATGAGGAGGCAAAGTTCATGTTGAGCAGCAGACAGAAGATCGTGATCGCAGGTGTGGGATTGGGTCTGGCCGTATTCGTGGCAGGCTGTAAGAAGAAGGCGCCGGTCGCGCCACCGCCGCCTCCGGCCGCGGCGCCGGCCGCACCCGCCGCGCCGGCGAAGCCGCCGGCCCCAGCGGTAACGCAGTTTACCGCCGAGCCGACTACCATTCAGCGGGGGCAGTCCTCCACGCTGCGGTGGGAACTGAGTGGCGATATCGCCAGCGTTTCCATCGACCAAAGCGTCGGCACCGTACAAAACACCGGCAGCCGGCGGGTCTTCCCGCAGGATTCCACCACGTACACGCTCACGGCCACGGGCGGGGGTGGAACGTCGACGGCCAGCGTGACGGTGACGGTATCGGCGCCTCCGCCACCTCCGCCGCCACCGGCGCCGGCGGAAAGCCCGAAGACCGTGGTGGACCGGATTGGCAGTGAATTGCAGGATGCGTTCTTCGACTACGATTCCACCAGCCTGCGCAGCGACGCACAGAACACTCTGACGCAGGATGCCACGGCGTTGAAGAGCATATTGACCGATTTCCCCACCGCCGCCATCTTGATCGAAGGCCATTGCGATGAGCGCGGTTCGGCGGAATATAACCTGGGGCTGGGGGACCGCCGCGCCAGCTCGGCCCGTGATTTCCTGGTTCAGCTCGGCGTGCCGGCGAACAAGATCCACACCATCAGCTACGGCAAGGAGCGGCCGCAGTGCACCGAGGAGAGCGAATCCTGCTGGCAGAAGAATCGCCGCGTGCACTTCGCTCCCGGCCAGTAGAACGTGGCGCGGGCCTCTGGCCCGCAGCGTCAGCTTTCGAGCCGACGTTGTGCCGGGGTTCCCATAGACTCCGCGTAACGGGATGCCTACCGAGCCGCGACCACCGGGAGCGGTCTTTCACATCTGGGCGGCCGCGCGGCGCACGGTAGTACGATAGTGTTCGAGGGTACTTGCGGGGCGAACTGGCGACGGTTCGCCCTTTGTTGAATTGAGGAAAAATATTATGTTCCGACGTCTTTGCGCGTTGATTCTGGTAGGCTCGCCGGCGCTCATGTGGGGAGCGAGCAAGGAAATCATGGAACTGCAGCGCGACGTAGCCCTGTTGCAGGATCAGGTCAAGCAGCTTCAGCAATCGCAGGACCGGCAATTGTCCGCGATGACCGAGTTGGTGCGCCAGGCCCTGGACGCCGCCAACCGCGCCAACACGGGCATCGCTGTCATGCAGAACGGTTTCCAGCAGTCCGTCAAGGACCAGAAGAACGACGTTGTGGGGCCTGTGGTTGGCCTGAGCACGCGCATGGACTCCCTGTCGAACGACTTTCGCACGGTGCAACAGGCCGTCGGCGATTTGGCCGGCGCGGTGCAAAAGCTGCAGGCGCAGTTGACGGATGTGGGCAACGCGGTGAAGGTGCTGCAAGCGCCGGCGCCGGCGCCGCCGGGATCGGGGTCGGCTGCCACCGGCGGCGCACCCGATACGCCGCCTCTTCCTGCAACCGATCTTTACAACAACGCGCGGCGCGATCACACCGGCGGCAAGCTCGATCTCGCGGTGCAGGAATACAGCGATTATTTGAAGTATTACGGCAATACCGATCTGGCTCCCAACGCCCAGTTCTTCATCGGCACCATCCACTTCTCGCAGGCCAGCTACGACCAGGCGCTGAACGACTTCGACACGGTCACCGAAAAGTACCCGGACAACGGCAAGACCGCCGAAGCGTTGTACGAGAAGGGGTTGACCTTGCTGAAGATGTCGCGGCGCACCGACGCCTACGCCGAGTTCAAGGAAACCATCCAGCGCTTTCCCCAGAGCAACGTGGCTCCGCAAGCCTGTACCAAGATCAAGGACTTGGGCTATCATTGTCCCACTGCTGGGTCATCCACCGGCAGGAAGAAAAAGTAAGAGTAGCCGGGTGCCCGCCACTTTCGAAGAATTCGCGGAGCTGATCGCACTGCCACTGCTTGCCCCGGAATGGAGCGCAGCCGAGGTTTGGGCCGGGCTGGACCTGGCCAAGGCCAATCGGCTCGGGGCGGTGGTGGTTCGTCCCTGCGATCTCGAAGTAGCGCTGCGCGGGTTGGCGGGCGCAGCCACGCGAGTGGTCGCGGTTGCCGGTTTTCCGCATGGAACTCAGAACACGGCAACGAAACTCTACGAGGTCCGCGACCTGCTTCGGCGGGGAGCCAAGGAAATCGCCCTGGTGGTGGGAACTGCGCAATTGCGCTCGCGCGAGTTTCAGCAGGTGCAAACGGAGCTGTTGCAGGCCGTGGAGGCTTGTCACAAAGAGGGCGCCAGATTGACAGCGATTCTGGAGTGCGCGCATCTCACCGAAGAGCTGAAAGTGATAGCCGCGCGTGCCGCCGAACGGGCGGAAGCCGGTGCCGTGGCCACCGGGACCGGATTCGGGCCGCCGGCCGTTGGGCTGGATGCGGTGCTACAGGATGTCGCGCTGCTGCGGCGGAATCTGCCGGAAGAGGTGGGCGTCGACGCCGTAGCCACCCTGACCGGCATGGATCAACTGGGCAGCCTGCGGGCAGCCGGGGCAACTCGCGTTCAAAGTGCCGTCACCGCGATTTTGGAAGAGTGGAAAGCGCGCCAGACCGCCGCGGTAGGACAGGCCTCCCGGCCAGGCGAATTGGGTTCGCTACTCTGATGTCACGTGGAACACTGCCCTTGCCCTCGCGTACATGCAGCACCATCTTTTGGCTGTCGATGTCGCGCACCTTCAGATGGCGCAGTTCGTTGCAGCGCATCCCGGTGGCATAGAACGTAGCGAGAATCGTCCAATGTTTCTTAGCGGGGAACCGATGACGAAGGCGGCACAAGTGGCACTGAGCATCCGCCCGGGCAACCCGCGGGCAGCACCGCTTTCCAACACCACAAAAAAGGAGTTCTCCGGATGGAAATCTCTGCCGCCCAATCTAAGAACCGGCAGGCTCTGTTCGGATAGAGGGGTGCGTAGGAGGGGCGGCGGAGTGATCCTTCCCCCTATCCCGATCCAAAGGCCCGCGCCACGAAAATCAGATCACAAGGTTACGATGGTCTGTCCAACTATCTTCTGCGTTCGGCGACGATGGTAACGCGGATATCGCGGGATTGGCGGACTACGCGCTGGACGGTGGTTTCGCGGAAGCGCTGCCACCAGGGGAGGGGGCGGGAGCGGCCCACGAAGATCTGGGTGATGCGGTTGGCGCGGGCGAAGGTGGTGATGGCGCCGGCCGCATCGTCGCTCTGGATCACGTGGGTGGCGATGCGAAGGTTGCGGGCGAAGGTGAGATGACGTTCGGCGGGCTCGCTGCTATTGGCGGCGTTGGCGACATGGATGGCGAGGCAATCGGCCTGGAGGTAGTCGGCCACGCGTTTGCCGCGGCGGATGAGCACGGCGGAGGAGGGACGGCCGGTGAGGCAGATGAGGATGCGCTCGCGGGCCGGCCCCTTTTCGGGAGCCGGCATTTCGCCCGGAAGCGGCTCGATGGCGGCGGCCGGCGGCGGCGTCAGCTTTTCTTCCAGTTCATGGGCGGCGTGTCGCATGGCCAGCTCGCGCAGCGCGTTGAGGTTGGCCTCGCTGAAGAAATTGTCCATCGCCTGCTGGGCTTTTTCGGCTTTATACACAACGCCGCGCTCCAGGCGGTTGCGGAGCGCGTGGGGGGTGAGGTCGACGAACACCACTTCGTCGGCATCGTCGACGACCCAATCCGGAACGGTCTCGCGCACGCGGACACCGGTTCCCTTCCAGACCTCGTCGTTGAGGCTTTCCAGATGCTGCACGTTCACGGTGGTAAGCACGTCGATGCCGGCATCGAGCAGGGTATGGACATCCTGCCAACGCTTGGTACGGTCGCAGCCGGGAACGTTGGTGTGGGCGAATTCGTCGACCAGCGCCACGGCCGGTTTGCGGCGCAGCACGGCGTCCACATCCATCTCCTCGAATTGCGAGCCGGCATAGGAGATGACGCGGCGCGGAATGGTTTCCAAGCCTTCGGTTTTGGCGATGGTTTCCGGGCGGGCGTGAGGCTCGAAGTACGCGATGACGATGTCGACGCCCTGGCGGCGCATTTCCTGGGCCTCTTCGAGCATGCGATAGGTCTTGCCGACGCCGGCGGCATAACCGAGGTAGACCTTGAGGCGCCCTTTGTGGTTCTGGCTCATGACGCGTCTTTATGCGGGAACAGGCGCACGTCGAAATCCTCGGCGGCATCGATGAGGCGTTCGACAGGGCTGCGGCCGCCCCACCAGGTGCGTTCCTTGCCGCTGTGGCCGAGAAAGATCTGAGTGACGCGCTGCTCGCGGGCGAAAGCGAGGATGGTTTCGACAAAATCGCCGGGCGGCAGGCAGTGGACTTCGGCGCCCATCTCGCGGGCCAGGGCGAGGTGCGATTCCAGGCGGGCGCGGTCTTCGGGGCGGAGGCTGGGCTGCTCGACGTAAGTCGCCAGCAGGGTGCCGTGGAAGCGCAGGGCGTTGCGGTGCCCGCTTTCGAGCATTTCGACGGCGCTGGAACGGGGGGTGAGACAGACGAGCAGGCGCTCCTGGGCGCCCCAGCGGGCGGCGATGCCGTGGGCATCGAGATAGTCCTGCAACTGCCACTCGACGACGTCGGCGGCCAGCAGCAGGGCCATTTCGCGCAATTCGGCCAGGGCGCGGGCATCGGCGGCGGTGCCGCCGCGGACGATCAGGGCGTCGGGCGGCGCGTCCACCACTTCGATCTCGTCGGCATCGAGGAGGAATTCTTCGGGAACGCTGTAGGCGGCCCGTTTGCCGGTGATGCGCTCGACTTCGGTCTGCTTTTCGCGGATGTGCTGGAGGTTGACGGCGGTGATGACGGCGATGCCGCGGCCGAGGAGGTCGCGGACGTCCTGCCAGCGCTGCGGGTTGCGGCTGCCGGGAGGGTTGTCGTAGGCGAGGCCGTCGATCAGGCAGACGCCGGGATGGCGGCGGAAGATGGCGGCCAGGTCCATGACCTCGTAGATGCGGCCGGCGTGGCGTTCGATGACGGGGGGAATCGTTTCGAGGCGGGAGAGGATCTCCTGGATCTCGGGTGTGGCCTGGCCTTGGACGGCGCCCACCACTACGTCCTCGCCGCGCTCCGCCCGCCGCCGCCCTTCGGCGAACATACGATACGACTTGCCGACGCGAGGCGCGTATCCCAGAAACACTTTCAAGCGCCCGAGGCGCTGGCGGCGCTCTTCCGCCTGCACGCGGCGAAGCAGTTCTTCCGGGTCCGGGCGGCGATCAGGATGCTGTGGCATGGGGGGAAAGCGGTCAGCTATCAGCGGTCAGCTTGCAGCTTGCAGCACCCCCTCGCCGGCTGCGAGGGCATGGCCCGTTCTTGCGGAAACCGCTCCCTGGCGGTCTCCGACTCGCGGCGGAATTGTTCAGGCGTCGTGACACCTTGAGGCTACTGTACTATGGCGCGAATGGCGGCGGGGTCACTTGTGAAGCGGCGCGGCCTGGTCGAGGGCGAGGTTCAGCTCCAGGACGTTGACGCGGGGCTCGCCCAGGAGGCCGAAGGTGCGGCCTTCGGTATGGGCGGCCACCAGTTGCCGCAGGCGTTCCGGGCTGAGACTGCGCGCTAAGGCAACCCGGCCAATCTGGGCTTCGGCCGCGCCGGGAGAGATGTGGGGATCTAAGCCGCTGCCGGAAGCCGTCAACGAATCGGCCGGAATCGGACCGGAGGCTTGTGGATTTTCGGCGCGGAACTTCTTGGCGTCGTCGCGCACCCGGTCCACCAGCTTCTGACTGGTGGGGCCGAGGTTGGAGCCGCCGGAGGACAGGCCGTCGTAACCATCGGGCCGGCCGTGGAAATACTCGGGGCGGGTGAATTTCTGCCCGATCAGGCTGGACCCCACCGGCTTTCCTTGGGCCTGTATCAGGCTGCCATTGGCCTGGTGCGGAAACAGCACGCGCGCCAGCCCGGTCACCACCAGCGGATAGGCCAAGCCGGTGATGAGGGTGAAGAGGATGGTGACTTTTACGGCGATGATGAGTTGTTTCATGGAAAGATCCTCAAGCCAGCTTCAATAAACCCAGCAGCCAGTCGATCAGCCAGATGCCGGGGAACGGGGCGATGACGCCGCCCACGCCGTAGATCAGCAGGTTGCGCCGCAGCAGCGAAGCTGCCGACATCGGCCTGTATTTGACGCCGCGCAACGCCAGCGGGATCAGGGCGATGATGATCAGGGCGTTGAACACCACCGCGGCCAGCACCGCGCTTTTGTCCGAGTGGAGGCCCATGATGTTGAGCGCTTTCATCTGCGGATAGGTGGCCATGAACATGGCCGGCAGAATGGCGAAGTACTTGGCGATGTCGTTGGCGATGGAGAAAGTGGTGAGCGCGCCGCGGGTCATGAGCAGTTGTTTGCCGATGCCCACGACTTCGATGAGCTTGGTGGGATTGCTGTCCAGGTCCACCATATTGCCGGCTTCCTTGGCGGCCATGGTGCCGGTGTTCATGGCGAGCCCGACGTCGGCCTGGGCGAGCGCGGGGGCGTCGTTGGTGCCGTCGCCGGTCATGGCGACAAGGCGGCCGCCGGCCTGCTCTTTCTTGATCAGGTCCATCTTGTCCTTGGGCGTAGCCTGAGCGAGGAAATCGTCGACGCCGGCTTCGGCGGCGATGGCGGCGGCGGTGAGCGGGTTGTCGCCGGTGATCATGATGGTCTTGATCCCCATGGCGCGAAGCTGCTGGAAGCGCTCGCGCATGCCGCCCTTGACTACGTCCTTGAGATGCACGACGCCAAGGGCGCGGGCGCGGTCGGCCACCACCAGGGGCGTGCCGCCGGAGCGCGAAATGCGGTCGGTGACGTCCATCAGCTCGGTGGGAACGACGCCGCCGTTCTCGACGACGAACTCCACCACCGATTCGGTGGCGCCTTTGCGGACGGCCCGGCCGTCAATATCGACGCCGCTCATGCGGGTCTGGGCGGTAAAGGGAATGAAATGGGCTTCGTGTTCGGCCACTTCGCGGCCGCGGATGTTGTAGCGCTGCTTGGCCAGCACCACGATGGAGCGGCCTTCCGGGGTTTCGTCGGCAAGCGAGGAAAGCTGGGCAGCGTCGGCCAGCTCGGCCTCGGCGACGTCGCCGATGGGGATGAACTCGACGGCCTGGCGGTTGCCGAGGGTGATGGTGCCGGTCTTATCCAGCAGCAGGGAGTTGACGTCGCCGGCGGCTTCCACCGCTTTGCCGCTCATGGCCAGCACGTTGTGCTGCATGACGCGATCCATGCCGGCGATGCCGATGGCGGAGAGCAAGCCGCCGATGGTGGTGGGAATGAGGCAGACCAGAAGCGAAATCAGCACCGTGACCGACGGAGCGGAGCCGCTGCCGGAGGCCTTGACACTGAACAGGGCGAAAGGCTGCAGCGTGACCACCGCCAGCAGAAAGATCAGGGTGAGGCCGGCAATCACGATATTGAGGGCGATTTCATTGGGAGTTTTCTGGCGTTCGGCGCCTTCCACCAGGGCGATCATGCGGTCCAGGAAAGTCTCGCCGGGGTTGGAAGTGATCTTGACTTTGATCCAGTCCGAGAGCACTTTGGTGCCACCGGTGACGGCGCTGCGGTCGCCTCCCGATTCGCGGATGACCGGGGCGCTTTCCCCGGTAATGGCGCTTTCATCCACGCTGGCGATGCCCTCGACCACGTCGCCGTCGCCGGGGATGGTTTCCCCAATCTCCACCAGCACCACGTCGCCCGAGCGCAGCACGGTGGCCGGCACGGTTTCCGTTCGCCCGTTCAGCACGCGGCGGGCCGTGGTCTCGGTCTTGGTCTTGCGCAGGGTATCGGCCTGGGCCTTGCCGCGCCCTTCCGCCATGGCTTCGGCGAAGTTGGCGAACAGTACGGTGAACCACAGCCAGAGGGTGATCTGGAAGGTGAAGCCGGCGATGGCCGCGCCCTGGGCAATGTCGCGTGCGGCCAGCACGGTGGTCACGGCGGCGCCCACTTCCACCACGAACATGACCGGGTTCTTCATCATCAAGCGCGGGCTGAGCTTGCGGAAGGAATCCACGATGGCGCGCCTGACGATGGGCGGGTCGAGCAGGGGCCGGGCCCGAGAGCCTTTCTTGGGCAGGAGCGAGGTCACGTCGTTAGAGGAAGACGAAGGGGTTACGGTTGCCAGCGACATAAAGTTAGCTCCAAAGCCTCCCTTGCCACATCAGGAAATGTTCCACCACCGGACCGAGCGAGAGCGCCGGGAAGAAGGTGAGCGCGCCCACGATCACCACCACGCCGACCAGCAGGCCGACAAACAGCGGCCCGTGGGTGGGGAAGGTACCGGCTGAAAGCGGCACCTGCTTCTTGGCGGCCAGGCTGCCGGCGGCGGCCAGCAGCGGAATCAACATCAGGAAGCGGCCGAACAGCATGGCCAGTCCCAGGGTGGTATTCAGGTAGGGCGTATTGGCGCTCAGGCCGCCGAACGCGCTGCCGTTGTTGCCCACGGCGCTGGTAAACCCGTAGAGCACTTCCGACAAGCCATGAGGTCCGCTGTTGCCCAGGCTCTTGCCGACGGTTTCGAGGTTGACCGAGGCGGCCGAGAAGCCGAGGATGGTGAAGGCCAGCACCATCACCGCCAGCATCATCATCTTGACTTCCTTCTGTTCGATTTTCTTGCCCAGGTATTCCGGCGTGCGCCCGACCATGAGGCCGGCGATGAATACCGCCAGCACGGCGAACAGCAACATGCCGTACAGGCCCGAGCCCACGCCGCCGAAGACGACCTCGCCGAGCTCGATGTTGATGAGCGGAACCAGGCCGGCCAGCGGCGTCAGGCTGTCGTGCATGTTGTTCACGGCGCCGCAACTGGCGTCGGTGGTGACTACCGTGAACAGCGCGGAATTGGCGATGCCGAAGCGAACTTCCTTGCCTTCCATATTGCCGCCGGGCTGCGCGGCCGTGGCCTGGGTTTCGATGCCCAGCCTGGCCAAGTTGGGGTTGCCGGCCTGCTCGGAAGGATAGGCGACGAACACGCCCGCCAGAAAGAGGATGCTCATAGCGGCGAAAATGGCCCAGCCCTGGCGCGTATCCTTCACCATCTTGCCGAAGGTGTAAGTAAGGCCCGCGGGGATCAGAAAGATCGAAAGCATTTCGAGGAAGTTGCTGAGCGGGGTGGGGTTCTCGAAGGGGTGGGCCGAGTTGGCGTTGAGGAATCCGCCTCCGTTGGTACCCAGCATCTTGATGGCTTCCTGCGAGGCGATGGGACCTTGCGGGATGGTTTGCACGGCGCCTTCGAGCGTGGTGGCTTTGGTGTAAGCGGAGAGATTCTGAATCACTCCCTGGGAGCAAAGCACCAGCGCGAAGACGATCGAGATCGGCAGCAGCACGTAGAAGGTCGCGCGGGTGAAGTCCACCCAGAAGTTCCCCAGAGTCTTGACCGAGTGCCGGGAAAAGCCGCGCACGAAGGCGATCGCCACCGCGATGCCGACCGCGGCTGAAAAGAAATTGTGCGTCGCCAGAGCCATCATTTCGGTGAAATAGCTCATGGTGGTTTCCGGCGTGTAGGCTTGCCAGTTGGTGTTGGTGGTGAAGCTGGCGGCGGTATTGAACGAGAGGAACTGCTCCACGTTGGCGAGGCCCTGCGGGTTCCACGGCAGCCATTGCTGCACGCGCATGATGAGATAGGTAAGCAGGAGGCTCACCAGGCTGAAGACCAGGACGCCGCCAGCGTAACCGGTCCAGCGCTGCTCGTGGGTTTCGTCGATGCCGCACAGGCGGTAAATTGCCTTTTCCAGCGGCCGCAAAACCGGGTGCAGCCAGGTACGCTCGCCGGCGAAGACCTTGGCCATGTACCCGCCCATGGGCTTAGCGAGCGCGAGAACGACGAGGAAAAACAGGGCGATTTGCAGAATTCCGTTGGCGGTCACAGGACCCTCCGAAAATGTTGTGGGGCGGGCAATCCTACCCGCAGCCGCCTTTCAGGCGGCCCATCCGCGCCGATGCGCAAGTGGTCGCGCCGGTAAGCGCCGGCTGAAAGCCGGCGGCAGCCAGGATTGGCTGCCCCACTGTCATTTAAATTGAAACGCATAAGCGGTTAAAAGCGCTCCGGGCGCAGCAGCGCCACGAACAGATACACGCCGAGCGCCACGGCGACGGCAAGAGCAATTGCATATTCCATGGAGGTTTCCTTGGAGCCGGCTCTACAGCCGGTCACAGCCTTTGACAAAGCCCCAACTGGCGACGAAAAAGGCGACAACGGCGGCGACGAGAATCACGTCTAACATAAGGTTGTCTTTAGTCCGAACATCTACCAGCCTACAAGCGGCGCCATCAAAAAGTCATAAATAAAGAATCAGGATTGGGTTAGGTTGAGCATGGGGCGCAGAATCGATGGCATTGGGGCGGCTAGAGCTGGATTTTTCCCTTCCGATAGGCGTCCAGAATCCGGGCGGCCACCGGGGCCGCGTCGGCACCGCCGGATCGGCCGTGCAGCATCACGCACACTAACACCTTCGGAGGGTTGGCGGGCAGCCAGCCGGCAAACCACGCCACCGGGTCGCCGTTTTCCGCCAGGGCGCTGCCGGTCTTGCCGGCGACCGTCACCCCCGGCACGGCGGCAAGTTGCGCGGTGCCGAATTCGACCGCTTCCTGCATGCCGTCCCGGACGGCGCCGAGGACAGCTCCCGATTCGGGCCGCGCGAGCCGCCGCGCCAGTTGCCGGTAGGCCATCGCCAGTCCGGCCGGAGTCACCAGCACGCCCGATTCGCCGAGCGCCTGCAGGCGTTGGTCGTCCGCGCCCGTCGCGCGATCGACCCGTCCGGACGCTTCACCCGCGCCCGCCGATTCTCCGACCAGGCCGCTGGCCGAGGTCAGCCCCGCGCGGGCCAATTCGGCCGCCAATTCGCCCGGGCCGAACCGCTCCGCGGCGTGCGCCACGAAGCAGTTGCAGGAATACGCCAGCGCCCAATCCACGCGCATCGGCGCCGGCATGGGCGGATGCACGCAATCGAGCGAGCGCCCGGCAATGCGCAGCCGCCCGGGGCAAAAGAACGTTTCGGGTGCGCGCCACTTGCCGCTGGCGAGCAATGCCGCCATCACCAGCGGCTTGAGCGTGGAACCGGGCGGCAGAAGCAGGCGCCCCGCGACGGAGGGGTTCGCTACCGCCAGTAACCGGCCCGTGCCCACCTCGGCCAGAAGGGCGCAAGCTCCCGGCCAATCGACGAAGTGGTCCAGGCTTGCGCCCTGCCGCGCCGCACCGGGCCCGCAAGCCGCCGCCAAAAGCGAAATCGCGCGCCGTCTCAGCACGCTTTCAGTTTACAAAGCCGCCGCGCGATAAAATAGTTTCGTGCTTCATCGATATATTCTGCACAACGACGCGATTCGGGGCGCTACCGAACCGGTGCTGGCGGCGGGGCAGGTGGGCCTGCTCTCGGGTTGGGGAGTTTTCACCACGCTGCGGGTTCAGGAGGGCGTCCTGTTTGCCTTTGAGAGGCATTGGGCGCGCCTCACCCGCGATGCCGCAGCTTTTCACATCGCCCTGCCCGGCGACCTTGAAGAAGTCCGTCTCCGCCTGCTCGAGCTGGTGGAAGCGAACCACGCTCACAATTCCACTCTTCGGCTGGATATTGTACGCAACACCGGTGGCATGTGGGCCGCCCCGAACGCGCGTGAAACCGACGTCGTCGCTCTCACGGCCGACACCAAGAACTGGGGACGGGGCGTCCGCCTGGCTTACCAGCCCGAGGCGCGCCACGCGGCCTCTGGTTTCGCCGGCACCAAGATTCTCTCCTGGGCCATGAACCTAACCTGGCTTGAAACCGCGCAACGCCGCGGCTTCGACGAAGCGATCCTGCTTAACGAGCGCGGCGAAGTGTCGGAATGCACCTCGGCGAATATTTTCACGGCCGTGGGCGATACGGTTTTCACACCGCCCCTTTCTTCCGGTTGTTTGCCGGGAATTACACGCGAGTTGCTGCTGGATGCAATCCAGGTTCCCGGCGTGGAGATCGTGGAAAAGACCCTGCTACCGGCCGATTTGGAGGTGGCCGACGAGGTCTTCATCACCTCCACCACGCGCGATCTGCTGCCGGTGGCCGAAATCGAAGGCCGCAAGACGGGCACGGCCAGCCGCGCGGTCAAAGCGCTATCCGCGGCTTTCGGCGCGTATCTCGACAACTACGTGGCCCAACATAAGGCCGCGCACAAGCCACAGCCGGTATGATGGGATCTTGGCCTGTCCGGCCATCGCTACGGTACCTCTGGTAGAGGAGAACGCTGGAAAAGCTCGAAGGGCGATTCACCGTGAAGCTGGCGCCGCGGGCTTCGGCGCTGTTGCTGCTATAACCGTGAGGGCTCTGCCAAGAAAAGCTGCACAAAAAGAAAATGGTTCCAAGTGATCCGATCCTCTACCTTGCTTACCACCGGCATGCGCGGCATTAAGCGTTGCGTCGGAGAGCACCGTGCGATTCGCCGCTTAGCTCCACTCAGGGCGTTTTCCCCACCCCATGCTT
>JBKQIF010000175.1:0-52400 GCA_052148435.1 Bryobacteraceae bacterium
GCCGCCAGTACGGCTGCCCGGCCCGCTTCGTCGAGCACATAGGGTTGCTGGAGCATTTCCCGACGTTCTGCCATGACGCGTTGTGAATCGGGCTCCAACCGCCGACCGCCAACCAGATTGTGACGCCGATCCACCGATCCCGATTCGTCGCCGTGTAGGCGCGCGCCGTAGCAGGCGAACGTAATGAAATACCTCAAAGACTGCTCCCTTGCGGTCGCGGCTCAGCCTGGCGTACTCCTACGCCCGGATTTCCTCGATTCGCCTGCATTCCTACGAATCTATCACTCGCATGTCGCGCACCCATCCTGGCTCCCTTCGACTGCGTTCCCTTGCCGGGCTGCTAGAATCGAGGGTTACTATGTTCTCGCGTAGGTTCGCCTGCCTGCTGCTGGGTATGTGGCTGGCGGGTATCCTGTTGATGACCTGGGTGGATTGGGAACGGACGCATTCGGTGGATGCCGTGCTGAATGGCGGCAACCCCGCGGCGTCGGTGCGTTTGAAGGCTCTGGCGCCGGAGGACGCCCGCATGCTATTGGCCTATCAGGCGAATGAACAAGCCCGCTGGTACCAGGGCATCTGGGAAGATGTGCAGGTGCTTTGGGGCGCGATTTTCTTTGCTTTCCTGTTGTTTGGCACGCGCGAAGGGAAACTGGCGCTCGGCCTGTCTCTGGGAATGCTCGCCATGGTTCTGGCGGAACGATTCCTGCTATCCCAAGAGATGCTCGGCCTGGGACGAATCATCGACTTTATCCGCGCCGACCTGCATTCCGGCGAGCGCAACGAGTATTGGGTCCTGCACAATACCTACCGTATGGTGGAACTGGCCAAGCTGGGAGCCGGATGCATGCTGGCTACCGTCCTGCTGGCTGGAAGCCCGCGCCGTTTACGAGACCCCTGGCAGGAGGTCCACGTGGTCGATAAAGCCGATTACGGCCATATCGATCGGTGATTGCGGTCTTCCCACGGCCGTCATGGCGCTGAAGCCCTCGGTCACCACGAGGACCTTATCGCCCACCCCGGCATCCACCGCATCGAGGGCCACTACGGCTTGCCCGCGGTCGCTGCCATCCAGATTCAACGGCTGCACCAGAAGCAATTTCCGGCCTTCGTGGCTGGGATGCTTCTGAGTAGCCACCAATTCGCCGATGACGCGCGCAATCAACATGACCGGCCTCTACTGGGAACCGCCAACGGGCTGCACCTTGCCCAGGTAAACGGAGTCGACGATGCCGACAATGGTGGTATCGGTGGGCGGTTCGGCGGGGTGAAACGGGAAACTGGCCTCTTTACCGCGCACCCAGTAGATCAGCTCACCCGCGCCGGCGCCGGTCGAATCGGTGCAGATCAGGCGCCGCCCGGCGCTTTCCAGACCGGGGGTAAGCGGCTGCACGATCAGGAGACGCTGGCCGCGAAGGTTCTCGTCCTTCACCGTGCACCAGACGCAGCCCACCACTCGGCCCAGGTACATGGCATTCAGTCCAGTTGCACGTCGTCCACAATGCCGACGATGGCTGTGTCGACTGGCGTGTCTTTGCAGCCTTCCGCCATGCGGGCGGAACTGCCCGAGACGGCGATGACACGCTCGCGGAAGCCGGCGCTCACGGTGTCGACGGCCACCACATAACCGGCTTCGTCCTTGCCCTCCGGCGAAACCGGCTTCAGGATAAGCAGCTTCTTACCTTCCAGCCGTGGATCTTTCCGGGTGGCGACCACCGTGCCCACAACGCGGGCGAGAATCATGACGGCACCTCAAGACCGGTTATTTTGCGGCCTTGCCGATCGGCAGCACGTCTTCCAGGCTCTGGTGCGGGCGCGGAATCACGTGCACGGCGATCAGTTCCCCTACGCGCCGCGCGGCGGCGGCGCCAGCATCCGTGGCCGCCTTGACGGCAGCCACATCGCCGCGCACCATCGCGGTCACGTACCCGGATCCGATCTTCTCCCAGCCCACCAGGTTCACCTTGGCGGCTTTCACCATCGCGTCGGCGGCCTCGATCATGGCCACCAGCCCGCGGGTCTCAATCATGCCTAGCGCTTCACCCATCTATCCTCTCCCAACCAGCTCCGCAGTTCATCTGTCAGCGGGATCTTCGATTGTAGCAGGTTGACCTTCCGGGGGTCGCTCCGATTGACAGGCCTGTTCGCACGGCACCTACAATGGAACGATGCCCCCTAGGTCCGCCCGGTCCGCGATACTGCGCCACTCGATTGTGTTCGGTCTCTTTTTTGCTTTCATGTTGGCCGGCTCCTCCTGCGCCGTCCGGCGGCGAGTGATTTCGCGGCAGGGTGGCAACTCCGCTCAGAAACTGCAGGTTGCCGACGAGTCCGCCCTGCTCGAGAGCATCGTCCGCGAATACCGGGCCGTCCGCGATTTCAGCGCCACGGTGGATATGGTCCCGGCCCTCGGCAGCGCGGAAAAGAATCGTATTACGGAGTACAAGGACGTCCGCGCCTATATTCTTTTTCGCAAGCCGGCGGCCATCCGCATCATCGGCCTCTATCCGGTGGTGCGCAGCAAGGCCTTCGACATGACCAGCGACGGCGTGTCGTTCAAGCTGTATGTCCCCTCCCGCAATGCCTTCGTGACCGGCAGGAACGAAATCGTCCAGCCATCGCCCAACAAGCTGGAGAACCTGCGTCCCCAGCACTTCGTCGACGCGCTGCTGGTGCGCCCGGTGGATCTGAAGACGGAAAAGGTATTGATGGAGAACCTGACCGACGAAGACCAGGCTTCCTACATCCTGCACGCGATCCACGAGCGCGACGGGAAACTGCAACTCGTCCGTACCATCTGGTTCAACCGCATCAACCTGCAAATCTCGCGGCAGTTGATCTTCGACGACAAGGGAAACATCTTGACCGACGCGCGCTATTCGGAATGGAAACCCTACGACAACGTGGCTTTCCCCAAGCACATTGAAATCAACCGCCCGCAGGACGAATACGGGGTGGTCATCGACCTGGTGAAAATGGATATCAATAAAGGCGTCGCGGATGATAAATTTGTATTGGAGCAGCCGGAGGGAACGACGCTGCGCGCCGTCGGTCAAACTCCGGCCAAGCCCGCCGCGCCTCCCGCGATACCCAAGGGAAAGATCGACCATTAGTGACCGGTAAACTGGTACTCGAAAACCTCAAAAACCGCCCCATGCGATCGCTGTTGAGCATCCTGCTCATCGGCGTTCCGGTGACGCTGATTCTCACCCTGGTAGGGCTGACACAAGGCATGCTGGAGGACGGGCGCAACCGCCAGCGCGGCGCCGGCGCGGACGCCGTGATCCGAGCTTCGACGGCCAAGTCCGTGATCAACTTCGGCCCTTCCTCGATGCCGGCAGCCATGGTCGGGGCAGTCGAGCGCCAGCCGCACGTCAAGCTGGCCATGGGTGTCATTATGCACGCCATCGATCTGCCGCTGGCCATCACGGGGATCGATCTGGCCAAATTCAACCGGATGACGGGCGGATTCACGTACGACGCCGGCGGACCCTTCCAGGGCCCCGACGATATTCTGGTCGATCGCTACTACGCCAGACAGCACCACCTGGCGGTCGGACAGATACTCAAGCTGCTGAATCACGACTGGCGCGTGGCGGGAATCATCGAGCCGGGCAAGCTGGCGCGGCTGGCTGTGCCCCTCGCGACCCTGCAGGATTTGGACGCGGCTACCGGCAAGATCGGGCAGATCTACCTCAAGGTGGACGACCCGGCTCGGATCGATGCGGTGGTGGAAGAGCTGCGCCAGATGTTGCCGAATTATGGCGTCAACAGCATGGCCGAGTGGACCGCGATGTACAGCGTGCAAAACATCCCGGCGATCCAGGAATTCACGGTAGTGGTGGTGATCATCGGCGTGGTGATCGGCATCGCGGTAGTGGCGCTCTCGATGTACATGGCGGTGCTGCAGCGCACGCGCGAGATCGGCATTTTGAAAGCGCTGGGAGCGTCGAACGCGTTCATTCTGCGCGTGATTCTTCTGGAGGCCTTATTGATCGGTCTGGGCGGAACGATTCTGGGCATCGTTTTCAGCTACGGCGCTCAATGGCTGATTGCCACGCTGGTGCCGGCGTCGATCCAAATGGCGATCGTGTACGACTGGTGGCCGCGGACCGCGGTCATTATTCTGACGGCAGCCGCCCTGGGGGCGCTGTATCCCGGGCTGAGCGCCGCGCGCCACGACGCGATTGAGGCGCTAGCGTATGAGTGACGGCGCCGGCTCGATTATTGAAATCCGCGATCTGCGCAAGATCTATCGCGTGGGCAAGATTGACGTGCCGGCGCTGCGCGGGGTGAATCTGGACGTTCCGGCGGGAGAGTTTCTCTCGGTCGTCGGGCCTTCGGGCTCGGGCAAATCCACCCTGTTTCATATCATCGGCGGATTGACGCCGCCCACTTCCGGGCAGGTGAAGGTGGGTGGCCAGGACCTGGCGTCGATGACGGACGCGGATCGCACCCGCCTGCGCAAACGCACCGTGGGCTTCGTGTTCCAGAAGTACAATCTGCTGCCCAACCTGACGGCGCGGGACAACATAGCGGTGGCGCGCTTTCTGGGGGGCAACAACGGACAGCCGGATGCGCAATTCGCCGAGGTGCTGCGGTTGCTGGGCATCGACAGCCGTCTGGACCATAAGCCCAACTCGCTCTCCGGCGGCGAGCAGCAACGCGTCGCCATCGCCCGCGCCATCGTGAATCGTCCGGCCATTCTGCTGGCGGACGAACCGACCGGCAATCTGGATACGGAAAACTCCCAAGCCGTGCTGGACATTCTCCGCGATCTGAACCAGCGTACCGGCCAGACCATCCTCATGATCACCCACAACCCGGAGGCGGCGGCCTACGGGCACCGGACGGTGCAGATGCGCGACGGCAGAATTGTGGAGCGGGCGTAGCCCGAGCCGCGGGGGCGTCGCGACGGGGCAGGAGCGCAGCCAGGGCGTCGCGTACGGACGAGGGCACAGGCGCCAAAACAGGCGGCCGCGCTGCTCTCGCGCGGTCAACGCTCGTCTGTGACGGTGGAAGCCGCGGTTTCCAGGCCCTTCAGTGCTTCTCCGGGCAGACGACTATACGGACATGAATTTCGGGGCACTGGGGAGCTCACGGGGAGTGGTCGGGGGATCAGCGGAGAGAGAGGGATTCGCTCCTTGTCGCGGTGTTTAGGACGTGCAAGTTGTAGAGTTCACATTGCCGAGGTTGCCACGGTTGCCAGCGTTGCCATGACGCGGTTCGCCAGTCGGTTGAGAAGTTTGTCCACAGCGCGTCCCTGGCAACGAACCCTGCAACGACGTACACCCTATCATCCGAACTCTCATCCAGGTACGCTGTCAACATGCCGGGGGTTGCCTCAATTTGCAGCATAGCGCGCGTTTGGAGGATCGTGGCACGTGACGGTAAAAGCGGTGACAGACGGACGCTACCCGCCCGGAGCTTCCTTGTGAAATGTCGCGTCTGCGGAGCCGACCGAAGTAACGGTCTGGTAAACTCGTGATGGGCTATGAGACCCAATCTCCAATACGTTCTCGACACACTCCGGGCGCACGAGGCGGCCTTGCGGCAGCTTGGAGTCGCGCATGCAGCAGTGTTCGGTTCGGTGGCACGAGGCGAAGCTGGAGCAGAAAGCGACGTCGATGTGCTCGTGGATCTCGACGAGAACAGGCCGATGGGCATCTTTGAGTATGCCAGGACGAAACTGTACATCGACGAGCTCCTCGAAGGCTCCAGCGACGTCGTAAATCGACGTACGCTGAAGCCTTTGCTCCGGGCAGGTATTTTGCACGACGCGGTCCATGCCTTCTAAGAATCCCGCTCAGCGGTTGGCCGACATCATCGACAACGTCGATGCGATCCAGGGGTTTACTGCGGATCTCGATTTTCCCGCCTTTCGGGCCGACCGAAAGACGGTTTACGCGGTGGTGCGCGCACTGGAGATCATCTCGGAAGCCTCGCGGCGCCTTCCCGATGATCTGCTCCGCCGACATCCGGGGATCGATTGGGCGGCTATTGCAGCCGCCGGGAACGTCTATCGGCACGAATATGAAGCGGTGGACGAGGCTTTGATCTGGCACACCGCCCAACATGGTCTGGCGGTCCTGCGCAAAGTGGCCGAGGAGGAGACGGCTGACTTGCAGGCGGACCTGTCGCCGAGCGGGCCGCCGGGGACGGATCAGTCCCCATAGGTTGGCCAGCATCCACCGTTCGCCCCGCTCTACCCGATTTCGTAGTGCTGCAGGATGGCGTCCCAGTGGTTCTGGGCCTTGAGTAGCAATTCCACCACTTCGCGCACGGCGCCATCGCCGCCGCACTTTTCGGTGACGTGGTGGGCGGCCTGCTTCACCTCGGCGCGGGCGTTGGCCGTAGCGATGGCGAGGCCGACGCGCCGCATGATGACGACGTCGGTAAAATCGTCGCCGATGTAGGCCACCTGATTCGAGTCCACCCCGGCATCGGCCAGAATCTCGGTGAGGATCGGAATCTTCTCGATGTGGCCCTGGTAGACGTACTTCATCTTGGCCTGGCGGGCGCGCTCCTCGGTGGCGGCTGAGAGGCGCCCGCTGATCACACCGGTCGGGATACCGTACCAGCTCAGCCACTGCAGGCCGATGCCATCCTGCGAGTCGAACCCCTTGGTTTCGGCCATTTTGCCATCCGGGCCGGGCACGTGGTAGAGCTTTCCGTTGGTCAACACGCCGTCCACGTCCATCAGCAGCAGCCGGACGGAGGCCGCACGGGCCACTAGTTCCGCGGGGCTAAGCATTGTAGGTACTGGACGAAACCGAGCCGCCCTTGCCGGTCCAGTTGGTGTGGAAGAACTGGCCGCGCGGGCGGTCGACGCGCTCGTAGGTGTGGGCTCCGAAGTAATCGCGCTGGGCCTGCAGCAGGTTGGCGGGCAAACGCGCGCTGCGATAGCCGTCGAAGAAGGAAAGCGCGGTAGTAAAGGCCGGCACGGCAACCCCGGCCGCCACCGCGGTGGCGACGGTGCGCCGCCAGGCAGCCTGGCAGCGTTGCACGACGCCGGTGAAATACGGATCGAGCAGCAGGTTGGTGAGGTTGGGGTTGCGCGCGAAGGCGTCCTTGATTTTGCCCAGGAACGCCGAACGGATAATGCAGCCGGCGCGCCACATCAGCGCGATGGCGCCGTAGTTCAGATTCCACTTGTACTCTTTGGCGGCCTCGCGCAGGAGCATGAAGCCTTGCGCGTAGGAGACCAGCTTCGAGGCGAGCAGCGCCTGCCGGATATCTTCGATGAAGGCCTTGCGGTCGCCCTCGAAAGTGAACTGGGGTCCGGCCAGAATCCTGGAGGCCTCGACGCGATCTTCTTTCATGGCGCTGAGGCAGCGGGCAAAGACCGCTTCACCGATGAGGGTGACCGGCACGCCCAGATCGAGCGACTCCATGCTGGTCCACTTGCCGGTGCCCTTCTGGCCGGCGGTATCGAGAATCTTGTCGAGAACGGCTTCGCCCGTTTCATCCTTGTAGGCCAGAATGTCGCGGGTGATTTCGATCAGGTAGCTGTCGAGCTCGCCTTGGTTCCACTCGTCGAGGACGTCGTGCATCTCCCGGTTCGAAAGCTTCAGCCCGTCCTTCATGAGCTGATAGGCCTCGCAGATGAGCTGCATGTCGCCGTACTCGATGCCGTTATGCACCATCTTGACGAAATGACCGGCGCCGTCTTCGCCAACCCAGTCGCAGCACGGGTCGCCGTCGGGGGTTTTGGCGCAGATGGCCTGAAAGATGTCTTTGACCAGCGGCCACGCCTTGACGCTGCCGCCGGGCATCATGGAGGGGCCGAAACGGGCGCCCTCTTCGCCGCCGGAAACGCCCGTGCCGATGAAAAGCAGGCCCTTCGACTCCAGATACCTGGTGCGGCGGATGGTATCCGGGAAGTGGGAGTTGCCGCCGTCGACGATCAGGTCGCCGGGCTCCAGGTGGGGGAGCAGCGTTTCGATGAAATCGTCCACCGCCTTGCCGGCCTTGACCATCAGCATGATCTTGCGGGGGCGTTTGAGCAGGGACACCATTTCTTCGATGGAGTGGGCGCCGATCACGTTCCGGTGCCCCTTGGCGGCGTCGGCGAGAAACTCGTCGACCTTCGACACGGTGCGGTTAAAGGCTACAACCTGGTAGCCATGGTCGCTCATGTTGAGGATCAGGTTCTGGCCCATCACGGCCAGACCAATTAAGGCGATATCGGCGGTTGGTTCCATAATTGAAAACTCGGAAGGGAGGCTATTGCGCGAACCCTTCTTATAACATGCGGCGAGGGAAGGGGGATGCGTGCGGGCTCTTTCAGCGGTCAGCTTTCAGCAATCCGCGATCTATCCACCGGCTTGGTCGCCCGGTGCGGCGACGTCTTCGTAAATATCCGCTAACGGAAGGGTGCAGCCGACCGAGTCCAGACAGACTGCGTCGTCCGGACGGCTCGCCGCCGTCAGCAGCCACTGGCCGGCCGATTGGCGCTTGAAGCACTCCACCTGGACGCGGTCCTGCGAGACCAGCACGTATTCCTGCAGGGACTCCAGCGTTCGATAATGACTGAACTTCTTGCCGCGGTCGTAGGCCTCAGTTGTCGGAGATAGGATTTCGACGATGAGGGTCGGATTCAAGAGCGTATCGCGGTTGTCATCCAGGAACTTACGTTCGCCGCAAACAACCACCAGATCGGGATATGTATAGAGTCCGGTGGCGCTCACCTGCACGCGCATGTCACGTGAGTAGGAGCGGCACGGGCCGCCGCGGAGTTTCAGGCGAAACGCGACGACCAGGTTATCCGCCAGGGTACTGTGTGCTTCGTTGGCGTCCGCCATGGCGACCATCTCACCCTGGTAGTATTCACTGCGGATTTCCGCCTGGCGCTCGATCTCGAGGTATTCCCCGGGCGTGAGGAAGGCCTTGGGATGTGTGGACATGGTAACGGCTCAAGACAAACTTACCATGTCCACACACCGGACGATTCCTTACGCCGTTCTCGACGATTCGCTATTGTCGCCGGAAATTGCGGCTTGGGCGGCGGCCAGGCGGGCGATCGGTACCCGGTACGGGGAGCAGGATACGTAGTCCATGCCTATCCGGTAGCAGAAGGCTACCGAGCTGGGCTCGCCGCCGTGCTCGCCGCAAATGCCGACTTCGAGATCGGGACGGGTGGCGCGGCCTGCTTCCACCGCCATTTTGATCAGCTTGCCGACGCCTTCCTGGTCCAATACGCCGAAAGGATCGCTGGTGAAGATCTTTTTGTCTTCATACTCGCGCTGGAACTTCGTATAGTCGTCGCGCGACAGGCCCATGGTGGTCTGGGTCAAATCGTTGGTGCCGAAGCTGAAGAACTCGGCTGCCTTGGCCACCTCGCCGGCGGTGAGCGCGGCGCGCGGAATTTCGATCATGGTGCCGACCATGTAGTGCAGTTTCTTCATGCCGGCCTTGTCCAGAACGTCCTTGGCAACGTCGTCCACGATTTTCTTCTGGTTTTCCAGTTCCTTGACACCGCCGATCAGCGGGATCATCACCTCGGGCAGCACCTTCTTACCCTTCTTCGCCACCTGCACGGCAGCTTCGAAAATAGCGCGGGCCTGCATTTCGGTGATCTCCGGGTACAGCACGCCCAGGCGGCAGCCACGGAGGCCAAGCATGGGGTTGAATTCGTGCAACTCTTCCACCCGGTGGAGCAGGCTGGGCAGCACGCTCTTGAGGGTCTTGACGTCCACGCCGAAGTTGGCGTACTTGGAAACCATCTCCCTCTTTTTCTTGATGTCCGCGTAAGGCAGCACGGCGATATCGACCATCAGTTCTTCGCGTTTCGGCAGGAACTCATGCAGCGGCGGATCGATGGTGCGGATCACGACGGGGCGTCCGTCCATGGCGAGGAAAAGGCCGGCAAAATCCCTGCGCTGCATGGGAAGCAGCTTGGCCAGGGCCTTGCGGCGGTCCTTTTCAGTGTTCGCCAGGATCATGGCCTGCATGTGCGCGATGCGGTCTTCGGCAAAGAACATGTGCTCGGTGCGGCACAAGCCGATGCCCTCGGCGCCGAATGCCACCGCGACCTTGGCGTCGCGCGGAATATCGGCGTTGGCCCGGACGCCGAACTTGCCGCGGAACTTATCGGCCATCTTCATGAAGGTGGCGAAGGCCGGCGAGTTGGGGTCGGGATCCTTCGTATCGGCCTGGCCTTGATAGACTGCGCCGGTGGTGCCGTCCATCGAGATCCAATCGCCTTCCTTGATGCTGACGGTTTTGCCGTCCACTTCCACCGTGGCGATCTTGTTGCGCTCGGAAATCGAAATCGCCCCCGCGCCTACCACGCACGGCCGGCCCATACCGCGGGCCACCACGGCGGCGTGACTCGACTTGCCGCCCACCGCGGTCAGAATGCCTCTGGCCACATCCATGCCCTGAATGTCGTCCGGGGTGGTTTCCTTGCGCAGCAGAATCACCGGACTCTTTTCGGCGAGCACTACGGCGTCCTCTGCCGAAAACGCCACCCGTCCCACCGCGGCGCCCGGGGAGGCATCGATGCCGGTGGTCAACTTCACCAGCTTCTTCAACGAGGCGGGATCGAATACCGGGTGCAGTAACTGATCGAGCTGGTTGGGAGCCACGCGCAGCACCGCCGTCCTGGCGTCAATGAGACCTTCCTTTTCCATCTCCACCGCAACCCGCACCGCCGCCGGACCGGTCCGCTTGCCGTTGCGCGTTTGCAGCATGTACAGCTTGCCCGCTTCCACCGTGAACTCGAAATCCTGCATGTCCTTGTAGTGCTTTTCGAGTGACGACGTAATGGAGACAAGCTGGTCGTAGACCGCGGCGTTCCAGTCTTTGAGCTGCGAAATGGGCTGCGGGGTGCGAATGCCGGACACCACGTCTTCGCCCTGCGCGTTCACCAGGAATTCGCCGTAGAATACCTTCTCGCCGCTGCCGGGATCGCGCGTGAAACCCACGCCGGTGCAGCAGTCGTCGCCCATGTTGCCGAATACCATGGCTTGCACGTTGGCGGCGGTTCCGATATCGTCGGAAATCTTTTCCATCTTCCGGTAGTAGGTGGCTTTGGGGGTCCACCAGGAGCCGAACACCGCGTTGCGCGACAGTTTGAGCTGCTCCTTGGCGTCCTGCGGAAAATCCTTCTTGGTCTCTTTCTTGACGATCTTCAGGTATTCGCCGATGATGGCCTTCAAGTCTTCCGCCGTCAGTTCGGTATCGAGCTTCACCTTGGCTTTGTGTTTGCGCGCGTCGAAGGCTTCGTCGAACTTGGCCATGTCGATGTTGAGAGCCACTTCGCCGAACATCTGAATGAAACGGCGATAGCAGTCGTAGGCGAAGCGGGCGTTGCCGGTTTTGGCTACCAGCCCTTCGGTGGTCGCATCGTTCAGGCCGAGGTTGAGAATGGTGTTCATCATGCCGGGCATGGAGAACTTCGCGCCAGAGCGCACGCTGAGCAGCAGCGGATCGGCGGCGTCGCCCAGTTTCTTGCCCAGGCGGGATTCCAGCAGCGCCAACCCCTCATCCACCTGCGTTTCAATTTCGTCCGGTACGGTGCGCTTGTTTTGGAAGAAGATGTTGCATACTTCCGTCGAAATCGTGAACCCGGGGGGAACAGGCGCGCCGGCCCGCGACATCTCGGCCAGGCCCGCGCCCTTACCGCCCAGAACGTCCTTCATCTGTCCGTCGCCTTCGGCGGTTCCGTTACCGAACGAGTAGACATACTTGCTCATGCGTAGCTCCTATCAATTGGTTACAATTTCCGAAAAATCCGCCATCGTGGAAAACTCACGAAACAATGCATTGACGAGCATTAAGCGGTTCAACCGGATTCTAGCATCCGGCGCGTTCACCAGAACCTTGTCGAAGAACAGATCGACCTTAGGCCGCAGCCGCGAAATCACCGATTCGATCGGCTGACCAGCGATGCGCCGGTATTCGTCGTAAAGATCCTTCTCCGGGCCGGGTTCCAGCAGCGATTCGTCCACTGTCCCAACGCCTGAGAATTTGGCCTGCTCCAAGATATTGCGGATGCGCTTGAAGCCGGCCGCCAGCGGCTCGAAATCGGGAGTGAGCCGCAGCGCCTGCAGCCGCTCCAGCCGCGATTCCAAATCCACCAGGTTGCTCCAGCCCCTGGCCATGGCGGCATTCACTTCGTCGTAGCGGAAGCCGCGTGCATCCTTGAAATAGAACTTCACCCGGTCTTCGAAAAAAGCGCGCAGCGCTTCGTCGCCGCCAATCGCGTCGAGCAACGGGATCTCGATCCGGCCTTCCACCAGAATCTTCACCACGCCTTGCGCCGCGCGCCGCAGCGCAAACGGATCGCGCGAGCCGGTAGGAACCAGGCCGACGCCAAAGCACCCGCGCAGGGTATCGAGTTTGTCCGCCAGGGCGACCATCCGGCCGGCCGGACTGCGCGGAATCGAATCTTCCATGCTGACCGGCTTGTAATGGTCGTAGATCGCCTGCCATACCGCCTCGGGTTCGCCGTCGGCGCGGGCGTAAAGGCCGCCCACCACACCTTGCAACTCGGTGAATTCCTTCACCAGCTCGGTGGTCAGGTCGCATTTCGCCAGTTCGGCGGCGCGCAGCGCGTCGGCGTCTCCGCCCAGTTGCCGCGCCAGCGCCACCATGCGTTCGGTCTTGTCGAGATACGAGCCCAGCTTGGCCTGGAACGTCACGTGCGCCAGGCCGGCTTTGCGTTGTTCCAGGGTCTTTTTCCGGTCGGTCTCCCAGAAAAACCGCGCATCGTTGAAGCGGGCGCGCAGCACGCGCTCATTGCCGCGCTTCACGAAACCCTCGCTATCGGAGGGGATGTTCATCACGGCCACGAATTCCGGCGCCAGATTGCCCTCGGCGTCCTCCACCGAAAAGTACCTCTGGTGATGGCGCATCACCGTCACCAGGACTTCTTCGGGCAGGGTCAGGAAATCCGGATCGAAGCTGCCCCGGATGGTCGCCGGATATTCGGTCAGGTAGACCAGCGTTTCGAGCAGCGCCGCATCCGGCTTCACCCGCACTCCGGCCAGCTCCTGCTGAATTTTCTCGCGCCGTTGGGCGGCCGAAAGAATCACGTGATGGTCGCGCAGCCGCTCGGCGTAATCGGCCGTAGTCACGGCGATTTCCCGCGCGCCCAGCCGGCGATGTCCGCTCGTGAGCGCGCCGCTTCTCACGCCGGCAATCTCGAACGGTACGATCTCCTCGCCCAACAGCGCCACCAGCCAGCGGATGGGCCGGATGAAACGCGGCCCGTTCTTCCCCGTCCAGTACATCGTCTTGGGAAAATAAATCCCCAGGATTACTCCCGGCAGCGCACCGGCAAGGATGTCTTTCACCGCCCTGCCCGGCACTTTCTTGAGAAAGCCGTAATACTCGCCCTTGGCGGTGGTCTCGACGGTCAGATCCTCGGGCTTCACGCCCTGCTTGCGGGCAAAGCCGGCCACGGCCTGCGCCGGGGCCGATTTGGCGGGTCCGGGCACGCGCTCTTCCGTGTCTTGCAGCCGCGCGGGCAAGCCTTCGGCGCGCAGCACCAGCCGCCGCGGCGTAGCGTCCAGCGCCACCGATTCGTGCGGAATCCCGATCTTCTCAAACAGCAGGCGCAGGTTTTCGAGCGCGCCCGGAATCATCCAATCCGGAATCTCTTCGACGCCGATTTCGAGCAGGAAGGGAAGGCTCATTGGGCGGCTCATCTGGCAACCCCCACTTCGGCCGGCCGGCCCGCGCCTTGCTGATCCACCCAGCACTGCGCCACGCGAACCGCCAGCTTGCGCACGCGCTGAATCACGCCCACACGCTCGGTTACGCTGATGGCGCCCCGCGCATCCAGGGTATTAAACAGGTTCGAGCATTTGAGCACCTGGTCGTAGGCCGCCAGCAGCGGGAAGCGCAGCTTGTCGGCGGCCTTGGGGTCGTAAGCCGCCAGCAGCCGCGCGGCTTCGCCTTCGTGCAGATCGAACAGCTCCCACAGAGTCGTCACATCGGCCATCTCGAAGTTGTAGACCGAGTACTGCAGCTCGTCCAGATAGCGCACGTCGCGATAGGAGAAATCTTTGGTCCAGTCGATGTCGTAGACGCTGTCCTTCACCTGCAGGAACGCCGTCAGCCGCTCCAACCCGTAGGTCAACTCGGCCGGCACCAGCTCCAGATCGATGCCTCCGCACTGCTGGAAATAGGTGAACTGGGTGATCTCCAAGCCGTCCAGCATCACCTGCCAGCCCACTCCCCAGGCGCCCAGCGTGGGAGACTCCCAGTTGACTTCCTCGAACTTGATGTCGTGCTTGGCGAGGTCGATGCCGATCGCTTCCAGACTGCCCAGGTACTGCTCCAGCACGTCGTCGGGCGACGGCTTCAGGATCACCTGTAGCTGCTGGTGCTTGAACAGGCGGTTGGGATTATCGCCGTACCGCCCGTCGGCCGGCCGCCGGCTCGGCTGCACGTACGCCACCCGGTACGGCCGCGGCCCGAGCACGCGCAGAAAAGTCTCCGGGCACATCGTGCCGGCGCCCACTTCCACGTCGTAAGGCTCCTGAATTACGCAGCCGCGCTCGGCCCAATATTGCTTCAGCTTGAGTATGATTTCTTGGAACGTTTGCATGCCGTTAGAAGCTATCCTCGAGCAGCGGCGCGGTTACCAGCCGCCGCTCGATATGCGATTCGATCTGCTGCGCCAGAAAACGCCGCAAATCGGCCGCGGTTTCCCGTTTCCACTCGCGCGGCTGAAGCTGCGCCACCGCTGTGCGCAACATCTCCGCCGCCACCGCCCGCGATCCCACGCTCAACTCCCCGCCCCCGCCCGCCGCCAAACTGCGCCGGCAGTGGCCGCATAACAACCCTTCGCGGCCGGGGCTGAAAAAAGCCCGTTCCGGCGCCTCCGGATCGTCCAGCAGGCTGCCGCAGCCCAGGCAGACATGCAGCTCCGGAAGCCAGCCCGAGAGCCGCACCGCCCACAGGGAAAAGTACGTCACCGCGCGCCACGGCCCCGCGCGCAGATCGTCCAGCACCGCCGCCAGCAGCCGAAAAAACTTCTCGCTGGGCTCCCCCGGCGGCAGCAACTGGTCGCTGACTTCGGCCACGTAATCGAGAGCCACTCCCGTCCGGTAATCGGACACTAACCCGAATTGGGAGCGGATCAGCTCGCAGGAGTCCAGGTTTACCAGCTCCCTGGTCTCGCGCTGGAAATACGCCATCCGCACCTGCGACAGACGTTCCAGCCCCGCGCCGAAAGCGCTCTTCGGACGCCGCGCCCGCTTGGCCACGCCCCGCAGCTTCCCCTGGTCGCGGGTGAAAAAACTGACCACCAGGTCCGCTTCCTGAAGCGGGTAAGTACGCAGAACGAAAGCTTCGCTGACACGCGCCGGCACACTCGGAAAGGTAAGAGTAACATATAGCGACAGGCGGCCTCTCAAGGGGGCATTGCTCAGCCAGGGCCCTTCCGGAGACAATTCCTATGGATATGAGGGACCTCCAGCTCTATATCGCGATCGGATTGCCGACGATCGCCGTCCTGGCGTCCCTGACCGGCAAGGTATACGAGCTTATGGGCCAAAGCCCTGACGGCTTCGATTGCTTGAATCCCAAAAGGTCGACGATTCGCTAGCGCTGGCGCCCCGCCTGAAAACGCTTGCGGCGCGCCGTTCCCGCCCTTATCATGTTTGCTATGATCGAACGCTTCAGCCGGCGCGACTTTGCCCGCACCGGCGCCGCGGCCACGCTTGCCGCTCTGCTGCCGCAGGGAGTCTTTGGCGATTCCGCTGCCAAGAAGAAAGCCGTCATCCACGCCGATAGCGAAATCGGCACGGTGCGGCCGGAGTTTCATGGCCATTTTGCCGAGCACCTGGGCTCGTGCGTGTACGGCGGCATTTGGGTGGGTCCCAAGTCGCCCATCCCCAACATCGACGGCTTTCGCAAAGACGCCGTCATCTACCTGAAAGAGTTGGGCGTGCCCGTTCTACGCTGGCCGGGCGGCTGCTTCGCCGACGACTATCACTGGCGCGACGGCGTCGGGCCGGCCGAAAAGCGCCCCAAGCGGGTCAATATCCACTGGGGCGGCTATGTGGAAGACAACAGCTTCGGCACCCATGAGTTCGTGGCTTTTTGCAGGCTGATCGGCGCCGAGCCGTATTTCGCCGCCAACGTGGGCACTGGCCAGCCGCGCGAAATGCGCGATTGGATGGAATACTGCAACCAACCCTCCGCCAGCACACTGGCCGACGAGCGCGCCGCCAACGGCTCGCCTTCCCCCTTCGGCGTGAAGTATTGGGGCGTGGGCAACGAATTGTGGGGATGCGGCGGCCAGTTTACTCCCGAGGCCGCTGCCGCCGCGTTCCGCCATTTCGCCGTCTTCGCACCCAGCTTCGGCGTCGCTCGCCCGTTCCTGGTAGGCTGCGGCCCCAACGGCAACGATACCCGCTGGACCCGTGGTTTTCTCGAAACTCTGGCCGGCGGACGCTTGCCCGACGGCTTCTCCATGCACTTCTACGAGAACGGCACCCTGCCGCCCGAAAAGTTCACCGACGAGGCTATGACCGTCCAGTTCAACCTCTTCCCCCGCGTGGAGCAGGCCATCGTTCAGCAACGCGCCCTGCTCGATGGCTACGATCCGCAACGCAGAATCGGCCTGATTCTGGACGAGTGGGGCGTCTGGGACCGCATTCCGCGCGATGACGAACAGCAGAAAGGCCGCCTCTGGCAGCAATCCACCATGCGCAGCGCCGTGGCTGCCGGCTTAGGCTTGAATCTGTTCAACCGCCAGGCCGACAAGCTCTACATGTGCAACATCGCCCAGATGGTCAACGTGCTGCAATCGGTGCTGCTCACCGATGGCCCGGCAGGCGCCGCCACCGTGCGTACCACCACCTACTACGCCTTTCTGCTCTTCAAAGCGCATCGCGGCAAGACCGCCCTCCAGGTGGAGACCGACGGGCCCAAGCTGGGCGACTACAATCGCGGCGGCCGCGGACAGCCTCAGCCGGACCCGCCGCCCGATCTGTCGTTGTCGGCATCGCGCCAGGGCGCGGAAATGGTCGTCACCCTGGTGAATCCGCGCCCCGACGCCTCGATCGATGTCGAATGTGCTCTGCGCGGCGCCTCCGCCCGGCGCGGCACCGCCCAAATCCTCCACGATAGCGACCTGAACGCCTCGAACGGCTTCGACCATCCCGACCGCATTATCATCAAGCCGCACGAGGTCGCCGTGGATGGCCCCGCGTTCCGCATCGTCCTGCCGGCGCTTTCGCTGGCGACGGTCGCCTTGGAAGTGGTATAGACAGTAGGTGGCCAGGCTTTAGCCTGTGAGGAGAGACTCCTGTGAATCACAGACTAAGGTCTGTGCCACCTGTTATCGTAGATCCGGATCACGTCGCTCGTAATATCGGTGGCGTTTTCGGCGTAGAGCAACGGTGCCCGCGAGGTGCTCACGTCGAAGACCATCGCATATCCGCTGGCGCTGGCCACTTCCACGATCACCGCAACCATCTTCCTGCCGATATCGCTCACCACTTTGTTTTGAGCCTGCTCCAGGTCGCTGTCGTCCTGATCGGTTTCCACGTTGAACAACACGGTTTTGTCGGCCAGGTCCTTGCTCAGCTTCTTGCGGTCTTCCTCGCTTAAGGTCTTGTCCTCGTCCAGACGCTTTTGGGTTGCGTCGATGGCTTCTTTTTCCTGGTCCAGCTTGGCTTTCCGAGGGCCGAACTCCGCTTCCAGCCGTTTCGCCGCCGCCTGGCCGTCGGCCGTTCCCACGATAGCGTCCTGAATATTCACCAGGGCGACCTTGGGCGCCGTTTTGGCGGGAGTTTGCCCCCAGCCGCACACTACTGCCGCCAGCATCAAGAGAAGGGGAAGAAACAGTTTCACGAAGGCCCTCTGAACGGGATGTTAACACGCCTGGACACCGCGGACCCCTGTGTGCGCCCCGCCACAGCGTAGTTCAAACTTCACTCAGGCATGCGCTACTGAAAACTGATTACTGACAACTCACTTCAGCACGCCAGATCTTCCCGTCCCAGCCGGAAACCGTTCAGGTTGCCCAGCACGGTCACGGCGATCTGGCGCGGGTCGAAAAATTTCCGCGCGATCCGTTGCACGTCGTCGGCGGTAACGGATTCGATCGACTCCACCAGCTCGTCGAGCGTGAAGAACCTGCCGAAATACATCTCCTGGCGCGCCAGGTTCGACATCCGGCTGGAGGTCGATTCCAGGCTCAGCATCAGCGAGCCTTTCAGGTGATCCTTGGCCCGCCGCAGCTCCTCCGCGCTCACCTGCTCCTGCTTCAATTCGCGGAACTCGCGCAGAATCGATTCCACCACCCTCGGCGCCGACTCGATCGACGTGCCCGCGTAAATCGAAAGACAGCCGGTGTCGCGGTACGGGCTTAGTTCGCTGAACACCGCGTAGGCCAACCCCTGCCGTTCCCTGATGTTCTGGAACAGCCGCGAGCTCATGCCGCCGCCCAGCAGCGTATTCAGCACGTAACAGGGGAAGCGCTCGGCGTGCGGCAGCGGATAGGACGGCACGCCCAGACACAAATGCACCTGCTCCAGCGCCTTTTTGTTGCGCAGGGCGATGCGCGCATGCGTGTTCGGCGGCGAATCCGGCCCCAGCGGCGCGCCCGCCGGCGTGTTCTCGAAGTGTTCGCGTACCAGACCGACCAAACGCTCGTGAGTCAGGTTCCCCGCCGCCGTGACGATCAGGTTGGAAGGTACGTACACCGCCGAGTAGTATTCCAGCACCGAGTCCCGATGGAAGCGCTTCACCGTTTCCCGCGTGCCGAGAATCGGTTTGCCCAGCGGGTGGTCCTTCCAGAAGTTCGAGGAAAAGATCTCGTGCACCAGGTAGTCCGGGCTGTCCGCCTCCATCTTGATCTCTTCCAGAATCACGCCCTTCTCTTTTTCGATATCTTCCTCGCGGAAAGACGGGTGCAGCACCAGGTCGGCCAGCACGTCGAACGCCTGCGAAAGGTGCTGGTCCAGGACCTTGGTGTTAAAACACACCAGTTCCTTGGCCGTGAAGGCATCCAGGTTGCCGCCGATCGAATCCACCGACCGTGCAATGTCTTCGGCCGAGCGCGAACTGGTCCCTTTGAACAGCATGTGCTCGATAAAATGCGAGATCCCGTTGCGCTCCCCGGTTTCCCGGCGCGAGCCCGAAGCGATCCACACTCCCACCGAAACCGAGCGCACGTGCGGCATCGGCTCGGTGATGACGCGCACTCCGTTGGCCAGCACGGTAGTTTCAATGTCACGCAGAGGAGTATGGGCGGAACTCATGATTTTGGAGGAACGAACGTCGGCCTGCCTGATTCCTTTGTAACACTATTTACCAAGGCACTGGGCGACGGTGCGGCCCGTCCCCCATCGGTTACACTGAAATCACGATGTCCCTACCGCTGGTGGGCATGGACCTTGCCGATCTCAGCGAGGCCGTCGGTCCCGATCAACCGCCATACCGCGCCAGGCAACTCTACCAGGCTATCTATCGCGGCCAAACCGCCGAGTTGGTCCAAATTTCGACCCTCCCGGCCAAAATGCGCGACGAACTGAGCGCCCGTCACCGCCTCGGCCTGCCGGAAATCGCGGCCCGCTACGATTCGGCGGACGGCACCCGCCGTTACCTGCTGCGCCTCGACGACGGCCGGACCGTGGAAACCGTCCTGATGCCGGAGGGGGAACGCGACACCATCTGCATCTCCAGCCAGGTCGGCTGCCCGGTGGATTGTAAGTTCTGCATGACCGCGCTGCTTGGCCTGGAGCGCAGCCTCACCGCCGGTGAAATCGTCGGCCAGGTGCTGCTGGTGGCGCGCGAAAACCACCTGCGGCAGGATGGCGGGCGCCTGAATATCGTGATGATGGGCCAGGGCGAGCCGCTTTTGAATCTGTCGAGCGTGGTCAAGGCCACGCGCATTCTGCTCGACCCCGCCGGCTTCGGCCTGTCGCCCCGCCGCATCACCGTTTCTACCGTCGGCATCGTTCCCAAAATCGAAGAATTGGGCCGCGAGCCCGTTCGCCCCAAACTGGCCGTCTCGCTCAACGCCTCCACCGAGGAATCGCGCCGGGAGCTCATGCCGATTACCCGCAAGTATCATCTGCGCGACCTCATCGCCGCCTGCCGCGCTTACCCGCTGCGCCCCTGGGAGAAGCTGACCTTCGAATACGTGCTCTTGAAGAGCGTCAACGACAGCGATGCCGACGCCCGCCGCGTGGTGAAGTTGCTGGCCAACCTGAACGCCAAGGTCAACCTGATCGCTTTCAACCCCGGTCCCGAGATTCCCTATCAAACCCCCGGCCCCGAACGGGTGGAAAGTTTTCAGCGGATCGTGCGCCGCTCGCTCCCTTGCTTCGTGCGCAAGCCCCGCGGCCTCGATATCTATGCCGCCTGCGGCCAGTTGAAGCGCTACAGCGAAACCGTGTGAAACGCGGGCTCAGATCTTTTGCACCCGCCGCAAAGTATACTGCTCGGGCTTCATGCTGGTGTGCTCCAGCTTCTTCCAATCGTCGTTGGCGTGAATCAGCTTGCCGCTGATATGGTTCGATTTGGCCGAGGCCAGAAACAGCGCCAGTTGAATCTGCTTCTCGGGCGTTACCCCGCCGTTCACCCGCAACTGGCGCGCTTCGGCGTACTCTTTTTCGCCGGCCCGTTCCTCGCCGGCGCGCAGGATCTCGTCGGTCATGTGCGTGTATGCGGCGCCGGGAATCAGGCAATTGACCTGCACGTTGTGCTCGCCGACTTCCTCCGCCAGAGTCTCGGCGAATCGTACCAGCCCGGCCTTGGAGGCCGCATGCGCGCTGAAATTGCGGCGCGGCGAGGTCGAACCACCGCCTGCCAGCAGTATGATCTTCCCCGACCGCCGCTCGATCATGTGCGGCAGTACCGCCCGGCAACAGTTCACCGCCCCGATGAGATTGGTCCCGATGGCTTCTTCCCAACGCTTCGGGTCGGTTTCCACCAGCGGCCCGATCGGACCCAGCACGCCGGCCGCCGCCACCAGCACGTCCACTCCGCCGAACAGCACCCGCATCCGATCGACCGCCGCGGCTACCTGCTCGCGGTCGCGAACGTCCGCCTCCAGACGAAGCGCGTTGCCCCTGGCTTGTTCAATCTCCAGCTTCGCCAGATCCAGTTCCGCCCGGCTCCGCGCCAGCAGGCCCACCCGCGCACCCGCGTCGGCGAACCCCATCGCCAGCCGCTTCCCAATCCCGCGGCCCGCCCCCGTTACCAGCACGCTCCAGTCCCGGCTCACACTGCGATTGTAATCCCGGGCGTTGAATATCCAGTGAACCCGAAGAAATATAGCCACAGATAATGAAATCAAAGGGCTTTTATCTGTGTTTATCTGTGTTCATCTGTGGCTATATTTTGGTTTTTCCCGCTATCGTTTTTTCGCCCGGAAACCCTCCGTCTTCGGGTTCTTCGCGTTCCAGGCAGGCGCGTCGGGATTTGACGCGACTTCCCACACCCCCAGCGCAACCGCCCCGTCCACTTTGGCCATATTGTCGTAGTCGAGCTTGGGCCATTCGTCGCCCGGCTGGTGATAGTCGCTGAACTGGTACGCCACCGCAATCGTGGTCGACGGCACTCCGGCCTCGGCAAAGGCGTAATTGTCGCTCTGGCGAAAATATTGTTCGTTGCGCTCTTTGTCGTTCACCACGCGGATACCGAACGGCTTGGCGGCCTGGCGCAGCACCGGAGCCAGATCGGTGAACTCGAATCCGGTCAGGTAATACTGCCCCGTCTGCACTCCCACCCCGGCTTCATCGGTGCGCCCCAGTTGCTCCAGGTTGAGATCCACCGCGGTCTTGGCCAGCGGGAAGACCGGGTGGGCGGCGTAATAGCGCGATCCCACCTCGCCCAGCTCTTCTCCGAAGAAGGTCATGAAGACCACGCTGCGCCTGGGCCGCTCCGGCAGGGCGGCCAGCGTTTCGGCGATCTCGAGGGCCGAAGCGGTGCCGCTGGCATCGTCGTCGGCGCCGTTATAAATATGATCGCCGGGCCCGCTGCCGCGAATGCCCAGGTGATCGTAATGGGCCGTCACCAGAACGTAGGAATCGCGCAATACCGGGTCGCTTCCCGGGAGCACGCCGATTACGTTGCGCAGTTTCACCGGCGTAGCTTTGGGCGCCGGAATGTGGGCCGATAGCCGCGCCCCCGGCGCCAATACCGCCTTCTGGAAAGCCGCATCGGAAATGCTGAGAACCGGCGTCGCGGATACCGCGGCCGTTACCTGCCGCAGCCGCTCCAACTGCGCCGGGCCGCGGCCGGGCGCTCCCAGAACAATTACGATAGCCGCTTCCAAACGCCCCGCCATCTCGGGAATCCGGCGGATCAAAGCCCGGCCGTTCTCGGGAACCTCCACCACCAGGGCCCGGCCCCGCGCCGCACCGGCGGCCAGCGATTCCAGCGCCGCCGCCCGATCGAGCGTCATATGCAGCACCGGAATACCGTCGAAATCCGCGCCATCCGCCTCCAAAAACCGGATGCCGTCGGCGTCGGCCCGCACTGTTTCGCCGTTCGCCTCCGCCGCCAGCGCCAGCCCTTCGGTAGACGCCGTGACCTCGTCGAAGTCGGCCGTTTGGAAATAACCGTCGTCCCCGGCAGGCTTTAGACCGGCCCGGCGGAACTGGGACGCGATGAATTCAGCCGCGATATCCAACCCGCGCGATGGCGTACCGCGCCCTTCCAAAGCGTCGGAAGCCAGGAACGAGACGTCGGCTTTCAGCGCATTGGCGGTCAGCCGGCCCGCGATCGATGCCACGCTCGGCGGCGTTTGCGCGCTCAGTCCCGCAATCGCGAGCAACGCGGCTGGAGCGAAGTTCAGTCGTCTCATGCCATCACTTCAGATTAATCGTCCCCCGGCACTGGGGCGAGCCGCAATGGCAGCGCACTTTCTCTATCTTGTCCGAGAACCGGTAATCCACCGTCAACTCTTCGCCCGCCTCGATCGCCCTTTTGCTCATGTAAAGAATATGCCCTTTGAAGATCCACGTGTAAAGATTCGGGTCGCAACCGTGGTTGATGATTTCCGCGCCGCTGCCGCCCACCGCCCCGTCCAGCGTCCAATAATCGTCCAGCGTAAACAGGTAGGTAATGGAGCCGGTCCCGCGCCGCTTGGTTTCCTTGCGGTTGATCCGCTCGCCGGTGTATTCGATGACTTTATGCCGCGCCGGAATCCGTTCCAGCGTATACACCCCGCGTTTATGGATGCGCGAGGTGCGAATTTCGAGACGATACCGGGTATATCGCGGGTCGATAGCCGGGGATTTGACCAGAGCGGTTGGCATGAGCGGGTTTTCCGAATTGTAGCCGACACCGTCTCCCTTCGCCAACCCGCTCTGGCAGGCCCGCGTCAACGTGGCGCACGCACTCCTGCGTGCAGCGTCGAGTCTCCGAACTCCTGAGGTCGCCCCGGCGGTTTTCTGGTGCCGAGGAAAATAGGCTGACCCAACTGACGGAGAAGCGGCGCGGGGAGCCAGGTGGGACCTCGTTTTTTGTCGTCTGTCAGGCGGCGGGCGGCGGCAAAAGTGCCGACGCTGCACGCAGGAATGCGTGCGCCGCGGCAGCAGGCGCCCGCCGCCCGGCCATCCATAAAAATTTCAAATCTGGCGCATAGAAAGTCCTGAAACGCAGATCCCGGTGCGTTTTGCTACTTTATGGTGGTGAGTCGCCAGCGCGCGGGGACCAACCGTCCCGGCCTGAGGACCCGCTCCGAAGTCTGGATTTTCGAATCGTGGGGGGCTCGGCAATGAAGAAAATCGAGGCAATCATTCAGCCGTTCAAGCTCGATGAAGTCAAAGAGGCGCTCAAGGGCATTGGTATCGACGGCATGACCATCAGTGAGGTTCGCGGGCATGGGCGCCAAAAGGGCCACAAAGAGGTCTACCGCGGCCAGGAGTACAACGTCGACCTCCTTCCCAAAGTGAAGGTCGAGCTCGTGGTATCCAATTCCCGCTACGAGGAAGTAATCAAAACCGTTACCCAAGCGGCCCGCAGCGGCAAGATTGGCGATGGCAAAATCTTCGTCTACGACGTCGCCGAGGCCATTCGAATTCGAAACGATGACCGAGGCGATACTGCCCTCTAACAGCCCACCCGATCCCGCTCAGGTGTTTCTCGAAACCGGTGACGCTCTCACCGCGCTGGCCGAGCGTACCGCCGCCGTCGACCGCCTGGTCCAGGATACCGCCCGCGAATTGTTGCTTCCAGCCGTTCCCTCCGGCTTCTCCGTGCTGGCCGTCGGCGGCTACGGGCGGCGCCATCTCTTCCCTTATTCCGACGTCGATTTGCTGCTGCTGGTCGAAGCCGAGACCCTGGCCCAGGAACATAAACGGGAAATCGCGGCGTTTCAGCAGCGCCTCTGGGATGCCGGCCTGCGTATCAGCCATTCCGTGCGGACGCGGGAGGAATGCACCGCCGTCCACGAGCGCAACACCGAGCTCAACATCAGCCTGATCGATCAGCGCTACCTGGTGGGAGACCGCGTGCTCTACGCCTCCATGGCCGCCAAGCTGCCGCGTTTCATCCAGGCCAACCGCGAAGCCCTCATCCGCAATCTGGCGCGCTTGACCCACGAGCGCCACGCCAAGTACGGCAACACCTACTATCACCTGGAGCCCAATATCAAGGACACCCCCGGCGGATTGCGCGATTTCCAGTTGCTTTGCTGGCTCGATCAGTTGCATAATACCGACGCCACCCGGGTGACCGTTCCCGAGCTTTCCTCCGCTCTGCGTCACACCTTTGCATACCTGGCGCGCTTGCGCTGCTTCCTCCACTTTCAGGCCCGGCGCGATAGCAATGCCTTGTCGTTCGAGGCCCAGGATGCCATCGCCGACCAGTGGGAGCATCGCGAGGTGGCCGCCTCGATGCGCGACTATTACCGCCATGCCCGGGCCGTCTACCATGCCGCCATGCGCCAGTTGGACGCCAGCGAATCCTCCCTCAGCTCCCTCCTGGCCCAGTTCCGCAACTGGCGTTCCCGCCTCGCCAACGCCGATTTCAGCGTGCATCGCGAGCGCGCCCATATCCGCGAGCCGCAACAGCTCGATTCCCACCCGGAGCTGGTGTGGCGCCTTTTCGAATTCGTGGCCCGCCACGGCTTTGCCCTGTCCTTCGAAGCCGAGGAACGCATCGCCGGCCGCCTCGATCGCCTGCGCTGGCATTTCACCGGCGACCAACCGCTCTGGCGTCCCCTGGAAGACATCCTCAGCCTCCCCTACGCGTCTCTTGCCATACGAGGCATGCACGAAACCGGCTTGCTCACCGCCATATTCCCCGAGCTCAAGCCCATCGAATGCCAGGTAATTCGCGACTTCTACCATCGCTACACCGTGGACGAACACACCCTCGTGGCCATGTACAATCTGCGTTCGGTGGAAGGGCCGTACCGCGAAATCCTGGCTGAAGTCACCCACCCCGGTGTCTTGATGTTCGCCCTGCTGTTTCACGATGCCGGTAAAGGCACGCCCGAAACCGACCACGTCCCCGCCTCCGTCCAACTGGCCGAGCAGGCCGCATCGCGCATCGGCATGCCGGCTGCCGACCGCGACACGGTCCGCTTCCTCATCGCCAACCACCTGGAGCTCTCCGAGGTGATGCAGTCCCGCGACACCTCTGACCCGCAGGCCATCGCCGAAATCGCCCGCCGCATGGAAACCGTCGAGCGCCTGAAGGCGCTGACCCTGCTCACCTACGCCGACATCAGCGCCGTCAACCCCTCCGCCATGACCCCCTGGCGCTCCCAGCAGCTCTGGCAGGTCTACCTGCGCGTGTATCGCGAGCTGACGCTCGAACTGGAAACCGACCGCATCGAGGCCGTGCCCGCCATTCCCCCCGAACGGGTCGCTTTCCTCGAAGGTTTCCCCACCCGGTACCTGCGTACCCACGGCGACGAGGAAATCGACGAGCACGTCGCGCTCGAGCTCCGCGCCCGCCCCACCGGCTTCGCCGTCGATGTCCGCCGCCGCGAGCCGGTCTGGCAGTTGACCCTGGTCGCCCGCGACCGCACCGGCCTGTTTGCCTCCGTCGCCGGAACCCTTTCCAGCTTCGGCGTGAACATCGTGCAGGCCGAGGCTTTTGCCAACCGGCGCGGCCTGATCCTCGATACCTTCAACTTCGAGGATCCCATGCGCACCCTCGACTTAAACCCGACCGAGATCGACCGCCTGCGTTCCTCCGTCGAAAAAGTAATTTCCGGCAGGATGGACGTCAAGGTATTGCTCCGCAATCGTCCCAAGGCCAAGCTGCCCAGCCGCAAAGCCGGCGTAACCAGCCGCGTGGCCTTCAATTCCGAAGCCAGCGCCACCGCCACCCTGGTGGAAATCGTGGGCCACGACCGGCCCGGCCTGCTCTACGACCTGGCCTCGACCTTTTCCCGTTTCGGCGCCAATATCGAGGTCGTGCTTATCGACACCCAGGCCCACAAAGCCATCGACGTCTTCTACGTCACAGCCGAAGGAAAAAAGCTGACCCCGGAGAAACAGGCCGCCCTCCAAACTGCCCTCCAGACGGCCATCCAACCATAATGCTCGAGTCCGAGCCGCGACTGCGAAGGAGCGCTTGCCAGGAGCGAAACCGGCGAGCTGGCCTGCTTAGTACGCCAGCGTACCCGTGCGCGGCGTCTCTTCCTGGTTCGGAAGATAGAGCGCCTTGCAGTGTTCGCAACGGTAGATCTCGGCATTCGCGCCGAACTTCCGCTTGACCTCGTCGCCGAAGAAGTACCAGCGTTTCAGGTGCCCCGCGCACAGCTTGCCCTTTTCGTCTTTCTCGTTGCAGGCCCGCATGCGCGGAATGCGCCGCTTCACTTTGGTGCCGTCGCTCAGCGTATCAACCAGCTCCGCCACCGGTATCGGCTTGTCGGAAACCGCGTACTTCGGATTCGCCATTGGAAATCACGAGTATATCAGCCGGCAGGCGGCGCATGCTTTTCTAGCCTGCCCATAAGCCCGAAGGGCCATGGACAGTAACCCAACGCGTGAGCGCCGGGGACGGATGAAGCAAGCCGCTATTCGCGATCGTGACCTCGACCTGGAAATCGCCGGCGACTGGCCGGGCCGTGACAGCCGGTCAATCGTGCGGACCGCGGCTTCGGGCAGGATGACATTGATGCGTCTGGCCATGGAGGTAAAATCTTCCATCCACATTATGTACACACGGCGTATGGAGGAATTTGGATTGGCGCGCTCGGAGATCGCCCCGACCGGCAGGTTCAGCCAGCCGGCTGCGCCTGCACTCCGCCATCGCGCCGGAACTCGAGCAGCTCAACCGGGCCGCCGCTATCGAGAATTATCGCTACCGTTACGCCCTCAGACGGCGAGTTGGGCGGCGTCAGAATCTCCTTCCGTTCTATCGCAGCCTGTAGATCGTCCACTTCGAATGCCACGTGAGGGACGGACCGGATCAGAGCGTGCACCGGGCTATCGGGCTCGAAGCGCATCCACTGAATGCCGCAGGCGCTGGTCTCGAACCCGGAGACGTACATCTTGAACCGTTCCAGGTAGCGCTCGCCTGGGCGCGGAACATCGGTCGGAATACCAATGTGGTGATATCGCCAACCATGTACGGAAGTCGCCGCGGGTGGCTCATCGCCCTTCCGGAGAGCGGTCGGGTTGTCTGACTCGGAGTCTGAAATCGGCATGGTCCTTCCCCGGCCAAGGTACCACGGCGCGTCCGCCGGGGCGAAGGCACTGAACTTCCCACGCGTATTTCGGCTATAGTGCCCTGATGCTGGCCTGGTTCAAGAGACACGTTCTTTCCGTCCTGCTTGTTTTGGCCGGACGGAGTCTCCCCACTCCTGATGTCGTGGAATTTGAGCTGAGCCTAGCTTCGGCTTGGTCCACGCATGGCTGCGCGGTCAGAGGTGGGACAGACCGTCGTTTTTCGTGGTCTGTCAGGCCTCGCCAAGTTACGACCACTTGACAGACGACAAAAAACGATCGTTCCACCTGTCTTCCAGCATCGATCCCCCGTCAGTTGGGTCGGCCTATCTTCCTCACCGCCTGGAATTCGCCGGGCAAGATCAGGAGCTCGGAGTCTCGTCCCCGCGTATCTGCGCGCGTACAAGCTGGTTTCCGCAGCCGCGCAATGACGCCCGCCTTTCACTCCTCCAGCCACGACAGGTACGCCGCGCCGTAGAGGCCGGCTTCGTTGCCCAGCGTGGCCGGCGCGATACGCGTGTCGGGCTGGGTCGCCCTATAAGTAAAGGACCGGCGCGCCACCGTCTCCAGCATGGCCGGTGCAAAGAATTCCCACGCCGGCAACACGCCGCCGCTCAGCAGGTACAGGGGAAAATTGAAGATATTCACCAGGGTGGCCAGTGCCGCGCCCAGAGATTCGCCGAACACCCGCCAGACAACACGAGCTTTCTGTCCTTCTTCGCTCTCGAGTTTGGCCAACTCGGCTACCGCCCGTGCGCTCAAATCCCGGCCCAGGTGCATCATGCCCGCCATGGCGGTGACGGAAGTGGCCGAGGCGTGCTTCTCCAGGCAGCCCTGGTTGCCGCAACCGCACGGGTTTCCGCCCGGCACCACCGTGGTGTGCCCAATCTCACCCGCCATCCCCACCGCGCCGCGCAGGATCTTGCCGCCCGAAATAATGCCGCCGCCCACGCCCGTTCCCAGCGTCAGCAGCACCAGGTCGTCCACGCCCTTGCCCGCGCCCACCCATTTCTCGCCCAGCGCTGCCGCATTGGCGTCGTTTTCCAGGATCACTTTGGTTCCCAGCCGCCGCGCCAACTCGTCGCGCACGGGAAAATTCTCCAGATACGGCAAGTTGTTGGCATTGGTGATGAAACCTTCGCGGATGCGGATAAAGCCGGCCACGCCGACGCCGATCCCGGCCAGCGTCTCGGTACCGTGGCGTTCCCGCAAAGCCCCGATCGCTGCGACAATGTCGCCCAGGACGGCGTCGCGTCCCCCCGCAAAGTTGGTGGCTCCGGAGATTCTCTCCAGAATCTTGCCGCCGCGATCGACCGCCGCCGCCCGGAAATTGGTGCCGCCTAAATCCACTCCGATCGAATAGTCCGCCATATAAACCGGCATCATAGCACGCGCCGTTCCCGAACACCGGTTTCCGCCATCTGGCAGCAGCCTCCAGTGACTGCTAACGTTCGATAAGCGGGCTGAATGGCGCAGATGAAAACATTTTTGGGAGAACCTGGCCCAGTCCGTGCTACAAACAATGAAACAGGGAAAGCCCACTTACGTCGATATGAATAGGTAGGGGGACGCTATGGCGGATCAACGCTATATCGAAATACCCGGCGGCAAAACCCACGAGTTGCCGCCCTTGCTGCTCCACGGGATGGAGGCCATCGCCGGCGAGAACTGTCCTGCCGATCTCGACTCCGCCATGCCGGAGGCCGAGGAAATGCTCGCTCCCAGCGATGCCGATCGCGCCACCATCGAACAGCGCACATTCGAGCTGGCCCTGCAGCTTGCCGAACAATACAAGGGCCTGCTGAATCATTGGTCCTGGGGCGATTCCGTGCTCGAGTGGATTCGCCAGTGCGAGATCACTTTCGAATCCCAGTGCGCCCTGCGCTCGCTGCTCCAGCCGGATGTCTGGCCACACGCCGGCCGCGCCAGTTTTGTCACCCTGCTTCGCGAGAAACAGATTCCCACTCCCGGCGTTACCATCGAGCGCGCCGTCGGCCTGCGCCTCACCTTCCGCCAGCCGCCGCCCCTCGGCTGCTGCTCCAGCCAGTTCTTGCTGTACCTGAACTCCAGCGTCGCCGACACCGCCTTCCAGACCTGGTCGCACCTGGCCCGTCAAACCCCCGGTCTGCTGCCGCCCCACCGCTTCCACTTCGAAGTAGTGAACGTGGGGAATTAAGTCGAAGGTTTCAGAGCAGTCCGCACCGTTACGGCCGGCTCGGCGGAAGTACGCGGAACCGGCGGCGGCTTTCTATTCGATAGGTTTCGAAGTCCGCATGATCCACGGTGAAGACGGTCGACAGAGCCTCACGCTTCGCGAGATACACGAGAGTTGCGTCCGCGAAATCCATAGGGCGATCCGCATAGCGCGACATCAGTGCATGTATTTGCGGGAGCTCTGGATCTTCGATCGCCGCCAGCACGATGGCGCCGGAGCGCACGAGTTGCCAGGCTGCCTCCATCTCATGACGGCTGTCACCAACCAGGTGAAACAGCTCCGTCAGCACCGCTTCGGAAGTTACCAGAGGTGGTCGAGTTGACCAAATGCATCCACGCAGGTCCGGTGCCAACGGTCGGTTCCGTCCAGCAGCGCCAAGATCGCGCCGGTATCGATCAGAACGTTAGCGGCCACAATGCCGTCGCAGACGCCGACGCACAGCTTGGCGTGCAGTCTCTGACCGATGGCCATTGCCGCTGGCGAGAGCCCCAAAGCACTTCGAGGCCGCCTTCTGCAGGCGAAGTTGCTCCTCATCGCCCTCTGTTTCCGCGCCGCTTTTGTTGAGCCAGTCGCGGGCGGCCAGGTCGAGAACCGCGGAAAGCGAGATCTTCCTCCGCTGAGCTTCGCGCGCCAAGCCAGTCTTGAGATCGGTCGAAACGCGCCAGCTATAGACTTCGCTCTTCATGCACTACATTGTAGTGCATTCCGGTGGCGAGATCGTCGAGACTTACCTAAACAACCCGCAGTTCCTTGCTGGTAGGGGTCAACACTTCGCATCCGTTCTTGGTTACGACCACCGTGTCTTCGATGCGGATGCCGCCCCAACCTTCCAGGTATACGCCGGGTTCGATGGTAATGGACATGCCTGCCTCGAGGCGCCTCTTATCGCGCCGGCCCAGCCGCGGCGGTTCGTGAATCTCCAGCCCCAGGCCGTGGCCGGTGGAATGCACGAAGGCCCGCTCCAGCCCGTACCCGGCCAATACGCGCCGCGCGGCCCGGTCAACCGCTGCCGTCGCCCGGCCCGCCTTCACTGCGTCGATGGCCGCCAACTGCGCTTCCAGTACGGCGCGATAGGCCCGCTTGACCTTCGCCCCGGGCTTGCCCACAAACAACATGCGAGTCATGTCGCTGGCATAGCCCTGGTGGAAGGCGCCCATATCCACCACCACCAGACCGCCTTCGCATAACCGCTCAGCGGTCGGTTGCGCGTGGGGCAAGGCCGAACGCTCTCCGGCGGCCACAATCGTCTCGAAGCTCGGCTTTTCGGCCCCCAGGCGCCGCATGCGGAATTCCAGCTCGGCAGCCAGGACGGATTCCTTCATTCCCACGCGCACCTTCGCCGCCACTTGTTCGAAGGCCTGGGAGCTGATCTCCACGGCGCGCCGAATTAGAGCCAGCTCGGCCGGCGATTTCACCATCCGCAACCCTTCGATCCAGCCTCTCACCCCCAGCGCTTCGGCATTCATCGGCAGACGCGGAACCAGCCCCTGGTAAGCGTCGTAAGTCATTCGCGCCGGCTCGAAACCGATCCGCTTTACCGCTTGCCGCCGGATGGCCTCGGCCACTTCCATCACGAGCGGGCCCGGGGCAATCTTCACCGCGCAGCTCACTTCCCGAGCGGCTTGGATCTCGAAGCGCGGATCGGTAAATAGCAACGCCCCCGCGGCCGGTGTAATCAGCAGGTTCGCGTTGTCGCCGGTGAAACCGGTCAGGTAGCGGAGGTTCGGCCCGTTCGAAACCAGCAACGCATCCAGCTTGCGCTCCGCCAGGCCCTCTCGCACCGCGCGCGCGCGCGCCTCGTACTCGGCAGGCGCAATCGGACTAGCGTACATTCTGCAAGTCCCGCGCCAGAACCAAAGCTTTATATGCCAGGTCGCTGGCCGCGCGCATGTCGCCCTTGGCCTGGCTGTCGTCGGAGGATCTCAAAAGCTGCTCGATACTCTGTGCCGTATTTTTATCTTGGGGACTCAACGCGCGGCCGCGCGCCTGGTCCAGCAACTGCCGGGTTTCGCGCTTGCGCTGGTCCGCGGCGTCCTGCAGCCGCTTTTGCTCATCGGCCGACATCACTTCCTGAATCGGCTGCCGCTCCGGCTCCGCGGGCGCCGCCGTTACCGGTGAAGGCTGGTCGGCCTTGGGAGCGGGAATCGCAGGCGGGCCGGCCCGGCGATTGCCGCGGGATGGCGCGGCCGGCAGCTCCACCGTCGCCGGTTCCACATCCACCGCCGTCAACGCCTCCGGATCCAGCGGTTGGGGACCGGGAAGTTGCACTCGCGTTTGCGGTACCGAGAGCGTCTGCGCAACGGAAGCGGGAGCGGGCTTGACCGCGGGAACGGGCGCGGGAGGAGCCGCCAGAGCCGTCTTCGAATTAGCCCGCAAAGAGCACCCGGCAAGCGCCAAGGCCAAGCAGGCCGCGAGAATTGCAGCTTCGGTTTTCATACGGCGGGCCCGTCAGGCGGCGACGGGTATACGTAGAGTAAACGTCGTACCCTTTCCTGGCTCGCTGGAAAACTCGATTGTACCATCGTGCAATTGCACCATCCGGAAAGTCATCGCCAGCCCGATGCCCGAGCCTTTTTCCTTGGTGGTGAAGTACAAGCGAAAAATCTTCTCGCGCAATGCCGGCGGAATTCCCGGACCGCTGTCGGAAATTCGAATTTCGGCGGTGGCGGCCGAAGAATTGCACGCCAGCCGCAATTCGCCGCCCTGCGGCATGGCTTCGATGGCATTCACCACCACGTTCAACACCGCCTGTTTGAAAAGGTCGCGGTCCACCCGCACCGACGCGCCGCCGGAATCGTCCTCCAGGCTCACGCGAATCCCCGCCGCCTCCGCCTGCGGCCGCGCCAGCGCCACCGTCTCCTCCAGCAGTTCGCTCACCGGCACCGTCGTCATGCGCAGTTCCACTGGCCGGGTAAAATCGAGAAAAGTCTTCACCACCCGGTCCAGCCGCGCGATCTCGCTCGAGATGATCTCGATCTGCGGTTCGATCGCCGTGTCTCCGCGGGCCAGCTTCGCCCGCGCCACCTCCACGTGCAGCAGCATGGCGTTCAGCGGATTCTTCACTTCGTGCGCCACGCCGCCGGATACCCGGCTCAACGCCGCCAGCCGGTCGGCGGTCTGCAACTCGCGTCCCAACTGGCGCTGCGCCTCCGCGTCGCGCAGCCGCACCACCAGGCCCGAGCCCCGCGGCGCGGTTTCGAGCAAATCCACCGAGAGCAGCACCGCCGGCATCCCGCTAGACGCGTCCCCCAAGGGCGCCGCCGCTACCCGCCGGTTGCGCACCGGCCGCCCCGTGCGCGCCGCCTGGCCGACGATCAACCCCAACGCCGTCGTGTCCGGAAACACCTCGCCGACGTCCAGCCCCGCGAGTTCGGCGCGCCCGCGGCCGACGAATTTCTCCACCGTGCCGGACGCGAAAATCAGATGGTTCTCGCGATTGAAGATGAACACGGCTTCTTCCAGGTCCGCCAACAGCCGGTCCAGGTTGCCCCGCAGGTCGGATACTTCGTACTGCGCCCCGCGCAATCGCTGGCTCAGGATGTCCACGTTGGAAGCCATCATCGACACTTCGTCGTTAGCCCGCCGCTCCCGCGCCGTCACGGCGAGCTCGTATTGCCCGCTGGCCACCAGTTCCAATTGGCGCCGCAGACGCCCCAAGGGGCGTAGCACCACGGCGGAAAACAGCATGGTAACGAGGGCAGCCCCCGCCACCGACAGCAGATCGAACTTGAAATTGCGCTGTAGGCGCGGCAAAATATCGCTGCTGATCAACGCCGGGTGAATGACCACCCGCACATAAATCGTCGGCGGGCTCAAGGCTCTCTCCAACTGGTAATACCTCGCCTTGGCATTCAGCATCGCCAGCTTGCCATACCAACCCGTATCCGTCACGACGGATTGGAAACTGGCGTAGGGGGGCATGACCTTTCCCATGTTCTCGGCGATGCTGTCCGCCAGGATCTGGTTGTTCTCATTGACCACGGCGATCTCCAGAATCGCGCTCGCTTTCGCCATGTTTTCGCGCAGCATGTTAGCCAGATCCGGATCTTGCAAGGCTTGTTCGAGAGGGGTGGAAAGCTGCCGGTTCAGCGAGCTCTTCACCATGTCGGTGGCGAAGGTGCACACGCTCGAAGCGCGGTCCAGCGTGGATTGAAACTGCACTTGCAGTTCGTTGGCCAGGTCCACCGCCGAAAGGAATGCCACCATCAGGACGTTCACGAACACAAACGAGAGTGTCAGCCTGAGGCGGAGATTCATGAGTTACGAGACCGTGAGGAGCAGCTTGCCGGCAGTGCGGCGCCCTTCCAGATCGCGGTGCGCCTGTGCCGCTTCGGCCAACGGGTAGAGGCGCTCGATGCGCAGCTTCAGTTTACCCGCTCGGGTCCAGTTCAGCACGTCCGAGGCGCGCCACAGCAGCTCGTCGCGCGTGGCCACGTGCTGCCCCAGGCTGGGCCGCGTCACGAACAACGAGCCCTTGGAGTTCAAGATGTTCAGATCCACCGGCGGTACCGGTCCGCTCGATTGCCCGAACAAAGCAAGCAAGCCGCGTGGGCGCAACGAGCCCAGGCTCTTTTCAAAGGTGGCCTGCCCCACCGAGTCGTACACCACATCCACGCCACGCCCGCCGGTCAGGCGCTTCACCTCGGCTTCAAAATCCTGTTCGGTATAAAGAATGGTTTCGTCCGCGCCGTGTTCGCGCGCGATTTCCGCCTTCCGGGCGGTGGAGACCGTGCCGATTACCCGCGCTCCCGCCAGCTTGGCCATCTGCACCACCAGACCGCCCGCTCCGCCCGCCGCCGCATGCACCAGGCAGGTATCGCCGCGTTTCAGCGGATAGGTGGAGTGCGTCAGATAGTGGGCCGTCATGCCCTGCAGCATGGCCGCGGCCCCGGTTTGGAAGTCCACCGCTTCGGGCAGCTTCACCAGCACGGCCGCCGGTACCACCGCGTACTCGGCGTAGGATCCGCGCGCCATGGCATAGGCCACGCGGTCCCCAACCGCTGCTTCGGTCACGCCCGAGCCAACCGCTTCCACCGTGCCCGCGGCTTCGTTGCCGAGCGCAATCGGCCGCTCGGCTTTGTAGAGCGCGGTGCGGAAGTAAACGTCGATGAAGTTCACTCCGCTGACCGCAATCCGCACCAGGGCCTGTCCTGGCCCCGGCGCGGGCACCGGCACATCCACTAACTGCATGTTCTCCGCGCCGCCCGGCTCGAATACTCGAATGGCTTTCATGTTTGTCCCCCGCGCAATGCGCGCCGCCCGTGTACCCAGGCGGCATAGAGTAAAAGGTATAGAAAAGTGAACGGGAAGGAAATCGACTGCGCCAGCATGCGTACCGTGCCTGCTTCGGCCAGCCCGGCGCGCAGCAGCACGAACTGGCGGATCAAGCGGAAGTGCACCCGGTCGAGCCAGAAGTAGTCGCCGTTTTCGTTGATGACGAAAACCTTGGCCGGAATCCGCAGCGCCAGGGCCCATTTCCACTTGGTCATCAGCGGCTCGCCGGAACACACGATTCCCAGCAGCCCATAACGGTTGGCGCCGAGCAGGCGGTACAGGCGGCCGCGCCCTTCCCGCCCGCGGTAATCCGACACGCGATAAACCCGCGTGGTGGCCGGGTCGAACCCGGCCGGCAGCGCCGAAAAGCACGACACCAGATCGATCGGGACATCCGGCCCCCAGGTCTGCCGCAACCCGCCGATCACCCGCTCGATAATGCCGCGGGACCCGCTTTCCACCAGCAGGATCGACGTGGCATCCGGCAACCGGCCCGTTATGAAGTAACGCACCTCTCTCAATATAGCGTGGGGCCGGTTTTCCCTGCGAACTGCGCGAGAATAGAGCGGAGCGAGATTCCCATGCCGCGCTACTTCGCCTTCCTCCGCGCCATCAATGTGGGTGGACACGTAGTCAAAATGGAAGCCCTGCGCGGGCACTTCGAGGATCTGGGATTGCTCACGGTGGAAACTTTCATCGCCAGTGGCAACGTGATCTTCCAGGCGAAATCCGGCAAGGCCGCGGACCTGGAGGGTAAGATCGAGCGGCGCCTGGAATCGGTTTTGGGATACCCCGTAGCGACCTTTCTGCGGACGGAGTCCGAACTGGCCTCGATCCACGCCCACGCCGTGGACGCGATCGAAGGCTCGCCTGCCCCCAATATCGGATTTGTGGCCGCGCCGATCGGCGCCCAAGCCGAAGCGGCGCTCGCGGCGCTCGCGACACCCACCGACGAATTTCACCTGCATGGCCGGGAAGTGTACTGGCTGTGCCGCACCCGGCAGAGCGAGTCGACCGTCACCAATGCCCGGGTGGAACGCGCCATCCAGGCCAGAATTACGTTTCGCGGCGCCGGCACGGTGGCGAGGCTGGCAGCCAAGTACCTGCGTCCGGCGGGTTAGCCCGCCTTCTTTCCTCGCCGCCGTCAGACCCGCCGTTTACTTCGCGGTACCCAAAATCAGGACGGCCGTTTCCGGATCAGCCGCAAACTCCGCGATGCGGATTGCCTCGCGCCGAAGGATATCGGCAATGAGTCGGGTAGTGCAGTTACCCAGCCCCAGCCAGATCACCTTCGGCGGCGCCCCTACATCGAGACTGAACTCCCGAAAATCGCGGTCTTTCGTGACCACGACAAGGCACTCAGCCCGCGCATAGTCCCAAATCCAGGAATCTCTCTTCGATTCCAAACCTGCATCGGATACGTGCAGCGATCCGGGATAGAGATCGGACAAAAGCAGTACAAGACGGGGAGATACATTTTCGTCGAATAACAGGCGGAGCCTCACACCACGGCAACCCTGTGCTCTCGGTCGGCGGCGAAGCGCAGCGCGGCCCTGATGTCGTCGCGCTCGAGATAGGGGAAGTCCGCGAGAATCTCGTCTTCGGTCATCCCGCCAGCCAGGTAATCCAGCAGATCCGATACGGTGAAACGAAGATCGCGGATGCAGGGCTTCCCGAACATTTTCTGCGGATCGACCGTGATGCGCGGATGATTCGGAACGGTCATACCTGCCTCAACAATACGGTAACACGACGACGAAGGGCGCTAACCTTTCTTTACTCAGTGCGTCTATAGAGTTGACGTCCTATATATTGATAGGCTATATAGTGAGTATGAAGCGCTCGCGCATCGAATTCGTACAAGGCACCCTGGATATGCTGATTCTGCGCACGCTGGCGCACGGGCCGCTGCACGGCTACGGAATCGCTCAGGCGATCGGCCGGACCACGGATTCGGCGATCCAGGTGGAGGCGGGCTCGCTTTACCCGGCACTGCAGCGCCTGGAACTGCAGGGGCTGTTGACGGCGCAATGGGAGGCCGCCAAGAGCGGGCGCCGCACGCGGATCTACCAGCTCACGCCGGCCGGGGAGAAACGCCTCGAGGCGGAGGTTTCCCGCTGGGAGGAATTCGTCGATGCGGTGGCGCTGATTTTGCATCCCAAACCGGTTACGGAGTGACCTATGCACTGGCTTCGCCGAACGCTGTTGCTGCTGCCTGGCCGGCGCCAGAGGCGCGCGCGGGAGCTGGATGAGGAGCTGCGGACCAATCTGGCGCTCGCCGTGGAAGACGCAGGCGGGCAGCCGGAGACGGAGCGGCAGGCGCGCATCGCATTCGGCAGCCTGACGCGGGCGCGCGAAGAGGCCCGCGCGGTCTGGCTGCCGGGCTGGGACACGTTGCGGCAAGACCTGCGCTTCGCCCTGCGCACGCTGGCGCGGGCGCCGGCCTTCACGGTGGTAGCCGTACTCTCGCTGGCGCTCGGCACGGGCGCGGCCACGGCGCTGTTTTCGCTGGTCAACACGGTGGTGCTCAAGCCGCTGGCGTACCGCGAGCCGGGAAAGCTGGTGATGGCGCGGGAAGTCCTTCCTGCGCTGGCGCACATTTACCCCAGCCTGCCGGTGAACTACGAGCACTATCGATTCTGGCGCGAACAATCGCGGGCATTCGAGGCGCTGGCCGTGGTGTCACCGCAAAAGGCACCGCTGGTGAGCGGCGGCGAGCCGGAAGCGGTAGGCGGGGCGGCGGTTTCGGCCAACCTGTTCGCGATGCTGGGCGTGGAGGCGCAACTCGGCCGCACGTTCCGACCGGAAGAAGAGCAGCCCTCAAAGAGCGGGGTGATGGTGATCACGGACGGGCTTTGGCGCCGGCGCTTTGGCGCTTCACCGTCCGTCGTCGGCGAGACCGTTCAGTTGGACGGTGGCTACAAGCAGACCATAATCGGCGTGCTGCCCGCCTCGTTCCGCTTTCCGAAGAAAGACGACCTGGGGAGCCTGTCCCGGCTGACCGACAACACCGAGGTTTTTCAGATCCTTCAATCGCCGGACAACGGTTGGGGCGGCGATTACGATTACCTCGTTCTGGGACGGCTGCGCCACGGCGTTACCAGAGCGGCAGCCAACGCCGAATTGAACCTGCTGGAAAAACGAATCGCGGCCGAGCACGGCTTGGGATACGCCCTCAGCGCCCAGCTACTTCCGCTGCAGGAGGTCATTACTTCGCCGGTGAAGACCAGCCTGATGGTGCTGCTGGCGGCGGTGATGCTGTTGGTGCTGATGGTGTGCGTGAACCTGGCGAACCTGCTGCTGGCGCGAGCCAGCGCCCGCGCCCGCGAATATTCGCTGCGGATTGCGTTGGGCGCGGGGCGGGGCAGGCTGGTGGTCTCCGCACTGGTGGAAACGCTGTTGCTGGCGGGTGCGGGCGGGGTTCTGGGCGTGATCGTCGCGCGCGCGGCACTGGCGGTGTTCGCGCGTACGGCGCCGGTGGATCTGCCGCGGCTCGATGAAGTACAGGTCGATGGACGAGTGTGGGCATTCGCGTTTCTTCTGTCTCTGGCCTGCGGCTTGTTCTTTGGCCTGCTGCCGGCGCTGCGCCTTTCCCGTACCGACCCGCAGACCGCCTTGCGCGGCGCCAGCCCCAACGTAGCCGGCAGCCGGCGCGGGATGCACCTACGCGAATGGCTGGTGAGCGCCGAAGTCGCGCTCAGCACGCTGCTGCTGGTGTTGGCCGGCCTGTTGACGACGAGCCTCTGGAACGTGCTGCACGTGGATCGCGGATTCACCGACGACCGGGCCCTGGATGTCCACCTGCAACTGCCGGCGCGCTACAAGGATGCCAAAGACCGCGCCGCATTTTTCGGCATGGCCGCCGATGGCCTGCGGGCGCTCCCCGGCGTCCGCGCGGCCGGGGTCGTCGACGCAATCCCCTTGACCGGCGAATCCGAGGTGAACGACGTGACGCTCGACGGAGCGGACTCCAGCGCGATCGACAACGGGCGGCAGGTGGTGATGATCAACGTGCGCTTCGTGGGCCCGGACTATTTCACGGCCCTTGGAATCCCGCTGCGCCACGGCCGGACCATCGAAGCGGGCGACCGCGACCGCAGCGTGGCGGTGGTTTCCGAGCGCCTGGCGGCGAAGTTGTGGCCGGGGCAAAATCCGCTGGGCAAAGGGCTAAAAACCGGATCGCGTGTTGGTCGCGTGGAGGTGGTGGGTGTGGTGGCCGACGTTCACAACGCACAACTGGACCGCGACCCCACCCTGATCGTTTATGTGCCGATCTGGAAACGCGTGCCGTGGACGGCGGATCTGGTGGTGCGATCTTCCATGGCGGCCAGCGCCCTGCCGAGGGAAGTGCGGCGCGTCCTGACAGCGATCGACCCGGGGCTGCCGGCGCCGAAAATGCGCACCATGGGCCAGTTGGTAGACGAGACGGTGGCGCGTCGGCGCTTCCAGATGCAGGTGGCGATCGGCTTCGGCGTGGCGGCCATGCTGCTGGCCGCGGTGGGAATCTACGGGGTGGTGGCCTACGGCATTGCCTTGCGGCGTCGCGAGTTGGGCATTCGCATGGCGCTCGGTGCGCGCGCCGGGCAAGTGCGCCGCCTGGTGCTGTACCAGGGACTGCGGCCGGTGTTGTTGGGGCTGGCGGCGGGAGTCGCGGCCGCGCTCGCCGCCGGGCAGTTGGTCCGCAGCCTGCTATTCGGGGTGACCGCATCCGACGGTCTTACGCTGGCGGCCGCGGCGGGAATGCTGACTTTGGTCGCCGCACTGGCGTGTCTGGTGCCGGCGCAGGCCGCTGCGCGCATCGATCCGGCCCGAGTGCTGCGGGACGAGTAGGTGGGGAAGACCATCGCCTTTTGTGGTTTGTCGGTGCGGGAGGTTGACAGACGACAAAAGGCGATCGTCCGTCCCACCGGCTACAGCCGGTCTGCGGCTACCAGTTGAATGGACGTGACGGCGAGTCCCAAGGGGCGGGGATCTCCCGGCAGAGACCCTGGCGGCAGCGGGTGAAGGATCTTGAAAACCATGGCGACGTTGCCGGCGGTATTCGGCACCACCGGAAGCTGGATGGTCTTGCTCTCGCCTTTGGCCCAGCGGAAGGCGCCGGCGTCGGCTCCATTCACGCGGAACCCGACCACCTGGTCGGCTCCATCGCGGGTGATGCCATGGGCAGTCAGACGGAGGAGCAACCGGCGGCCCGGGGAGGTGCGGAAGTTCAGGAAGGCTTCGGGCCCAACGGTCCAGCGGAAACCAGACTCAGCGTCCGCCCAACCGTCTCCCAGCATGGGTGTCACTTCCTGAGAGGAGAAAGACAGTTCGCGCCCAAAAGGAATGGCTGGAAAGATCCCGGATGGAATGCGGATCGCCTCGCCCTCCAGCTTGAAGACGGCCGCCTTCGAAAGGCCCAGGTCGCGAAACCAGACGACGCCTTCGGCCAGCATTTCGCCGCAGAAAAAATCGTAGCGCGGGGCCGCCAACACCGCCTTGGAAATACCGGCTGCCAGGCGAACCGTCTGGCCGGGGGCGACATTGTAGGAGATGGGAAAACGCCATTCCCCAAGGGACCCGCCTTCGCAGCGGGCGTTGCCGAAGGTACGGATCGCGAGGACGACCTGGCCTTTGCCGGAATCGGCCAGCCACAGCGATGGGCCGGAATTGCTGGCGGCGACGTCGATGGCAAGCCTGTCGCCGTCCCAGCGGGCGTCGGCGATGCCGACCACCGCCGCTAGGCCCTTGGGCGTTCGCGAGTCGCCCGCGGGTCCGATTCCCAGGGCCCATAGCGCGGGCTGGCGCAGCGCGCGGACGACAATGCTCCAGTTCGCTCCGGTTGACGGAATCGCCTCGTTCCAGTAGGCCAGCATCAGGTAGAGGTTCAGCCCCAGGAGCCACCAAATGGGCCGCGGGATTCTAGTAAAGATCAGTGCCAGCCCGACCGCTACGGCCGGCAAGAGATCGATGTACATGCGGTGTCCGAAGCCGTCCCCGAAGGTCGCGGCAGTGCCCACGGCTGGATCGCCCCAGGAGCCGAGGATGTAGGTGACGACGGCGATAGTGGCCAGACTCGTGCCGCAGAACCATCTCAAGTTCCTCGAAAACAGGCCGCCGGCCAGACCGGCAACGCCAATCGCCGCCACCGGGCTCCAAAACCACCAGCCGCGTTGAACGCTCAGCAGATTGGTGAAAATCAGCGGGCTGCCCCAATGAAACGAATAATCCCAGTAGGGCGTCCGCCACGGCGCACCGAGGTAGTAAGTCGTCACCGCGATATAGGGCAGCAGAGCCACAGCCATGCCCAATCCGAAGGAGAGGTAGTTGCGCCGGACGGCCAGCCGGTTCGATCGCCAGAACGCGGGACAGAGCGCCACCGATGCCAGCAGAATATCGTAGTTGCGGATGCTCAGGACGAGGCCGGCGGCGATTCCCATGGCGGCAGCGCGCCGGCGGCTCGGGTTCCCCCAGAAACGGTCCGCGAACCACAACAGAAGGGCTATGGTTGCGAAGGCATAGACATGAGACATGGAGGGCTCGGCCACCACGTAGTGCGGAAGATTGGTGCCGGCCACGAGCAGCGCCAGCGCGACCGAGGCGCGCACCGGTCCGGCGCGTACCGCCGCCACTTGCCAGGTGGCGTACGCACCCACCGCAAACCAGCCGAGGGCCGCGATGAGGATGGCCCATTGGTAGGGAGGGCTGGAGCCGTTGGCCGGCCAGCCGCCGACGGCCGCAACCAAATGCCCCAGCAGAAAGAACGGCGTCATGCACAACGCGGTCCCAACCGGATAAAGATTCGCCAGGCGGCCGGTATGGGGAGAGACCCGGAAACCATAAACCGCGTGGTTGATCGGCAGAGCCGAAAAGGACAGGCTATGGTCGATGAAGTAGAGCGGCAGATAGGCGTAGTAGCCAACGCCGTCGGATCGGATGGCGGGACGATTGAGCCCGGCTTCGAACTGGTAAATCGACGCAGCCGCCAGCACCACTGGGATCAGCAGCAACGGACCGGCTCCGGCTGCCACTCGCGTTCGCCAGGCGGACTGGAGGTTGGCGACAACAGCTTGGATACGCGATAACAAGACTTCGGATGGTATCATACCGCCCGCAAGCGAGCCATTGTGGTGGCGCAGACGCCAGCGGTCCGGATAGCGCTGGGATAAACCGGCATGGAGTAGCGAATGAAAGAGTCGCCGCGATAACGCGCAAACTGCAGGAAGGAACGCAACGCACTGGTCAGGAGTTTGGCTCGCTTCCGAGTGCCGTCACCGTGGCCGGCATCAGTTGCAGATCGATTTGGTGCAAAACCGGTACCGGCTGGCCGCCGTGATCGTATATTTTGGAGACGGCGCGGAGTTCTACGCGAGGGGCAGGCATCTGTTCCAATCTTTGCGGCTGGCGCCAGGCGAAGGGTTATAATTGAGCCACGCCGCCCGGTTGCTCGCCAGGCTTCGTGGCGGCGCGTGCTGGCCCCATGAACTCCTCGGCAGGATCCCAGAACGATTCTAATGCGGCGGCCTCCCCCCGCGCTCGCCCGCGGCTGCTGATTCTGGTGGTCGCTTACAACGCCGAGAAGACCATCGATGCCGTCATCGCCCGCATTCCGGGGAGCCTGGCCCAGAAGTACGACGCGGAAGTTCTGATTCTCGACGACGCCTCCGCCGACGCGACGTTTTCGCACAGCCACAGCGTGGGGCGGCGCCAGGAAACGCCGTTTCCCATTCGCGTCCTGTTTAATGCCCGGCGCGAGGGGTACGGCGCCATTCAGAAGCTGGGGTACCAATACGGCATCGAGAACGGGTTCGATTTGGTGGCGCTCTTGCACGGCGACGGCCAGTACCCGCCGGAACGCCTGCTCGACCTTTTGGAACCCCTGCGGACCGGTGACGCGGCGGCGGTGCTGGGCTCGCGCATGACCACGCGCTGGGGCGCTCTGCGCGACGGAATGCCGTTATACAAGTTCGTGGGCAACCGGATACTCACAGGGCTGGAAAACCGGCTGCTGCACACCCGCTTCAGCGAGCTCCACTGCGGATACCGGGCGTACTCGCTGGACGCCCTGCGGGCGGTTCCCTTCGCACGGAACAGCAACGATTTCGTGTTCGACACCGAGCTCGCGATTCAACTTCTGATCGCGGGCCGGAGGGTTCGCGAGGCGCCCGTGCCAACCTATTCCGGCGACGAGATCCGGAGCGCCAGCGGGCTGCTTTACGCCGGCAAAGTGCTGGCGGCCGCGATCAAGGCGCGGCTGCAGGAATTGAGCCTCTTCTACGATCGCCGCTTCGACTGCGCTCCGCCCGAAACCTATTCGCCCTACACTTTGAAGTTGCACTACACCAGCCCGCACTCGATGACCCGCGACCGGGTTGCGCCCGGCGCTCGGGTGCTGGACCTGGGTTGTGCCGGCGGCTATCTGGGTGCGGTGTTGAAAAGCCAGAAGCGCTGCTTCGTCCGCGGGCTGGACGTCACTCCGGTCCGGGATGGGATCCTCGACGAATTTGCCATTCACGACCTGAACGACGGAGTACCACCGATCGGGCCCGGCCAGTACGACGTGGTCCTGTTGTTGGACGTGATCGAGCATCTCAACCGTCCGGAAGCGTTTCTGGAGGAAATGCACCGCGCGCTGGGCGCCAGTCCGTCGACCGAGGTCATCCTAAGCACCGGCAACATCGCTTGCCTGGTGACCCGCCTGATGCTCGTCACCGGACAATTCAATTACGGCAAGCGCGGCATTCTGGACGTGACCCACACCCGGTTGTTCACCTTTGCCTCCATGCGGCGGGCGCTGGAGCAGGCGGGTTTCGATATCGTGGAGATCGAGGGCGTTCCCGCGCCCTTTCCTTTGGCAATTGGCGATAACTTCTTGAGCCGGGCCTTTTTGGCGCTGAACCGCCTGGCCATCCACCTTTCCCGCGGTCTTTTTGCCTACCAGATTTTCATGCGCGCGACGGCGCAACCGACGCTGGAGTCGTTACTGCGCGACGCCGAGGGCCATTCCAGAGAGAAGCTCGTCCGGCTCGAGGCCGCACGCTTTCCTATGATCGATAGCCGCGCCAACCGCGGCTAATGGCTGCGCCTTGGGTTACACTAAGGAACAGTATTTTTGGGCCGGCAATTTGGAATACCGGCTCTTTCTCGACCATGGAAACACCATCTCCAACGGGTGCCGATCGTCGCTTGGTTCCGGTCCGGCCCATGCTGAACTGGACCGGCGACTATTGGTATCTGGTCCAGAATCTGGTAATGAAGGATTTCAAGATTCGGTACCGCAATATGTCGCTGGGGGTGTTCTGGTCGCTGCTCAACCCCCTGGTGATGATGGGGGTTTTGTGGTTTGTGTTTACGCACATTTTCCCCAATCGCATTCCCCATTACGCGCTGTTTGTCATGTGCGGCCTGGTGCCGTTTAACGTCTTCACCATTTGCTGGCTGAACGGGACGACTTCTCTGATCGAAAATGCGCAATTGATAAAGCGCGTCCCGGTCCCACGCGAAGCAATCCCCGTCGCGGCGGTGCTAGGCAATTGCTTGCAGCTTCTCGCTCAGGTTCTGCTCTTGCTTTTCCTGGCGGCGGCGGTGACTGGAATTCATCGCTCCTGGTTCTGGCTGCTGGCGATCTGGCCGCTCGAAGTTCTGTTCGTAACCGGCCTCGCGCTGATGTTTTCGGCCTTTAACGTCTACGTGCGGGATGTTCGCTATGTGGTGGAATCGGCCAATGTGGTTCTATTCTGGTTGGTGCCGATCGTTTACGACTTTCGCTGGATTCCGGCGCAATACCGCTTCATCTATGGATACAATCCGGTCGCTGCCATGGTAATGGCGCTGCGAAATATCCTCCTCGACCAGACGGCGCCGGCCGCCACGTTGCTGGTCAAAGCGGCCATCAGTTCGGTGGCGATATTTCTTCTGGGACTGGCTGTTTTTCGGCGGCTCCGGCCAAGGTTTTTTAATTATCTATGAGTTCGCAGCCGGCTGTCGAATTCCGCAAAGTGTGGAAGACGTTCCACCGGCACACGGGACAACTTCTGCTGCGCTCTCACTTCAAGAGGCTGCTGACCTGGAAGGACCACGTGGAACGTTTTCATGCGCTGCGCGATGTTTCCTTCCGGGTGGAGCATGGCGAGAGCCTGGCGGTGATGGGGAAGAACGGGGCCGGCAAGAGTACCCTGTTAAGCCTGGTGGCCGGGCTCGTACCGCCCGATCGCGGCGACGTCCTGATCCAGGGACGCGTGGCGGCTCTGCTGGAGCTGGGCTCCGGTTTTCATCCCGATCTGACGGGCATGGAAAACATTCACCTCAATGCCGCTTTGCTGGGCTTCAGCCGGAAACAGACTGCGGCGCGCCTGGAGGAAATCGTGGATTTCGCGGAGATCTCGGATTTTATCCGCGAGCCGCTGCGCACTTACTCCACCGGTATGATGATGCGTTTAGCCTTCTCGGTGGCGGTGAACCTCGACCCCGATATCCTGCTCATCGACGAAGTGCTGGCGGTTGGCGACGCCGGGTTTCAAGCCAAGTGTTTTGACCGGATTCGCGACTTCCGGCGGCGAGGGAAGACGATTCTCTGCGTTTCTCACGCCACTGGGATGACCCAGCGGTTCTGCGGGCGGGCGCTCTGGCTGGATCACGGCGACCTGATGCTGGACGGTGCGATCGATGAAGTGGCTTGCGCGTATGAAGGCTATCTGAACGCCGGCTCGTGAGCGGGCCGCGGCGAGGAAAACGTTTTTGTCGACGCGTATTCCGGAAATCGGCGAATCGGCGACCTGCTGGTGCGGCAACGCCACCCTTGCGCCTTTTTCCGACGATTACCTGCGTTGCGCCGAATGCGAGACGCTGGTGTTGCGCCACTTGATTCCGCCCGAGCGGTTGCTGGTCAGCGACGACGGACGGGACTTCTACGGAAAGCACTACTTCGAGAATCTGGCAAGGGAGCATGGCCATCCAACGCTTGAGGAGCGATCGCGCAACGACTTGCGGGAGCGTTGCCTGTTTTGGCTGAGGACGCTTTTGCCCTACAAGCTGCCGCCAGCCAAAGTCCTGGAGCTCGGTTGCGCGCACGGAGCGTTTGTGGCCATGCTGCGGACCGCCGGATTCGATGCCACCGGTCTGGAATTGAGCCCGGCCACGGCGGCCGAAGCAAGGCTTCGGTTCGACATTCCAGTAGTGGAAGGCCCGATCGAAGCCCAGAACATCCCCGGCCAGAGTCTCGATGTCATCGCCTTGATGGATGTACTCGAGCACCTCCACGATCCGCTCGATACGATGCGGAACTGCTTGAAGCTGCTGAAACCCGATGGCCTGTTCTATCTGCAGACGCCGCGCTACCGGGAAGGCAAGACACTGGAGCTCATGCAGGCGGATAAAGACCAGTTCTTGGCCCAGCTCAAGCCGGATCAGCACCTTCATATCTTCAGCAGAAAATCGGTCAGCCTGCTACTGGAGCGGCTGGGAGCGGAGCATATCGGTTTCGAGCCCGCGATTTTCGGCGCTTACGACATGTCGCTGGTCGCGGCGCGACAGCCGCTCTCGCGCTTTACGGAGGAGGAAGTCGCGGCCAATTTGAAGCTGCGCCCTTCGGGGCGGCTGGTGCTGGCGATGCTCGACCTCGATCGCGATTGGCAGACGGCACTCACTCATTCCCGTGAAGTCGAAGCGTCGCTGGCTCGCCAACTCCAAAGCGGAGCCATCCTGGAGCGCGCCTACGCCGAATCGGAAGCCGACCGCGCCGCCCGGCTGAAAAGCATCTTGAAGCTGGAAGAACTGGTGCGCGAGGCCCAGCAGGTGAGCGGAGCAACGGCGGAGCGCGACGAACTGGTCCGTCAGAGCGAGCAAAAGCGGCGTGAACTCGAAAGCCGGCTGGCGGACGAAGAGCGAAGGTCTGCCATAGGCGAATCGCTCCTCGAGCGTATCCGGGGAAGCTACGTGTACCGGCTGATGCGGGCTTGCGGTCTTTGGGGATGGTTGGACGACAGACCGCGCGCCGGCGCGCCAGGCCAGCGCTCAGCCGCCTTGCGGCGGGTGGCGGTGGACCTCACCCCGGTTCTGCCGGGGGGCGAGAACGGCGGCGCCAAGGTGATGACTCTGGAGCTCGTGCGCCATCTCGCCCTGATGGCTCCGGAGTGCCAGTTCATTCTTCTGACTCCGGAATCGAGCCACGACGAGCTGGCCGCGCTGGACGCCGCCAATGTGAAACGCCTCTGCGTTCACCGGCCGGGCGGCGTACTTTCCGCCGCCGATAATTTCGCCGTCCGTTTGCGGCGCGTCCTGGGCCGCGTGCTCTCCGTCCGGCGGCTCAATCAACTGGCGGCCTTGTACCGCGAAGCCACCGGTCAGGTCGTAGTCGGTAGCGACCTGGTGCGGCGGTTGGATGCGGACCTGCTGTTCTGTCCCTTTACCGCGCCTTACTACTTCGACCCGGCCGTTCCCACAGTCTCGGTAATTTACGATTTGCAACACCGCGCCTATCGCCAGTTTTTCAGCGAACTGCAGGCGAGCGAGCGGGATCGCGCATTCGATCAGGCCTGCCGGCTGGCCAGCCGCGTGGTATGCATCTCCGATTACGTACACAGGAGCGTGCTCGCCTCCGGCGCGGTGCCGGCAGAACGGCTCGAAACCGTTTCCATTCAGTTGGGCGATCGTCTGCCTCGGGTCACTCTGGAATCGAGCGCGCCGGTGCTTCAGTCGCTGGGCCTGGAACCCGAACGTTTTCTGCTCTACCCCGCCAACTTCTGGCCGCACAAGAATCACGAAATGCTGCTGACGGCCTTCGGAATATACCGTTCCAGCCATCCGGACTCGGATTTGAAACTGGTGCTGACCGGCGCGCCCGGCGCCCGGCGGGACTTTCTGATGGATGCCGCCGCCCGCATGGGCATGAACGGATCGGTGGTCTTTCCCGGCTATGTCCCGGACGCCGATTTCAGCGCGCTCATGCGGGGTTCGATGGCGCTCATTTTCCCGTCGCTGTTCGAAGGGTTCGGCATTCCACTGATCGAGGCCATGGCCGCCGGCCGGCCCCTGCTGGTAAGCAACGCCACCAGCCTGCCGGAAGTGGCCGGCGGCGCGGCGCTCTTGTTCGATCCCCGCAGGCCGATGGAGATCGTGGGCGCCATCGCCCGCATCGCCGCCGATCCCCGCTTGCGCGCCGAACTGGGGGCGGCATCGGCGCACCGCCTGGAGGCATTTGGCGGTCCCCGCGAAATGGCGGCCCGCTATCTGAAGATTTTTCACGACGCCCGCAACCAGTCCGCCGATCTGGAACCGGCGGTTCACGGTATCTTCGAAGACGGCTGGCTCGGTGAGCGGATGACGGTGGTTTACGGGCGCGGGCACGAATGGCGCCGCTTGCGCGTACGTCTGGCGGTTCCCGAGTGGGCGCCCGTTCCGAAACTCGACGTGCGCGTTTCTTCGCGCGGCGATCAAAGCGATCGGCTGCGGATGGCGGTGGCCGCCGGAGCGTCGGCCACGGTCAATGTGGCCCTTAGCGGCGATACCGAGTGGGCCGAAATGAAGTGCTCACCCACGTTTCGGCCGGACATCTGTGGAGTCGGCCCGGATTCGCGTGCGTTGTCGTGCCGGGTGTTGTCGATCGAGATCGTCGGCGCCGACGGCACCGTTCTGAACCTGGGCGGGAAGGCGCATGTCCCATAAAGTTACGGTGGTGACGCCCTCCTTCAACCAGGGGCGCTTCCTCGCGCGCACCGTCCACAGCGTGCTCGATCAGCAATTCGACGGCGAACTGGAGTATCTGGTTCGGGATGGCGGCAGCGGTGACGAAACCGTCTCCATCCTCAAAGGTTTCGGCGAGCGGATCGATTGGACATCCGCCCCCGACGGCGGACAGGCGGATGCCGTCAACCAGGCGCTGAGCCGCGCCACCGGAGACATCGCCGGCTGGCTGAACTCCGACGATATTTACTATCCGGGTGCGATCGCCGAGGCGTGCGCCGCCTTCGACGCCGACCCGGCCGCGGACCTGGTTTACGGCAACGCCAACCACATCGACGAGCAGGACCAGGTGCTGGAGCCCTATCCGGTCGAGGACTGGAATTTCGAACGTCTCATCTCGACCTGCTATCTGTGCCAGCCGGCGGTCTTCTTCCGTAAGAGCGTAGTCGAACGGTTCGGCGGGCTGGATGGAAGTTTGTGTTACGCGATGGATTATGAGTACTGGCTGCGATTAGCCTCGAAAGGGGCGAAGTTCCTGCGCGTGCCCGGGACCCTGGCGGGGTCGCGCCTCTACGCCACCAACAAAACCCTGGGCTCGCGCCGCGCCGTGCATGCCGAAATCAACGACGTGTTGCGCCGCCATTTGCGCCGCGTTCCGGACCGGTGGTTGGCCAACTATGCGCATGCGGTGCTGGAGGAGCGCGGCATTCAGCGCACGGATGTGCCGCGCTTTGCGCTGATGGTTTCGGCCATGTCGCTGGTGGCATCGCTGCGCTGGAATCGTCGCATCTCGCTGCGGATGGCGCGCACCGTAGGCGGCTGGACCAACGGGGCCTTACGTGCCTGGTGCCGGGGAGCGTTTCGCGCATGAGGGTGGGCTTCGATATCAGCCAGACCGGGGGCGCCAAAGCCGGTTGCGGATACTACGCCGCCGGTTTGGTTCAGGCCCTGGAGGCTGCCGACTCCCGCAACAAATACATTCTCTACCCCGCCGTCGGCGATTTGTTCTGGGACCCGGACTGCGCCCGGTCCACTTTCGCTCCGTCTAAACCCAACTTCGAGCGCTTCCCCGCCCCCGTGGATTTCGATGCTTCGCGCCAGTTCTGGCTCGATTCCAGACCGGGATACGAGGATCGCATCGGCCGTCCCGACGTGTTTCACGCCAACAATTTCTTCTGCCCCTGGGGCTTCCGCAAAGCGCGGCTGGTCTATACCCTGTACGACTTGGGCTTTTTGACGGAACCGGACTGGAGCACGGAAGCCAACCGCATCGGCTGTCTCCAGGGCGTGTTCAAGGCGAGCGTGGCGGCGGATTGGATCGTGGCGATTTCCGAATATTCCCGCCTCGATTTCCTGCGGATCTTTCCCCACTATCCCAAGGAGCGGACATCGGTCGTCTATCCCGCCAGCCGCTACCGGATGGGTGCGGCCTCGACCCGGCCGGCCATTGACGGTCTGGAGCCGGGCAAATTCTGGCTCTCGGTCGGGACCATCGAGCCGCGCAAGAACTACGCTGCACTGCTCGATGCCTATCGCATCCTGCGCCGCCAGCGCCCCGCCACGGAGCCTTTGGTTGTGTGCGGCGGGAAGGGCTGGCTGATGGAAGATTGGAAGCGTCATCTGGAGGGGCTCGTGCCCGGAAAGGACGTGATTCCGACCGGGTATCTGGCCGATGCCGAGTTAGCCTGGCTGTTCGAGAACTGCTTTGCGTTTGTCTACCCTTCGTTATTCGAGGGCTTCGGCATGCCGGTGCTGGAAGCGCTGAGCCTGGGCGCGCCGGTGCTCTGTTCGAGCGCCACCGCTCTGCCGGAGGCCGCCGCGGAGGCCGCCCTCTATTTCGATCCCCGCGCTCCCGAATCCATTGCCTCCGCCATGGCCCTGGTGGCCGAAAACGCCGGCGAGCGCTCCCGCATGAGGCTGGCGGGCCCGCAACGCGCCGGGCTTTTCTCGTGGGACAAGTCCGCCGCCCAACTGATCGAATTGTACGGCCGCGTGGAGACCCTGCCGCGCTACGGGGAATCCAACCGTGGCTAGGCGATTCGTACTGCTCGACCGCGATGGCACGCTCATCGTGGAACGAAATTATCTGGCCGCTCCCGAAGGCGTGGAGTTGCTCCCGCATGCCGCCGCCGGTTTGCAGCGCTTTGCCGGCTCCGGATGGGGCAGGTTGCTGCTGACCAATCAATCCGGCGTGGGGCGGGGCTATTTCGACCTGGCGGCTGTCGAGGCGGTTCATCGCCGTATGCTGGAACTGCTGGCGCAGGCGGGTGCGTCGCTCGAAGGCATCTACGTCTGCCCGCACGCGCCGCTGGACGGCTGCGATTGCCGCAAACCCCGCCCCGGCCTGGCGCTTCGAGCGGCCGCCGACTGGCAGTTCGACCCGCGCGCCGCCGTGGTGATCGGCGATAAAGCCGGCGACATCGATCTCGGCAGAGCCATCGGCGCCAGGACCATCCTGGTGCGTACCGGCTATGGCGAGACCGAGTTGTCCCGCGGCGGCGTACGGCCCGATTGGGTGGCCGCCGACCTGGAGGAAGCGGCGGAACTGGCGATCGCCGAAACCGGTGGTGAACCCGGCCGGCCGTGACGCTTCCCGCTCGTGTTCCGCTCAACCGTCAAAACTGCTGCGGCGCTTCGCCTAGCGTCACGTGGATGGCCACGTTCCGGCCATTGCGGTAGATGCTCAGGTTCAAAATGTCGCCGCCGTGCTTGTCGTTCAGGGCGCGCTGCAGCGCATCTTTGGAATCCACCGGATGGCCTTCCACGGCTACGATCAGGTCGCCGCCCACTCCCAGCCGGTAATTCCCCACCACCACCATCTGCTCGGGGCCGCGCAATCCGGCCTCCTCCGCCGGCGAGCTCGGCTCCACCTGCTGGATCAGCAGGCCGCCGGAAGACGGCAGCCGCAGCATTTCCGCCAGTTCGCCACTCACCCAGACTTCGGTCAAGCCCAGCGTCGGCCGCGAAATATGGCCGCTCTTTTGAAATTCGTCCAGCATCGCCTTGGCTCGATTGATGGGCATGGCAAAACCGATCCCGATGTTGCCCTGCTGGCCGTAAATCGCGGTGTTGATGCCGATCACGCTGCCGTGCGAATCGAGCAGCGGCCCGCCGCTATTGCCCGGGTTGATGGCGGCGTCGGTCTGGATCATGCCCCGCAGCGTCCGGTCCTCGGTCTGGATATTACGCCCCAGGGAACTGACGATTCCCGTAGTCAGCGTGCCTTCGAAGCCGAACGGATTGCCGATGGCCAGAACCTTCTGCCCCACCACAAGGTTTTCGGAATCGCCCAGATGCAGGGTCGGCAGCTTGCGCCCCGCGTCGATCTTAATCAACGCCAGGTCCGAATTGGCGTCCACCCCCAGCACCTTGGCCTTGTACTCTTTCATGTCCGCCAGCTTGACCGTCAATTGCGTGCCCCGGCCTTGCAGCACGTGGTTGTTGGTCAGAATCTCCCCATCGCCGTTGATCAGGAAACCCGAGCCTGTGCCCTTGGAGGGGTAGAGCTGCAGGAACCAGTTCTCGACATATACGATGGAGGTCACGTTGACCGTGGCTTCGCGCGCCGACTTATAGATATCGATGTTATTCTGCTCGTCGGGCGAGTATCCCGTGGCGGCCGAGGCCGGCTCCTCCCAAAGGCGGGAACC
>JBKQIF010000176.1:0-112913 GCA_052148435.1 Bryobacteraceae bacterium
CACGCACTCCTGCGTGCCGCGTCGAGTCTCTACTCGACGCTTCTGCGCCTTGGGCTGACAGGCGTCGGCAAGAGTGCCGACGCGGCACGCAGGAGTGCGTGCGCCACGGCAGCCAGGGCTTCTCCTCATCGGAAGGTCACCTGGCGGCCGCCTTCGCCCAGGGTGGGATCGGCGTCGCAGGCCGCGCTCGCCAAATGTCCGTTGTCATAGCGATATCGGATGCTGGAGAGTCCGCTTGGCGCTTCGGTCACCTCGCCGGCCAGGCGGCCATCGGCATAACGGAGCGTGCGTTGATAAATCCTCCGGCGGCGTCCCTGGCTGTCGCGGTAGGCGCGAATGGCCGCCAGCCGCGGGCCGTCCCACTCGAACTCCAGCACGGTATCGTTCACCGGATTGCCTTTCGGTCCGGCAATTTCGACGGCGCGGCCGATCCGTCCCGCATCGTCGTACTCAATCGAAAAATAGTGCGGGCCATTCCAGGTAAACGGGTCGAAGAACGAATTCCCGGCCACGGTTACGGCGACATTGCGGCCTGTGAACCGGCGCACGGCCAAGGGATCGACCAGGGGGTTATTGAGCAGCACTACCGAAGTCTGCCGGTAGGCGTCGTCCGGGTCGGAGGGGATTTTGGCCGGCAGATCGCCGCCGGCGCCGACGGAATAGACCTGCGGGGTCACATCCTGGTACACGAAGGCGATGCTCTCGCGCCCGGCGATGGCCCGCAACCGGTCGCCTTGCCACTCGAAAGCGACCCGCTTGCCGCCGGCGACGTCGATGTGGTCGATTTTGGCCTGGAAAGCAAGGCTGATGGGGCAATACGCGATGCCCGGCGCCAGGCGCTTGCCGGAGAACCAGTTGCGATCGCCGGATTCGGGCAACGGCTCCGGCGCTGTCGCCGCTGCCAGCCAGGCGCGCACTTCGGAACGTTCCCGCGGGCCGGTGTCGAGCGTACCGGAAACGTCCAGGTATTGGGTGAAGAACCCGCGGGCGTCGCGCGCCATGCGGACGATCAGCGAGGCGCGCCCGGCGTAGCAGAGCAGCGCGGTATCGTCGTTTTGGGCGCGCAATCCCGCGACCGCCAGTGAGCGTACGCGATAGAAGCTGCCTTCGACCCAGGCCTTCGCCGCTTGCGCCTTCAGGTCGCGGAGGCGGGCGGCGCGCTGCCCCAGAAGATCGCCGCGGAGGGCGGCGCCGGCCGGGCGCTCGGGGCTGGTGGCGCGCAGATCGTAGCGGTCGAGCGTGTCCAGCGCGTGGTTGAATTCGCCCACCGCGGCCAGCAATTTTGTTTTTTCAAACAGCAGGGGAAGCGACTCCGGGTCGATCGCTTCAGCGCTCAGCAGGCTTTTCCGGGCCTCGCCGAACCGGTTCGCCTGGCGATACCCGGCGGCGGCTTCCAGGGCTCGATCGAGCGCGGCGGCCTGGGCGGTATCGAGCGGCTGGCGACTGCCCTGGCGCTCTTCCGCCACCTGGCGCGAGTAGTTTTCCCAGGCAATGCGCAGGTGCTCGACGAGCGCCCGGTCGGACGGCCGGCGCGCGCCGGCCTGCTGCAGTTCGCGCCACGCCGGCCCGTAGGCGCGCTCTTCGAGATACTTTTCGCCGGCGCGGCGATGCAAATCCAGGCTGCCGCGCAGGGCTTCGGTGCGCAGGCTGGCAAGATCGGGATACGCGTCCTCGAAACGCTCGAACTCGCGGTCCGCCAACAGAAACGCGTCCCATTCCCGGCCGGCGGCGAGCGCCCGCAGAATCAAGGCTTTGCGTTCGACCGAGGCATGGATTGCCTGCAATTGCCGGAATAACGCGAGCGGCGCGGGGCGATCGGGATAGAGCTGGGCCGCGAGCGCGCCGAAAGCCAGCGCCTGCCGCAGAGCGTCGAGACCCGCCACGCCGCTCTGGAAGCGGTCGAATTGCCGGCGCATGGTCTGCTCCACGAATCCGGCCAGAGCGGCGATGGCCTGGTCGGACGGAAAAGCCCGAGCCGCCGCGCCGATCCATTCGATTTGGGTCGCCACGGCTTTGTCCGCACCGCCCAGCCGCTCCATCCATCGCGGGTCGGCGGAGCGGCGGGCGAGTTCGGCAACGCCGCCGGGCAGGAAGGCAACGAAATCGGCGAGTGCGACCGGGGTGGGCTGGGCGTCAGCCTCCGATTTTCGATACGTCATCCGCGCCTCTTGCCAGGCCGCGGGCAGGTTGGGCGTGGCACCCGGCTTCCATCCATAGGGCAGCAGGTATTGGGGCTCGCCATCCACCTCGGCCGCCACGGCTCCGGCGGCATCTTTCCAGAGCGTGACATCGAGCCCGGTGGCGGGCAGTTCGTCGATGGGTCCGGAGAGCTTCGGCTGCGTTCCCAGGACCAGGGCGCGATCACGGCCGTTAATGCCGACTGCGGCCGCCTGGCGGAACTCGAGCCCGTGCGCGCCGCGCGTCACCAGAACGCCGGCCTGCAAAACGGTGGCATAGATCAGGGAGACAAGGCCCCAGCAGAACGTATTGTGCACAAGAATGCACAAATCTGCCCAACGGCAGCGGCCCGGCGAGAGTTCCAGAACGAAGCCATTTTTCAAGGTAAATCGCAGCAATTGCAGTTACTTACAGCGCCTTCACCGACCCGTTTTCGGGACTGGAACAGCCCGTTTGCGATGCACAATCATGCACAACACCGGACCAGGTATGGGCGCCTGGCGCCTCCCATTCCAAGGTTAGCAGAGGGGATTCCGGCGTCCGGCGCGGGGACGTTGCAGGTGGCTGAAAACAGGACGCCGGAAGGGGAAAATGCGCTGGCGACCGGGCTGCGCCAAGGTGCTTAACCGCGCTGGGATTTCGCAGATCAGGCGCGGAAACCGCTCCCTTAGGAGGCGTGAAAGAACATAGCCACAGATGAACACAGATGAACACAGATAAAGAAAATAAGGGCCTTATCGGCGTTCATCTGTGTTCATCTGTGGCTCGAATTTGATTTTTTCACAGCTCCTTACGGTCACGGCTCGGTTACGGGTGCCTCGTGTTTGCAACCACGCACCGAGCCGTGGGAAAATCGGCTGCAACCGAAAAAGCGCAGGCGTAAACGCCTACTCCACGAAGATTCCAATGTATTTGCCGACCTCGTGGAGTAGGCCTTTGGCCGGCGATTTGATTTTTTTCACAGCTTCTCAGGGAGCGGTCGACGGGAACTAACTTCGCCAGATCGGTTAAGCACCCCTGCGCCGCCAAGACCTTTCGGAGGGGAACGAACAAGCTATCATCGATTGGTGCGGCCGGATATGGATACCGAGATCGGCGGCCCGAACGGGCATTTCCCTTCCACCCAGCTCACCCTGCTGGAGGCCGCGGCCGGGCTGCCGAACGAGGCGCTGGAGCGGGTGATCGCCTTGTACTGGAAGCCGGTCTATCGGTTCATCCGGCTCAAGTTCGGGAAGGACAACGAGGACGCCAAAGACCTGACGCAGAGCTTCTTCGCCACGGCCATCGAGCGCGATCTGTTCGGGCGTTTCGATCCGAGCCGCGCATCGTTTCGAACGTATTTGAAGATGGCGGTGGAACGCTTCGCGGCCAATGAGCATGCCGCCCTAAAACGGCAAAAGCGCGGCGGCGAGGTGGAATTCCAGCCGGCCGGAGAAGATGCGGCGACTACCGACTCGCCCGAACGGCTGTTCGAACGGGAGTGGCAGCGGCAATTGTTCGGCCTGGCGGTGGACGACCTGCGCGCGCTTTGCGAGCGCGGCGGCAAGCAACTCCATTTCCGGATCTTCGAGGCATACGACCTGGCCGAGGGCGAGCCGCGCTCTTACGCCGGCCTGGCGGCGCTGCACGGCGTGGCGGAGACCACCGTGACCAACCATCTCGCGTGGGCGCGGCGCACGCTACGCGCGCTGGTGATGGAACGGATTCGGGGCGTGACCTCGGGCGAGCGGGAACTGCGCGACGAGATGCGGCGCATATGGATTTGAACGACTCCGTGCTGGAACACTTGCGCCAGGTGGCGGCGATTCCCGACTTGACGGGGACGCGCTACGTGCTCGAAGGCGAGATTGGCCGCGGCGGGATGGGCGTGGTTTACGCGGCGCAAGACCGAGAACTCGGCCGGCGGGTGGCGCTGAAGGTGCTGGACTCCCAACTGGCCGGCGAAGCGCAGCTCATGGCGCGGCTGGAGCATCCCGCGATTGTCCCCATCTACGAGAGCGGCGAACTGCCGGACGGGCGCGCCTTCTACGCCATGAAGCTGGTTGCGGGCACGCGTCTGGACCGGTACGCCGACGGACCCGCTTCGCTTGCCGAACGGCTGCGGGCGATCGAGCGGGTGGGCGAAGCGCTGGCCTTCGCTCACAGCCGGGGCGCGGTTCATCGCGACCTCAAACCGCAGAACGTGATGGTCGGCGAGTTCGGCGAGGTCTACGTGATGGATTGGGGCGTGGAAGCGGTGGCGGGCACGCCCGCGTTTCGCGCGCCCGACGCCCGCCTGGATTGGCGGTCCGACATCTACTCGTTGGGGGTATTGATGCAGGCCGTACTGCGCCAGCCGCACCCGCCCGCCCTTGGCGCCATCGCCGCCAAGGCCATGAGCCAGCGGCCGGCGGCCCGCTACCCTGACGCGGCTGCGTTCTTGGCGGACATCGGCCGTTTCCTGGAGGGGCAAGCCGTGGAGGCGTGGTCGGAGCCGCTGTGGCATCGATTGCAGCGGTTTGGGTCGCGCAATGCGGTTCTGCTGTGGCTGCTGGCGGCATATGCCGGAATAAAGCTTTTGCTGTTTTTTCTGCGAACCCTTTAAAGGAACTCCTCAAAACGCGGAATTCCATAGGGAGAGGAGCAAACGGTGAACAAGATTCTTGTGGGATTGATATTGGGACTGGTGCTGGGGGCGATCGACGGCGCCACGGCGTGGTTCTATCCGGAAGTCCGTTCGATGATGACCGGCATCCTGGTGGGGTCGTCGTTGAAGGGCATGCTGGTGGGCCTGCTGAGCGGGTGGTTTGCGCGCAGGGTGCAGTCGACCAAATGGGGGATTGTGGTGGGCTCGGCGCTGGGCCTGTTATTCGCCTTTCTGGTGGCGGCGATGCCTTCGGAGACGGGGCACCATTATCTGGAGATCATGTTTCCAGGTTTCGTAGTGGGCGCCATGGTTGGCTTTCTGACGCAGAGGCTGGGAACCCCGCGGAGAGCGGCAAAGGGGGCGTAGGGGACTTCAGGAGTTCGGAATCCCGGCGCGGCAGGCGATACCCGCAACACGAGCACAGCCATCGCCTTTTATCAGGTGGTCGCGCCCTGGCGAGGAATGACAGACCACAAAATGCGATGGTCTGTCCCACCGAGGTACGCGCGCTGCCTGCCAAGAATTCCTCGCGGGAGCAAAAGGACCTGACAGTCTGTAATACGGTATGTTCCAGTCATCTATTGGGCCGGTAACTGTGCTGCGGCAATCTGCGCGATGTCGAGCAGTTGCGGCGGGGGCTGGGTGAGAGTGCCGAGGGCGTCGCGGAACATGCTCTGGCAGAAGGGGCAGGCGGTCGCGATTACCTTGGCGCCGGTGGCGGTTAGCTCTTCGGCCCGCGCGATGTTCACGCGCTTGCCTTTTTCCTCGCCCAGAAACATCTGGCCGCCGCCGGCGCCGCAGCAGAAGGAGCGGCCGCGGGCGCGCGGCGGATCGGCGAGCGCGCCGTAGCGGGCGGCCACGGTGCGCGGTTGTTCGTACACACCGCGGTAGCGGCCCAGGTAACAGGGGTCGTGGAAGACGGTCTTCTCCGCCGGGCCGTTCGGAGCAGGCAGCCGCGTTTCCAATCGCGCCAGCAATTCGCTATGGTGCTCGATGGCGAAATCGGCGCCGTACTCGCGCCAGTCGGTGCCGATGGTGCGCACGCAATGGGGGCAGATGGAAACCATGCGGTTCACTTTGGCGGCGCGGAGGGTTTCGATATTCGCTTCGGCCAACTCGGAGACCGCCAGGTCGTTTCCCAGGCGCCGCGCCGGATCGCCGGTACATTTCTCTTTGCGCAGCACGCCGAAGGTCACGCCAGCGTGGCCGAGCAGGCGCGCCAGCGATAATACGATCTCGCGTCCCTGGGGATCGTAGGAGCCCATGCAGCCCAGCCAGAGGCAGTATTCCTGAGTGCCGTCGAAGATGGGCAGGGAGTTTTTCTCGATGAACTTCTGGCGCTCGGAGGCCGCGAACCCTAAGGCGTTGCCGGTGCGCTCCAGGTTGCGGAACAGCTTGCCGCCGTAATCGTCTTCCCAGTGGCCCGTGTTGACGGCGCCGCGCCGCAGGCCGACGATCAGGGGCAGGTGCTGAATGCCGACCGGACACTGATACTCGCAGGCGCCGCAGGTGGTGCACTGGAAAACGGCCTCTTCGGAAATGTGCGGCCCCAGCAGCGGGGAGGCGGCGCGTGCGCCGTGCTGGCGCAGATAACCGCGCAGTCCCAGCACGATTTCCTTGGGGTTGAGCGTCTTGCCGGTAGCGTAGGCGGGGCAGTGCTCGGTGCAGCGGCCGCATTCCACGCAGGAAAATGCCTGCAGAGCGTCGATGCGGGTGACGTCCCTGCCGGTGTCCAGGCCGAAATCTTCGTCGCCCTGGAGGGGTGGAATGGCGCTGAAACCTTGCCGCCCGAGAAAAACCGTGAAAGGGCTGAGCGCCAGGTGCAGGTGCTTGGTATGCGGAATCAGGGGAAGAAAAACCAGCAACGCGAGGGTATGCAGCCACCAGTTCACGCGGGCCGGTGCGGTGGCCTCCTCCAGGCGAAGACCGGCCAGGTAGGTGATCATCAACACGAAGATCAGCGCGGCGATCACGCCCGATTCGGGGGACACTTCTCCCAGCCATACCGGACGTACGATAAAGCGGCGCAGGAACAGGCCGAGGATGGAAATTGCGACCAGGATCGCCCAAATTGCCACGAAATTACAGTACAATCGTGAAATCACATGGGCCCGGTCTAAGAACCCAAAACCGAACGGGGAAGCGAGATGGTTGAGCGTGACCAGGGCAAAGGCGCAGAAGCCCCAGTAGACGAGGGCGTGCGCCAATCCAGGTAGCGGGCGTTCGCGAATGACCTTACCCTGGGCCATCACTTCCCACAAAAAGCGGCGCAGGCGCGGCGCCACCGGGCGAAAGCGAAAATCCGGCGCCGGGCGCGAGCCGCGGATCGCATCGAGGACTCTTCTAAGCCGAAGGAGGAATAAGCCGGCGGATGCGGTCACGAGCAGCACTACGATCAGTTGTTCGGGCCATGTGACGTTCTCCATAGCGCGGTCAAGTTAGACTGTAACATGGCGTAGCGGAACAGGTTCCGGGGGAGGGAAGTTGCGAATCGTCGTCGCCGGCGCTGCCGGTTTTATTGGCTCTCATCTGTGCGACCGCCTGCTGGCGGAGGGGCATCCAGTGGTGGGGCTCGACAACTTGTTGACGGGCGCGCCGCGAAACATCGGACACCTGTCGGGAGATCCGCGTTTCGAGTTCCTGGAACGCGATATCACGCAGCCCTTCGAGGTTGCGGGCGCGGTGGACGCGGTGGTCAACCTGGCATCACCGGCGAGTCCGCTCGATTATCTTCGCTGTCCGATCGAGACGCTGGATGTTGGCTCGCTGGGCACGCGGCGGATGCTGGAGCTGGCGCGGACCAAGAACGCCCGTTTTCTGCTGGCCTCGACTTCGGAGACTTACGGCGATCCGGCCGTGCACCCGCAGGTGGAAACCTACTGGGGCAACGTCAACCCGGTGGGGCCGCGTTCCTGCTACGACGAAAGCAAGCGCTTCGCCGAGGCGCTGACCATGGCCTATCACCGCAAGCATGGCCTGGCCACCAACATCGCGCGGATCTTCAACACCTACGGGCCGCGCATGAAACTCAACGACGGCCGGGTGGTGCCGGCGTTTCTCGACCAGGCGCTGCGCGACGCTCCCATGACGGTCTTTGGCGAAGGCAAACAGACCCGAAGTTTCTGCTACGTGAGCGACCTGGTAGACGGATTGTACCGGCTCATGCTTGCGGACGAGCGCTACCCGGTCAATCTGGGCAATCCGCAGGAGATGACCATTCTGGAATTCGCCGAACGCATCCGTGCGCTGACCGGGACGAAGGCGCGGATCGAATTTCGGCCGCTGCCCGAAGACGATCCCCAGCAGCGGCAGCCCGATATCTCGAAAGCCCGGGCCTTATTGGGCTGGGAGCCGCGCGTGTCGTTGGATGAGGGGCTGCGCGAGACGGTGGCGTATTTCAGAGGCCTGGTGGACGCGGGCGTTACGGTGTGAAGCGGAAAAACTTGCGACCACCGGCGAACACCGATAAACGCCGGCCGCGTCCCAATCCGTAGCGCGTGTGTTGCGCCGCAGTACATGGAACGCTGGATGCACGGCCCGGAAGTGGCTGTCGCCCACGAAGCTATAATTGGAGCATGTCCTCCGACCGCGAGCGCCTTCAATCCCTTGTGGACGCCCTTCCGGACAGTGACGTGCACGTGGCTATTTCCTTTCTTGCGGAGTTGGGCGAGCAAGAGATCGTCGATGCCGAGACGGCGGCCAAGTTGGATCTGGCCCGTACCGAGCCGGGCGACGATGTCCCCCTGGACGAAGTTCGGCGCCGGCTCGGGCTGTGATCCGCCGCGTAGTGTTCCGCCCCGCCGCGGTACGCGATCTAGGGCGTCTCGATCGCATCGTGCAGGCACGGATCGATGCAGCGTTGGTGCGTTTCGCCGCAACCGGCCACGGCGATGTGAAGTTCCTCAAGGACCGTCCGGGCGAATTGCGCCTGCGGGTCGGTAAGTGGCGGGTCTTTTTCTGCCTCGAACCCCCCGATTTCATCCGCGTCCTCGGTATCGACAACCGGGGCGAAGCTTACTGACCCTCCGACCGCGCCCGGCGACCTTATCGGATAGTCCGCGGAAGCATACCTAATCCCCCAGGAACTTGCCCAGCTTTCGCAGGCCGGCCACATTGTCGCACACGGCTTTCAAGCCGGCGGTGATGGGGATCGCGAGCAGCAAGCCGGGGGCATCCCACAGGAAGCCCCACAACATCAGCGAAAAGGTAACCACCAGGGGATTCAAGTGGACCCGCGATCCCACGATTTTGGGATAAAAGAGGTTCAGAGCCACCAGGTGGAGCAGGCCCACCGAAACCACCACCAGCACGTACAGGGAAAAAACGTTCAGGGTGAGGCAGGAGAACAGGGGCGGGAGTATCGCCAGCGGCAGGCCAACGTAAGGCACCAGGCTGAGGAAGCCGGAGAGCGGGCCCACCAGGATGGGGAACGGAACGCCCATGGACCAGAACATGCTGGAGCTGATGATGGCCAGCGTCAGTCCCAGCACGAAATTGCCGGTGACGAAAGCCCTCGCCATCTCGGCGATTCCCTGCAGGCTGCGCGTCGCCACCACTCGGTCTTCACCCGAGAAAAACTGCAGGAAGCTGCGGTTGACGTGGTCGCGCCAGCTCAACATGAAGTACACCAAAAAGGGCACGAAGGAGGCCATCAGCAGAAACCTGTAGAAAGAGCTCAGGCGGGCGGCGATGAAGTCGCCGATGGGCGTTCGCTCCTCGTGAATCCGCACTTCGGGAATCGAGCCCGGGACGGCTGGGCTCTGCGGCGCCGGCGCCAGGGTACGGCCGCGTTTGGCCGGCCGTGCCGCTGCGGCCTGCTGCGCCCGCAGCCGCTCCTGCTCCTGTTCCTGCTGCCGCTGCTCGGCCGGAACCAGCAGGCGGGTGACGTTTTCTTCCGCGCCGGCCACCTTGCGCTGCACCGTATCGACCAGTTCGCCAATACGCTCCCCATATTTCGGCATCACCGCGTAGAGCGCCGAGAACTGCGAATAAGCGCCCAGCCCCACCACGTACAGCATAGCCAGCGCCACCGTACAGACGACGAAACTCGCCAGCGAACGGGGAAACCGGAGGCGCATCAGCAGCACCACGAACGGATCCAGAATGAAAGCGATCACCACGGCCACGATGGAGGTGATGAATAACGGGCGCCCGTAGTATAAAAGCGCCACGACCACACCTAGCGCGATCAGCCACTGGGCACGTTCCGGTGTGGCTCGCGTAGCGGCTGCGATGAGTGGGACTGGCTTGGTGACTAACGCCACGGCACGATGAGCTACCCTTATCTCGAATCTAGCATGAGCTTGTCTATAATGAAATGGAATTGATCTCCAAGCCTGCCACCGGCGAGGCGGATTCACCCGCTTTCGAGTTGAAACCCCGCATTTTGGCTCTCGACCTCGGCAAGAAGCGCATCGGGCTGGCCATCAGCGACCCACTGGGGATTACCGCGCAAGGGCTTCCTAATTTAGTGCGCACCAGGAAGCGCGCCGATCTGGCCGCGCTTGAGGCGCTGGCGCGGGAGCGCGGCGTGGGCCTGTTCCTGATGGGGAACCCGATGAATATGAGCGGCACCGAAGGGCGCCAATCGGCGTGGGCGCGCGAGTTCGCCGAAACGTTGGAAAAATATACAGGGCTGCCGGTCAAGCTGTGGGATGAGCGCCTCACCAGCGTGGAGGCCGGGCGGGTGCTGCGCGAAAGCGGTATCAGCATCGAAAAGCGGGCCGCCGCGGTGGACCGGCTTTCGGCGGTAATCCTGTTGCAGAGCTACCTCGATTCGTTATGAAGCGGTTGAGGTGGGTGACGCTCGGTGTCGTCATGCTGGTGGGCGGGGCCGCGTGGCGCCTCCGGCAGCCCTACCGGGGTTTTGAAGAGGAAGTGTTTGTCGACCTGCCGCGGGGCACCACGACGTTTTCCATGGGGCAGCGGCTGGCGGCCGCGGGGGTGGTGCGCAGCCCCTGGGATTTCGTGGCTGCGCGGCTGTGGGCGCGCGCTCGGGTGCTGCAGGCCGGCGAGTACCGCTTCGATGGCGCCGCCACCGCCGGTGAGATCGTCCGGCGCCTGGCGAGCGGCGACGTCTTCTACTACTCGCTCACCGTGCCGGAAGGCTGGAATATGTTCGATATCGCGCAGGCCGCCGGCCGGTTCGGCGTCTTCAGCGCCGGGCAATTCCTGCGGGCCGCGCACGACCCGTCTTCGATTCGCGATCTCGACCCGCAAGCTCCCAGCCTGGAGGGCTATCTCTTTCCCGAAACCTACCGCTTGACCCGCCATGCCACCGCGCGCGACCTCTGCCGCCAGATGACCGCCCGCTTTCGCGAGGCCTGGAACAGAGCCGGCGGCGGCAACGTTCATCAAACCGTGACCATGGCCTCGCTGGTGGAGCGCGAAGGCAAGCTGCCGGAAGAGCGGCCGCTGATCGCCGCCGTTTTCTTCAACCGGCTGCGGACGGGGATGACGCTCGATTGCGACTCCACCACGATCTACGCCGCCATGCTGGACGAGCGGTGGCGCGGCGTCATCCACCGCTCCGACCTGGCCAGCGGCAATCCGTACAATACCTACCGCCGCGCGGGCCTTCCGCCCGGCCCCATCGCCAACCCCGGGTTGGAATCGATTGGCGCCGTGCTTCATCCGGCCGCGTCCCAGGCGCTGTATTTCGTGGCCCGCCCGGACGGCTCCGGCAGCCACCAGTTTTCCCTCCGTCTGGCGGACCACCGGGCCGCCGTCGAGCGCTATCGGCGCGGGGCGCGCAAATGAGCCCGCCCGAGGTTAGTGCCATAAAGTCACAGACTGAAGTCCGTGCCACCTGTTGGCAGCGGCCCGGACGACCGCCCGACAGACGACGAAGGGCGATCGTCTGTCCCACCCGAGCGATGTGAGCTATGCCTGCTAGCGGCAGTCCCAAGTCCATCAAGCAGCGCCTGGCCGCCTACCTGGCCGTGGCCCAACCGGTCGCAATCGACGAAGCCGTCTGGCTCGATCTGGTGGCGAAGCTGGCGCCGGTTTCGGAAAGTTACCTGCGCGACCTGGTGCGCGCCACCGGCCTGCCGTTTGCGCAGCCTTACGCGGGCGTGCGCCAGCACAGCTTCGAGGAACTGGAGCGGAGCCTGCGCGAGCTGACAACGGTCTACGCCGCGGCGCTGGAAGCGGGCGACCGCCAGCGGGCCCGCTATTGCCGCCGCCAGGCGATCGCCGCCAAGGACCGGGCCAAGTTCCTGGCCGCCAGCTCCCGCCAGCCGGAAAGCAAGCGCGCGCAAAAGCGCGAGATGGCGGAATGGATGCTGGTATGGCTGGAAAGCCCCGGCGTGTTTCCCGCCTGGGTGGAAGCCCGCAAGAAACGTATGTAATGGCGAGCCGGGAGCGGTCCTGCTACCGCACGGCGGTCAACCAAACCGTCAGGCCCACCGCCAGCACCGCGAACGCCACCACGGCATACAGAAAGAGATGTGGATTCGGAACCGGCTGTCCGCAACTGGGACAGCGCGACGCCTTGGGAGGTATAGGCGTCACGCATCGCTCGCACACCATTCCCTTGGCCTGGTCACCCGCCAAACGATCGGCCATCAGAACGAGTGTACAACGTGGTGCGCCGCGGCCAGTGGCGCGGAGCGCCGGTTACGTAATAGATAAAGTACATTGTATTTGATAAATTACTAGCATGGATGCTTCGGTTCCGCTCTTTTCTCCCGCTCGACCGGCTTCGGCCCGCGGCGCGAGCCTCTTTGCGCTTGGGGTGTTATTCGGCATGACGGTATCGCCACAGGCACTCACGGCACAGGTTTCGGCGGTGGTCTCGGGCACGGTCACGGACCGGAGCCATGCGCTGGTGACGGGCGCCAGTGTCACGGTGAAAAGCGTGGAGGCGGGGGTGCTTCGCAACGCAGCCACCGACGGCTACGGGCATTATCAGGTGTTTTCGGTTCCGGTCGGGCAATATGAAATCCGCGTGCAAAAGTCCGGGTTTCGCGATGAGCTACGGACTGGAGTCCAATTGTTTGTCGGTCAGGCGGCCACGCTGGATTTCGAGCTGCAGGTGGGAGAATCGACGAACGCGGTTACGGTGAAAGGGGACGCGCCGCTGGTGAGCGTGGCGCCGAACGATATCTCGGGCCTGGTGAGTCCCGAGCAGGTTCGCGATCTGCCGCTGAACGGGCGCAGCTACGACTTACTGCTGACGCTCAACCCGGGGGTGGTCAACTTCACCGCGGCCAAGACCGGCGGAACCGGCGTGTCGAACTCCACCAACGGCAACAATTTTGCGGTTTCGGGAAACCGGCCCCAGCAGAACCTGTTCTTGCTGAACGGAGTGGAATTCACGGGCGCGGCGGAAAACAACATGACGCCGGGCGCCACCAGCCAGGAAGTGCTGGGCGTGGACGCGGTGCGCGAGTTCAACGTGCTGCGGGACTCTTACGACGCGAATTACGGCAAGCGTCCGGGAGCGCAGGTTTTGATCGTGACCCAATCCGGCGGCAACGTCTTTCACGGGTCGATCTACGGCTTCATCCGCAATAGCATATTCGACGCCCGCAATTTCTTCGATCCGGCTTCGGCGCCGGGGTTTCAGCGTGGCCAGTTCGGGGCCTCGGCGGGCGGCGCCTTGAGGCGCAACAAGACTTTCGTGTTCGCCAACTACGAGGGGCTGCGCCAGCATCTGCACCAGACCGGCGTGGACCTGGTGCCGGACAACAACGCCCGCAACGGTTACCTGCCTTGCGCCCTGGTCAGCCCGGTTCCGAGCGCTTGCCCGTCGACCGGGCTGGTATTCGCCGGCATCTCGCCGCTGATTTCGGCATGGCCGGCGCCATCGGCCGGCGCACCGGATTTTGGCGGCATCGCCGAAGCCTTCAACAGCCCGCTGCAGACCATCCGCGACGATTTCGGCACGGTTCGCGTGGATGAAATAGCGCGGCCGGCGGATTCGCTCAGCGCGGTGTACACCATCGACGACAGCGGCGATTTCACCCCCACCAGCACCAATCTCTACAGCACGGACGTGGCCGGCCTGCGGGAGCAGGTCGCCAGCCTGGAAGAGACGCACGTTTTTTCGTCCACCTTGCTCAACACCGCGCGAATCGGCTACTCGCGCGCCGGCTATTTCTTCACCGGCGAGCCCACGCCGGGAACTCCCGCGGCCAGCCTGCCGGGGCTACTGTCCGGAGACCCTCTGGGGGCGCTGGTGGTGGGAGGCAGCGCGGCTTCCAATCCCACCGCGCAGCTCAGCCTCGCGGGCAGCAACAATGGGAGCAACCTGCGCGTAGCGCGAAACCTGTTCACCTATGAAGACGAGGTGTCTCTGGTCCGCGGACGGCACCAGATCACGGCCGGCGTCTGGTTCCAGCGGCTGCGCTCCAATGAGCTTCTGGCGCTCAGCCAGTATGGGCAGGCCACTTTCACCAGCCTGGATACGTTGCTGCTGGGGACGGTAGCCACGCTGCTCTACGATCCGGCGCCGACCCCGCTCGGCTGGCGCGCGTGGTTCGGAGCCGTTCACGCGCAGGACACGATCCGGCTGAGCCCGGGTCTGACGCTCTCGTTGGGCTTTCGGGACGAATTCACCACCGGGTGGAACGAAGAGCACGGCCGGGCTTCCACCTACACCTTCGTCGGCGGCACGATTCAGACCGCGCCGCGGGTGGGCGACTCGGCGTTCACGGTCAACAACGGCAAGTTCCTGCCGCAGCCGCGAGTGGGGCTGGCGTGGAGCCCCTTCCGGAACCACCGCACCGTGATTCGGGCGGGCTTCGGCCTGTACAACGATCTCGAGGACGCGCTGGGTTACCGCACTGACCAGAACGCGCCCTTCAATCCCACCTACAGTCTGGCCAGCGAGCCGGTGGCGCAACTGCCCGTCCAGACGTCAGCCGCGGTGCCTGCCAGCGCCAAGCTGGTGCCTGGCGGCGTGCAGCCGAACCTCGAGACGCCGACGCTGGTGTCGTGGTCCTTTCGGCTGCAGCAGGCGCTCTCGGCCAATACGGCGCTGGCGATCGCGTACGTTGGATCGCACGGCTATCACGAGCTGTTGGGCATCGACGCCAACGAGCCCTTTCCGGCGATCTGTCCGGCATCGCCTTGTCCGGCGAATTACCCGGGCAGCTTTCCCGCCGCACTGGCAAATACGCCGATTCCGGCAGGGACCTATTACGTCCCCACTTCCACCCGCGCCAATCCCGCGCTGGCCAACACCTGGACCTACTTTTCGGAGGCCAACAGTTCCTATCAGGCGCTGCAGGTGGATTGGAACCACCGCTTCAGCCGAGGCCTTCTGCTGCGTGGCGTATACACCTGGTCGAAGGCGCTCGACGACGGCGATTCGCCCAACGCTACCACCTCCGGCGGCGAGCCGGCGCTGGCTTCCAACCCGTTCGACCTGCAGGCCGACTGGGGGCCGGCCAATTTCAATGTTAAGCAGGCCGCCGCGGTGAGTGCAGTTTACGAGCTGCCTGTCGGACATGGCCGGCGATTTCTCAGCGGCGCCGGCCCGCTCCTCGATACCCTGCTCGGCGGCTGGACAATGAACTCGATCGTGACCCTTCAGGGCGGTTTTCCGTTCACTCCCCAGCTCAGCTATAACCCCTCCAATAACGGAGACTCGCGCAATCCGGTTAGGCCTTACGTCAATCCCGCGTTCCATGGGCCGGTGATTCTGGGCAATCCCAATCAATGGTTCAATCCGGCGGCATTTCTGGCGCCACCGAACGCCAGCGGATTCTACGGAAACCTGGGGCGCGACACGCTCACCGGCCCGGGCCTGGCCACCTGGGACTTATCGTTCCTGAAGGACCTGCGCCTATGGGAGCGCGCGAACCTGCAATTTCGCGCCGAGCTCTTCAATGTACTGAACCGGGCGAATTTCAATACTCCCAACGCGATTGTGTTCACCCCCACCGGAGTGTCGCCAACCGCCGGCGTGATCACCGGCACCGCGACCTCATCGCGGCAGGTGCAGTTCGGACTAAAGCTGCGCTGGTGAGCGGGTTACAACCTGCGGCGCAGGCGCCTCAGCCCCTCGTCGAAGTCCGCCGGATTGGTCAGCAGGCTGGCCACCAGGTAGGCTTCGCCCTCGAAGTCGTAGAAAAAACCCGGCTGCAGCAGCACGTTGTCGAGATCGACGAGTGCCAGCGCCCATTCTTCTTCGCTGTGGGTAACCGGTACGCGAATGACGCTCGACCAGCCGCCCTCAACCGCCAGAATTCCACCCGCGCTGCCCTCCAGGCAGGTTCTGGCACTGGCGAGGTTTTGGGCGGTGCGGGCACGAATCTGGCTCGCCACCTCTTCGCCCAAGCGCAGTAGCCCGGCAGCCGCGCACTGCACCGGCGTGCTCACCGAAAGATAGGTATCGGCAATCCACTCCAGTCCCTCCAGCGCCTGGCGCCGCACCGGGTCCGGACCGCCGGCCACGATCCAGCCCAGTTTCATCTGGGGCAGGCCGGCCACTTTGGAAAGACCGCTGAGCGAAAACGCCAGACAATCTTCCACCGCGGCCACCATGCTCACGCGCTCCGCGTCCGGCGCAAAAGCATAATCGGAGAATACTTCGTCGGAAATCAGGGCCAGGCCCCGGGCGGCGCAAAGCCGTTCCAGGACTTCCATCTCGCTTCTCTTGAGGAACGATCCGGTCGGATTGTTTGGATTCACCACAACGATGGCACGGGTGCGGTCATTCACCATCTGCTCCAGCGCCCCCAGGTCGATCCCCCAGCCTCCTTGGTATACCAGAGGATACTGGCGAATGGAGACCGATTCCATCCGGGCCAGAAACTCGAATAGGGGATAGGACGGCCTGGGAGCCAGCACCTCGTCTCCGGGATTGCACAGTAACTTGAACAGATACGCGTAAGCCTCACTGGTGCTCGCGGTTAGCAGTATTTGGGCAGGGTCGGCGGAAAGCCCGCGCGCGCTGTAATATTGCGCCACCGCGTGGCGGGCCAGGCTAGATCCGCGAGGCTCCGGATCATAGCGGAGAATTTCATTCCCGCCGAAAGATTCGATGATTCCGGGCGGATATTCGAGCCCCGCCCGGGTGGGATTCGATTCGGTCAGATCCAGAATCGGCGCTCCCACCCGGCGCTTGTCCCGCAGCAATTGAGTGAGACGATTCGGGACGGATTCCCACTCCAATCGTGTAGAGAAATTCATGATTTTAGTGAGTTTAGGTCAAATTCAACCTTAATATTCATTGCAGAGGCAAAGCGTAACAACGTAAAAATACACACAATTGATAATGGAATTAAATCGGTTTTTTTTCTTAAGTAACAGCGTGAGTGCAGAACCTGGATCATGAATAAGGGTTCTTACTATATGATGGTAACGGTACGGCTATGGTACGACTTATACTTACCACGGTTTTCTCGCTAGGTTTCCTCCTGATTTGCGCCGAGGTTCCGTTGAAGGCCTACGCCGACCCCGGCAGCGGTCTCTTATTGTGGCAGATTGTGGCGGCGGTTTTCGTCGGCGCGGTTTACCAGGCCAGGAAGGCGTTTTCTCGGATCAAAAGAAAGTGACCCGTGTGGTTTCCTTTCGCGATCCCGGGGGTGTTCTCTCATTAACCGACGATCGGGTGATTCGGACGGTCCGCCCTGAGGGCGTCGAGAACTTCGAGGCCTATCTGCACTCCGCCACGGTTCGGCGCTACGCGGAGCGCCGCAGCATCGTGACGACGCGTATCGTGGATGGAGATCCGGCCGCGCAGCAGGCGCCGATCGTACTCGAGCATGAACGCGTTCCGTTTCCCAGCTATGCGCACGAGTGGCCTGCCGAAATGCTGCTCGCCGCCGGCGATTTGACCCTGTCGCTCGCCGAAGACCTGCTGAGCGAAGGGTTGGGGTTGAAGGACGCCACCCCGCACAACGTGCTCTTCGAAGGCCCACGCGCGGTGTTCGTGGACGTGCTTTCCTTCGAGCGGCGCGATGAGCGCGATCCCATCTGGCTGGCGGACGCGCAATTCACGCGGAATTTTCTGATTCCCCTGCTGCTCGATCGGCGCATGGGCCTGCCGCTGCAGAGAACCTTTCTTTCGCGGCGCGACGGGATGACACCGTTGGACGCGCTGGGTATGATTCGATGGCCGCAGCGCTGGCTGCCGCCCTATCTCGAATGGATCACGCTGCCTGCACGGGCTTCCCGGCTGGCGCGCCCGGCGCTGTACCGGCCGCGGCGCATGCGCGACGCCGCCCAGGCTCGCTACGTTTTGCAGCACCGGTTTCGACGCCTCCGCAAGCAACTCCGGAGGCTGTCGCCGGAAACCGGTTCTTCGCCGTGGCTGAACTACGAAAGCGAGCGGCCTTCCTACTCCGCCGAACAGCACGCGGCCAAGCATCGATTCGTGGCGGAGGCGCTGGATGCCATGAGCCCGCGGTGGCTGCTCGACGTGGGCGCCAACGCCGGAGAATATAGTCTCATGGCGGCGCAGGCTGGCGCTTCGGTAGTAGCCATCGACAGCGATCCGGCGCCGGTGGGCGCGCTGTGGAAAAAGGCCCACAGCCGGGGCGCCGACATTTTGCCCCTGGTCGTGGATTTCGCCCGGCCGACGCCGGCGGTGGGCTGGCGCTGCGCCGAACAAACCAGCTTTCCGGATCGCGCCAACGGTTTCTTCGACAGCGTGGCCATGCTGGCGGTCGTTCACCATCTGCTGGTGACCGATCAAATTCCGCTGGAGGAAATCTTCGATGCCGCGGCCCAATTGACGCGCCGCTGGCTGCTATTGGAATACGTCGGTCCGTCGGACGCGATGTTTCAGCGGTTGCTGCGCGGCCGCGGGGAATTGTATCGGTGGTTCAATCGGATGGCCTTCGAGGAGCATGCCGCCCGCCGATTCGAAACCGTCTTCTCGCGCGAAATCCCCGGCGCCGACCGCTGCCTGTACCTTTTGCGGCGGAGAGGTTGATGGGCCGGCTCTACGCCATCGCGCTCTCTTTCGCCAATCTGGTTTACCTGCTCGCTTGGGGCGGTCTGGCCGCCCAGGGCCCGCAAACCCTGTGGTATCGCAAGACACTGCCCACGCCGCAACAGTACGCCGCCGTGGCTGCGGATGTACTGGCGCTGTCGATTGTGACGTACGCCGTCTTGCGGGTCGCGCCGAAGCTGCCGGCCTGGCTGCAGCGGGTATTGCTGGCGGCGGCGCTGTTGGCGGTAGCGTTCCCGCTGCTTCCGTTCGCCGCCGCGCATCTGCCCTTCCGCTCTCCGGCGCCGCGCCAGCTCGCGGCGTTGGCCACGGTGGCGGGTCTGGTGGCGGTGGGATTGGTATTTCGCTACTTCGACTGGGCGGCGCGGGCGGCTGGCGGAATCGCCCTGGCCGCGCTGCTCTCGGTACCGGTGACGTTCGCCGGCGTCGGGATCGTAATGCTCACTCGCCCCCCGCTGCCCCCCGATCCACTCCCGGCCGCGCGCCTTCCCGGCGGGCCGCCGGTGCGGATGCTGTGGTTGATTTTCGACGAGTGGGACCAACGGCTCAGCTTCACCCATCGTCTTCCGGGAACGGCGCTGCCCGCGGTCGACCGTCTGGCATCGATGTCCTTCGTGGGGAAGCGGGCGCTGGCCGTCGAAGCCGGCCGTCCGGTTCGCTCTATGAGCACCGGGATCTCGATGCCGTCACTGCTGTATGCCAAGCGCGTGGTAGCCGAGCAAATCGTGGATACGGCACGGATGGATCTGGTATTTGCAGACGGCAGCCGTGCGCGTTTCGGCGAGGCGCCCAATTACTTTTCGCTGGCGCGCGCACGCGGGTGGAACACGGCGGTGGGAGGCTGGTATCTGCCGTATTGCCGGTCTTTCGGCGCGCAGGTTTCTTCGTGTTATTGGGATCAAATGTACGATCGGGCGGACGCGGCTGGTCCCGGTTTCACCGAAGCCTCCTGGCAGGAAACCAAACTGCTCGCCGAGAGTTCCCTGTTCGGTCCCTTCGGACAAAGGATGACCGCGTTTCGCCACGCCAACGAATACAAGGCGCTGGCGGACTTTGCGCTGCGCACCGCGGCCGACGCGGGTATCGGCTGCGCCCTGGTTCACTTCAACATTCCGCACGGGCCCTACTTCTACAACGCCGCCAATGGCCACACGGGTTACGATGCCACCCTTCCGTTGCTGGACCGCACGGTGGCCGAGGTGTTGGAAGCGCTTGCCCGATCCGGCCTGGCCGGGAAAACGGCCCTAATCCTCAGCGCCGATCATCCGGCCCGCTTCCCCACGCGCATCGATGGCGGCGAGGACGTTCACGTGCCTTTTATCGTCCACTTACCCGGCGAGCAAACCGGCATGACTTTCGACGCCGAGTTTTCCGCGCTGGCCACGGTGCCCCTGGCTCTGGCCATAGCCGCCGGCGAGGTAGCCACTCCCGAGGCCGTGGCGAAGTTCGTGACCGGGGCGGGCGTTCGGCCGTCGAAGCCGTCAGGTGGCGCAGTCTGTGATGGGTTAGCTGACAATTGACGGCTGACTGCTGACAGCTTTGGATCCGTCAGCCCTTGGCGTAATCTTCGAAATCGGCGCGGACGGCGTTTTGCATCTTGCGCGCGGCGGCCAACAGCCAGCCGCGCGGGCGCCGGCTCAAGTCGGCCAGCAATGCCCGCGGCTTCGCCGAGCCCAGGTGAACGTTGGCGGTTTCAAAGCCCATGGCGTGCAGCAGCCGGATTTCATCGCGATTCTCCGGCAAGGAAGCCAGCTCGATGCGCGAGCAGTCCGGCGCCAGCCGCCGCACGATCCAGCGCTTCTGCAGGCGGACGAACGGATCGGGGCAGCGCACCGCGCAATCGACGATTTCCTGATAGCGAATCGGCGCGCAACCGCCGCCCTGCTCGGCCCAAACGCAGGCCGAAGGAGCCAGCGCTTTGGCTTCGCGGGCCAGCGATCCGCCATGCCAATCGGCCATGGCGACAAAGCGCTGCCGGCCCAGGCTACCCAGCCCGGCCACCCGGTGCGCCACCCGCCAATGCAGGCCCTTTTCCGGCATCATGCGGGCAATCGCCTTCATCGCGCCGGCCGGCGGTTCGCCGGTCACGTCCGGCAAGGCGTGCAGCTTTTCCCAATACCTCTCCGGCGCATGCAATCGCGCCACGGCCATCTGCCGCAGCACGGGGTGATTCTCGGCCAGCACGAAAGCGCGGCCGGCGGCTTCCACGCCGTCCCGATAACCCTTCAGAATCGCGCCAATGCCGGCCTTTTGGCCGCACGGCATTTCGGCCAGCAGGGCGCTGGTGGCGAGGCGAATCAGATCGTTGGTATAGGGCATGGGCCAGGCTTCGTCGAAATCGTTGATGCCCCAGATCAGGCGGCCTTCGATGTCGCGCCAGGTTCCGAAGTTTTCCACGTGGAGATCGCCCACGGCCAGCACGGAGGGGGCGCGCGCCGCCTCGCCCACCGCTTCCGCCCAGATTTGCGCCCAGCGGTAAAAGGTCGCCCGCAGGAAGGGGAAGACGGCCAGACGCATTTGCTCGTGCTTAAGGTTCAGGTCGCGGTCGAGAAGAGTCAGGTGACGCGCGAGCCAGTTCTCGTAGCGCTGGGTAGCTTTAACGATGTTCATCTAGTCTCCGCTGACGGCGGGCGTCAGCATCCATTTGAGCACGCCATTCGGCTCCGGGCTCAAATTCTGGCAGTCGATGCGCACCAGGGCGGCCTTCTTCATATCCACGGCCAGGGCCGGTGAACGCAGCAGGAATGCCGCCATGGAGCTCATCAGCGGCTCGTGGCTGGCCAGCAGGATGCTTTCTTCACCGCGGCGCTGGCGGATTTCATCCCAGGCGTCGTGCGGCGACGCCATCGGTTCGAGCGCCGGAGTCTCCTCCACCTTGCCCTGGTGACTCAACGCCTGAGCCGCCATGGCCGCCGTCTCCAGAGCGCGGCGATAGGGGCTGGAAAGAATCAGGCTGGGGGCGACCCCGGCCGCTCGCGCGCGCTTCAGCACGCGGCGCAATTTTTCCCGGCCCTCATCGGTGAGCGCGCGCTCCGGGTCGGACAGGCCGGGCCGGGCGTCTTCGGCAATGGCATGGCGCAGCAGGTAGATCGAAACGGGAGCGGCCATCGATTTCAGTGTACGACGCAGCGGGTGCTTTGAGAGCTGTCAGGCAGTTTCCTTGCCCCTCGCGACGATTCTGTTGTGGGGCAGACCATCGTTTTTTGTGGTCTGCCCTGCACCCGGCTGCTTTCGTGGAGCAGGCGTTTTCGCCTGCAGCCGCTCGCTTGAGCCGACGCTATCGCCAGGCCTGCGGAGGCCACCGGCGATCCGCACTCCAGCCAGTCGATCGACGATCTCATCTATGGCACGAAGGACTGAGCATCGCCGTGGCGGCAAAGCGCCGAGGCGAGAAGCTTCGCTCGAAGCCTATATCGATACTTCGGCGTTGATTGCGTTTCTCGATAAATCGGATAGTTACCACCTCACATGCAAGCGGCTCTTCGCCGCCCCTCCGGCGCTGGTGACGTCCGCCCTGGTAATCGCGGAAGGCCATGGCTGGTTTCTGCGGCGTTACGACAGGCATCGCGCGGCGGAGTTTCTCGCGTTTGTCGAGGCGCTTCCTGCCCTGACTGTGCAGGCATTCGACGTGACGGAATTATCGAAGGTCCGCCGGGTGCTCGCCCGATTTGGCGATCAAACGCTGACCTTGGCCGACGCCCATGGACTCGTAATTATGAAGGATCGCCGGAACGCGATCTGCTGGTCCACGGACCGGCGCCTGGGCCTCACGGGCGTGGGCTTCGCGATTGTGGAGTGAGGGGAAACGGCTGCGGATTTGTGTTCCACGACCTGCAGCGACAAGTATCCAGAAGCGGTCCTTTTTAGGATGGCCTCCACTCTCCGACAAAGCCGTCCGCGAAGCCGAACAGGTCAGCGGTCGGCCCGTTTCGCGTCCACGATGTGCCATGGCGCCAGAGTGGGATATTTTGTCATACTCAAAGCATGGTTCAGAAAATCGCCGTCACTTTGGATCAAAGGACCGTCGCCGATCTCGACCGCTGGGTCAGAGAGGGCAGGTACCCGAACCGGAGCCGGGCGCTGCAATCGGCCGTGAACCTGTTGAGCGAGCGAGAAAAGCGGACGCGGCTGGCGCGCGAGTTGGCCAAAATCGACCCGAAAGAGGAAGTGCAGTTGGCCGAAGAGGGTTTGGGTGACCACGCTTGGCCCGCATACTGAGAGGCGAAGTCTACTGGGCGGACCTGAACCCGGTCCGAGGCCGCGAGCAGGCCGGATTGCGGCCCGTTCTTGTTCTCAGCCAAGATTTGTTCAACCGGAAGTCGGAAACCGTAATCGCCGTGGCGATTACCAGCCAGGCGCAAAAAGCCGGATTCCCTTTGACTATGGCGCTTCCCACCGACATGCTGCCCAAGTCCTCATGGGTGAAGATATCGCAGATTCGGACAATTTCCATTGATCGTCTCGGCAAAAGGATCGCGGCCCTCGGCCCCGAGGTGCTGGACCAGTTGATCGACGGGTTGCTGGAGTTGATTTGCTAGTCCAGGCTAGAGCCCAAGCACTGCGAGCGCTTCGATTGCCGGAAAGTCGCTGTCGCCGCTGACGCGCGTTGCAACCGAGCCGACGCTCGGCGCAGGCGGGCTGCCCCGGGAGGCGGCCTTCGCCGGGCGCGTCAGAATTGGCTACCATCGGAGAGGAGGCCACGTGGACCGGGTTCAGGAAATTGCCGAGCGGATGCGCGCGCTTTCGCGAGCCGAACTGCGTGAGATACGGGCTTGGCTGGATGAGTTCGAGGACCGGGCGTGGGACGAAAAGTTCGAGGCTGAAGTTGCCGCGGGCAAGTGGGACGCGCTGGCGGAAAAGGCGCTGCGCGACCATAGGGAAGGCAACTCGACTCCGCTTTGAAGGGCAAAGACGGCACATATCAGAGCGCCGACAGCTACAGCGGGGCGGACTTGCTCTTGTTGGCGAAGGTTGCCGACCTTGCCCACACGCGAACCGAAGAACTCAGGAAAGCAGAGGGACAGGCCGACGAGGGCGCGGCCTGATAACCGCGCGGCCTGGTGATCGACGCCGGCGACAGGCAGCGAAGGGGTAACGGTAGAGCGGCTCCGCGCGATTCTGCTACCGTAAAAGCCATGGCTAAGGAATACGCGACGGTGCAAATTCAAACATTGCCCCTTCTGCCATGTGCCCCTCTTTGGCTGTTTTTGGGTGAGACGCGATCAATCGACGGCAGAGGAAAGGCCGAAAGCATAAAGCACGGCCGGGAGGTTATCCGAATATGCGCCTCTTGATCCTTGTTGCCGCCGCGCTTCTTAGCTTTGGCGTCGCCTGTCAGCTTGCCGACCAACACGACGCAGCCCCAAAAAAAGCAATCGTCGATGCACGGATGGAGGAGTTGAAGTATTCGCAGTTTTGTACCGAAGCCGCCGACAAGTTTTGGAAGCGCCACGATTGGGCAGGCCAGCAGGATCTAGAGCACATTAACTCGTACACTTCTCACTACAACAAGAAGCTCAACAAGTGTTTCATTGGCGTGCATGGCCTTACGCTCGTGAGCGGCCAACACAAGGTAATGGAGTCAGACCACATTTACGACGCGCTGGAAGACACCGTTATTGGCGGCCGCATCATTCTGCGAAAGGACGGCCAGGACGGGGAGATTGAAAGTGTCGTGTTGATAAAAGATAGCCACCCCATCCGCGATCAGCAAGAACGAGCCGGGTTCCTTCCGTGGTTTCAAGGCCTGATGGCCGAGTAGCTGCGTTCCCGGCGGGTTGTAGGGCGGCTTCTCTTAGAATTCAGGCCACCGTTCATCAACCATGGTGAACCCCGCTCGTTTGACATCCGACTCGTAAGGGCTGTAGTCCGGGCGTGGCGCTTTCCCCAACGCGTCGATGATCTTGATCAACGCGCAGGCGTTCTTGGTTACTTCCAGTCCGTCATCTTTCGTTCGACGCGGCAGCGGGAGGTTTATTCCATCCACCCACACGTAGGCCGTGCGGAACACCATCGCGTTGTTGAAAAACACATCGAGGAAGCAGCCGTGGGCTTCCGGGTCGGGGAACTGTTTGCACCATTCTTCCTCGAAGTCGTCACGCCACTGTAGGCCCCATGCCATTGTTATCGACACGTTGGGCATGTACACGCCGACGCTACCGTGGGCTTCGCAGTGAAGCACATTCGCTTGGCCGTTGTACACTTCGTAAAATTCCAGATGGTCTCGGTACGTCGGTTCGTCTGCTATCAGGTACCAGTCTTCCGTCGCCGAGGCGATGATAGTTTTCATCAATCCTTGCAGGTCCATCTCGCCGTTGTCCCTTCTCTCTTACATTCTCTCTTACATTATCGCTTCAGAACGCCCCCGTGTTTCAAAAGTTCTAAGTTTTGCGACACCGCATAAAGCCCGTGGAATCGGGCCTTCAATCGTCGCAGAAGTCGATCTCAAAACTGCTGGCCAAAATGCGGCTTTTGGTGCGCCCAATTGACGCGCTCGGCGTCGCAAAGCTCCGTCTCGAAATCGGGCCCGACTCTTAGCCAAATAAACCCCTCGTAGCGCAACTGAAATGCGAACCGCCCGCCCGGTCGATTAGCATGGAGTAGTGCCCCGCTACGCGGCCGTCGATATCGGCAGCAACTCGATTCGGATGGAGGCCGCGGAAGTCGTTCCCGGTCAAGGCACGCGGGTTCTGGCCTCCGACCGCGAAGTGACCCGCCTGGGCGAAAGCGTGTTTCGCACCGGCGCGGTAAGTGAAGACGCCATGCGGGCGAGCTGCACCGTACTGGCGCGGATGGCGGCATTGTACCGCCGGCTGGAGGTGGTCGGCGTGCGCGCCGTGGCCACCAGCGCGATTCGCGACACGCGCAACCAGAGGACGTTCCTCGAGCGCGCTTCGGCCGCTCTGGGCGTACCCATCGAAATCATCTCGGGCCGCGAAGAGGCCCGCCTGATCCACCTGGGCGTGGAGAGCATTTGGCCGCAGGGGGACAAACGCGCGCTGATCGTCGATATCGGGGGCGGCAGCGCGGAAATCGTCGCGGTGGAGCAGGGGCAGTTGCGCGAGGCGTTCTCCCGGCCGCTGGGGGCGGTGCGGCTGAAAGCGATCTTTCTCGAAGACGACCCGCCCACGCCGCGCCAGTTGCACCGCATGCACCAGTTCATCGAAGGGAAGCTTTCCGAAGCGGTGCGGAAGCTGGGCCTGACCGGCTGGGAGCGGGCCATCGCTACTTCGGCCACGGCCTCGGCGGTGGCCGCCGCGGTGGCGCGGCTGCCGGGCGCGGAGCGCGAGGATATCGACCGGCTGCGCGTTTCCACCGCCCAGGTGCGCAAGTTGTACCAGAAGCTCTCGGCGCGGAACGTGGCGGGGCGCCGCAAGGTGACCGGCATCGGGCCGCGGCGGGCGGAAATCATCGTGCCCGGCATCGCCGTGCTGCAGGATTTTCTGGGCGCTTTCGGGTTGCGCGGCTTCTACTATTCGCGGGCCGGCGTGCGCGACGGCATCATCGCCGACCTGGCGGCGCGCAACGTGGGCGCCGAGCGCGCGCGTCTGAGCCGCGAGCAGCGCCGCGAAGTGGAGCAGCTGGCGCGGCGCTTCGGCGTGCCGCTCGAGCGGGCGCGCGCCGTGGCTCACATTTCGCACCTCTTGTTTCTCGCCCTGCAGCCGCTGCATGGTTTGGCGGCGCCGTATGGGAAGCTGCTCGAAGCCGCATCCTACCTGGCCGACGTGGGTCATTACGTTTCCAGCTCCAGCCATCACAAGCACTCGTATTACGTGATTGCGAATTCCGATCTGGCCGGATTCACGGAACGCGAGCGGCTGTCCATCGCCACTCTGTGCCGCTATCATCGCAAGGCGTTGCCCTCGGCCATGCACGCCGCGTTTCAAACCCTGCACGCGGACGAGCGGCGCCCGCTGGCGCTGATGATTCCGCTGGTGCGCCTGGCCGACAACCTGGTAGGCGACGAGCCGCAGCACATCGACGGAGTGGACTGCAAGCTGCAGAACGGCCACGTGACGTTGGAGATTCGCGCGACCGGCGATCTCGACCTGGCCGAGTGGGGCGCCGAACAGGCCGGGGAAGCGTTCCGGCAGATCTATAACCGGCCGATGGAAGTGATGCGGTCGAAGGGATAGGGGCGAACGCGAAGAAAGGTCGAGACGACTCTCGACCCTGCAGGCAAGAATGCCCGCGCCACGGTGGGGCTAGAAGAACGACAGTTCCTTCATCGGGTAGTGTTTCCGGTTTCGCGTCCATAGGGCTGCGCCGTTAACTACGGCACACGCGGCAATCAGGGCGTCGCCGGGTTCGACCCCGTTGCTTTTTCGGTAACGCCGGAGGTAATCGCCCGCCTGGCGGCCGGTTTCGGGGTCGATCGGAACGCATGTTAGAGCATCGAATAGGTTATGGAGTCTGTCGTGTTCCGCCGGGCGCGCCCCTGCCCAAAGCTCGGCGACGCTGATGGGAGAGTAAAGGATGGCAAGGTCGGAGCGGCTTAACTCGGTCCATCGGGAGACAAGCTCCGTGTTTCTTCCGCGAGACACCTCGATGAGGATGTCGGAATCGACCAGCACGCTCATTCGAGCCTGTCGAGCCGGGAACCGCGCCGGAGGCTGCGCACCATCTCCACTGCACCCGGCGCTCCCGCAGGCTGCTTGCGAATTCCGACGAACGCCTGCATCGCCTTCATCCGCAGGTCCCGGTTGCCGAGGTAGCGCTCACGGACAGCCTCACGAACCAATTCGGAGACGGTGGTTTGTTGGCTTCGCGCGCGCGCGTGAAGCGTGGTCCAAAGATCCTCGTCGAGGTAAAGCTGCGTACGGCGCACGATGTATATTATACATCGCCATTGCCGGGGGCAACAAGCCTTGGGGCGCACCCGCGCGCGCCCGCGTTTCGCAGCGCTGCGTTTCAGGCTAATACTGCCCCTAATTATGCGCCGGACGCCGAACAGGCCGGGGAAGCGTTCCGGCAGATCGATAACCGGCCGATGGAAGCGATGCGGTCGAAGGGATAGGAGGTGGGACAGACGATCGCCTTTTGTCGTCCGTCCCGCCGGCCGTCCGGCCGGGAGGCCTGACAGACCACACAAAGCGATGGTCTGTCCCACCTGGCGCCGTCTTTGTCCTATGATGACAAGGACGGAGTCGGCACCGAATGCTTCCCCGATTTTCGGTTCTCGCGGCGGGACTATGGTTGTTGCCGGTGTCGTTCCCGGCCGCGCCCGAAGCCGCACCGGCGCAGGACTCGCCCGGCCAGGCCCCCCAAAATCAGGCCGAAATGAGCCAGCGCGACGAGCCGGCCACCTTTCAAGCCCACGTCAACCTGGTGATGGTGCCGGTGGTGGTGCGCGACCGCCAGGGCCGGGTGGTGAACGGCTTGCGGCAGCAGGACTTCCAACTCTTCGACAAGGGCAAGCCGCAGGAGATCACCCGCTTTTCGGTGGAGAAACGGCCGGCCAGCGGGGCGCTGCAAGTGATGGCTACCGGCACGGCCCCGAGCCAGTCCGAAAACGGCGCGCCGGCCGGCATGGCCGACCGTTTCGTGGCGTATTTGTTCGACGACGTCCACGCCCGGTTCGGCGACCTGGCGCGGGCCCGCGATGCCGCGCTCCGCCACATGAGCGATCAGTTGCAGACCGGCGACCGCATCGCCGTGTTCACCACCTCCGGCCAGGTGATGCAGGAATTCACCGACGATCTGGAAAAGGTTCATGCCGCCCTGGGCCGCCTCCAGCCGCGGCCCATCGCCCGCCCCATGACCCAGCAGTGCCCCGATATTTCCTATTTCATGGCCGACATGATCGTGAACAAGAACGACCCTACGGCCATCGCGGCGGCCACCGCGGAAGTCATGGTCTGCACCGGCAGCAGCCAGGGGGCGCAGCAACTGGCGATAGCCGCCGCCAACACCCGCCTGTCGGAAGGCGACCACGAAACGCGCGTGTCGCTATCCGTGGTCCGCGACGTGGTGCGGCAAATGGCCGGGATGCCGGGAGAACGCGTGCTGGTGCTGGTTTCACCCGGCTTTCTGACCCTGCTGGAGCACCGGCAGGACGTAACCGATTTGCTCGATCGCGCCATTCGCGGCAACGTCGTCGTCAATGCCATTAACCTCCTTGGACTCGCGATTCCCGGTTTTGACGTCAGCCAGCAGATGATTACCCAAGGTTCGCAGCGGCTGAAAGATCAATACGCAAGCATGAGCGCGTTTGCCGACGAAGACGTGCTGGTGGAACTCACCGCCGGCACCGGCGGCACGTTTTTTCATAATAATAACGATCTGGACGAAGGCCTGCGCCGCGCGGCGTCGGCTCCCGAGGTTTACTACCTGCTGGGCTTTTCGCCGCAGAACCTGAAGCTGGACGGCAGCTTTCACACCCTGCGGGTAACGCTCAAGAGCGCGGGGGACGCGACACTCTCGGCCCGCAAGGGCTACTACGCGCCGCGGCGCCTGGAAAGCGCCGAGGAAAACGCCCGGCGCGAGATCGAGGAGGCGCTGTTTTCGCGCGAGGAGCTGAACGACATGCCGGTCGAGCTGCGCACCCAGTTTTTCAAGCCCACCGATCAGACCGCCAACGTGGCCGTGCTGGCGCATCTCGACCTCAAGCGCATTAAATTTCGCAAAGCCGACGGCCGCAACGTCGACAACCTGACGGTGGTGGCGGGACTGTTCGATCGCAATGGCAAGTTTGTAGCCGGTTTGACCAAGAAGATCGAATTTCACCTGCTCGATCAAACCCTGCAGAAGAGGTTGGCGCAAGGCATCACGGTGCGCTCCAACTTCGACGTGAAGCCGGGCACGTACATGGTCCGGCTGGTGGTAAGGGATGCCGAAGGGCAGCAGATGGCGGCCCGGAACGGCTCGGTTTTCATTCCGTAGGAAGGATTGGAACATGCTGAGGATGGCAACACTGACGGGGTTGGCAGGGGCTTTGGTTCTGGCCCTGGGAGCGCAGGACAGTCCCCAGCAGCCGCCGATAAATACCGGCACGGTGATTCGCACCGAAACCCGGCAGGTGCTGGTGGACGCGGTAGTGACCGACAAAAAGAACAATTACGTTCGCGATCTGACCGTGAAGGACTTCAAGGTGCTGGAGGACAACAAGGAGCAGACCATCCAAAGCTTCTCCTATGAGGCCGGTCCCGCCTCGCCCTCGGGCCAGCAGCAGCGCTACCTCGTGCTGTTCTTCGACAATTCCACCATGAATTACGGCGACCAGGCGCGCGCCCGCGACGCCGCCGCCAAATTTATCGCCAAGAATGCCGGGCCCAACCGGCTGATGGCCATCGTGAATTTCGGCGGCAGCGTTCAGATCGCGCAGAATTTCACTGCCGACGCCGACCGCCTGGCGGAAGTGGTGAAGGGCGTCAAGTTTTCCGCCGTGAGCCCCGGCGCCGGCGCGGGCATTGGCGGATTGAATCGCGCGGCGTCGGATTTCGGAGCGCGCACCCTGCTTTTGGGCGTGCGTACGCTGGCCAGGAACCTGGCCGATGTGCCTGGGCGCAAATCCCTGATCCTGTTCAGCGCGGGCTTTCCGCTCACCATCGAGGCGCAATCCGAGCTGACCGCGGCCATCGATATGTGCAATAAGTCGAATGTCGCCGTGTATCCGATCGACGTGCGGGGCCTGGTGGCGCAGCCGTCGTTTAATCCCGGGATGCACATGGAGTTGCGCCCGCCGCTCTCAGTGGGCGGAGGTTTTTCGAACGGCTTTCTGCCGCAAGTCAGGGGCGGCACCGGCGGCACGTCCGGCACCTCTCCCGGCACCTCTCCCAGCACCGGCCGCACCGGCACGACCACCACCGGGACAACGGGCAACCCTGGCCGCACCGTCGCCGCGCCGGGAACGTCGACCAGCACCGGCAGGTCTTCGACCGGAGGCGGCAACACCGTCAATCCCAACCTGAATCCCAACTTCAATCCGATGCGGCAACCGCGCAACATCGTGCCGCCGTTTCCGCCGCTGGCTTCCACCAACCAGCAGGTGCTCTATATGCTGGCCGACGGCACCGGCGGGTTCGTCATTGTCAACACCAACGATTTGTTGAGCGGGCTGGACAAGATCGGCAAGGAACAGAACGAATACTACCTGATCGGCTATGCGCCGCCGGATACCGAGGAAGGCAGTTGCCACGCTTTGAAAGTGAAAATGGCGCACAGCTACACGGTCCGCGCCCGAACCGGCTATTGCAACGTCAAGCAGGTGGATCTGCTCGCCGGCAAGCCCGCCGAGAAGAACCTGGAAACCCGTGCCGCGGCCAACGTGCCCGGCACCATCCAAGCTTCCATGCTGGCGCCCTTCTTCTATGCGTCCAACAACGCGGCCCGCGTGGATGTGGCCCTGGAAGTACCTTCCGCGTCCATCAAGTTCGACAAGGTGAAGGGCAAGATGCACGCGGAGATCGACATCCTGGCGGTTGCTTCGAAGGCCGATGGCGCCGTGGCCGCGCGCTTCAGCGACAGCGTCAAGATCGACTTCCCGGATAAAAAGGATCTGGAAGCCTTCACCGAGCACCCCTACCACTACGACAACCAGTTCGACGTGGCGCCCGGCGCCTATACCCTGAAAGTGGTTTTCAGTTCCGGCGGCGAGGAGTTTGGCAAGTTGGAAGCGCCGCTCAAGATTGAAGCCTACGACGGCAAGGCGCTCTTCATCAGCGGCGTGGCGCTGAGCAAAGAGTTCCATCGGGCTTCGGCGCAGAACGCGGACCTGGATACGGTGCTGCTGGAAGGCCGCGCGCCGCTGGTTGCCCAGAACATGGAAATCGTTCCGGCGGGAACCAACCGCTTCGCCAAGACGGATCGAGCCGTCTGCTACCTGGAAATCTACGAGCCGCTGATGGCGCCGGTCAGCGTCCCGGAGCCGAAAGAAGAAGGGGCCGCCGCCACGCCGGCCGACCCGGCCAAGCCGGCCGCCGCGCCCGTCTCCCAGGGGCCTAGAATCGGCCTGCAACTCCGCGTGATCGACCGCAAGAGCGGCGACACGAAGGGCGATTCCGGGATGGTGGAAGTCACCAATTCGGTCCGCCCCGGGAATCCGGTAGTACCGATCGCGCTCAATCTGCCGCTGGATAAACTCGAAGCCGGCACCTATCGTGCCGAGCTGAAAGCGGTGGACAGCGCGGGCCGCTCCGTAACCAGAGTTGTGGATTTCGAAGTGTTGTGAAATCCCGACTAAGGCGCCAGCAAGAATTTGGCCGCCGATTAACGCCGATAACTCTTTTTATTTCTTCATCTGCGTTCATCCGTGTTCATCGGCGGCCCTAATATCTTCAACCCCTTCCCAAGGGTTGCGGCTCGGTAATTTGGTGAAATCTTCAACACTCCCCTTGAATTCGCAGCGCAAGGGGAATAGCATTGAGACTGGGAACGGATAAACAGATGCGACTGTCCTTAATTGCGTGCCTGCTGCTCGGTGCCGGTGTGGTGGCCTTCGCGCAGCAGCCCATGCCTCGAATGACCTCGGTGGACCCCTTGAATGGAAAGATAGGCGATGTCATCGCCGTCACGGGCGAAAACCTGCAGAAAGATACCGTTGCCAAGGTGTTTCTCACCGATGGCAAGAACGATATTCCGGTCGAAGTGTCCGAACAGACCGCGACGACAATCAAGTTCAAGATTCCCGTGAAAGCTGCCCCGGGACGGCTCACCGTAATGGTTTTGACTACGGGTAAGGATGCTAAATACATCGAGCAGCCAGTCAAGGTCACCATCGACGAACCGGACGCGCACACTGAAGTGCACTAGCTGAGAGGTCGAGCGTGCCCGAACCATTCCCCGTGGCGCAGGCACGCCGGTTTAGCTTCGCCGATAGGGTGCGGCGAGGTATTTCCTGGCCTCCTGGGCGGCATCCGCTTCGGGAGCGTAAGCGATGGCTTTCTTGTAGGCCTCCAGGGCCTGCTGGCGGCGGTGAGTCAGGTCGTAGATCTGCCCGATCCGCAAGTAAGCGTACACCCCGGTATTCAGATCGATCTCATTGGCTTTCGCCACCACCCGCTGTAAGTGGTCGAGCGCGCGGTCCAGGTCGCGGTACCAGAATTCCACCGTTCCTTCCTGAAAGTAGATCTTCTCCCAAGGCACGCGGTCGTAGCCGGGAGCGTGCTGGTTCTTGAGCCGCTCCACCTCCGCGACTGCTTCGAGCGCATGCCGCGCATCGCCCGCCATGCTGAACATTTGCGATAACTCCAGCCGCAACAGATAGTTGCGCGGAAACAGACGAATCAGGTCCTCGACGATCGGGATCGCCCGGCGAGTCTGGTTCTCGCGGCGATACAGCGCGCCCATGAAGATTTCGGCGTCGATGCGGTTGTCGCGGCCGTGCTGGGCCACGTCCTCGACGATGCGGATGCCCTGCTGCTTGTCGCCCTTCATACCCACCAGGAAGCCCAGCATCCGCCAGGTCCACGGCAGGCTGCCGATGATATAATCATGGAGTCCCTCCACCAGGCGCGCGTCCACGTCGTGGGGATCGAGTTCGGTCACGCGACTGTGCAATTTTCGCGCCTCGGTGGCGTCGCGCAGCGAATCGCGCCAGGACTTCTTCACCACCCAGTAGTAATTGGAGCGCAAACCATAGGAAATGCCCAGGGCATAAAGCGCGCTGGTGTCGTTGGGATTGGCGTTGAGCCGCGTCTGCGCCAGCGCCATGGCCCGCCCGATTTCGGCCAGGAAGCGCCGCTCGGTTTCCAGGTCGGGATTCATCTTGGGACGCCGCAAAAAGGAGTTCGTGCCCGAAACCAGCTCGCTTTCCAGGGCCCCGTTGCGGTACATCTCCTGGAACACCAACGTCTGCGCCAGGTGATTGTGAAGTTCCGGATCGTTCGGGGCGGCCGCGATGGCCTTCTCGAAATCCGCCATGGCCTCCGGGTATTCCAGGTTGTAGAAGTGGTCGAAGCCCTGCTCGACCAGGCCCTTTTCGGCCGGTACCTGTCCCGCCGCGGCCAGGGCCAGAATCAGCCACCCTATACGCATTCCGATCTCTTTATAGTATCGGACGGACGGGTAGGAGAAAAACGGGGGTGCGGCGGTGGCCCGTGAAAATCCGCGATGTCGACGGGGCGAACCATCGAGGAGACGGAGCGCAATATCCGCGACGCCATTGAGTTTCATCTGGACGGAATGCGAGAAGATGGCGACCCGATTCCCGAGCCGACTACTGTTACGGTGTCCGTCGAAGTCCCGGCGGCGTAAAGCGAGCACGCGCCCTCCATTTCATCCCTACTGCTCCAGCGCCCAGCGGGCGTGTTCGGCCACCATCGGGTCTTCATGCGCGGCCAGTTTTTCGAGGGGGGCGCGAAATTTTTCCAGGCGCGCATTGCCCATGGCCACGGCCACGTTGCGGAGGAAACCTCGGTAGCGGGCGCGGGTCACAGGGGTTCGGCGGAACATTTGGCGGAACTCGGCTGCGCCGATGGCCGCCAGTTTTTCCAGCGGCGGGGCGAAATGCCGTGCGGCAAACGCCGTATCCGGGGTAACCGGAGCCTTGCGGTTCCAGGGGCAGACATCCTGGCAGATATCGCAACCGAAGACATGGCGGCCCATGCCTTCGCGCCGCTCTTCGGGAATCGCGCCGCCCAGCTCGATGGTCAGGTAGGAGATGCACAGGCGCGAATCCACCTCCCAGCGTCCCGCCCGGGGCACGATCGCCGCCGTCGGGCAGGCATCGATGCAGCGCCGGCAGGTGCCGCAGCGGTCGGGCGGCGGCGCATCGGGCGAAATTTCGAGCGACACCAGCAACTCCCCCAGAAAAAACCACGATCCCGCACCCTGGTGAATCAGGCAGGTGTTCTTGCCGATCCAGCCCAGCCCCGCCAGGCGGGCGTAGGAGCGCTCCAGCAGCGGCGCGGTGTCCACGCAGATTTTGCTGCGCATTGCCTCCGCCGCGCTGGCTTCCATGCGGCTGCGCAGCCGTTCCAGTCCGGCCCGCATCCAGGGGTGATAATCGTCGCCCCAGGCGTAGCGCGAAATCCAACCGCGCTCAGCGTCGTTTAACGTGGTGCTCAGCGCGGTCGAAAGCGGCCGCGGCGTGTGATAGAGCTTGCCCACGCACACGATGGAACGGGCCTCCGGCAACAGGTTGCGGGGATCGTCGCGCACGGCCGCCCGGCGGTCGGTGAGGTAGCGCATCTCGCCGGCCATGGCGCGCGCCACCCAGTCGCGGTACCAGGTCAGCTCCGGCAGCGGCAAGGCCGCGGCCACGCCGGCCAGCTCGAATCCGCATTCCCGCGCCAACTCCCGGACTTGCGCCGCCGTCAAATCTTGAGCCCCACGGAACGCATCAGTTCGATGGCGTTGCTTTTGCGCACCACGCCCGGCCGCATCACGTAATCGAAGTGGATGCGGCCATCGGCGATGGAATCCTCGAAATGCACGTTGGCTGCGCGCTCGTGCAGTTCTTCGGCGATTTCCGCCAGCGCCAGGTCGTGGGTGGTGACCAGCCCGATGGCGCCACGCGCCACCAGTTCGCGGGCCACTGCCGCGGCGCCGATCCGCCGGTCGTGCGAGTTGGTGCCATTTAAGAGCTCGTCGATCAGGAACAGCGCGGCTGGCTGCTTGCCGGTCAGGTCCAGAATCTGGCGCAAGCGGAGAATCTCGGCGTAGAACCGCGAAACGCCGCCCTGCAGGGAATCCGAAATCGAGATCGACGCTCCCACCGAGAGCGCCGACAGCCGCAGCCGCCCCGCCCGCACCGGCGCACCCGCCTGCGCCAGCACAACGTTGATTCCCAGCGTGCGCAGCAGGGTGCTTTTGCCCGACATGTTGGACCCGCTGACCACCAGCAGCCGCAGCGGGCCGCCAATGGCGATATCGTTGCGCACCACCCGCCTCTCGTCCAGCAACGGATGTCCGATGGCTTCCGCCTCCAGCCACGGGCCGCCCTCCACAAACTCCGGGAACGGATCGGCCGGGTGCTCGAAGGCATGGCTGGCCAGCGAGCTCAGCGCTTCGATCTCTCCGATGGCCACCAGCCATCGCCGCACGGTTTGCCCCGAGTGGCGGCGCCAGTCTTCCACCCGCAGCGCCAGGTGCGGAGTCCAGAGCAGGAACACCTCGGCCAAACGCACGAAAACGTTATCGCGGGAATCCAGAAGCTCCATCAAGCGGGCCAGCTTGGCCAGCCGGGCGGAGGGCGCCGAGCCTTCCGAATCGAGCGATGCCCGCAACTCTGCGAGCAGCGGCGAAACAAATTGCGCGGACTCCAGCAGACGCAGCACGGCCGCCAGCAAGCTCAGTTCATGGGCAGCCTCTTCCACCGCCGCCGCCACTCCACCCACTGCCCCGCGATTGCGATACAGAAACCAGCCGTTCACCACCAACACGAAGAGGAACAGATCGCGAGCCAGCGTCTCCCGTAGCGGACTCATCGGCCACAGACCGAACTGGTGCAGCACCACCGCGGCCGCGGCAACGCCGCCGGGAATTCCCAAAGCCGTGCATAGCCAGAGCGCCACGCGAAACGCCGGGCTCGAAAGCTGCGCGGGCCGTTCCCCCCATTCCGCCAGCGCCGCCGGTTCCACGCCGCTGCGGCCTTCCTCGGCCAGCACCGCCAGTTGTTCGCGCAAATCCAGGCGCGGGCGCAGTTCCTCCACGGCTTGTTGACGCCGCCCGACGGCGGCCGGATCGGCCGGCGCCAGCAGCCACCGCGCCAGGGTGTCCTCGCCAATGTGCGTGCGCGCGGTCGAGAGCAGTTCGAACAGCGAGCCTTTGCCGAACAGGTCCAGATCCTGAGCGTAGCAATGGGCCGGATCGAGGTACCCGATTCCGGTTTCGCCCGTGCCGGCCCATCGGCCATCCAGCCGCGCCAGGGCGCGCGTCAGATAGCGCTCGGCGCGGCGGCGATTTTCGAGCGCCCGCGAGAGCCGGTCGTGCGCCACGAGCAAGGCCACGAATGCGGCGGCGGGAACCAGCACCCAAACGATGGAAAACGCTCCGCTCGAAAGCGACTGCCACACCACAATGGCTGCCGCCACGGCCAGCCCCAGCCGGGCGTAGCCCAACCGCACCAAGGTCGCATCGCGCTGGGTGATTTCCGCCTTGCGCCGCGCCAGCAGCTCGCTATAAACGGTTCGAGGGTCTTGGGTCATGGGGATCGGCGGATCGGGCATGGAGAGCCTTGCCACGGCCGCGCCATCTCCATTCTCCCGCACTTGGGTGCGCGACTGGAAAGCGGATGGCTCGGTCCATTCGAGTTAAATGGTTATGTTTCAATTTTATATCGCCAATAGATGGGTTCGTTTGGGAAACGTTGCCGGGCTAAGCGCCGCACCAGGGCGGCGCCAATTGGCAATCGGCGCGCAGGTTGCCAGCCCGCCCCACATAAGTGATTTAATTTCAATTGCTTGTCTGGCAGAAATGGGTTCGTTTGGTAATGACGGTTTGGGTTCGCGTTGGTGCATTTTTGTGTGCGTTTCTTGGGCATACGGGTTGCCGGCCGCGGCAGCCTGACCGATTCGAATTTAGCACGGCAAGGGAATGGGGTTTGGGACCGCGGCGGGCTAACCGACTGCGGTGGCAGTGGTTCCGTGTTCGGGAAGTCCGGTGACTGATAAAGGTCTGCTCCGTTTCGCGGCCTAGCCAAAGCCGGCTAAGCCCGCGCCACCGACCGAGGGGCGACCGAAGCCAGGCCGGGAACAAATCGTGAGGATACTGCGTCTTATCACGAGAATGCGGCGGCTGTCTCGGTTCCGGGCGGGAGAATCGAATCGCGATTCCACGTAGACCACGCGGAAAAGGCGCCAGAGGAAAACTAAACAGGGCCAGGCGACAAAGAATTGCTGCCATTCTTGCCGTTGCGGCGTAGTTATATTCAAGGTCATGAACCCGCTTGTCGCTCGAATCGCACTGGCGCCGGTGTTGGGTTTCACGGGCAAAGGACAGGCCAGGAGGCCTGTCCCACTCGTTCGCGGCCTGCTTCTGGCTTGCCTGGTGGCGGCGGCCTTTGCCACCGAGCATCACGGCACCGTGCTGTTCGGCGGCATGCCCGTACCCGGCGCCACGGTGACGGCAACCAAAGACGACAAGCGGGTGGTTGCGATCACCGACGACCGGGGCGCGTATGCGTTTCCCGACCTGGCCGATGGAATCTGGACCGTACAGGTGGAGATGCTTTGTTTCGAGACGGTTAAGCGCGAGGTCGCCATTCAGGCGGATGCGCCGCCGCCACAATGGGAGCTGAAGGTATTGCCTCCCGGGCAACTCCAGGCGGTGGAACAACAGGCTCCGCCGACGCCCAAGACTACCCCGCCCGCCGAGCCCGCCGCCGCCGCGGCCGCTCCCGCCGCTGCTTCAGGCGACGGAGCTAAGTCCGGCGGCAAGAACGCGCAGGCCGCCGCGCCAGCGCAAAACGGCTTTCAACGCACCGACCTGAAGGCTTCGGCCGACGCCGGTTCGATTTCGGCCGAGGCCCCCGCGCCGGGCGATGCCGCCCAGAGTTCGGGCGACGCCTATACCGTCAACGGCAGCATGAACAACGGCGCCGCTTCCCCTTATGCGCAATCGGCGGCATTCGGCAACGGCCGCAAAGGGCCGCGGTCCATGTACCAAGCTCAGCTCAGCGTGACGGCGGATAATTCCGCGCTCGACGCCCGGACTTTTTCCGTAAATGGCCAGGACACGCCCAAGGTCGCCTACAACCAACTCAACGGCGCGGCTTCCCTGCAGGGGCCGCTGCTGATTCCCCACGTGATTCCGCCCAGCCGCCAGCCGGCATTTTTTTTCCTGAGCTATCAGTGGATCCGGCAACGCAATTCCACGAACTCACCCAACCTGGTGCCTAGCGAGAGCCAACGCGGCGGAGATTTTTCGCAGGCGGCGAGCCCGCGGGGCGTGCCGCTCACCATTTACGATCCCACCACCGGAGCGCCGTTTCCCGGCAATGTCATCCCCCAGACCCGCATCAGCCCCCAGGCGCAAGCTCTGCTGGCCTATTACCCGTTTCCCAATTTCGCGTCCAGCACGTACAACTATCAGGTTCCAACACCCAGAACCACCAGCCAGGATGGGGTGCAAACGCGCCTGAACAAGGCGCTCAGCATGAAGAACCAGTTCAACGGCAATTTCGCCTGGCAGCATACCAATTCCGGTTCCACCAACGCTTTCGACTTTCTCGATCGCACCCACCAAAGCAGCCTGGATGTCTCGCCCAACTGGAACCACCGTTTCAGCCAGCGTATTTTCGCGACCCTGAAGTTCGATTTCAGCCGCCAGACCACGCTTCTGACTCCCTACTTCGCCAACCGCGAAAACGTGTCCGGCAACGCCGGCATTACCGGCAACGATCAGGACCCCCTCTACTGGGGCCCTCCCAGCCTTTCGTTCAGCGGCAGCTCGATTGCCGGCTTGAGCGACGCGAATGCCAGGGACACGCGCAACCAGACTGCGTGGCTTTCCTTTAACACTTTCTGGAATCACCGCTCGCACAACGTCAACTTCGGCGGCGACTACCGCGGGCAGCAATTCAATTACCTCTCGCAGGCCAACCCCCGCGGCAGCTTCGGATTTACCGGCGCGGCCACCGAAGAATTTTCGGACGGCCTGCCTGCGGCCAACACCGGCATGGATTTCGCCGATTTTCTGCTCGGCATTCCGGATACCATCCAGATGGCCTACGGCAACGCCGACAAGTATTTGCGCGCTTCGTTCGACGATGCCTATATCAACGACGACTGGCGCGTCAAGCCCGGATTCAGCCTCAACGCCGGCTTGCGCTGGGAGTACAGCTCGCCCGTCACCGAACTGCGCGGCCGGCTGGTGAATCTGGACGTGCCGCCCGGGTTTGCCAACTATGCTCCGGTGGCGGCCTACGATCCTATCGGCTCCCTCACCGGGCAACACTATGCCGATTCCCTGGTGAACCCGGACCATCACGGCTTCGAACCCCGCGCCGGTATCGCGTGGCATCCCTTCGCCGCGTCGCCGCTGACCATCCGCGCGGGTTACGGGCTCTACTTCAATACGTCCATCTATCAAGCCATCGCTACACAGATGTACCAGCAGTCGCCGCCGCCGGGCGGCCCGGTGCTCTCTAGAAGCGTCAGCCTGGCCAACAGCGCCGACTCGCTCACGCTGGCCGACGGATTGCTGAGCGGCGGCGCCACCGATACCTTCGGCATCGATCCGAATTTCAAGGTGGGCTACGCGCACAACTGGCAGTTCGCGGTGCAGCGCGATCTGCCCGGCGGCCTGGTCGGCGTGGTCACCTATAACGGCATCAAAGGCACGCGCGCGGCGCAGGTGTTTCTGCCCAACACGTATCCCGCCGGCGCCTTCGATCCGTGTCCCGCGTGTGCCGCCGGATACTACTACATGACCTCCAACGGAAATTCCACCCGCGAGGCCTTGATGCTGCAATTGCGCCGGCGCCTGCGCAACGGGTTCACCGCCAGCGCGTCGTACACCTACTCGAAATCCATCGACGACGCGGCTCTCGGAGGGCGCGGTACGGGCGCCGCATCCGCCGGGCAGGCTCAAACCAGCACGGTGATCGCGCAGAACTGGCTCGACCTTTCCGCCGAGCGGGGGCCTTCGACTTTCGATCAACGCAACGCGCTCGCCGCGCTCGTCCAATACACCACCGGAATGGGAGTTCGCGGCGGCACGTTGTCGAACGGCTGGAAAGGCGAGATCTGGAAGCACTGGACCCTGTCGTCGCAAATCAGCGCCTCCACCGGGCTGCCCGAAACGCCGACTTATGCGGAGACCGTCGCGGGCACGGGCGTTACCGGCCCGATTCGTCCCACCTACACCGGCGCGGGAGTCTACGACGCACCGGCCGGCTTCTACCTGAATCCGGCCGCCTTCACCGCGCCGGCAGCGGGCCAGTGGGGGACCGCCGGGCGGGATTCGATCGTCGGCCCGAGCCAGTTCGCGCTCAATACTTCCATGTCGCGCACCTTCGACGAAGGCAAGCTGGATTTCATGATCGCCACCACCAATACTCTCAACCACGTCACCTGGACGAGTTGGAACGTGGCCGCCACCAGCGGGCAGTTCGGTTTGCCCGCCAATGCCAACCAGATGCGCAGGGTGGTCGCCTCGCTGCGCTACCGGTTCTGACTATGCCGAACACGAATCGTTTCCTGCGCCCTTTCGCCCTGCTGCTGAGCGCCGCGATCGCGCTTGCCCAGACGCAGCCGAACACGGTGCAACAGCCCGATACCGGCGCGGTGAAGTTCGAAACCACCCTGCAACTGGTGGTGGAGATGGTGAGCGTCACCGACAAGAACGGCAAGACCGTGGAGGGCCTCACCGCCAAGGACTTCACCGTGACGGAGGACGGTAAGCCCCAGGAGATCCGCTTCTGCGAATATCAGAAGCTGGCCGACGACGCGCCTCCTCCACCTCCGCCGGCCCCGCCGCCGCAGGCGTCCGAAGTGCCGAGCGCGACCCAGCACCAGATCGCGCCCGAGAAGCCGGGAGAAATCGGGCACCGCGACCGCCGTATGCTGGCGGTCTATTTCGACCTGTCCGCCATGCCGCCTCCCGACCAGTTGCGCGCCATCAGCTACACCGAGAAATTTATCAAGACCCGGATGAAAGCGCCGGACCTGATGGCGCTGCTGAAATACGACGGCGGGTCGGTGTCGGTTCTGACCGATTTCACCGACGACCGCGATCTGCTGGATCAAACCCTCCAGAAGCTGATCGTCGGCTCCGGCCAGGGTTTCAACGATACCGATGACGACGACAGCTCCGCCGACGCCGGCACGGCTTTCGGCCAGGACGACAGCGAGTTCAATATCTTCAATACCGACCGCCAATTGGCCGCGCTCGAAACCGCCGCCAAAATGCTGGGCAACCTCAACGAGAAGAAAGTCCTGGTCTACTTCGCCAGCGGCCTGAGGCTGCAGGGCATCAACAACCAGGCGCAGTTGCAGGCGTTCACCAACGCCGCCATCCGCGCCAACGTGGTCCTGTACTCGGTGGACGCCCGCGGCCTGGTGGCCAGCGCGCCGATGGGGGACGCCACGCAGGGATCGCCCGGCGGCAGCGGCATGTACTCCGGCAGCTCGGCGCTCGCCGCCCAGGCCAACTTCGCGAAAACCCAGGATACCCTCTGGACCCTCGCCGCCGATACCGGCGGCAAGGCGCTGCTCGATAACAACGACCTGGCGCTCGGCATCGTACAGGCCGAACAGTCTATTTCGAATTACTACGCAATTGGTTACTACACCACCAATACGTCGCCGGACGGCAAATTCCGGCGGATCAAGATAACCCTGAACAATAACCTGGCGGCGACTCTCAACTTTCGGCAGGGTTACTACGCCGGCAAGACATTTAATAAGTTCACCACGGCCGACAAAGAACGCCAGTTGGAGGATGCGTTCATGCTCGGCGACCCGATCACCGATCTCACCATTCGCATGGAAGTGAATTACTTCCAGTTGAATCGCGCCGAGTATTTCGTGCCGGTTGCGGTGAAGATTCCGGGCAGCGAGCTGGCGCTGGCGCGCCACGGCGGCGCCGAGCGCACCGCGATCGCCTTCATGACCGAAGTCAAAGACGAATATGGGGCCACGGTCACCAATGTGCGCGACAAGGTGGACATCAAACTCACCGGGGAGACCGCCGCGCAACTGAACGCCCACCCCATCCAGTACGAGACCGGGTTCACGCTGCTGCCCGGTACTTACACCCTGAAAACCCTGGCGCGCGACGAGGAAACCGGCCGCATCGGCACTTTCATCTTTAAGTTCACGATTCCTAACTTGAACAAGGAGGAGAAGCGTATCCCCATCAGCTCGGTGGTGTTGAGCAACCAGCGGCAGGCGCTCCGCGATGCGGTCTACACCGCCGGCAAGGGCTCCACTCAGGCCGCGGCGCAGGCCAACAATCCGCTGGTGGAAGATGGCGTGAAACTGATACCTAGCGTGACTCGCGTGTTCAACAAAAACAGCGACCTGTATGTTTACTTACAGGCCTATGAGCGGGCCGCCACCACCACTCAGCCGCTCATCGCCTACGTGACTTTCTATCGCGGCAAAACCAAGGCGTTTGAGACCGCGCCGGTTTCCGTCACCGGCGGCCTGGACGCGAAATCGAAGGCCGTCCCCTTGCGCTTCAGCTTCTCCCTGAACCAGCTTCCCGCGGGGCGCTATAAGTGCCAGGTCAGCGTGATCGACCCGGCCTCGCAGAAGGCCGCTTTCTGGCAGGCGCCGGTGATGCTGCTGCCGTAGGTAGGACAGGCTTGCCAAGCGGGTCATCCGACAGATCCGCGTGCGGATGGTCAGGTTTTGTCGTAGCGCGCCCGCTTGACAGACGACAAAAGACGATCGTCTGTCCCACGGTTCCTGATAAAATTAAAGTTTCCCCTCGGAGGTTTGGACGATGGCCGTGAAAGCCCGCCGCAAGGCGGTGATTGTGGACGTAGGTGGCGTGAAGGTCGGCGGCGATCACCCGATCGTGGTGCAGTCGATGACCAATACCGACACCGCCGACACCGCCGCCACCGTCAACCAGGTAATGGCGCTCCAGCGCGCCGGTTCGGAGCTGGTGCGCGTCACGGTCAATACCGAGGACGCCGCCGCAGCGGTGGCGCGCATCGTGGATACGCTGGATAAGTTCGGCGTGGGCGTGCCCCTCATCGGCGACTTTCACTATAACGGCCACATACTGCTGAAAAAGTATCCGGAATGCGCGCGTGCGCTGGCCAAGTACCGCATCAATCCGGGCAACTCCGACATCGGCCGCAAGAGCGACGAAAACTTCCGCACCATGATCGAAGTGGCGGCGGCCAACCGCAAGCCGGTGCGCATCGGGGTGAACTGGGGATCGCTCGACCAGCAACTGCTCACCCGCATGATGGACGAAAACTCGCGCCGCGCCGAACCGAAGGCGGCCCGCGAGGTCACCATGGACGCCATGGTGGTATCGGCGGTGGAATCGGCCAAAGCCGCGGAGCGCTACGGCCTGGGCCACGACCGGATCATCCTCAGCGCCAAGGTGAGCGGCGTACAGGACCTGATCGACGTTTACCGCGCGCTGGCCGAAGTGTGCGATTACGCTTTGCACCTGGGTTTGACCGAAGCCGGCATGGGCTCGAAGGGCATCGTGGCCACCACCGCGGCCTTGGCGCCGCTGCTGCAGGACGGCATTGGCGATACCATCCGCGCCTCGCTGACGCCGCCGCCCAATGGAGACCGCACCGAGGAAGTGATCGTTTCTCAGCAGATTCTGCAGTCGCTGGGCATTCGCAGCTTCACCCCGCAAGTAACCGCGTGCCCGGGCTGCGGCCGAACCACCAGCACTTTCTTCCAGGAGATGGCCGAGGGGATCGAGACCTATCTGCGCGAGCAGATGCCCAAGTGGAAAGCGCGCCATCCGGGGGTGGAGACCATGAAAGTGGCCGTGATGGGCTGCGTGGTGAACGGCCCGGGCGAATCCAAGCACTCCAATATCGGAATCTCGCTGCCCGGAACCTTCGAGGAGCCGAAGGCGCCGGTGTACGTGGATGGCCGCCTCAGCGTCACGCTTCGCGGGGAGGGTATCGTCGCCCAGTTCATCGATATTTTGAACGATTACGTGGTTTCGCACTACCCGCAGGGCGCCGATGCCGCGCCCGATACTCCCGTAGTCATGCTGTTATAATCGGAACAAAATCGGGTACGGACAGGATTGCGGCGCGTTTGTGGCCGCGTTTTCCCGAAGGTGGATAAGGAGCCGAGCATGAGTCCAGCCAAGGCGCCGCTTGCCGAGACCGGCATCGAGACCAGCGAGCCGCAGGCGGCGCCGGGTTTCAAGATCTTTAACCGCATCGTGGATTGGATCACCAACGACCGCATGCAGTTGATCAACGTCACCGACCGCATTAACGAAATCGTGCGCAAGAGCGGGATCCGCGACGGCATCGTGCACCTGCAGTCGCTGCACACCACCACCGCGATCTTCATCAACGAGTGGCAGGACGCTCTTCTGCACGACGTCAAACTGTTCCTGGAAGAGCTGATCAACCCAAACGCCAACTGGCGCCATAACGATCCGGCCTATTCCGACTGCGAGCGGCGTAACGCCGATTCGCACCTGCGCGGCATGGTGATGGGGCAGAGCCTATGCCTGCAGGTTCGGAATTCCGCGGTGCTGCTGGGAACCTGGCAGAGTATCATTCTGGCGGAGTTCGACGGCCCGCGCAGCCGCTCGTTGTCGATTCAGGTGTCCGGGCTGTAGCCGTCCGGATCGCGGTTTCGCGCCGCGGCCCAACGTTTCAAATGTCCAAGCGCTTCACACTCGCCCAGGCCGAAGCCCTTTTGCCCTTGGTGGAAAAGCTGTTGCGGGATGCCGTGACTGTGCGCGCGGAATTTTCCGAAGCCTCCCAGGCGCTCGATGCGGTACGCCAGCGGGTGGCATTTCTGGGCGGGGTGGTGGTGGACCGGGAGAAGTTCGCCGCCAACGCGCGCCGCCGCGACACCGCCGAGAGCCGCCTGCGCCAGGCGGTGAGTCAGTTCGAGGAAATCGGCTGCCACGTGAAGGATCTGGACATCGGCCTGGTGGACTTTCCCACCGTATTTCGCGGCGTGGAAGTGTGCCTGTGCTGGAAACTGGGTGAGCCGCGCATTGGTTACTGGCACGGCGCCGAGGAGGGTTTCCGCGGGCGCAAACCCATCGACCAGGATTTTCTGGCGCACCATTCGGCGGCCGAAGATTTGTCCTGAAATGCCCAGGCTTGACATCATGTCCCAGGGGCCACAGGAAAATGAAATCAAGGTGGCCGTGGCCGATCCCGCCGCAGTCCGCAGCCTGCTCCGCCGGGTTGGCTTTCGCCTGGCGCGGCGCCGCGTCTTTGAAGCCAACACGGTCTTCGACACGGCCAAGCTGACCTTGCGGCGCGGCTGCCGCCTGCTGCGCCTCCGCCAAGCCGGCCGCGCCGTGACCCTGACCTTCAAAGGGCGGCCCGTGCCCGGCCCCCATAAGACCCGCGAAGAGCTGGAGACCCGCCTGCCCGATGCCGCCCGCTTCGCCGCTATCCTGGCGCGCCTCGGCTTCCATCCCGTCTTTCGCTACGAAAAATATCGCACCGAATTCCGTATGGAACGCGGTCCCGGCATGGCCATGCTCGACGAAACGCCGATCGGCGTCTACCTGGAGCTGGAGGGTCCGCCCGCCTGGATCGACCGGACCGCGCGGCGGATGGGCTTCAGCCAGGGCGACTACATCACCGCCAGCTACGCCCGCCTGTATCTGGATTGGTGCAGACAGCGGCGGCAGAAACCGCGGAACATGGTGTTCTAGGGGAACCGGCCGCCGCCTCACGCTACAATCTTGATGTTATGTGCCGTGCGATCTGTCGCGGGACCGCGCTCCTGTTCACCGCTGGGGCGATGCTGTTCGCTCAAAAGCGCCCGTTCGATGCCAGTTCCATGATGGAGCTGAAGCGAATCTCCGATCCGCAGATTTCACCGGACGCGAAATGGGTGGCCTTCACCGTCCAAAGCGTGGACGTTGCCGCTAACGCCAAGCCATCTCAAATCTGGGTGGTGCCGCTCGCCGGCGGCGCGGCGCGCCAGATCACCCGCGACGGCACCGCCAACCAGCGGCCCCGCTGGTCGCCCGATTCGAGGCGCATCGCTTACATCTCCAACCGTTCCGGCTTGTCCCAGATCTGGCTGATGGATCCCGATGGCGGCAACGCCAAGGCGGTAACCAATCTCTCTACCGAAGCCGACGGCGAGCTGTTCTCTCCCGATGGGAAGAACCTGCTCTTCACCAGCCCGGTCTATCCGGAATGCGCCGCCGACGACGCCTGCAACCAGAAACACCTCGCCGCCGACCAGGCCAATAAGGTGAAGGCGCGGATTTACACCGAATTGCTCTATCGGCACTGGACCGAGTGGTCCACCAAGCGGCGCAGCCATCTGCTGGTGGTTCCGGTTGCGGGCGGTGACGCGCGCGACCTTACCCCCGGCGCTCGCGACGTGCCGCCCTTTTCCCTTGGCGGACCGGACGATTACGATATTGCGCCCGACGGCCAGGAGGTCTGCTATTCCATGAATGCCGATCCGGTCCCGGCCGTCAGCACCAATTCCGACTTATACGCGGTTTCGATTCAGGGCGGGGCGCCGCGGAAAATCACCTCCACGGCAGGCAACGATTCCAGCCCGCAGTACTCGCGCGACGGCAAGTACCTGGCCTGGCGCGCGCAGCTTCGCGCCGGTTACGAGAGCGACCGTTACCGGTTGATGGTGCTGGAGCGCGCTACCGGGAAAACCTCCGGCCTTACCGAAAATCTCGACCGCTGGGTCAACAGCTTCACCTGGTCGCCGGATTCGCGGGCGCTTTTCTTCACCACAGCGGACCGCGGCCGGCAGGCCATTTGGACCATTCCGGTAACCGGCGGCGCGGCGCGGCGCGCGGTTTTCGGAGATAGCGAACTGGACGACATGCAGTTGTCGGCCGATGGCAAGACCATGGTCTACAGCCAGCAGACCGGCACGGCACCGCTCGAGATCTACCGCGCCGCGTCGAGCGGCGGCGAGCCCGCCGCCTTGACTCATTTGAACGACGACGCGCTGGCGGCCCATGAGCTCATCCCGCTGGAGGAGTTCTGGGTGGATTCCCCCGATGGCTCGAAGGTGCAGTATTTCGTGGTGAAGCCCTACGGGTTTCAGGCCGGCAAAAAATACCCCGTGGTCATGTTGATCCACGGTGGACCGCAAGGCAACTGGGGTTACAGTTGGAGCTATCGCTGGAACCAGCAAGTGTTCGCGGCCGCCGGTTACGTGGTGGTGATGCCGAATCCGCGCGGCTCGACCGGCTATGGACAGAAGTTCATCGACGAGATCAACGGCGATTGGGGCGGCAAGCCCTTCGACGACATCATGGCCGTGGCCGACCACCTGGTCATCGACCTACCGTACGCCGACACCAGCCGCATGACCGCGGCCGGCGCCTCTTACGGCGGCTACATGATCGATTGGATTCTGGGCCATACCCAGCGCTTCAAGGCGCTGGTATCCCACGCCGGCGTTTATGACCTGACCAGCGAATTCGGCGCCACCGAAGAATTGTGGTTCCCGCTGTGGGAGTTCGGCGGCACGCCGTGGGACAAGCCCGACGACTACGCCAAGTGGTCGCCCGCCAGCTCCGTCAAGGACTTTCATACGCCCACCCTGGTCAGCGGCGGGGAATTGGACTTTCGCGTGCCTTATACCCAGGACCTGGAGCTGTTTACGGCCCTGCAGATGCAAAAAATTCCTTCCAAGCTGGTGATTTTCCCCGATGAGGGGCACTGGATCTTGAAGCCGCAGAACAGCCTGCTGTGGTATCAAACCGTGCTCGACTGGCTCGATTCCTGGGTCAAGAAATGAAAGCCTCATGGATCCAAAAATGAGAATTCTATTGGCCGCCGCCGCCGTGTTGCTGTTGCTTGTGGGGACGTTGCTCGTGATATCCGGACACACGGACGTGAAAATCGGCCCGCTCAATGCCATCGGCGTGAGCACTCCGGTCACCGTCGAGATCTCGAACCCGCATGGCGTGCGCGCGGTGCGGGCGTGGGTCGAACAGGGCGGCGCGCGCTATCCGGTTTTCGAGCAGAAGAGCCCGTCCACGCGATTCTTTTGGAGCCGGCATCAGCCACCGCGCTCGCTCGGCTTCGACGCCGGTAAGAACAAAGCGGCCGGGCTCGCGGAGGGGAAAGCGCGCCTGGTGGTGGAAACCGTTTCCAACGATTTTCGCGGCGCCTCCGACACGGCCTCGCGCGACCTGGTGGTCGTGCTGGCCCCGCCCCGCGTGGCGGCCGATGGACTCCAGCATTACATCAATCAGGGTGGCATGGAGTTGGTCACGTTTACGGCGTCGGGCTCGTGGTCCGAGGCCGGCGTGAAGGTCGGCGGCTACACGTTTCGCAGCTTCCCCCTGCCCGGCCAGGACCCCAATCAGCGCTTCGCCATGTTCGCCTACCCGTGGGACCTGCCCCCGGACGTCACGCCCATGGTCTTCGTCCGCAACGCCGCCGGCACCGAGGCCGACGCGCACTTCTGGTTCAAGCTCTTCCCCAAGAAGTTTCGCGTGCGGGATTTCCCGGTCGACGACGCGCTCATGCAGAAACTCGTCGATTCGGTCGACCCCAACGCTCAGATCCTGCCCGGCAAGGATCTGGTAGCTCGCTTCCTCTACATCAACGGCGATCTGCGCCGTAAGAACAACCAGCAGCTTGCCGACCTGCGTTTCAAGACCGAAGAGAAGATCCTGTGGAACGGGCCGTTCACGCACTGGGGCAAGGAAGAAGCCAACTTCGCCGACGTGCGCAATTACATCTACCACGATAAGAAGATCGACCAGCAGGTGCACCTGGGCTTCGACCTCTCCGACGTGGTCAACGGCCCGGTGGAAGCGGCGAACGACGGCCGCGTGGCATGGGCCGCCGACCTCGGCATCTTCGGCAATTGCGTGGTGGTGGATCACGGCTACGCGCTCCAATCCCTCTACGGCCACATGAGCCGCATCGACGTGAAAGTGGGCGACCTGGTGAAGAAGGGCCAGAAAATGGGCGTGGCCGGCTCGACCGGCCTGGCCGGCGGCGTGCACGTTCACTTCGGCATGCAGATCGATGGCGTGCAGATCAATCCGCGCGAGTGGTGGGACGAGCACTGGATCAAAGACCGCATCCTGAGCAAACTGGCCCCCGGCGCCACCGTCCGATCCGAAGAGCCGGCCGAGCCGAAGCCGCACCACGCCGCGCACCACAAGAAGCGGTAGAAAGCACCGGCCGTGGGGCAGGTTGCTCAACCTTCGGACCGATTGCGGGTTAACCTAGCTAGAAGGAGAGCCTACGAACCTGACGATTGACCTGTCGGAGCAAAATGCCGCCGCGCTTGAAGCCCAGGCGCGCGCAGCCCGCATGCCGGCCGAGCGCTATCTGGCGCATATCGTCGAGCGCGCTTTGGAGCGTCAGCACCGCCAGAACGCCGAGAGCCTTGGCAAACACCTGGACTACATGGCTTCTCAGGTTGCCACGGAGACGACCGCCGAGGAGATGGAAGCGGCGCTCCAGGAAGCCCTGCAGCATGTTCGGCCGCATCGTAGCTGGCGGCCGTGAGGCTTGTTCTCGATACGAATATCCTGGTTCGCGCCAGCCCCAAGGTTTCCCCTCAAGGGCTCGCCCGCGATCTCCTTCTGACCGCCGCATCGGGACCCCATACGCTAATCCTTTCCTCGGCCATTCTGGTCGAGGTGCAGCGCGTGCTGACCTACCCTCGCGTTCAGGCCAGATGGCCCCTGACGAGTGGAGCCATAGACCAATACCTTGCCTTTCTGGCAGCGGCGGGCGCTTTAGTGGAACTGCCCGAGGTTTCTCCAGCCGTTGTGAGCGACCCGGACGACGACCCGATTTTGCAAACCGCCGTTGTAGGCGGCGCCGATGTTCTTTGCACCCGCGACGAGGACTTTCGCCATGAAGTTGAACGACCGGGTCTGCGCCGCCCACGGTATTAGGATTATGGACGACGTTATCCTTCTGCGGGAGCTTCGCCGGTCGGGCGCCCGATAAAATGAGGGCGCCCGGCTGGCTTGACAGAGGCCGCGCCGATTACTTCCCCCGCAGCAGCCCCCTCACGCGCAGCCAATCCGCCAGCCTCGCGGGCCAGGATGCCAGTATCTCGTCGGTGGGCGCCAGTCCTACGCCATGCGGACCGCGCTCGTAGATGTGCATCTCGGCGGGGACTCCCGCTCTGCGCAGGGCCAGGTAGAAGAGCACGCTGTTTTCCACCGGAACGACGGCATCGGTAGTGGTGTGAAAAAGAAAGGTCGGAGGCGTTTGGGCGGTCACCTGCAATTCGTTCGAGAGATCCCGCACCAGCTTGGGGTCGGGGTTGTCGCCCAGCAGGTACTGGCGTGAACCGCGATGGAGATAGGGCTCTTCGAAGGAAATCACGGGATAGCAGAGGACCAGGAAATCCGGGCGGCTGCTGGCGCGGTCGATAGGGTCCGCCGCCGCGGCGTCGCCCGCATCGAAGTGGGTGCCGGCCGTGGCCGTCAAGTGGCCGCCGGCGGAAAAGCCCATCATGCCGATGTGCGCGGCATCGAGCCCCAGTTCGGCCGCGCGGGAACGCACCGTGCGAATGGCGCGCTGCGCGTCGCCCAGCTCGATGGGGTGATGATAACGCGGCCCCAGCCGGTACTTGAGCACGAATGCCGCAACCCCGATGGAATTCAGCCAGTGGGCAATCTGCTCGCCTTCCTTGTCCATGGAAAGATGAACGTAGCCGCCGCCGGGAGCCACGATTACCGCCGTTCCGGTTGCTTCGGCGGCGGGCGGAAGGTAAGCTGTGAGCGTGGGAACGTCCTCGTCCGCGGTGCCCAGCGCGCCGGGCGCGCCTTTGGGCCAGAGCGGTTGTGGCTGGAGCGCGCTCACCGCGGTCTGAGCCGTCAGCGCCGTGGCAAGCATGGCTGCGAGCGCCGCAGCGGCGAAGAACAAGTGGAAACGAACCGGGTTCATGACTATTACCGTATCACCCGGACATCGCCTTTGCCCCATACGGTCTGCCGGCCGACGCCGACCCAGCGCGCGGCCGCGAGCCAGGGCAGAAACTCGCCCAAATCGCCTTCATAATCCGCTTCGCCGGTGAAACCTCCCAGCGGATGCACTTGCCCGGTGCGGCTGGAACGGCGCTCGGCGCGCTCCCAATGGAGCCGCGCGTGGCCGAGGCGGATGGAGCGTGCGCGCTCGCCGAGGCCGCGAAAGTCGACCTCCAGCGGGCCGGCGCCGTAGAGCGCCCGGAGATTGCCGATCCGGTCGCGCAAGCGCGCGAACAAGGTGGCGAAATCGGGTTCTTCGCCGGAGGAAGCCCGCCCTTTCAGCTCCGTCGGTGTGACAAAAAGGAGCGAAATATGGTCGGCAGGCTCGCCTGTGTGAGCAAGGTCGAGGCAGATGGGTGGCACAGGCTTTAGCCTGTGAAGAATGTCTAAACTGGAGGCGCCGGCGCTCGTACCGGCGCTACACAGACTAAAGTCTGTGCTACCTAGGTCCAATGCCTCGATGCTCACCAACTCCGAGGGTACACGGCCTCGGCCCATTCCGCGCTCCGCGGCGCCGGCCAGGGCGCCCAGCAACGGCCAGAAAGCCTCGCGCGCGAAAATGTGAACGTCGAAACTCCAGCATTCCTTCTGGCGGCATTCCGTCCCGTCGAGGTGGCAAGCTCGCAATACGAAAGGGCGCGGCCAGTCCGCCAGGCCGCTTGGCGTTGGCTGGGTTCCCGGTGCGCGTCCCGGACGAAACCACCGCGCGTAGTCTTGCCCCCGATCTTCCAACCGGTATCCCAGTGCCCCGCGCAGCAGATTGGCGGCCGGCACGGGAAAGCGCAGCAGTCCGTGCGCCCGAAGGCGCAGGCGCACCCGGTAGAACTCGAATGGAATCATAGCAGTCGGCACCAATTTGTCCACCCCGCTGATGTATAATGGTATGGCATTTGGCTCTTGTGTTCCGCTTTATGATTAAGGGGGTTGCGTGAGTCCATACCGCAATCCCCTTTTTTGCGTAAGGGGAGGACGGGGCCGAAAGAAGTTACGTCTAGAAGGATAGAGGCAGATGAAAGAAAAAGGTACAGTGAAGTGGTTTAACGCAGCCAAGGGCTACGGGTTCATTCAGCGCGAGAACGGAGAGGATGTCTTCGTGCATTTCTCGGCGATCCAGACGCAAGGGTATCGCACGCTCGACGAAGGAGCAAAGGTAGAGTTCGAAGTCACGAAGGGCCCGAAGGGGCTGCAAGCGACCAACGTCACTGTGGCCTGACGTATCGCGGCGGACCGGCTGCCGCGCCACGGAGACGGCAGCGGTCCGCCGACATCGATTCTGGAGGGATATGAGCAAAGAGGACAGCATTGAAGTCACTGGAACGGTCTTAGAGAAGTTTCCCAGCGGCCTGTTCAGCGTTCAACTGGAGCATGAGCGGGTAGTGCTGGCCCACCTGGCCGGGAGGTTGCGCCGCAATCGCATTCGCGTTCTGGCAGGCGACAAAGTCACTCTGGAAATGTCTCCCTACGATCTCACGAAGGGACGAATCACGTTCCGTCACCGCTGACGCGTTCCACCCTTCCGTATTTTCCCGGAGACATCGCAATCCTGGCCCTGCTGGTGCGAAATAGCACTGGCAGAGGCGCCCTTCCCATGATAAAACTTGAGAGGTTGGCGCCCACGGTCACAGAACTTCCGCAACAACTTTCCGGCCGCCGCAAATTTCTCGGAACCCATTGGATTCTATGGGCCCAATGGATTCGAGGCGGTTGGACACGGCAGCCCGCGGCGGGTGGGATTGGGATCGGCGGAACGATCCCGTCGTTATAATCGAGTCGGAGGCAGGGTGGAAAAGCCAAGAAATTCACAGAGTCGGTCCAAGAAGCAGGTTCTCACCGATCCGGCTGCCGACCTTACTCAGCTTCTGGCCCAGAAGGTGGTTGGGCAACCAGCCGCCACGCGCGTCATCATTCCTTACATTCAAATGTTCCAGGCGGGCCTTTCACCGGAAGGACGGCCCATCGGCGTGTTTCTGTTGCTGGGACCGACCGGCACCGGGAAAACCAAAACCGTCGAGGCCCTGGCGGAAATCCTGCACGGCAGTAAGAAGAGCGTACTGCGCGTGGATTGCGGCGAGTTTCAGATGGAGCACGAAGTCGCCAAACTCATTGGCGCGCCGCCGGGCTACCTGGGCCACCGCGAGACCCAGCCCATGCTGACGCAGCAGAAGCTGAACGCCGTGACCAGCGAGAAATGCGGCCTGTCGCTGGTTTTGTTCGATGAGATCGAAAAGGCCGCCCCGTCCATGACCCGCCTGCTGCTGGGTGTACTGGACAAGGGTGTTCTGCGGCTGGGCGATAATTCTTCGGTGAATTTCGACAAGAGCCTGGTCTTCCTGACGAGCAATTTGGGCGCCCGCGAAATGATACGGGAGATCAATCCCGACTTCGGTTTTCAATCGGCCACAGGCGGCATACCGCGCGCGGACCTCGTGGGCAAGCTGCAAAGTATCGCCATGGTGAGCGTGCGCAAGCGATTCTCGCCGGAATTCGTCAACCGTATCGACGCGGTCATCACCTATCAGCCGCTCACCGCCGAATCGCTGTCTGCGATCCTGGATATTCACATCACCGATCTGCAGGAGCACGTCAATACCAGGCTCGGCAACCGTTCCTTCAACCTGGACGTGCCGCAAGACGCCCGCGCGTTTCTGATCGAAAAAGGCACCAGTTCCGAATACGGCGCCCGCGAGTTGAATCGAACCATCCACCGGTTCCTTACCCAACCCCTGGCTACGTTGGTCGCGGCCAATCAGGTGACGCCGGGTTCGACGGTTCAGGTGCTGGTCGATCGGGAGCGCGACAAGCTCGATATCCGGGCGCAGGGAGCTGCCGGGGAAGCGCCAACCGCCGCGCCCACGGTCTTGCTGGTGGATGACAACCGCGACCTGCTGCGCTTTCTGGAACGGCTAATGGGCGATGCCGGATGGAATCTGCTGATCGCCGACTCGGCCACCGAAGCCAGGCGTCTGGTAAACGAATTCAAGCCCGACGCCGTGCTGCTGGACTACATGTTGCCCGACGGCAACGGCGTGGAATTGGGCGTGGAATTTCGCCAGATCGTTTCCGAAATGCAGGTAATCGTGATGACCGGTTCCATTCTCCCGCCCGAGGAGGAATCCCTCTGCGAGGAGCATGATTTCCCGGTTCTGCGAAAGCCCTTCCTGGCGGCCGAAGTCATGAACCAGATTCGCTCCCGCTTCGCCAATTCCTCCCGCAGCGCGCGAAGCTGAGAGAGAAGTTTTCAGTTGTCGGTACCAAGTTGTCAACCGGTCGCTGACAGCTTCGCCCTATTTCGCGCAGCAGGACTTGGTGACCATGATTTCCGGCAAGCCGTCGCGGCGGGGGGCATCGGAAGCGAAGTACTGCTGCGCCGCCAGGTTCTTGTAAAATGCGCCCGCGACACCGGAAGCCAAAGGGCCGCTGACGTTGTGCAAGGGGCTGGTCAGCATCACGACAACTACTACCTGGTGGGGCCCGGCGTTGGTGAACGATCCGAACCATCCCATAAACGTGGCGCCCGCGTGGTAGTCCGTACACGTTCCGGTCTTCCCGAAAACGGGCTCGTTTGGATCGTAGGCTGCGCGGCGGGCGGTCCCAAAATCGACCGCGCCGCGCATTCCAACCTTGATGTCTTCGATGCTCGTCGACGCCAGTTCCAACACACGTTTAATCTCGGGCCTGAAGCTTTCGCTTTCCACCTGCGTTCGCGGATAACGCAGGTAGTATAGCGTTCCGCTGTTCGCCACCGCGGTCAAAAGCCCCGCCAGTTCCAAGGGAGTTACCAGAAAGCCGGTGCCGAAACTGGTCATCATGCCGACTCCGCCCTCGCGGGGCTCCTCGATCACGATTTCGCCCGGTTGCTCGCCTTCGATCTCCAACCCGGCCTTCTCTCCCAGGCCCAGCATCTGGGCATAGCGGACCACGCGCCCGAAGCCGAGGCGTTTGCCCAGATACGCAAAATAGTCGTTATTGGAAACCGCCAGGGCGTTGGTCAGGTTGAAGCTGAGCCGGCGGCTGAGGTGGATGACCGTGTCGCGCTCGATCAGGTGCTCGCTCAAAGCCGCAAGCGCGGTGACGAGCTTGATGGTGGAGCAAGGAATAAAACCGCTCTTGAGCGCCAACTTCTGATTGACAATGGTTAACACCCTGCCACTGGTAGGATCCACCACCACCACGCTGCCCTTTTGATTTCCCAGAGCGTTCACGGCTGCGAGGCGGATGGTCAGGTCGTCACCGTCCACGTTGTCACCCTCGGTCGGGTCGTAGAGAGGCGCCCGCGCCGCGGGTCTCCTGGTGCGCCGGGCGGTCGACGTCGGGCTGGCGCCCCAAACAGGGCGGGCCATCGGCACCGCCGCCATCGCGTAGCCCAAAACTAGTGCCAATAGCCGTTTCATGCGCTTGCCGGCCGCGGGACCGGCAGTTGTATTATCCGCAATCCCACCGGAAGCGTCAACCTTATCGGGGGACAGCGCTCGGACCGTCTGGACATACCCGCCCTACTCGTCCTAACATGGGCGGTGATGCAAGCTCTTCTGCTTCCCCGTTATGGACACCTGGAAATAATCGACATGCCGGTTCCGGAAGTCGCCGCCGACGAAATTCTGGTGCGTGTGCGCGCCTGCGGCATCTGCGGCAGCGACGTTCACGGCCTGGACGGTTCGACCGGCCGCCGCATTCCGCCCCTGGTGATGGGGCATGAAGCCGCCGGCGAGGTGGCCGCGATTGGCGCCGGCGTGAGCGATCTGCAGCCCGGCGAGCGCGTGACCTTCGATTCCACGATTTACTGCGGCCGCTGCTACTTTTGCCTGCGCGGAGAGGTCAATCTCTGCGATAACCGCGAGGTATTGGGCGTGTCGCCTGGCTCCTATCGCCGCCACGGAGCCTTTGCCGAGTTCGTCGCCGTGCCGCGGCGCATCGTCTACCGGCTTCCGGACACGCTGAGCTTCGAGCAGGCGGCATTGATTGAAGCCGTGTCCGTTGCCGTGCATGCCGCTGGCCTGAGCGGGGTCCGCCTGGGCGATACGGCGGTGGTGGTGGGCGCCGGGATGATCGGCTTACTGGTGGTCGAAGCTGTGCGGCGCACCGGTGCGACGCGGGTCGTGGCCGTTGACGTGGACGAAGCCCGGCTTTCGCTCGCCCGGCAACTCGGCGCCACCGAAACCATTCTGGCGGGAACGGGCGCCGTGGCGCGGATACTGGAGGGGACTGGCGGCCGCGGCGCCGACGTGGCGATCGAGTGCGTCGGAGCCGAGGCTCCCATTCACACGGCCATCTCCAGCGTTCGCAAAGGCGGCTCGGTAGTTCTGGTGGGCAACGTCTCGCCCAGGGTAGCCTTGCCGCTGCAGGAGGTGGTCTCGCGGCAGATTCGGCTGCAGGGCTCCTGCGCCTCCAGCGGCGAGTACCCGCTGGTGATCGATCTGATGGCCACTCAGGAAATTCGCGTGGAACCGCTGATTAGCGCCGTGGCTCCGTTGAGCGAGGGGCCACTGTGGTTCGACCGCCTGTATCGCCGTGAACCGAACCTGATGAAGGTGATCCTGCGACCCTAACCCGCAACTCCGTTCTTAGTGGGACCGTCCTCCTGGCCCACTTTCGCTGCCAGTATAGTTAGCTCGACGAGGTATCCCGCGAAAAAGGTCACGCCCGGAATCCGGCGAAGAACCGGAGTCCGGGCGCGGATTGAATCCCGGGAGAATCTGGAAAACTTCGTGGTCAGCTCTTGCGGCGGCGCCGGGCCAGACCCAAGCCGAGCATGCCGATACCGGCCGCGATCATGCCCAGCGTGCCGGGTTCCGGTGTTGCATTGGAAAGCACGGCATTGCCGCAATCGGCGGCGGAAAATTCCACGCCGATCTGCCCGCTGTTAATCAGGCTGATAAAGGCGGCGCTGAGATCGGCGGCGCTGAAGGTTAGGGTCACCTGATATTGCGCGATTCCAGTTCCGCAATTTGTGGTGCCGATCTTACAAACCGCCTCATGGCCGGCGGTTCCCGACGGTGTAGCGCCTGAAGTGCCGGTCATGTCCACCACTTGGCCGGGCCGGTAAATGTCGTTCTGGCCATAGGCTTGGAGCGCGGTTTCGGTACTTACGGTTGAACCATTGATCTTGTACACATCACCGGTCGTTAAGTCGGCGTTGACGGGGCCATCGCCGCCGTCCAAGACCACGCCGTAGCCGTTAAGCAGGCTGGAAGCAGTCGGCACGGTTACACACTGAGTGGGCGGCGTCGTGTTGGCGCACGATGTCGTGTAGGACGTTGTTGGTGCAGCCGGGTCGTAGAAAAAGAGGTCGCCAATGTAAAACGCGCCCAGTCCACTCTCCGTGAATGAGGCGAGATACTGGTTGCCCCCGCTGGTGCCGATGGCGTTCGAGCCATTCGCGCCGTCGCCGAAATCGAGATCGATCACCACCGTCACTTGGCCACCTGTGTCGGATACCGAGATCGACTGCGTGTCAAAGGATAGATAGCTTCCGACAACGTTTGGATCGTCGCCAGGGGGATTATTGAACGAGCTGTTAGTTAGAGTCGTCGCGCAACCAACTGCACAAGTTAGTAGCAGAAACTGAACGATTCGCATGCTCTGAGCATAAGTCGAGTTACTATCCCAAGTTAATAGGGCAACGAGGCAAAAAGTTTACAGTACGGACCAAGAAAACTCCACGTACGTACCAGAAATTTCCCGTCGATACCATAAGACTTATCCGTACTGTTTGGTTTTGCCTGTGCGAAGAAAGGTCAGACGATTACGCTCCCGCATCTGCCACGAAATCCGCAGTGGTGCTTCGCGGCGATTCCCCGTCCGGGCCCTCCGGCGCTCTGAAAGGCGCCGGTAGGGTCCGCCTCCGCAAACGGGGAAAGAGCCACCGCGGGAAGGCAGACGCACGTGATGCGCCAAACCCCTTCTCAAGGATTTCCGCTGATTTTTGAACGAGATGGGCATTCATTGCCAACCCCGCGCGTGACCGGGTGTCAACTTCCTGGACACTCGACATTCCATACGGTAGACTAGCTTGCCATGGGACTGGTATCAACGGGCGTCCAGGACAGACTCGGAGTAATTCTGGCCATCTGCCAGAAGATGAACTCCGAACGCGATCTCGGCAGCTTGCTCGATATCGTTGCCCGAGAAGCCACCAGCTTCCTGGATTGCGATCGTGCCAGCATTTTTCTGCTCGATCGCGAACGCAACGAGCTGTGGTCGAAGGTTGCCCTGGGCAGCCCGGAGATACTCCGTTTCGACGCTCGCCGCGGGGTGGTGGGCAGCACCGTCATGAGCGGACGCACGGCCAATGTTTGCAACGCTTACGACGATTCCCGCTTCTACCATGCCATCGACGGGCAGACCGGGTATCATACCCGTAACGTGCTCGCCGTGGCCATGCGCAACCAGCGCGGCGAGATCATCGGAGCCTTTGAAGCCCTCAACAAGAACCACGGGGATTTTACCCCGCGCGACGAGGAGTCGCTGGAAGCCCTCGCCTCCCATGCGGCCATCTCCATCGAAACGGCGCAGTTGATCGGCGAGCTGCGGCGCAGCCAGGACGAACTGGTGGAACAGAATGCCCACCTGTTCCGCGAAGTGGAGAACCGCTATGCCGCGCACGGCATCATCGGTTCCGGCCCCCGTCTCGGGCAGGTGGCGCGCCTCATCGAACGGATTCGCGACAGCCTGGTCAATGTGCTCGTCACCGGTGAAAGCGGCACGGGCAAGGAAATGGTCGCCAAGGCCATCCACTACGCCAGTTCCAGGGCGCGCAAGCGGTTCGTCGCATTGAACTGCGCGGCCCTGCCGGACACCCTGGTGGAAAGCGAGCTGTTTGGCATCGAGAAGGGCGTGGCGACGGGCGTAACCTCGCGTATCGGGCATTTCGAGAAGGCCGATGGGGGCACCCTGTTCCTGGACGAGATCGGCGACCTGAGCCTCACCGCGCAGGCCAAGATATTGCGGGTACTGCAGGAGCGCACCCTGGAGCGTGTCGGCGGCCGGGCCCTGATTCCGGTGGACGTGAGGCTGCTGGCAGCCACCAACAAAGACCTGGATGCCGAGATCGCGCGCGGCAACTTCCGCGAGGATCTCTACTACCGCATTAAAGTGATCCACATTCACATGCCGCCATTGCGCGAAGTTCGCGAGGAGATCCCTCTGCTGGCCCGCCACTTCCTGAAAGAGTACTGTCGCGAAACCGGATGCCCGCCCATGGAGTTGTCACCGGCCGTCATACACCGCCTGAGTGGCGCGCCCTGGCCCGGGAACGTGCGCCAGTTGCGCAACGAAGTGATGCGCCTGGCCGCCTGCGCGTCCGGACCGGTGATTGGCGAACAGGATTTGGGGGAAGGGTTGCCATCCTCCGCCACCAGTCAACCCGCGGCAGCCGCCCACACTGCGGCCCGGTCTCCGGCGAGCGTCCAATCCCTGAAGAGCGCCATCGCGGACCTGGAGATGCGGATGATCCAGCAGGCCCTCGCGGAGACCCGAGACAACCAGCAACAGGCCGCCCGTCTGCTGGGACTTAGCCGCCAGGGATTAATCAACAAGATGAAGCGCTACAGGATCGCGGTGTAGACTACCAGTCCGCAATGTATCGGGCCATTATTTTCGATCTGGGAAAAGTTCTGATCGATTTCGATTTCGCGCGCGGCTACCAAGCCCTGGAGGGCCGGTGCCCTTACTCGACCGCCGAGATCCGGCGCCGCCTCGCCTCCACCGACCTGGTAGAACGATTCGAGACCGGTCTGGTCGAGCCCCACGATTTCGTCTCCCAACTCGGGAACCTGCTCTCGCTTAACATCGGCTACACGGAGTTTTGCGGCATCTGGAGCTCGATCTTCGGCCCGGCGCTGATTCCGCAACCCATGCTGGCGGACTTGTCCGAGCGCTACCGGTTGGTCTTGCTTTCCAATACCAACGCCATCCACTACCAGGCGCTGTGCCAGCGCTATCCGCTGCTGGATTATTTCCAGCACCGCGTTCTGTCGTTTGAAGTCAACGCCATGAAGCCAGCGGCCAAGATCTTTCAGTGCGCCATCGAAGCCGCCGGCTGTCCGCCGCAGCAGTGCTTCTACACCGACGACATCGCCGCCTACACGGAAGCGGCACGCAATCTCGGGATCGACGCGGTGACCTTTGAATCCTCCATCCAACTGGAGCGGCAATTGCTGCTGCGAAACATTCTCCGGAAATAAAAAAGCCGGGTGCCATTAGAACAGAAACTTGGCACCCGGTGATAAAGTTCCCGCGGCCCGTTCGGAGGATCGGGACACGGGGGTGGAGGAGCTTGTCAATAACTGGAAAAAGCGTTTAGCAGAGCAGGCCGCCGTGCCCCAGGCCGGCGATCTCCCACCCGTTCACCCTGTAACGAGCCAGCAGCGGCGGCAGGATTAAGTCCACCACGTTCGGCTTGGCCGACCGGAAGCAACCCGGCGCCGAAACGATGGGCGCCTCGTCCTTATAGGCCAGCAATAACAGGTTTCCCGGCTCAACCGGGGCCAGAAACCGCTCAACTTGGGCGCCCACATGCACCATGGCTTGTCCGATCACGTCTTCCGGTCCCGCCGGCGCCGTCGTAGAGGCCACCAGGATGGCACAAGGTTTAGATCTCAAGAGGTGTTGTAGGCAACGGGAGACAGAATTCTCATCTTCTGTGCAGGCCAATACAAAATTGGCATTGACCCCGAAGCGCTCCAACCGCTGTCGCATAATGTTTTCAAATAGTTGCCGCGCCCGCTCGCCACTGATCGGATCCGTGTACAGGACCCCGATAGTGGGGACACGCACCGGACGGGCTTGCAGGATCGGACCGCGCTCGCGCAGGATATTGGTCACGGCCTCGAGTTGCTCCTTGCTCACCGCAAAAGGGGCGCTCTTCACCGTGGCAATCCGCTGCCCGGCAACCGCATACGTGAAGTTCTGGGCGGTGGCAATCACTACGCTGGCGGTGCAGTTGATCTGTTTCAACAGCTCATCGTCCACCAGCACGCAGGAGTTCTCGGTCGCCAGCAGGTTGGCGCGCCCACCAGCGGCCAGCCGGGTCTCCAGACTCCCGCAACCCATTTCGGCGGCGACCGCGGATACCGCGTCGTCCTCGCCTACTTCTCCTTCTTCCAGGACAGTGACCCAAATGCTGTCCATACCCTCGGATTCGAGGATCCGGACATCTTCATCGCTGATCACATGGCCCTTGGCCAAAAGTTTCTTGCCGCCCGGCCGAAAGACGCTGCAGCAAAGAATCCGGCCCATGGAAGCCTTCACGTCAACTGTCTGTGCTCTCATTTCTCTTATCCCCTAATTTCAGGCTCGTATATCTTTTTATATGGTCTGATTTTAACGCGGGACTGGTGCCTGTCTCCACCGAATTGCAGGGTCTTTTGCGGGGAGGACCCCCTACTCCCTACCCCCTTTGCGGGTAGGAGAGTGGCGAGTTTGCAGGACAGGCCGCCTGGCCTGTCATTCCCGGAAGCGAACTACCGGTACGGCGTGGGGATTTGGATGAACTGCTCGTCGGCGCCCATGGTCGATTCGCCCCAAGGCTGGCCCTGCGCCTTTGACCAGCGGTCCGTGCGCAGTATGCGCAGCATGGCGATCTCGTCGCACGCCTGGAATTTTGGGCACCGCACGCAGTCCTTCCACGCCTTCAGCGGCAGCATCCCCCGCTCGACTTGTTGAAAACCCACCTTGCTGAAAAATTCAACAACGTAGGTAAACGCAAAGACAGCGCCCAGTTCATGCTGCTCCGCTTCCCCCACCAGCGCTTCCACCAATTTGCGCCCCACACCGTGGGTTTTCGCTTCCCCGGAAACCGCGAGCGATCGAATCTCGGCAACCGAGGGACTGTAGAAGTGCAGTGCCCCGCATCCCAATAATCTGCTACCTAGAATTGCCACGCTGAAATCGCGGATGGTTTCCGACAGTTCAAACTCGGTGCGCGGCAGCATAACTCCCCGGGCGGCGTAGCCGTTGATCAAATCGAGAATCGCGGGAATATCCCGCATGGCCGCCTTGCGAACGGTGAAGCGCAATTGGCTGGCCGGCTCGGCGAAGGCGTCGGCTCTCACAGCGCTGATCATTTTGTGGACTCCTCGTCCGGAACGATGGCCGTCCCAATCGGCTCGCCAGCCAGCAGGCGTTCCAGGACCCGTTCCGGCGCTCCCGGCGCAATCCGCACTCGCCCGACTCCGCCATCGAGGGCTGCCAGCGCCGCGCTCAACTTGGCCCGCATGCCGCCGGTAGCGATTCCGGCATCGATCAACGCGTTCGATTGGGCCCGGGTCAGCGTGGTCCGGACCTTCTTTTGTTCGTCCAGAACGCCCTCCACATCGGTGAGGAAAATCAACTGGCCGGCACCATATGCGGCGGCGCAAGCAACGGCCATTTGATCGCCATTGACGTTGTAGACGGCTCCGGCCCGGTCGCCCGCCACGCACGCTACCACCGGCAGATAACCGTGGGCGGCGAGCGTTTCGAGCAGCGCCGGATTCGAACGCGTCACTCGCCCGACAGCGCCCAGCCGCGGATCCATTTGCTCCGCCTCCACCAGAAACGAATCGATGCCCGAAAGACCCACCGCCAGCGATCCCGCACGATTCAAGCTGGCTACCAACTCGTGGTTGACCGTGCCGGCGAAGACTTTCAGCACCGCATCCAGGATCTCCGGCGTGGTCACGCGCAACCCGTCCACGAAACGGCTCTCCACCCCGCGTTCGGCCAGGTAGCGGGTCATCTGCTTGCCGCCGCCGTGCACCACCACGATGCGCGCACCGGCGCGGCTGGCCGCGGCAATCTGCCCCGCCAGGGCGTCGCGCGAAGCAGGATGATCCAGCAGCGTGCCGCCCAGTTTGACCAGAATCTTCGGGCCGCCGCTCACAGCAGACCCTCGGTCTCGTCGAATCCGAGCGCCAGGTTCATATTCTGTACGGCCTGGCCGGCCGCACCCTTTACCAGGTTGTCAATCGCGCTCACCACCACCGCCCGCCCGGTCCTGGAATCGAAGGTGACGCCGATGTCGCAGAAGTTGGTGCGCGCCACGGCGCGCAGGTCGGGTACCCGGCCCGGTTGATAGAGGCGAACGAAATGCTCCCCGGCATAGCGCTTTTCGTAGATTGCGAGCAGTTGCTCCGCGCCGGCCACTCCGCGCGCGCGGAAATATACCGTTTCCAGAATGCCGCGATGAAGCGGCAGCAACTGTGCCGTGAAGCTGAACTCGCCTTCTTCCAGCCCCGAAGTGAGCAGCACCTCCGGCACATGGCGATGATTCAGAATCGAGTACGCCGAAAAATTCTCCGTCACCTCGCAGAAGCTGTTCTTAGGGGTAGGCTTGTTTCCGGCGCCGCTGACGCCGCTCTTGGCGTCGCACACGATACCCGCGCTCCGGTCCACCACCCCGGCTTCGATCAGCGGACGGATGGCCAGGTTGGCGGCGGTGGGATAGCAACCCGGGTTGGCGATCAGCCGCGCACCGCGGACGCGCTCGCGGCAGAATTCCGGCAGTCCGTAAGCGGCCTCCGCCAAAAGCAACGGCTGCGTATGCTCGGCTTTGTACCAGGCCCGGTAGTTTTCGGGCGTGCCCAGCCGGAACGCCCCGCTCAGGTCGATGACCCGCGCCCCGGCATCCAGCATGGCGGGCGCCAGTTGCATGGAAACTTCGGGAGGGGTGGCCAGAAAAACCAGGGACAGGCCCCTTTCCCGAACCGCTGCCGGGTCGCAAGCCATCCGCTCGGGACCGGCGGCACACCCCCTGATGGCCTCACCACCCCCAGCGTCTTCGCGGTGCTCCAGCAGAACCGGCGCGACCCGCGGATGACGCTCCAGAATCCGCACCAGTTCCGCTCCGCTATAGCCCCGGTAACCGACCACACCGACTAAAGTGCCCATTTGCTTATTTATTCACTACAGTGAATAAATATACCACAAAGCGCCCAAAACTGCACTGCCCCCGCGCCCGGCGCGTCAGGTAGGAAGAACACGGCAACGGAGAGAACACATGAAAAACAAGCGATAGCTTTCAGGCTTTGAAAAAATCGTCGGCGACACGGCCGAGTTCCACGCCGGTCAGGGTCACGATGGCTCCGGGTTCGACGGTCAGTTCCCAGCGATTGCCATTTGCGGCGGGAGCCGGCTCAACGGCGTTCTCCAGTTGCGGGCTGGCGGTTTCCAGGTGATGGAACACCGCTCCGGGCCATGTGAGGGAAATTTTCTGCCGAACGGTGGATCGGTTCAACACGATCAGCGTGTATTGGTCCCCGTGGCCGTTGAAGGCCGTCACGAACAGGTTGGGGTTCGAACTGGTGCTCCGGACGCGTGTCATGCCTTCGCGGACGCGGCGAGAGTAAGCGCCGAAAACACGTAACTGGTGGCTGGAGGCCACGGGCGCAAACCCGTGTTCGGGATCCGGCACCATCAGTGTGCGGGTCCAGCCGTAAGACGGCTGGGCGACGTTGAGCAGCGTCCAGCAGTACATGGCGCCGCAGGCATCGAGGAGGGTGAGCAACTTGTGGTAGAGCTGGCCCATGGCCAACGCCGTGCGGTAGGTGCGGGTCTGGAACGCGGCGTTGTTGACGCACAGCTCCGAGGCGAGGAAAGGCTTGGAACCGATGACCTCTTTCATCTCTCTCGCGCGCGCGTCGAAGCCATCCGGATCGTAGAAGAAATTCTGATAGTCGTAGACGTTGGAGGTAGCGTAATCGATGGTCTTCCACACCGCTTCCTTTGCTTGGAACGCGCGGGCAGCGGCAATGCCCCCGGCCAGGGTGGGCGAATTGTGCATGTGGATCTTGACGTCCCTGAAACCGGCGTCATCCAGGGCCTGGCGCAGCGTCACGGCCATCTGTTGCCAGATCTCCGGCGGCTGTCTGACCTCATTCTGAATGCCTACGATTTCGGGCGGCGCACCGGCCTTTTCCCGGGCGACCTGGCAATAGCGCACCATGGCCTTGGCGTACTCGGCCATCTTGGGTATCTCGGTGATTTTGCCCTGGCTGTCGTATTGCCTGGCCCACACGGGCAGCTCCCAAAACTCGAAGATCACTTTGCCGCCCAGTTGTCTCACCCGGCGGTTATAGGCGAAATCGCTGGTCTCGCAGTTGGGGAAGTTGTCGCCGTAGTAGTGTGGAGACGCGTCCCGCGGGCGATCCCAGTTGGTCATTTCGGGCTTGAGCCGCGCGCCGACAGGGTATTCACGCTGCAGCAGCAGATTGTATTCCACCAGTTTGCGCCACCATGCGCGCGCGCCCTCCTGGCTGAGTTCGGCGAAGGCCGGCGGGGTGGTGGTGCCCCCCCATCCCATCATTAGCTGGAAGCGGGTGTTGGAGTCGACGGCGACGGTTGCGGTTTCCACGGCCGGCGGCAACAGGCGCCCGCGAAAACCGCCCTGCTCTCCGACCATGGCCAACTGGTGGCGATTGACGTCGAGAGCGCAGTGCTCGACGATCGCTTCCTTGCCGTTGAGCGCCACTCGCAGAGACAGACGGTGATCGAGCGTCACCGCGATGGATTGCAGTTGGCCGCTATATTCCACGCTCGATTCTTCCACTATGGCCTCCGGGTGCCGGGCGTCTCGCACCGAGGAGTACTTAGCCAGCGCGGGTGAATCGTCATACCGCTGGAATACCCGCACTTTGCTCGCGCCGGCTTCCACCGTGAAGCCTCCCATCGGCCCGGTGAAGATCCATTGCAACCGGGATTGCGGGGTCTTCCATTCTTCGATGACCAGGGTACGTTCGAAGAGCGCCGGCAACCACTCCATGAAGTATTGGCGGGGCAGGCCAGTGACCGTCCAACGCAAGCGCAGCGAAGGCGGCAAGGGAAAATCGATCGGCTCCCCACCCGCCTCAACGCTGGGGCCGGCTGGTAGAGCGAGCTTCTGCACGGGGGCCGGCGCGTTTTGTCCGGCGACCTGTGCCGCGGCCGGCGTGGCAAGCAGGGTGGTATGGAAATCGCGTCGTGAAATCTTCATGGAATGTCAGGCTCCCGCGCTATCCGGCTATGGCGCCGACGTCAAAAAGATACATCTGGCGTCCGTTGCCCCCATGCGGAGAATCGATTACGACTTTCTGCCCGTCGGGGCTGTATCTGGGATGCAGGTCGCAGCGAAACTCGCCATCGTACTCCGGGGGTGAATGGAAATGCCCGAGCGGCACGCGCCTACCGGTCCGGACTTCATACAGGTAGGGGTTTTGATTCCTCCTGGCGTCCGGATAGGTGTCATTCAAGATCCAACGTTTGTTCGGCAAATAAGTACAGTGCCCATTCACCGTCATCGCATCCGGACCCACCACCTCTACCTTATCGGTGCGGTCTTCATAAAGGTAGAACTTGTCACCGTGCGAAGGATGCCGCGCCCAGGCCAGAATATGCCGCGAATCGCGCCAGATAAAGTGAGACGTGAAACCATACGGGTCGACCACGTAGAGATCGGTCCCATCGGGATTGGATGTGAACATCCGAGTCATGAAGGAGGCCTGCCCGGGCCGCTGCCAGCGGTGCAGGAAGATGAACCGTTTGGCGTCGGGAGCAACCAGCAAGTGATTAAACCAATGCTTCGCGCCCTTCATCTCGCTATGTTCGTCCGGAATGCCGGCCGCTTTGCAGATCGGGACGATCAACTCGTGCTTTCCGGTGAGCAGATCCATGTGCCAGATTCCGGCATCGTCGGGCGCATCCACCTGCTTGTTCGGATCGGGTATGCCACTGTAACCATACCCGGGCCGGGTATCATGGATACGCCGGAAATCGGGGAAGACCGCCCAGCGGGCGTCCGGACTGATCCCATAGACAGGGGCGGGCAGACTCCGCCGCTTTCCGGACTTGACGTCGAGTATGTGGGACACGAAATGGTCCCCCTGGCGATCGTTGTAGATCACTTCGGTCCGGGAGCCGGGCAACCATTGCAACATGCATCCCTGTTGCCAGGACCAGGCGCAGCTACTGCCCAGTTCGGTCCACTTATCCCCGCTCTCCAAATCGATCATGCCGAGATGGACCCGATCGTCCGGCTCCGGAGTCCGATGCTGGAATTCGACCTCCATTCCCAGTACATAGCGGCTCGTGGGGTCGAACTCGAGCTTATCGTAGTATCCGAACCAATGAAACTTCGGGCCATGCGTGAGCGCACGCATCGAAGGCATGGTCTCTTGCGCCGACATCGTCAAGGGAGCGGCTGCCAGCCATTTCAGGACAGTACGTCGATGCATTATCGATCGCCTCAACTGCACTTCTTACGCTATCAGAGCGGCTCCCGAATAGCGTTCCGGCTGGGTAAGCCGGAGCGCCGCTTCGAATGCAGTCAGGCGCTAGCCCCATAGATAGAACAGAACCATCAACAAGATCCACACGGCGTCCAGAAAGTGCCAGAAAACGGCAGTGATGTCGATTACCGTTCGCTTGGCCGGTCCCAAGCGCAATCGCAGCGCCTGGATATCGACATAGATCATCGCTCCCATGGCGCCCGCCAGATGAAGCGCGTGCGTCGCCGTTAGCACGTAAAAGAATGCGCTGGCCGGGTTGGTAGCCACGTAAATACCTTCGCGGCGCAACTGTTCCCAGGCGAAGAACTGGCCCAGCAGAAACACGCCGCCCAGGGCGGTAGCCAGGGTCCACCAGAAATTGAACCGGCCGCGGTCGCCCGTGCGCAGCGCATAGCGGCCGCGATCGAGGACCAGGCTGGATGCCACCAGGATAAGGGTATTCACCCAAAGAATCGGCGGCTTGCGGATGCCGACCCAGTCGCCCGAAACGCCGCGCCGGGCCAGAAACGCCGCCGCCAGGGAGACAAAGATAATGCTGGTGGCGACCAACCCGATGAAAAGGCCCCAGAAAGACGCCCGGCGGTTGGCGCCGCGGCCATTTGGCTCGCCGCCGCCGTCACCCCCTCCCCAACCCCGGCTTTCGGGCGGCACCGGCGGCGGACCTTGCACCGCGCCGGGTGTAAGAGATCCTGGCATGCTTCCAGCATCGCATTCCGCGCGCGCCTCGGTCAGCCCCGCCGAGTCGCGGCCTGAATTCGGGCGGGAGCGGGCGCTCGGTTACTTCTTGTAATAGGCGGCGTTACGCTCGGTGAAGCTGTTCCACTTCTCCGGCAGGTCGTCCAGGGCGAAAATGGCGGAAACCGGACAAACCGGAACACAAGCGCCGCAGTCGATGCACTCCACCGGATCGATATAGATCAGTTCCTCGTTAGCGAAATTCGGCTCGTCCTTCTTGGGGTGGATGCAATCCACCGGACAGGCGTCGACACAGGCGGTATCTTTCGTTCCGATGCAGGGTTCTGCGATCACGTATGCCATGCGTTAATTTCCCCAGGTGTCTAAAGATGTACCACACCCGGTACGGGAAACACAATTCTCCATTGCTAAAGGGCGTTTAAACCGCGCAAACTATAGAAGAATGCCATCGAAAGTGCGCAAGGTCGTGTTTCCCGCCGCGGGTTTGGGCACCCGGTTCCTGCCGGCTACCAAGGCTTCGCCCAAAGAGATGCTCCCGATCGTCGACAAGCCGATCATTCAATATGGGGTGGAGGAGGCGCTGCAATCCGGAATTCAGAACATCATCATCGTGACCGGCCGCGGCAAATCCGCCATCGAGGATCATTTCGACGTCAGTTTTGAGCTCGAAGATTTGCTCGAAAAACGCGGCAAGAAGGACCTGCTGGCCATTGTGCGCGGCATTTCCGACATGATCGACGTAGCCTACATCCGCCAGAAGGAGGCGTTGGGCCTGGGCCACGCCGTCTTGCGCGCCAAAGAACTGGTTGGCGGCGAGCCGTTCGCCGTGGTGCTGGCGGACGACGTGATCGAGGCCGAAACCCCTTGCCTGAAGCAATTGCTGGACGTCTACAACTTCTTCAACGCGCCGGTTCTGGCCGTAATGGAAGTGTCGCCGGCGGATATTTCGGCCTACGGCGCCATCGCCGCCGAGCCGGTCAGCTACAACGGCGCTACGGACCAGGTCTACCGCATCCACGACCTGGTGGAGAAACCCAAGGCCTCGGAAGCGCCGTCCAACCTGGCCATTATCGGCCGCTACGTGCTGACGCCGGAGATCTTCGAATCGCTCACCAGCATCAACCCCGGCTCGGGCGGCGAAATTCAGCTCACCGACGCCCTTCGCCACCTGCTCCGCAGCCGCCCCATCTACGCCTGCAAGTTCAAAGGCACCCGCTACGACGCCGGCGACCGCCTGGGCTTCCTGAAAGCCACGGTGGAATACGCCCTGCGCCGCAAGGACCTGGGCGGCCCGTTCCGGGAATACTTGAAGGGGCTCAAACTGGGCTAGCCCGTGGCAAGAACCGCTCGGTAACGGGCTGCGCGGTGTGCCAACATAAGGGAATATGCTGGGTGCAGAACCGCGGCGGCGCATCTTGGACCTGCTGGGACCGCAGGGGTTCCTCGACCGTCCCGAGGACTTGTCGCTTTATGAATACGACGCCGGCGTGGATAAGCATCGGCCGGATGTAGTCGTATTTCCGCGCTCCACGGCCGAAGTTTCGGAGATCGTCAAGATCGCCAATCAATATCGCCTGCCGGTGGTAGGACGCGGCGCGGGCACGGGGCTTTCGGGCGGCGCCATTCCCGCGGAGGGCGGCGTCGTGGTCGCCTTTGCGCGCATGAACCGGATTCTCGAAATCGACCTGGAAAACGAGCGCGCCACGGTCCAGCCGGGGGTGGTGAACCTGGATATCACCCTGGCGGTGGAGGGGCGCGGCTATTTCTATGCGCCCGATCCCTCCAGCCAGCGCGCCTGTACGATTGGCGGCAACGTATCGGAAAATGCCGGCGGACCGCACACCCTGGCCTATGGCGTCACCACCAACCACGTGCTCGGCCTGGAGCTGGTGCTGGCGGATGGGACGGTGATCGAAACCGGCGGCAGGGAGCTGGATTTGCCCGGCCTCGATCTGACCGGCCTGTTGACGGGCTCGGAGGGGACGATGGTGCTGGTGACCAAAGTCATCGTCCGCCTGATACGCAAACCGGAAGTGGTGAAAACGCTGCTCGCCATTTACGACGCCAATGAAGACGCCGGCCGCACGGTGACCGAAATCACGGCGCGCGGCATTACTCCGGTGGCGGTGGAGATGCTCGACGGGGTGATGCTGCGGATGGTGGAAGAAGCCACCCACGCGGGCTATCCGATGGATGCAGCGGCGGTATTGCTGATCGAGCTCGAAGGCATCCGCGAAGCGGTAGACGAGCAGATGGAACAGATCCGCGAGATTTGCGGCAACTGCGGGGCGCGGGAAGTCCGCGTGGCACGGAGCGCCGAAGAACGCGAGCTGCTGTGGCGGGGACGCAAGAACGCCTTCGGAGCCGTGGGCCGCGTCAGCCCCACCTACTATGTGCAGGATGGGGTGGTGCCGCGCACCCAAATCGTTTCCACCCTGAAACTGATTAACGAAGTGGCCAGACGCTACGGTCTCACCATTTCCAATATCTTCCATGCCGGCGACGGCAACCTGCACCCCATCATCCTGTTCAACGCGCGCCGGCCCGGTGAACTGGAAAAAGCGCGTGCAGCCGGCGCGGAGATTCTGTCGCATTGCATCGCGGTCGGCGGCACCATCACCGGAGAGCACGGCGTCGGTTTGGAGAAGAAAGAGCTAATGCCGCGCTTGTTTTCGGCCGAAACGCTTGCCACCATGGCGCGCCTCAAGCTGCTTTTCGATCCCGACAACCGAATGAACCCGGGCAAAATGCTGCCCACGGGGAAAGGCTGCATCGAAATCCGCCAGCCCGCGTTGGCGAAAGACGCGATGCTGTACTAAGAGTGGGGCAGACGATTCAACCGGTGGTTCTTTTCAGCCGCGGCAGGGCAGTCAGCACGGCGCCGTAAAGCAGTAGAGAAAAGAAAAGCGCTCCGGTATGGCCCTGGTTGAGGTCCTGAACCACCAGGCGATAGCCGCCGAGAAACATGGTGGGGTAGACCAGGCGCGACAACTCCAGGCGATTCCAGCGCGGGCCGGCCCAGGCGAGCAGAAGAGAGAGACCGGCCAGGACGCCGGTGCGCAAGGTGGCACAATACGCATAACTGGCGCCGGCGCCGAACACCGCGTGATAGACGGCCGTCAGAATGCCTGCCGCCACGCCGGCTGCCAGCCAGAGAAAGCCGGCGGAGACCGCAAGGCGGAAAACCCGCGTATTCCACGAAGGGTGGTCCCCGGTGCCGTAATATGCCGCCAGAAGATAGGAGACGGCGGCAGCCGCCAGGCCAGTCCACAGAGCCGCCTGCCGCTCGCCCGGCCATAATGCGGAGCCCAATAGCTGGTTTGCCGCCTCCTGAACCGCGCCCGAAGCGGTCAGCGCCAGCGACAGGTAGATGACTCCATGCACCTGAAGCGTCATGCGGCCAAAGGCGCCGCCCGCCCAGATACAGGCGATCGCCAGGATGGACCAGACCCACGCCGCGGTTTCGCTCGAAAGCAGGATTCGGGCGCCTCCCAGGGCCAGCAGGATTCCGAAGGTGGAATAGGTATAGAAGTTGCGGCTGGAGGCGCCTTGCCGCTCCAACCGGACAAAAGACACCAGGTAACAGGCGGCGGCGCAGACCAGCATGACCACGGCCATCACCGGCGCCATCTGCAGACCGCCGCTAAGGCTGACGGCGAAAGCCACGGCAACTTGAGCCGTCTCAAAGGCGGTGAATGAGAAGCCCCGAAACAGCGTCCGGACGATGGTGCTGGCAAGGTAAATGGTAAGTAGCGCCACTTGCGCGGTGAGCAGCCACGCATGGGGAATGGGGGCGTAACCTTCGGGCAGTCCTCGTTCGTTGGTTACCAGCCAGGTGGCCAGCAGAACCGAAAGGTCGGCGGCGGCCGCTCCCAGCCAGCGCTCGCTCAACCAATGTTCCAGGCAGGCGGACGCTTCGATGGCCGCGGCCATGGCGAGAAACAGAAAGGTGAAGGGCAGGACGTCGCGAGTGGCCACCAGCAGGGCGGCGGCGGTTCCCAGAGCGGCCAGGGTGGCGAAGGTGGAGACGATCAGAAGGCTCTTGCGCCAGGAGATCGCCATGCCGAAAACGGCGAAGACCAGCAGGATCGCCGCGGTGGTCCAGGGGCCGATAGCATGGAAACGCACGGTCGCTTCCCAAAGCAGAGGACAGAGCACCAGAACGGCAGTCAGGCTGTTGAGGGCGGTTTTCAGGCGCTCGGTTGCCGTGTTTCGAGCCGCCCAGCCCAGCCACGCCAGGGCATAGGCGATTCCGGCGGCGATTCCGGCCGTGGTGGGCAGGGTTCCGGACTCGGTCAGGGCGCGCAGCAGGTATGCGCCGGCGAGCCCCACCAGCGCCCGTCCCACAACCGGAAGGATGCCGGACATGGCTGGCATTCCGGCCAGCGGATGGCCCGGGGGGATCTGGGCCAGGATCTCCGGCGGCGCCGCGGGGGCGCTCAAACCGACCTGCCGCTCGATCGACGCCACGCGCCCGGCGAGCGCACGCACCTCGCGCTCCAGCGCCTCCCACTCCGGTTGCGGCATGGCAACCTCCTCAGGCTTTGCGGGCCTCTCCCTCCTGCCATGGCGGCAAGAGTTTCACCAGTATCAGCAAGATCGCAAACGGAAGGAGCATCAGCAGGGTTGCCGACACCAATCCTTCCCGCGCCCCCAGTTGCAATTTGTAGGATGTGTAACCGAGAAAGCTTTTGGAAAACAGTTGCCCGCCGATCACTACGTTCCAGCGCATGGCAAAGATGCCGATCATAGTGAGGGCGCCGGCCAACATATACATGGCTTTTCGCCTGGCCTCGGAGAATGTCCACAGTTGATTGGCGGCCAGCAGAACCAGCGGCAGCAGGGTCCCCAGGAAGATCTGCAGAATCACCTGCGACCCCCAGAGCCGCGTATGCACCATGAAATCCAGGCTGCGGAAGGATTCGTCGGATTCGTAGGTCCGGTGCACCAGGTCCAGCATTTCCAGGCTGAAATCGATGACGAAGGTGTAAAACAGGTAGCGCGCGATGGTGTCGAGACAGGGCATGTCGATCACCGTCTTGCGCAGCTTCATGGAAACCACGTACAGCACCATCACGGCGGCAATTCCCGAGACCATCGCGGAGAACAGAAACACCACCGGCATCAAGGGAGTGGACCACCACGGGTTGGCCTTCACCGAGCCGAAAATGAAGCCCACGTAGCCATGCAGCAGAAATGCCGACGGGATGCCGATGACCGTCACGGCATAGCCCACCTTCTCGTCTATGCGGCGCGCCTCCGGGCTGACGTTATACGAGCCGAGGGTAAGGGCGCGATAGATCCAGCGTTTCGGCCCCGTCGTGGATTGCGCCAGCCCGACAATCTCGGCACGATATTCCAGCCAGATCTCCAGCAGCAATACCACCGTGAGATACCACAGGTATACGAAACCGAACATGGCCATGGCCGAAGAGCGGTGCGGGGTCAGGTACATTTCAAAGGAACGCTCGGGATGCCCCAGATGGAGTTGCAGGGGTAAGGGCGCCACCAGCAGGAAGGCCAGGGCCGTGAGCAACGCCATGCGGTAGGTGGGCCGCACCGCATCCACCTTGAAAACCCTTTCGAGCGAGGCCAGAATGAACGCACCGGCGACCAGGCCCGTGATATAGGGATAAAGCACAATCAGTACGCTCCATTGCAACTCCGCCTCGTTCGGGTATATGAAACCGTCAACGCCGGGTATCATCGATCGCTCCTATTAGCGCACTTCGCCATCCAGGTTTTTGTAGTAGACCTTGGCTCCGGTGGCCATGTAAGGTTTCAAAACCTGGACCATGCTGGTGCGCAGGATTTCGTGGACAGGGTCTTTCGGGTTCTTGAAGTCCACCAGCAGACGGGCGCCGGTGGGACAGCTCTCGCAGCAGGCCGTGGTCAGGCCCTTGGTGATGCGGTGGTAGCAAAGAGTGCACTTGTCTATGGTCTGCTTTTCCGGGTGCAGGTACCGGCAGCCATAGGGACAGGCCTGCGCGCAGTAGCGGCAGCCCAGGCAGTAGGATTCGTCGACCAGCACCACTCCGTCCGGGCTGACGAAAGTGGCGCCCACCGGGCAGACCTGCACGCAGGGGGAATCGGCGCACTGGTTGCACAGCTTGGGAACGTAGAAGCTCTTCAGGTCCGTGCGGGTCGACGGCGGAAAGCCATCGATCGCGCCGTTGGGCGATTCCACGTGAGGCTGCTTGCCCTCTTCGATCTGGTAGCGTTCCACCCAGGTGCGGAAGTACCCCTGCGGCACGTCGTTCTCCTTGGAACAGGCACGCACGCAGTTGCCGCAGCCTATGCACAGGTCGATGTCGACGATCATGCCCCACCAGTGGTCGGCCATCCGGTAGGCTTCGCTGGGCGGCGCCGCGCCGGTGATCTGCTCCAGGGTAGCGCCGGCCGAGGCCAGAACCAGCAACTTGCCCCCAAACTTGAATAAGTCGCGCCGGCTGATATCCATGCTCGTCTCCTTATCTCAGAGGTGGGGATTGTGGGGTTGGTGGCAGTTGTTGCAGGCCATGCCGCCGGAGTGCTCGGCGGTCGCCACCTGGGGAAAGTTCTTCGGTTTGGCCGCGTCCCGCTCATGGCAGCGGCGGCATAGGTTCGCGACCTCGGGCAGTTTGGGAGGGTGCGCCACCGGGTCGTCGGCGTGCTGCGCCAGCGCGCCGTGGCACGCTTCGCAGGCTACGTGGGCGTGTTTGCCGGCGGCCCTCGCTTTGCCTTCGTCGTCGTGACAAAGCACACAGGTGTCCTGCCCTGCGAAGGCTACAGGATGCTGGCGGACCAGGTCGAGCGCACCCGGCCGGTAGTGCCCATACTGCCCAAAAGCCTTGGGGACGATGGCGCTGCGGATGACGAGAAAGACTCCCAGAGCGGCGAGCAGGACCAAGGCCGGCCGCAAAAGATGAGCGTAATCGCGGAGCAAACGGCGCAACTTTACCCCTTTCATGGCAGACACTTGACCTGTGCGGTGCGGATTTGCAAGGTGAATCAGGCAATAATATGACCAAAAGGCCCGATTGTCGAAATTAGCGAGTTTTCGTAGGAATATGTTGAGTTTCGCTACACTTGTCGGTTGGAAATATGGGGGAATTGGGTAAATTCACACAGGCAGTTGGGGTAAATCGCCAACAAAAGCCAAAGCGACAGCTTGAGCTGCGTCCGGCGCCGGTCCTGCCGCGCGGCCCCGATCACTGGCTTTCTTCACTGAAAACGAAGTACCACCTGAAGGCAGCTTCCGATGCCGTTCGATCCTGGTAAGGGGAGGAACGCCGTGTTCGCCGGATTGGATATCGCCTACGCTGGCTCGCGGGACCGGCGCTCAGGCGTGCCTTGTCGGGGCTCTCGACGCCCGTTCGCGGTTGCGATACGGTGTCAAAGGCAAACGCCGGCAGGACTGCCCGCGCCACGTCGGCGTTCAAGTCTTCTTGAACAGCCTATCGAAGGCGCTACGAGCGTCTTCGGGATTACGCGGCACGGGCGGCCCAGAGTTCGAGGTCTGGGGTCCCGCGCCGGTTGAACCGTTCGATGTGCCCTCGCGCGCAACCGTCACTCTGGGCAGGAACAGACTGCACTCGTTGGCCTTGTCCTTTACCGGAATCCGCAGGGGAATCGGTTTCAGGCACTGGAAACGGGTGGAGGGCTCGAAATGGGTGCACTGTTTGCAGCAGTGCAGCTCTGCGTTGCACTTGGGACAATTGCCGCTGAAACTGATGTCCGGCGGCAAAGTGACGGAACAGTTATAACAGCGTGAGGCTGCCACGTGCTGCACCAGGCGGGGCAGGCGCGGTCCGGTGACATCGATTGGCGGGCGGGGACCCTGCGGCTTGGGGCGGTCATCTCGAGAGCCGCGGGAATCGCGGTCTGAGTCCATGTACCCCGGCTGTCTGTACTTGCGGTCGCTATCCATGGAGAAGGAACTCCGTTTGTGAAGGAATCGTTCTTACTACGGCGCCGATGGTTCAAATGCTCTTACGATATGATTCCGTGCGGCGCCGGGCAGAAAACGCCACCGATTCCGCGCGCGGACCGGTCGCGGGGAATTGAGGTGACTGAGGGAACAGCGGGAACGCCCAGGGCGCGAGGTTATTATTAGAAAAGCACCCGCCAAGTGGTCGAATCCAATATGTACCATGGAATGGGGGTAAATTGCATCCCCTTTCCTTCGGTCTATGCCCAAAAGTTAACCTACGGAACTCCATTTCAGCAGATTGCTGCAGGGCCGGGTGAGCGGATCGTCGAAATGATTCGGGCTCACGCGCAATGCAAAACCCAAGCGGCCGGTTCTCTCCGGCAGAATATCGTTGCCGAAGGTCGCCACGGTTCCCTGGAGGTCGAGCGGGGGCAGCAACAGCACCTCGGTATCTTCCAGATGGCCGGCGGAATCCACGCGGCCCAGGACCACTTCCACCCGAACGTCTTCCGGCTTCAACCCCGCCAGGTCGATAGCGGCACGAACGGCAACGGTGGATCCGCTGAAAAGCGTGGCCGCGGGGGACGCCGCGGCGGCCTCCACAAAACGAACCCGATCCCAGATCGCGCGCACCTTGGCATTCCACGCCGCTTTGTGGCGGGCCTGCGCGTATTCTCCCGCCTGCATCCGCAAATGCTGGCGGTGAGCGGGCTCGTACATCTCGGTCATATACTCGCGCACCATGCGGCGGCAATCGAAGTGCGGCGTAATGTAGCGAAGCGACTGTTTCATCCGCCGCACCCACTCGCGCGGGGTCTGCTCGCGGCGCTCGTAATACATGGGCACAATCTCGTTTTCGAGGAGGTAATAAATGGCGCTGGCGTGCAGCACATCCTGGTCTTCGGCGTAAGTTTCCCGCTCGCCGATGGCCCAACCGCCGGACTGTTCGTAGGCTTCATCGAACCAGCCGTCGAGGATGCTCAGGTTGATGATGCCGTTGCACGCGGCCTTCATGCCGCTGGTCCCGCAAGCCTCTTCGCCGCGCCGGGGCGTATTGAGCCAAAGATCGACGCCTTGCACCAGCTCGCGGGCAACCTTCATGTCGTAGTCTTCGAGAAACACCAGGTGCTTCCACAATTCCGGATCGCGCGAGAGCTGCACGATCTCGCGGATAAACGCCTTGCCGGGCTGGTCTTTGGGATGGGCCTTGCCGGCAATCACGATTTGCACCGGCATGTCCTTGTTCATCAGAATTTTTTTCAGCCGGTCCATATCGCGAAACAGAAGCGTGGCCCGCTTGTAGGTGGCGAAGCGGCGCGCGAAACCGATGGTGAACGCGTTGGGATCGAGCGCCTCGCCGGAGTGTCGCAGCTCGGCGGCCGAAGCCTTGCGCCGCAGCGCCGAGATCTGCTGCCGCCCGCGCACAAAATTCACCAGCCGGCGTTTGCGCCTGCGGTGCGCTTCGAACAACTCCTCGTCCGGTATGTCCAGGACCTGCTCCCAGATCGAAGGATCGTTGAAACGCTCCCGCCAGTCCGGTTCCAGGTACTGATCGTAGAGGCCGGCCAGGTCGCCGTTGAGCCAGCTCGGCAGGTGCACACCGTTGGTCACCGAAGTAATCGGCACTTCCCAAACCGGCAACTGCGGCCAGAGGTCGTGGAACATCTCCTGCGATACGTCCCGGTGCAGGCGGCTGACGGCATTGCGATAGGACGAAGTGTTGAGCGCCAGCACGGCCATCGAGAAACGCTCGTCGCGGTCGAGCGGATTGCGGCGCCCGAGCCCCATCAAGTGTTGAAAGTCGATGCCGATATCCGCGCAGTAACCCGAAAAATAGTGATACATCATGCCCGGATCGAACAGATCGATTCCGGCCGGCACCGGCGTATGGGTGGTGAAGACATTGCTCGCGCGGGTCGCTTCCACGGCTTCCTCGAAGCTGAGCTTGTGCTCTTTCATGTAGACGCGAATCCGCTCCAGCGCCAGGAATGCGGAGTGTCCCTCGTTCATATGGAAGACGGTAGGCTGCAGCCCCATCGCCTCCAGCGCCCTGGTGCCGCCGATACCCAAAACGATTTCCTGGCGGATACGGGTATCGTTGTCGCCGCCGTAGAGAGAATCGGTGATGTCGCGATCTTGCGGCAGGACGTTTTCGGGGATGTTGGTATCGAGCAGGAACAGCGTGATCCTTCCCACGCCGATTTTCCAAACCTGCGCGCAGACGTCGCCGGTGGGCAGATTCACGGTAACGCGGAGATCCTTGCCGGCTGCATCCTTCACCGGCGCAACCGGAAGGGTATAGAAGTCGTTCATCGGGTACCGCTCCTGCTGCCAGCCGTCAGGGTTGAGGTACTGCCGGAAATATCCCTGCTGGTAGAGGAGGCCGAGGCCGATGAGCGGATAATCCTGGTCGCTGGAGGACTTGAGGTGATCGCCCGAGAGTATTCCGAGGCCTCCCGAATAGACCGGCAGACACTCTGTGAGACCGTATTCCGCGGAGAAATAGGCGATCAGTTTTCCGTCGGCGGCCGGATCTCCCTTGTGCGCGCGAGCATCGTAGGCCTCGCACGCCAGACGGTAAAGCGCGAGGTAGCGTGGGTCGGCGGCGGCTTTTCCGAGGGTCGCCTGGGGCGCTCTACCGAGCATCAGAACCGGGTTGTAACCGCAATCGCGCCACAACGCCGGGTCCAGTCGGCGGAACACGGCGCGCACAATCGGTTCCCAACTCCATAAGATGTTGTGCGCCAACTCGCTCATGCGAGCCAGAGAGGCGGGGAGAACCGGTCGGACCAGAAACTCTCGTAAGGGCTGTATGTGGAAAGGCATACTGGAGGAGCTAACCTTTCAAGATACCAAATCGGCGGGTATCGCTTGTTCCGATAGGGCGTAGCGGCCAATTCGATCCGGCGCCCAACCGCAAAGCACCAACCGCAAAGCAGCCGGATGGCCGGTATCGGTTTGATATAATATTGGAGCTATGGCGATTCCCAATGTGAAACGGTTCCGGCCTTACTGCCCGACCTGCAACGACAGCTTCACCGTGATGGCGGTGCTGCCCAAGGAAGCGAATGTCGATCAATACCTGGCAGATGCCGTGGTACGCCACGACCACAAGGCGTTTCAGGAAGCCAAGCAAGGGCACTTCAAAGTGCGCATCGGCCAGCAAAAGCAGAAGAAAGCCAAGTAAGAGTTCAAAACCTGGATTGCAGGTTGCGTATGGCCGTGAGCGCGGCTTGGGCAACCTCCGGGTTTGGATCGTCCTTGAGCTTGTTCAGCTCTTCCAGGCTGCGCTGGTCCCCACTGGCGCCCAAAACCTGGACTAAACCGATTTTTTCCAGCTTGGTCCCGCTCCCCAGGGGGCCGTATAGCGCCGCCCGGACGGCGGCGTCGCGCGCCAATTCCGCCAGGTAGGGTTGGGCAATTCCGCTGTAGGCCGCCGAATCCAGGTTGTTGACCAGGAATTGGAGCGGGCTGGATTGGCTCAAGCCGGTCTGGCCGTGCATGACCAGGGCGAAAGCCAGTGCCAGGCGAACGGGCGGCTTCAATTCATCCTTCCAGGCCTGATCCAGCATGGGCGTGTCGGCCGGATTGCGAAGGCGCGCGAAGCCTTCCGCGGCGTCGGCCCGCAGCTTGTCGTCCTTGTCGCGAATATACTGCTGGTAGACGGCGCGGTTGGTCTCGGCCGGCAACATCGCCAGGGAAGTGAGCGCGGTGCGCTTGACGCGGGCGTTCTCGCCGCGGTTCAGAATGTCGATCAGGCCGGAGCGGGCTCCCAAATCGCGCAGCAGTCCGACCGCTTCAATGGCCGCAACCTGGACCTTGGGATCCAGATCGTGCATCAGAAACTCCAGACGCGGCGCGGCGGATTCGTCGCGAATCTTTTCCAGCGCCACCACCGTCTCGTAGATCAGGGTACTGTCCTTCGAATGCGTGGCGGCGACCAGGTCGTCGACCGCGGCAGAGGCGCGCAGCACGCCCAAAGCCCGCGCGGCATTGGCTTTTGCATCCCGGGTGGCGCCATTGTTCAGCACCGCCGCCAGCGCCGTCACGACTTCCGGCCGAACGGAAATATAGCGGTCGATCACCTGGTCGTTGGTATCGGTGAATCTACCCTTGATGCCCGTCCCCACGCGGCGCAGCGACGCGCCCACGCCGCTCTTGAAGTATCCGGGCAGGTAGAAGTTCACCAGCCCATCGGTGGCCAGGATCTGGATCTGGGCGTCGGCATCGCGAGTAGCCAGCAACAGCGGATCCAGGCTGCGCGGCGGACCGATCTCGATAATCTGTTTGACCGCCTCGGCACGCACGTCGACGCTGGGATCCTTGAGATATTGGGTCAGGCGCGGGATGGCGCTCGACCCGGCCTTGGCGGCCTCGCGAACGTCCTTGGGACGGGCGGGTTGTTGTGCCACAAGAGCCGCCGCAAACGCCAGAGGCAGAACCACGGTTCGAAGACGCACCATATCTTTACTGTAGCTCGATCGGGTGGAAAGGCGGCCGTCGGCCGCTAGCGAACGAACTCGACGTCGATTTTGTGCGGCACCAGACCGGCTTCGTAGCCGAGGTCGAGCAGTTTCTGGACGGCGCGGGGCACCACCTCGCCCGCATCCAGGGTGTAGTGGTTGACGTACATGCCGACGAATTTCTCGGCCTGGCGGGTTTCCAGGTCGCGGGCAAACTGGAGCGCGTAAGACAGCGCTTCGTCATGGTTATCCAGCGCGTACTGAATGCTCTCGCGCATCAAGCGGCAGCATTCGCTCTGAATCTCGGGCCCGAGGCTGCGCAACAGTACGTTGGCCCCCAACGGCAGGGGAAGATCGTAGGTGCTCTTGAACCAGCGCCCCAGGTCGACTACGCGGTGAAAGCCTTGCCGCTCGTAGGTCAACTGGGCTTCGTGGATGATCAGCCCGCAATCGGCCGTGTGTTCGCGCACGGCATCCAGAATCTTATCGAAGCGGGTAACCACGGGCTCGAAATCCGGCTCGAAGAGCCTGGCGGCCAGGTAGGCGGACGTCAACTTGCCGGGGATGGCAATGCGCTTCCCTTTCAGCTCTTCGGGCTCCATGGGCCGCGCGGAAACGATCATCGGGCCGTAGCCGTCGCCGATGCTGGAGCCGCTGGCCATCAGCACGTACTTGTCGGAAACGTAAGGATAGGCGTGGTACGAAATGGCGGTGAGATCGTACTGGCCCTCCATGGCTTTCCGGTTGAGCGTCTCAATGTCTTCGAGCACGTGCCGGAAAGAGACCTTCGGCGACCGCACTTTCTTGGTCGCGAGCCCATAGAACATGAACGCGTCGTCAGAATCCGGACTATGGGCGCTGACAATTTCCCGGTGAGAAACCGAATTCATAAAATAAAAAAGACTTGTTCCAGTGTACACTAACGAAGGTTTCAAACCCGAGATAATCGCAGAGGAATGGGAAGGCAGGAAGGAAAAAAGGAAAGGGCGGTTGTTCCGTTCTTCGCAAGCTCAGAAAACCAACCACCGATCATCATCTGTGCGCACGGGGTGCGCTCGGCCAGGTACCGCTTGGCCCGGTAATTTCCGATCGAAGGAGACTCTCTGTACAGCACGCTTACTCGTCCGAAACGAAACCGCCCTCATTCTGGTCCGGTTCTATCAATCACCTCCCGCCAAACCCAGGTGGGCTGGCTTTTGCGTCAGACGATCTCGGAACCAAATCAATTCTGATTCCAACTCCAGTGTGCCCCCGGCAGACCGTCTTGTCAATAGTTCCTGTGGCTGTTTTCTATACTAGGGTAGAGACCCGATGTTTCGTAGGTTTTTCTCCCACAAAACCGCCGCCACGCCTCTTAGCGGAGCGCCGCGCCAGCCGCGCGAAAAGATCTACAGCGCACAAAGCGGGTATGTCTATCACTATTTTTATCGCGGATTCCGGGTGCACGAGCGGGAGCATGGCGCAACGGAGTTTGTCTTTGAGATATCCGCGGACCGGAAGAACTGGCGCGAGACCTCGGTACGGCAGAGCCACTCCGGAATGGCGGTCTGGGAGAACGCCAACCAGCGAACACTCACGGCCGCGGAGCGCTACGCCATCGCCAAAATCGCTCTGTTCCAGGCTTTCGACGAGCGCGCCGCGCCGGATGCGGTGGATGCGGTGATCGAGGTCGGATTGGCGGAAATCAGCGCCATCGTGGAAACGCTGGGGCTGTGAGAGAGATTTCAGCGTGGCTCCCGGCGGCGCTTGGCGCGCATGGCGCGACTTTCCTGGGCGGTGTAACAGCTATGGACAGGTTTCCTCGGGATTTCTTGATCGCTTACAGCCGCGTAGCCACCGACTTGGCCTGCAGAAACAGCAGCAAATAGTCCGGTCCGCCGGCCTTGGAATCGGTGCCGGACATGTTGAAACCTCCAAACGGATGAACCCCGACCATGGCGCCGGTGCACTTCCGGTTGAAGTACAGGTTGCCCACGTGGAAACGTTCGCGGGCCTCGGCGAGATGCCGTTTGTTGCCAGAAAATACCGCTCCCGTGAGGCCGTATTGGGTATCGTTGGCCAGCGACAAGGCATGTTCGAAATCGCGCGCTTTGGTTACTGCCAGCACCGGGCCGAAAATTTCTTCCTGGAAGATGCGCGCGCCCGCATCCACGTCCGCTATGACCGTGGGCGCGATGAAATATCCGTCGCCCGGCGCGGCGCCGCCTCCGGCCACCAGACGGCCCTCGGACTTGCCGGTCTCAATATAAGAAAGGATGGCCTCGCGGGCTGCCTGGTTGATCACCGGCCCCATATAATAGGCGGGATCGTCGCACGGGCCCACTTTCAAAGCGGCCACCTTAGGCGCCAACTTCTCCAGAAAGGCGTCGTACACGTTAGCGTCGACGATGGCGCGCGAGCACGCCGAGCATTTCTGGCCCTGGTAACCGAAGGCGGAGGCCAGCACGCCGTCGACGGCCTTGTCGAGGTCGCACTCGGCATCCACCACGATGGCGTCCTTGCCGCCCATTTCCGCCACCACGCGCTTGATCCAGATTTGGCCGGGCTGGGTCTTGGCGGCCAACTCGTTGATGCGCAGGCCCACGTCGCGCGAGCCGGTGAAGGCGATGAAGCGGGTTTTGGGGTGCGCCACCAGGACGTCGCCGACGGTGGCGCCACTGCCGGTCAGCAGGGTGAACGCCCGCTCCGGGAAGCCGGCTTCGAGCAGCACCTCGGCGAATTTGGCGGCGATGGTGGGTGTGTCGCTCGAAGGCTTGATGACCACGGTATTGCCGGTTACCAGGGCCGCTACGGTCATGCCCGCCAGGATCGCCAGAGGGAAATTCCATGGTGGAATCACCACGCCCACCCCCAGCGGGATATAAATCATTTCATCGTGCTCGCCGGGCAACTGCACCGTCGCATGTGGCCCGTCCAGGCGCTCCATTTCGAGCGCGTAGTACTCGCAGAAGTCGATCGCTTCGGCGATTTCGGCTTCGGCTTCGGTCCAGCTCTTGCCGGCTTCGTAGCACAGCCAGGCATCGAACTCAAAGCGGCGCAAGCGCAGCAGGCGGCCCGTTTCGTGTGCCATGCGGGCGCGTTCCCGGGCCGGCGTGCGGCTCCATTCCGGATAATATGCCACCACGACTTCCACCGCCCGGTTGGCCAGCGCCGCGGTCGCCTTATGGTGAATGCCAACGGCCTGGGCGGGAGCGGAAGGGTTGAGCGAGGTCAGCAGGTCGCCGGTGGCAATGCTTTCGCCCGCCAGCCGCAGCTTATATTCGCGTCCGAATTCGGAGCGGACCTGGGCTAACGAATCTTCCATAGCGCGCCGATTTTCGGGCAGAGCAAAATCGGCGAGCGCTTCGTTGCGGAATTGAGTCAATGTAGCAGTAGCCATCACCTTCCATGGTACAGCCAGCGACGGCGATTGCTGGTACTATGGCTTTCCGGTGGATTGTGGATTGGGCGGGTTTCCGGGAGAAGCTACCTGAGGCTTCAAACGGGAAAGCCCGGAAGTTAAGTCCGGGCCTTCCACACGAAGCTGGAAAGGAGGATCCAGCTTATGATCCTTCTGCTGGTAAAGTTCCGGTCCGTTGTCGGCCGACTTACGGCGCTGATCGTTTGGACCCGTAAGGGCCGGCGATAAACGCCGCGCGGGGGGACCGTAGCCTGCGGTTTCCCCGCTACCAGCATCATAACGCAAACGCCTCCCTTTTCCAACTGGTGCCGTCCCTCCGCGCTTGCTATATTGGGCAAAGAAAAAGCGAAATGGAGATGGAGGATTTGAAGCAACAGCTTGCCGACCTCCGGCAGCGGATCGCGCGCATCGATCACAAGTACGCCAGTGCTTCGCCCGCGCCGCGCCGGGCCGACGCCGCCTCTCGATCCTTCCTGGAAGAACTGATCAGCGGCGAGGTGGTGCGCACTCTCCACGGCGAGCACTTCGAGACGGAGCGGCTCTGGGAGCGTCACCGGCGCCATGGTTCGGTCGACATCGCGGACCTCGCCGAGTTGCCCGACGATCTGCTGTCGCCTCTTTCGGACGGCACCATCGCCTCGGCCAATCCCGCCAAATGGGCGTTCCTCGACACCGAGACCACCGGCCTCGCCGGAGGCACGGGAACCTACGCATTTCTGATCGGTGTCGGTTCGATCGACGCCTCCGGTTTTCGCGTGCGCCAGTTCTTCATGCGCGATTACGGCGAAGAGGCGTCGGTGTTGTGCCGGCTTTCCGAGTACCTGGCGGACTTCGACGTGATGGTGACGTACAACGGCAAGGCCTACGACCAACCGCTGCTAGAAACCCGATTCCGGATGGTGCGCGCGCGCCATCCTTTCGACCGCATGGAGCACCTGGATCTGCTGTTCGGCGCGCGGCGGCTGTGGAAGTTGCGCCTCGAAAGCTGCCGCCTGGTGGATCTGGAACAGCAGGTATTGGGCGTCGAGCGGCAGGGCGACCTGCCCGGCGAAATGATTCCCTATTGTTATTTTGAGTTTCTGCGCCGGCAGGAGGCCTTCCGGCTGGTGCCGATTTTCCATCACAACGCCACCGATATCCTTTCCCTGGCCTGTCTTACGGCCATCGTGCCGCAGGCATTTCGCTCCCAGGCCGGCGCTCGGGCGTTGCGCCACGGCGCAGACCTGGTCGGCCTGGCGCGCTGGCTCACCCAGGCCGAACGGCACCAGGAAGCCCTCGACCTGCTCCGCCGCGCGGTGGATCTCGGCCTGCCCGATCACCTGCTGTTTCGCACCCTCTGGGACACGGCCGCCCTGGAACGCCGGTTGGGAAGGGAAGAAGCGGCCTTGGGCGTGGTGGCCGAGTTGGCCCAATCGCGCAACCCGTATCAAGTGCGCGCCCTCGAGACGCTGGCCAAGGATTACGAGCACCGCCAGCGCAACTATGCCATGGCTCTCGAAATGACTCGCACCGCCCTGGCGCTGGAAGATACCCCCGAAATGCGCCGCCGCGAACAGCGCCTGAAAGCGCGGCTTGCCCGCACCCATCGAGGCCAGTTGGCGCTGTAGAAGGGCGCACAAAGATGCACAAAGCGCCCGCCCCGCGGCGCTTCCCGAACGAAGCCGTTTTTGTGCCTAACTGACGCTATTACAGGCATTTAAGTCCGCCCCTGGCCTTCTTCGGATGCGCGATGGACCTTTTGGCGGTGCACAAAAATGCACAAAACGTGATGTACGGATGGCAACGGCCGCGCCGGTCGAGACCTTCTCCGATCCCGCCGGAATGCTGGTCAAGGCGATCGAAATGGAAGGGGGGTAGCGCCCGCGACTACAACGGCGCGGCGCAGACATGCGGGGCCAACGCTGACGCCGTGTCGAAGCAGCTTTTCGAACGCCTGGTGGGCGACGAAGAGGGGCACCAAAACGAATTTGAGCGGGTCTAAAGGCAGATACCCGGCGGGCCACGGAACGGGATAGAATTGATGAGAATCTTGGGGCCTCCGCCGGCCTGCCATTCGGAACGGTGCACCATACATGCAGGAACGGGCCGCCGGCGCGCGCGCGTGTACTCGAGGACGCGCTCAAGGAACGGCAGCGCCTCGACCTGGAGCGGAGCCTGGAATTCGCGCGCAAGAAACTGAACGTGGGAATCAACTGGCGCGTCTGACGCCGGAGAGTGGAGACTATGACGACACGAAGAACGGCTATGAAAGCGCTGGGCGCTATGGCGGCAACGCTGGGCCGGGCGGCGGAGCGAATTCCGGCCAACAAGAACGTCAAATGGGGACTGGGGTCGAATCTGTGGACGACCTCATTCAAAGGCTCGCAGTTCACCGACATTCTGGATGTGATGCACGATACCGGTTTCATCGGATTGCGCCTGACGCAGTTCCCGAGAATACTGGAAATCTACGGCATCACCCAGCAGCAGATGGAGAAAGAAGTCTCGAAGCGGGGCTTGCAGGTGGTGACCATCTCGTTCAACGGTCCGGCGCAGGACGCATCCAAGCAGAAGGACGTTTTGGACAGCGCGCGCCAGGCCATGACGTTCCTGAAAGAGTTCGGCGCCAGCCGGCTGGTGGTCTTCTCGCCCAACCGCAAGCTGGGGGAGGCCGAAGGCGCGTTCAAGAATATGTGCGAGTGCTACAACCGCCTGGGTGAGGTGGCTGGAGAGATGGGCTTCCAGGCGGGCTTGCATAACCACATGGGCCAGATGGTGCAGAACGAAGACGAGCTGGACCGCTGCATGCGGATGACGGATGCGAAGCTGTTCCGCCTGTCGCCCGATACGGCGCACCTCCACCTGGCGGGCATGGATGTACCCAGGATTCTGGAACGCTACCAGAGCCGGCTGATGCTGGCCGATTACAAGGATGCCAAGCGCGGGGCGCCAGCGTTTCCGCAAAATATTTTCGATCTGGGCGACGGCGAAATCGATTTCCCGGCATGCCATCGCGTGCTTCGATCGGTCTCGTTTAAGGGCTGGCTGATTGTCGACCTGGACATCGCCCGCCAGGGCCCGCGAGCCAGCTACGAGCGCTGTGGGGCGTACGTGGTCGGCAAGCTGGAGCCGATTTACGCCTGAGGTGCGGCGCGCCACTGAGTAGGGTAGGATCGGTAATTGACTATGGCAGAGTTGCGCTCCGATCTCGCCCCGGTGTCTGACGCGCTCACCCGCGGCATTCGGGTTGAAGTTCTCTCCCAACACTCTCCGGAAAACTCACGGCCTTCGGAGGGTCAATGGGTGTTTCAGTACACGGTCCGGATTACCAACCAGGGAAGCGAGACGGTTCAACTTCTGAGCCGGCACTGGATCGTCACCGACGGCACGGGCCGCACCGAGGAAGTGAAAGGCCCGGGCGTGGTTGGACAGCAGCCGGCATTGGCGCCCGGCCAGTCCTTCCAGTATTCCTCCTGGTGCCCGATTGAAACGCCCATGGGCATGATGCACGGCACCTACCGGATGATCCGCTCCGGCGGGGAGGAGTTCGACGTCGAAATCGCGCCGTTTGCCTTGAAGGCCCGGCACACGGTAAATTAGGCGCTTGGCCGAGGCTTGGGATTTTCAGTCGCCTTGCGACGCTGCGTCTTTGGCTTCCTCGTAACGTCCGTTCGCGGCATGGCCGCCGGCCGCCGCCATGGTGAGTGTTTTGGAGCGTGCGTTGCGCGCGTTGCGCCAATTCACCTGTGGCAGGAACAGCGACTCGTTAATGCGGCCCCGATAGCGAATCGCGATGTTCATGAGCGAGTCGAGCAGCGACTCCGAGAGCAAATGCGGCTCCAGGCCGAGGGCCGCCAGTTTGGAATGCCGGGCATTGTAGTAGTGCTCCTCCGCTTCCACGCGCGGATCCGGCAAGTGCTCGCTTTCCACCTGCAACCCCAGTTTGCGTCCGGCAACCTGCACCAGGCGAGCTAATTCCAGTACCGAAAATTGTTCGGTGAACTGATTGAATACGCGGCACTCGCCGGGGTTGGCGGGGTTCAGACAAGCCAGTTCGACGCAGCGTACGGTATCCCGAATATCCAGGTAGCCGCGCGTCTGTCCGCCCTTGCCATAGACCGTCAGCGGATGGCCGCAGGCGGCTTCCACGCAAAAGCGGTTCAGCACCGTGCCGAACACTTCGTCGTAATCGAAGCGGTTGATGAGGGCCTCATCGAGGGCCACCTCATCCGTCATCGTGCCGTACACTACGCCCTGGTTCAGATCGGTGGCGCGCAGTCCCCATATCTTGCAGGCGAACATGATGTTGTGGCTGTCATGCACCTTCGACAGGTGATAGAAAGAGCCGGGCTGTTTGGGAAACGGCAGCACGTCCTTCCGGCCATTGTGCTCGATGGCGATATAGCCTTCTTCGATGTCGATATTGGGCGTGCCGTATTCACCCATGGTGCCCAATTTGACCAGGTGGCACTCGGGCCGCGACTCGCGCAGAGCGAACAGCAGGTTGAGCGTGCCCACCACATTGTTGACTTGGGTGAAGACCGCATGCTGCCGGTCGATCATCGAGTACGGGGCGGAACGCTGCTCGGCGAAGTGCACCACCGCATCCGGTTGGAATTCGCCGATGGTGGACGCGAGAAACTCGAAATCGGTGACATCGCCGACATATAACCGTATCCGATTGCCGGTCGCCCGTTCCCAGATATGCAGCCGCTCGGCCATGGAACGGATGGGCGTGAGCGTCTCGACATCGAGGTCGGTATCCCACTGCCGCCGGACGAAACTGTCGACAATCGAGACGTCGTGACCTTTTTGCGACAGGTACAAAGCGGTGGCCCAACCGCAGTAGCCGTCGCCTCCCAATACACTGATTTTCATGTAATTCCTCTTCTCCCTTGGAGGAGTAACCGCAAACGTCAGCACTCGCGGTGCCCTTGGAATATCCCGGTTCGCTGCCGGCATTCTTCCGATGCGAAGATATACTTCCCCGTTACGAGTTTTGTGCCGCGAGCGTTAAGGCAAGTTCTGCGCGGTCCTTGGCTGGAAGCCTGACCGTCTCCGCCCTAATCTTAACAAACGGATCGGGGAAGACGTGACTAGCCCTTCCGAGCTATCTAAAGGGATTAACCCGCCTCTTTTTGGAGGGTTGCGATGTTTGGAGCGATTCGCGAGGAGGTCGATTACCTCCTGGCGGCGCGCAGCAGGACCTGCGGATCGAGCAGATGTTGTGGCTTAAAGCACTTCTGGGACCAGCGCGAACCGGCTTCGAGCTCCACCCCCACGAAATAGCCGACTTCCCGGTACACACAGTAGCGAACGTGCCCGCTGAAACGGTGTTTGTGGGAATCCCAACTGATTTTCGCGGCCAGCGGTACGGGGGTCTCCAGTTGCAAGCATGCACCGGAATGGGAAATGTCTTCCAGCAAGCCCATCGCGCGGAGGGTCTTGCCGGCCGCGTCCCGCCAGCGCACACGGACCATATCCGCGCAAAGCATCCTCACTTCCGATCTCATGTCCTGCATAATGCTCATATCGGCGGAGGGGGGCGCCAGCTTTACAGCGCTCCCGTGACCTGACGGAACATCCTGACGGAATATTCATTATGTAAGGTAATCCGCTCGAAAGCATAAGGGAAGTGGAGAATGCCGGCCGGCCACGAGTTAACCCATACCGTGGCATAATCGAACCAACGCCATGCGAAAGGCCCTGGTGGTGGCGCTGGCCGCCTTGGTGGCGGCTGGCTGCGCTCATAAGAAGCGGACCACGTCGAAGGTTCCCGCCATCGCCGCCATCGGCCACACCGAAATCGGCATGGCGAGTTGGTACGGCTATCCTTATCACGGCCGCCAGGCCGCCGATGGCGAAATTTACGACATGGAAAGCCTGGTAGCGGCGCACCGTACGCTCCCGTTTCAGACCTGGGTACGGGTAACCAATCTCACCAACCGGAAGACGGTTGAAGTCAGAATCATCGACCGCGGCCCTTTCGTGGACGGAAGGATCGTCGATCTTTCCCACCAGGCGGCTCGCCAAATCGATCTGATCGGACCGGGAGTTGCCAAAGTGCGGCTGGAAGTGATTCGCGCGCCGGAGAATGCCTCCGCAGGGCTGTTTGCCGTCCAGGTGGGGGCATTCCGCGACCCGGCAGCCGCCGAACGCCTGCGCGGGGAAATGGCGGTCCGCTATGGTTCCGCGCGCCTGGTACCGCGCACCGGCAGCCCGCCGCTTTGGCGGATCCTGGTGGGAACCGAAGCCACCGAGGACGGCGCCAATCGGTTGGCCGCGCAAATTATGGAACAACTGGGCGAGAAAAATGCCTTCGTCGTCCGACTAGATACCCCATAGAGGGTTCTTTGGAATGATACGGCCCGAAACCGGGATTGGTGCTGATTTGGTGGGGTGTTCTCCCGCAATCGAGGCGGTGCGCCGTATGATCGCCAAGGCGGCGCGGAATCGGCTGCCCGTGCTTCTGCTCGGCGAGAGCGGAACGGGGAAGGAGGTGGTCGCCCGCTCCATCCACGGCGCCAACCCTCTTGGCCAGTTCGTACCCATCGACTGTGGTTCGCTGGTGGGAACTTTGATGGAAAGCGAATTGTTCGGCCATACCAAGGGTTCTTTCAGCGGCGCGGTAGCGGATAAGAAGGGCCTGGTGGAGCTTGCCGACGGAGGCACGGCCTTCTTTGACGAGATCGGCGACCTGCCGCCGGAAATGCAGGTGAAACTCCTCCGCCTGGTGCAGGAGCGGGAATACCGGGCGGTGGGGTCGCTGCAGTGGCGAAAGGTCGATCTCCGCATTGTCGCGGCTACGCACCGGCACTTGGAAGAGGAAGTGGCGCACGGCCGGTTTCGGCAGGATCTGTACTACCGGCTGAACGTGCTCCCCATTCGTCTGCCGGCTTTGCGCGACCGGCCGGGCGACATACCGCTGCTGATCCGCCACTTTTGGGCACGGAACGCGAGGCTCGAAACGGGTGTTCTCGAACTTCCGGCGGACATGGTGACGGCGTTGGCCACCTACGACTGGCCCGGCAACGTGCGCGAACTCTTGCACGCGATCGAGCGGATGGCCGCGCTGCATTCGGAAGGCGCATGGAGCGCCGCGGATCTGCCCAGTCCGCTGCAGAACCACATTTATGCGAGTCTGGCGGGCGAGAGCGAACTCGCGCTGGCGGCTGGGGCCGGGGCGGGCTGCGATACCGGCTGCGAGACGGCGCCTCGTGAAATTTTGCCGACGGCGGCGCCGGTGGTTTCGCTGGCGCGGTGCGAGGCTTGCGAGCGCAAGGCCATCGCCGGCGCGCTCGCCTCCACCGGAGGAGAGCGCGCCCGTGCCGCCCGGCTATTGGGCATTGGCCGCACCACCCTGCATCGAAAGATGAAAAAATACGGAATAGCTTGACTATTTCCCTCGATGCCACTTACAGCCTGGACCGCTCCCCTTCGGGGGTGGCGCTATATTCCCGCGAGATTCTGTATGGCCTGGCACGCCAGCATCCCGAGACCGGCTTTCAATTCTGCTATCGGCCGCATCGCTTTTTCGGCTCGTTCGGCGCCGCGCTGCCGGCCAATACCCGGCGCGGACTGTTGGCCGAACCCTGGGGGCCGCGCCGCGCCAATCTCTTCCATGGCCTCAATCAGCGCCTGCCGGAAATTCCGCTGCGGCTGGCGGTCGCCACCTTCCACGACTTATTCGTGTTGACGGGGGAATATTCCACGCCCGAGTTTCGCGCCCGGTTCGCCCGTCAGGCGCGGGACGCGGCCGCGCGCAGCGACGTCATCGTGGCGGTTTCGGAGTTTACCCGCCGGCAGGTGGTTTCGCTGTTGGGAGTCGCCGCCGGCAAGGTGCGCGTGATCCATCACGGCACGCGGCCGCTCGCGTTTCCCGCCTGCCCGCGGGAGAAAGTAATTCTGAGCGTTGGCGCGCTGCAAGCACGTAAGAACATCGCCCGCCTGGTGGATGCGTTCGAGTCGGTGGGCACCGAGTGGCGTCTGGTATTGAGCGGTTCGGCGGGGTACGGAGCCGATCGGATATTCGACCGCATCCGGCGCAGCCCCGCCCGTGAGCGAATCGTGCTGGCAGGCTATACTACACCCGCCGAGCTTGCCGCCTGGTATTCCCGCGCCAGCGTCTTCGCCTTCCCCTCCCTGGATGAAGGCTTCGGGATGCCGGTGCTGGAGGCAATGGCCGCGGGAACGCCGGTAATCGCATCCAATCGTTCCGCCCTGCCGGAGGTCGCCGGCGACGCGGCCTTACTGGTGAATCCGGAAGATACCGATGAGTTGTGCCGGGCGCTGGCCGAGGTCACCGGGAGTGAAGATCTGCGGCGCGAGCTGGCGCGGCGCGGTTTGGAGCGGGCAAAGTCGTTTCGCTGGGAAGATGCCGTGCGGCGCACCTGGGAGCTTTATGGCGAGTTGTTGGGCTGAACGGTAGGCCGGCCCGGCAATGCGGTTAACGGGATTCGTCGTCGACCGCGATTTTCAAGGCGCGGAGGAAGCGGTGATCCTGAGAGGTGAACTTGATTTTGCCGGTTGCCTCGAAGCTCCGCTTGGGTTGTTCCTCCACGGTCTCCGCCGGTTCTTCGGTTTCCTCATCTTCGTCCGATTCGTTGCGGCGATTGAAGCCGATCGTAGCCTCCAAAACCAGGAATACATCGTACCCGGCTCTTTTGATTTCGCCGATCGCCTCCGCGATCCGGTCGGAATCCGATAACGAATCGTTGATGGCGTTTCCGAGCTCCTGCATGAGGTGCTTTAGTGGTTCATCCACGGACTACTCCCTTACATTAAGCGGACGCCTCAGACCCGGTCCGCGTTCCACGGCGCCGACCGGCCTCTGGCCACCCGTTCCGATTGTAGTGGACGCGCGGCCGGGTCCACAAGCCGAAACCATATTATCTATCGACTGAGCGGATGTAATGCTTAAGGGCAATAACCGTCTTAAAACTCGATTTTGCTTGGGTTTGCTAACATGAAGCGTGTGGCAACAACAAGCCGTGAGACAGGGCCGCTCTTTTCTCAAGCACGTCATACCTGCCGTCATCAAACCGGCGCGAACCCTATGGAACGAGGTAATAGGGTTCCTTTTCATATCGTTAGGAATCTATTTCGGTTTCTTGACGGCGCTTCACGCGCACGAAACAGTCCGTGTCGTGTTTGGAGCACCCTGCACCGCGATCATGCTTTGGTACGGTATCTCCTCCTTCCGCAAGGCACGTAGGATTTCCCGGTCATAGGCCCCAAGGCGAACGGAAGGCCGTGGGGCAGCCCAAATTCCGAGTCCGACGACTTAAGCGGACACTGCCGCGCCGATCGCCGGGTTTACCGCGACCGGACCGGGCGCGTAGGGAGCTGCATAAGGCAATTCGTTCCGTTTCGCCCGCCCGCGCACGCGCTGTCGCAGGCCCAGTCGGTTGATGATGCGGCCTACGTGATCGGGATCGTAGTGCACGCCGAAACGAGCCTCGATCGCCGTCGCGAAACGCGTCGTGGTCCAGCGATCGCTATCGAAACCCGCCGGCCGCGGTCCAGCCTGGTAGACTTCCGCGAGGCCGCTGAGCTGCAGTTGACTGAGGCGGCAGGGGCGGCCAGGCGCCCGCCGTTTCCGCAAAGCTTCGACGCCGGAGCCGTGCAAAGTCCGGCCCCAACGGGACGCCGTGGTCCGGCTCACGCCGAACCTACGGGCTACTTGAGACTGGGTAACGCCATTTTGCAGGTCCTGCGCGGCTAGCAGGCGCCTGCTCTCCATTTCATCGCGGGTCAATATTCCGTGCGCGGCTGTTTCCATAGCTGTTCGCGCGCTTAGTTGAGTACCAGAGCTTCTTCAGAATAACCAAAAAACATTTCGGATGCAAACTGTTTTTTGAGGGCCGCGAATCCTGCGACAATCTTTCTGTGGAGAGTCGTGGTTTTCCCCAGGAACAGCCGGAGCTGCGGATGGTGACCGGCGGCGCGGTCGATCTGGCGGTGTGGGAATGGCCGGGCGAAGAGCCGCCGCTGGTCCTGGCGCATTCCACCGCATTTCACGGCAGGCTGTGGGACGCCGTGGTTCGCCTGCTGCCGGGCCGCCGGGCCTTAGCCATCGACGCGCGCAGTCACGGACGCAGCGGCAAGGCGCCGCTCCCGGCACGCTGGCCCGCCTTCGGAGCCGACCTGGCGCGCGTCATCGACCATTTCGGGCTGCGCGATGCGGTGGCGGTGGGCCACTCGATGGGAGGCCACGCCTTGGTTCAGGCCGCGGCATTGCGCCCTCTCGCCTTCGCCAAGTGGCTGCTGATCGATCCCACCATTTATCCCCAGGAGCGATATTCCCAGGCGCCCTTCGACGGCTCTTTTACCTTGCGGCGCAAAGCTCACTTCGACTCGGTGGAACAGATGTTCGAGCGCTTTCGCAACCGCCAGCCCTTCTCCCGGTGGCGCCCGGAAATTCTGCGCGACTATTGCCAGTTCGGCTTGCTCGCGGCCGACGACGGTCTGGTGCTGGCCTGCCCGCCGGCTTTCGAGGCGTCAATTTACGCCGAATCGACGGCTCCTGAGGCCAACCTGTACCCTGTAATCGCAGGCATCGCCGCGCCGGTCGTGGTGATGCGCGCGGGGATGGAACGCGGTCCCGGACCTCTCGATCTGAGCGCCTCGCCCACCGCCCCCGACCTGGCTTCCCGCTTTGCGCGCGGCCGCGACATCCTTCTGCCCGGCCGATCACATTACATTCCCATGGAAGATCCGGATGTGGTGGCGGCGGAAATCCGCCGGCTTGGCTAAGGCGGGCGGGTGCCTTTCGTGCGCCACAGCAGGGCTTTCTTGGGGCAGCGGCGGAGACCGCTGTGGTGAGGGACCGCCGCAAACGGCGCCGTCACCGCGTAAAATCGGTGTTGGGACGGAGCTGAGCGTCCCAGAGCGGGGACTTGGGCCGGCGTCACTTCAGTCTTTCCCGCGCAGTCGTCCCGCGCAGTCTGGTGGGCGAGCCATGGAAGAAGGCGCCCGGGACCGGTGGAACGGAAAGTCGGGTTGAGGAAACCCGGGATTTGCAGATCCGCCTGTCTCGCCGATAGCCGTACGTGAAAGACGTCACGTGGGAAATCAGGGACCCTTGCGCCGGATTTCCCGGCTACAGCACATTCCAGGGATTAACCACCACGACGCGCGCTTTGTCGAAATCGCCACGGTCGCGCGTGACGACGGTTAAACCATGATGAATAGCCGTCGCCGCGATGATCAAGTCCGGCTGGGAAAACGTGTGGCCGGTTTTCCTGCCTTCCTCGACCAGAAGCCGCCATTTGAGCATGATGTCTTCGGTGATGGGGAGAACCCGCTGATCGAACATGGGCCTCACCTTCCGCGTGAGCCACTCGTGCAGCTCGGCGCGGCGGCCGGGTTCGCCCACAAGTTCGATGCCAAACCTGATTTCAGCCAGAGTCACCACGCTGATATAGAGCTGGTCCAGGGGCCGGCTGGCAACAAAGCCCACAACCTTCGGTTCAGGGTTGGGACGCCGCAGTTCGGAGAGGACGTTGGTGTCGAGCAGCCACGGCATCAAAGGCCGACGTCGCGCACGGGGAAGCGATGGCGGGCAGCGCCGAGATCGATCTCGCGATAGGGGGAGGCCTGCATGGCGGCGACGAGAGCGGCTCCCGTGGCGGGCCCGGAGATCCCAGCCTCTTCCGCGAGAACTCTATCCAGTGCCGCGCGCACCAGTGCGTCCAGGGAGAGGCCTTTCGCCTGAGCGGCAGCCATGAGCCGGGCTTCATCTTGCGGCTCAAGCGGCAAAGTGATGGTCATTGCACCCCCTTTCACCATTATGGACTGATTTCCTCATGGTCGATGGCGACAACTTCGGCGGATCGGCGCCGCTCGTGGTGCTGCGGCGCTCCGGCTCCGCGGACGGCGTCAATGCCCTCCACCCACCGTTCACAGCGTCTTCAAATACGCGATCAGGTCGTCCTTGTCCTTATCGCTGAGCATATCTTTGTAAGCCGGCATGCCGTTTCCGCCCTGGTCGACCTTGGCGCGGATATTGGCTTCGGTGGCTTTCTGGCCGTTGGCCAGTTTCTCTTTCTTGAACAGTCCTTTCATGCCCGGCCCCATTTTCTTCTCGGCGCTGTCGGCATTGTGGCACACGGCGCATTGCTCGAATACCGCTTTGCCGGCTGCCGCATCGCCTTTGCCGGCGGCGGGAACAAGGGCGGGCATGGCCGCCAGGCTTGCGCATAACATCCAGGAAGGAAAACGAGTCATTTTGGTATCTTACCAGCCCGGCCGCGGTGTTCGACGAACCGCACCCGAATGCGGTTGCCGGCGTCGCCGTAAACCAGCTCCAGGTCCTTCAGTTTTTGCTTCTCCATCGGAAAGTAGAGCAGGCCGGACACTGGCCCGGAGCTCTTGCCTTCCGGCAAAATCCGCTCGTTCAACAGTTTTTCCAGCGGATTCGGCGGCTTGTCGCCCTGCTCTTTGACGACCACCTGGGCGGTGATCGTCTCACCCGGACCGCCGGGGCTCGACCGGCCCCGCCCGTCGCTTTTCAATTTCACCACCGCGCCGTTACCGACCACCTGGCTGGCCACGTAGGAATGCGTCTTGTCGCCGTCCTGGTTGGTCCGCAGCAGGAAATCGTCGCGGTCGACCGCCACCTCTTTGCCGTACTTCGGCTCCACTCTGATGTCGGCCACAATATAATGTCCGCCCAGATCGTCGCCCAACAGTTGCTTCACCGCCTCGCCGTCGGTATACAGCTTCACCTGCAGGATCAGGTCCTCGTTCTCGCCCTCCGCCGAGGGTATCGGCGGCTTGGGCACGTCCTTGGGCGCGGCGGCCAGGAAAAACGCGAAAAGAATCGCCGAGAAAATACCGGCCAAGCGGACACGACCAATCATGACAGCCTCTTCAGCCAATTATAGCCGCCGCTGCTACAATAAGGCTGTCAACTTTTCCAGGAGCGAAATCCCACATGGACGAGAAGGAGCGCGCGCGCGCCTTGGATCTGGCCTTGAGCCAGATCGAGAAACAGTTTGGCAAGGGATCCATTCTCCGGCTCGGATCGAAGGGTGCGATCGTGCCGGTGTCGGTGATTTCCACCGGTAGCATCTCCCTCGATGCAGCCCTCGGCGTGGGCGGATTTCCGCGCGGCAGAATCAACGAAATCTTCGGGCCGGAATCGTCGGGCAAAACCACCATCGCGTTGCAAGTCATCGCCGAAGCCCAGAAGGCTGGTGGAATGGCCGCCTTCATCGACGTGGAACACGCGCTCGATCCGGCCTATGCGAAAAAACTCGGCGTGGATATCGACAACCTCCTGGTTTCGCAGCCCGATTATGGCGAACAGGCGCTCGAAATCACCGGCGCCCTGATCGCTTCCGGCCAGATCGACGTGCTGGTGGTGGATTCGGTCGCGGCACTGGTGCCCAAGGCCGAACTGGACGGTGAAATGGGCGACAGCCACATGGGCCTGCAAGCCCGCCTGATGTCGCAGGCCCTGCGGAAACTGACCGGCATCGTCTCGAAATCGCACACGTGCCTGATCTTCATCAACCAGATTCGCGAAAAGATCGGCGTCATGTTCGGCAATCCCGAGACCACCACCGGCGGCCGCGCGCTCAAGTTCTATGCCACCGTCCGGCTGGATATCCGGCGCATCGCGGCCATCAAAGACGGCGAGGCCGTGGTGGGCAACCGTACCAAGGTGAAGGTGGTCAAGAACAAGGTGGCGTCTCCCTTCCGTGAAGCCGAGTTCGACATCATTTATGGCGAGGGCATTTCGAAGGAAGGCGACCTGCTGGATCTGGGGGTGGCGCAGAATCTGGTGGAAAAGAGCGGCTCGTGGTTCAGCTACAAAGGCGAGCGCATCGGCCAGGGACGCGAGAACGCCCGCCAGTTCCTCAAAGACAACCCCGATATCCGCCAGTCCGTCGACATCGAGTTGCGGAAAGCGCTGGGGCTGATCAAATCCGAGCCGGCCGCAGCCGAAGCGCCGCCGGTTCCGCCGCCCAATTCCGCGGCCAAGGCCGCCGCGCCCGCCCGCCGCTAGGGTTCAGGCTGTCGGCAGTCAGCGGCCAGCCACACCGGCGCGGTCCGAGGCTGATTACTGATCGCTGATCGCTGAAGGCTTTCTCGTGGCCACGGATGACGATCGCCGGCGTACGATTCAGCGCAAGCTGGCCCGTATGCCCCTGCGGGTCTTCGATCTGCTGCCCACCGGCTTCGCCGTCCTCGACCGGGCTCTGGGCGGTGGCTTGCCGCGGGGCGGAATCGTGGAGATCTTCGGACCGCCCGGCAGCGGCAAGACTACTCTTTCGGTAGCCATGGTTGCCAACCTCGAACGGCAGGGCGGCGCCGCGGCCTGGATCGACGCCGAACATTCCTTCGACCCGGCTTCGCCCGCCCGCTGGGGACTCTCGCTCGCGCGCCTGCCCGTGCTGCGACCCGAATCCGCCGAGCAGGCCTTCACCATGGCGCTATCGCTGGCCGGCTCCGGCGCCATCGATTTGCTGGTGATCGATTCCGCCGCGGCGCTCGTGCCCTCGCTCGAACTGGAAACCGGCATCGGCGCCAGCGGCCCGGGGTTGCAAGGCCGCGTTCTGGCCGCCGGCCTGCGCAAACTCGCCCGCGCTACGGCCAAAACAAGTTGCGTTGCTTTGTTTTTGAACCAAATCCGTTCCCGTGCCTCGGATTCGGGCGCGGCGGAGACCAGCGCGGGCGGTCCCGCGCTCAAGTTGCACGCCGCTACCCGCATCTCGCTCGAAGCCGGCCGCGCCGGCACGGCGCGGTTCCTGGTGCTGAAAAACAAAGCCGGCGGGGCACCTGCCGAGGGGTCCCTCGCGTTTCCACCCGGCCCGGAATGCGTGAAACGCCCGTAAACCGGGCATTCCAGCGATACCCGCGCAAAAAAAACGCGGAAAATCGGGCTTTTTGAGTGGTTTTCCCCTTTACAACCCCATGACCTTCCCGTATGATTGAAATCGAAACGAGGCCCGCGCCCGTGAGCCCTGTTCGAGCGCAGGGGCCTCGAACATCGATGGAAACGATTTGGGAGAATCACAAGGAGAAATATGGCGACTACTAGATTGACTCAGACGCAACTTGTCAAACTACTCGCGGAACATACCGAAACGAGTAACAAAACCGCAAAGGCCTTCCTGGAGCACCTGTCCAGCGTGGCCGTCACCGAGGTGAAAAAGAACGGCGTATTTGTGCTGCCCGGCCTGGGACGCCTGGTGCGCCAGGACCGCAAAGCCCGCATGGGACGCAACCCGGCAACCGGCGAGTCCATCAAGATTCCGGCCAAGAAGGTCGTGAAGTTCCGCGTGGCCAAGGCCGCCAAGGATGCGATCGTTCCGCCTAAGAAGGCAAAGTAGTCCGGCTTTTTCCAGACACAAAACCCCGTGAGGCCTATACGGCATCGCGGGGTTTCTCTTTTCCGCCAGGAAATTGGAAGCCGAAGGAGGCCGGCTCTTCGAGTGCGAGCGGCCCCGAAGCCCGTATTACTTCTTCGATTCGACCTTTTCTTCTTCCTTCTTGGTTTCTTCGTCGCCCTTTATAGCGGTCTTGAAGTTACGAATTCCTTCGCCGAGCCCTTTGCCGAGCTCGCCAACCTTCTTGCCGCCAAATAGCAGGACGGCAACGGCGGCGATCGCCAGTACTTCGGGAAAACCCAGGCCGGCAAAACCAGCGGTTAGAACGGGCTGCATGATTGGCCTCCTTACGCCCCACCATTGTAGCCGATTACCGTGTCCCGTATCATAACGTCCAGTCCATGCAGCATACCCTCCCGCGCCCCCAAAGTTCGACGCGGGCGAGCCGGCTCAAACTTTAGCAGCTCCGCGAACGTCCTAAGTAGGTGCGCCGCGTAGTCCCAAGCCCGCTTCCTTCGCCCATAATGAAGAAGGCAGCCCCAATACCGAATCCTTCTGAAATGGCCAGCAACCAAGCGCAGTCTCCCATCGCCGCACCCGGCCATGCCGGCCCCGCCGAGAGCCGCGCGGCCAGGCTGATTCGGGACATTTTCGAGTCCGGCCGGCCGCTTACCTACATCCGGTCGTCGGAAGAACAGCGCGTGCGCCGCGTGCTGCGAGAGGTCTCCCTGCGGCTCGCCCCCGGGCCAACGCCGGTTTGGGAATGGAGTCTCACCGAAGGCATGAGCCGCGACGGCGCCGCCGAGCCCGGCACGTTATCGCCCCGCGCCGTGCTGGATTTCATCGCCGCGCATGCCGGCGGCGCCATCTTCCACCTCAAGGATTTCCACGAACCGCTGCGCGACTCCATGGAAATCCGCCGGCGCCTGCGCGACGTCTATGAAGCCTGTCTGGACCGCGGCAAGTACGTGGTCATCACTTCTCCGGTGCGGTTCCTGCCGGAAGAGATCGAGCGCAGCGTCATTTTCGTCGAGCTCCGCCCGCCCGACGTGGAGGAGCTCTCGGCTTTCCTGCGGGAAGAAACCACGCACATTTCCCCGCCCGCTCCCGTTATCCACTCGATTGCCTCCGCGCTGCAAGGTCTCACCCTCGACGAAGCCCGCTACGCCCTCCGCCGTGCGCTGGCGGCGAGCCCGCAACTCGGCCCGGAAGCGTTGCCGGCGGTGCTCGAAGAGAAACGCCTGCTGGTCAATCGCACCGGGTTCATCGAATTTGTGGCCGACCCCACCGGCCTGGGCGAGATCGGCGGTCTCCAGGGCTTGAAGAAATGGCTGCTGGAGCGCCGCAAACTCTTTCAGATGCGGGACGAGCTCGATTCGGAAATCGTTCCCAAAGGCGTGCTCCTCATGGGCATTCCCGGCTGCGGCAAAAGCCTTTCGGTAAAGGCCATCGCCTCCAGTTTCGAGCTTCCGCTCTACCGCATCGACATGATCGAGATCTTTTCCGGCAGGCACGGCAAGCCGGAGGGAGCATTTGTGCAGGCCTGCCGCATGATGGAGGAAATGGCGCCCGCGGTGCTCTGGTTCGACGAGATCGAGATGGGCATCACCTCCACCGAGTCCGGCGGCGAGCAGGGGCGCATCTTCGCCTTCTTCCTCACCTGGATGCAGGAAAAGACCCGCGGCCTGTTCGTCGCCGCCACCGCCAACCGCATCGACCTGCTCCCCGCCGAAATGATCCGCAAGGGCCGCTTCGACGAGGTGTTCTTCGTCGACCTGCCGCTGGACGATGAGCGCATCGAGATCTTCAAGATTCACCTCAGCCGCCGCGGCGTCGATCCCGCCGCCTTCGACCTGAAGCAGTTGGTCGCCTTTACGACTGGCTGGGCCGGCGCCGAAGTGGAGCAGTGCGTGGTCTCCGCCATCACCGAGGCCCGCTTGCAAGGCCGCCGGATCTCTGAGCAGGACCTCATCGATACCGCCGTCCGCATCGTCCCCCTGTCCCGCACCATGAAGGAACAGATCCACCACATTCGCGGCTGGGCCTTCGAGCGCGCCGTGCGGGCGTCACCGAACCAGATGGATAGATAAGAAGCTTTCAGCCTTCGGCGCTCAGCAATCAGCTTCTCACGCGCGCGTAGCGGCGGCGATCTCGCCGCCGGTTCTTTCCGCACTCGCTAGCGCATTGATATGCCCGACACACTCGGATTCAGGAAAGCACGGTGCGGCCCTTACCTAGATTGCATTCGTGGCAAAGGGTCTGAAGGTTTTCAAGTGTCGTCTTTCCGCCATTTGCCACCGCGAGAATGTGGTCGGCATGAAGCTCAATGTTCAGGTGTGTGGCGGGACTTCGACCGCAAGAGACGCAGCGGAAACGATCTCGCATAAACACCTTGAATCGCAAGCCGGGCCTCACATCCCGACAATTGGCTTCGCGACTGGCGATCCTAACTACACCGGAATCGCTATTGGCCTCGGGAGGCGTTACCGGACCTTCGGAATTGGCCCAATCTACGAAGACCTTCAGGCTCTTTCGCCAGGTTCCCCACCGACGTTCGTAGGTATCGGGGCTGATGACCGAAGGCGGCTCCTTTAATTCCCTGAATTCCGGGCATCGTCCAAGCTGGGTCCATACGTTGGCCAGATTCTCGAAGCATTGTCCGTCGGTGTAGCGTCTTGGGGCGGTGTACAGGTGCGCCAAGCCCGCTTTCTCCAAGACACTGTCCCAAGTTCCGAACCGCCGCCGAAGGGTTCGTCCCGAGACCCGTGACGGCAGCTTTGAGAATTCAACGAGGGTTAAGTTGCCGCCAGAGTACCCGGCAGCGACACGGCGAACCTCATTTAGCAGAGATTCGTCGGCGCGGTCGTCCAAGAAATTGATCTCGAATCGAGGCATCACTCCTGTCCATTGTCTGCGTGCGTCAAGCATATCGACGCCCTCGCCAGCGCCACCGGCCGCCGCACGACGATGCGATTTAGCTGACCGCTTCTCCTCCCCGAACCGCGCGCCAAAGGCTTTCCTGGCGGCGTTACGGCCTCGACCGCCGGCGGCCGGGCGTGACGTCCGCCCAGTGGAAATTGGGGTGGTCCTTCACGAACCCCGCTATGAGATCTTGGGTGATGGACTCGGGATCGTCAGCGTGCTCCCGGGCGTGCTTTGCGCGGAGTGCGTGCATTTCGGCGAGAATGTCGCCCGTTTCAATTGAATCCTCCTGTGAGTTCGTCCGGGGTACAGATTGTTGCGGGTTCATAGCCTTGCTCCCTAACGATATTATCGAGTATCGGGCGGAGGCGCGCATTGGCGATGTGGGTGAAGTTCCAGGTCAAGAGGTAGTCGCACGCGTAAAAGGCAGCGGTACCAATGTGAAGAGCGTCCGTGGCGGCACGCGGCGGCAGTGGACCATCCGGAAGCAGGAGGGCGTCCCTTAGTACGGAGACTTCGGCGCGCGGAGGTAGCATCAAAGCCTCCTCCAAATACGCGAGTCGCCGCGCGACCGCAGTGGCGTCCCCGCGTCTGCACTCCTGCTCCACGAACGGCGAAACGCAGAGTTGATAGCTGGCACGGTGTTGACTCCACCAGACCGAGCTCGATAGTTGGCGCTGCGCAGTTGGAATATCGCGGCTGGGCCGAGCCGCCAAATAGCTGATGAAGCTCGTCTCCAGATACACCCTCGGTGGCTCATTCATTCGTCTCGCCCTCTTCATGGTAGTGTCTTTTCCGTCTGTCCGTAGCCACCCGATCGCGATTACCTGCCTGCGCGCGAATGCATGGTACAACTTCCCTATGCCTTCTTTTCGCGTCGCGGCCGCCGGCCATTCCTACACCGTCGTGGTCGAGCGCGGCATCGTTGCCGGCGTGGCGCGCTACATGCCGGACAAGGCCGGAAAGGTCTTTGTCGTTTCCACCGCAGATGTCTGGCGGCACAAGGGGGACGCGCTGGCCCGAGCCTTCGACCGGCGCGCGCACGAGGTCCTGTTCCTCCCCGGCACCGAGGAGCAAAAGCGCCTGGCGCCGCTCGAGGCGCTGGCCGAAGAGATGGTCGAGCGCGGCGGCGACCGCTCCAGCGTGGTCGTCGCTTTCGGCGGCGGCATCGTCAACGATATGGCCGGGTTTCTGGCGGCCATCTTCATGCGCGGCGTCCCCGTGGTGCAGGTGCCCACCACTCTGCTGGCGCAGGTGGACGCCTCCATCGGCGGCAAGACGGCCGTGAATCTGCGCGGCGGCAAGAACCTGATCGGCTGCTTTCATCCGCCCGCCGCCGTTCTCATCGACCCCGCCGTCCTGGACACCCTGCCCGATCGCGAATTCCGCTCCGGCCTGTGGGAGATCGTCAAAGCCGGTATCATCCGTGAGCCGGCGCTGTTCGATTACCTGTCCGAACACAGCGCCGCCGTTTTGGCGCGAAGCCCGGAGGCCGTCGACCATATCGTCGCCGAATCGGTGCGCATGAAAGTCGAGGTGGTCGGCGCCGACGAGCGCGAAGGCGGCCTGCGCCGCATCCTGAATTTCGGCCACACTTTCGGCCACGCGCTCGAAACCGAGACCGCTTACCAACGCCTGGTACACGGCGAGGCCGTGGCGTTCGGCATGCGCGCCGCAACCTGGCTGGGCGAAAAGGCCGGCTATTGCTCACCGCCCGAAGCCCAAAGAATCCACCAGCTCATCCGCCTCTATGGGCCGGTTCCGCCGCTCGACGGCATCTCCGCGGACCGCCTTTTGGCGCTGCTCGTGCACGACAAGAAAACCGTGCAAGGCAAAGTGCATTTTGTGCTGCCGGTGAAGGTAGGCGAAGTAACCGTGGTTTCCGAGGTCGACCCGGCCCTGGTGCGGGAAGCCATCGTCTTCGCGCTGTCATGAAGGGCACTACGCCGGAAGGCGCCCGCGACGAACAGGAAGCCGCGCGCTGGGTGCGCCAGATGTTCGGCCGCGTGGCAACCCGCTACGACCTCGCCAACCACCTGCTCTCCTTCAACATGGATCGCTACTGGCGCGCCCACTCGGTGAAGCGCGTGAGGACCGTTCTCGACCGCCCCGGCGCGCGCGTGCTCGACCTGTGCTGCGGTACCGGAGATCTGCTGCTGGCGCTGGAACGGCGCGCCGGCGGCGTGGTGCTGGGCTCGGATTTCTGCCACCCCATGCTGGTAGCGGCGAAAGGGAAAATCGCGCAGCGGCACGCCAGGGCGATAACCTTCGAGGCCGACGCCCTGCGCCTGCCCCTCCGCGACCGCTCGCTCGATCTGGTAACGGTCGCTTTCGGCTTCCGCAATCTGGCCAATTACGAGACCGGCCTGGAGGAAATCGCGCGCGTGCTGGCGCCCGGCGGGGTGGTGGCCATTCTGGAGTTCTCGCAGCCGCCCAACCCGGCCTTCGCCGCGCTCTACAATTTCTACTCGCGCCGCGTGCTGCCCTGGATCGGCGGCGCGCTCTCCGGCTCGCGCGACGCCTATACCTACCTCCCCGAATCGGTTCGCAAGTTCCCCACCGCACGCGACCTCGCCAGCCGGATGCGCGCCACCGGCTTTGACGCCGTCGAATTCGAATATCTCACCGGCGGTATCGTGGCCCTCCACCTGGGCGCGCGGAAAGCGGAAAGCTGAACCCTGCGTGCTGAGAGGTTGAAAGCCCCTTTACTTCAGCCGCCTGTCGCAGTCGGCCACCAGCCGCTCGGTCTCGCTCAACTGCCTGGCGTACCGCTCTCCGCCCGGTACGCCGATCAGGGAGCGATACTCATCGGCGGCGCGCGCATAGGCTGCGCGGGCGTTCTTCCAATCGTCACGCCTGGCTGCGAGGCTGGAGTCCCTGCCTGCCAGCACGGCATAAATGTCGCCGAGCCAGCGCTGGCAGCGCGGCTTATAAACGCGCACCGGCAAGGCGCCCTCGCCCGATTGGATTGCCGCGTCCACTTGCGCGGCGGCGTGCAGCATGTAACCGATGGCGCCCCGATCGCCGGATTGCGCCAGCAGATCGGCCGTGTATTTATCGGATTCAGCCAGAGCGCCGCGCGCCGACTGGTTCCTAGGTTCGGCATCCACCAGTTGGCGGGCAAGCTCCCGCGCGCGATTGTAAGCCGCCAGAGCGGCGGCAGAATCGCCGGCCTGCCGCAGACGCTCGCCCAGGCGGCGCTGGGCGTAGGATGCGGCCATGCAATAGTCCGCATTGGCGGGATCGAGCCGGTGGGTTTCCTCGGCGACCCCTACTGCCCTGCGCAACACCTCGATGGACGCGGCGCGCTCGCCCGGCGCAGTCATCGAATATCCGTAACGGAACAGGGCCTCACTCAGGTTGCGGCGCGCCTCCGTGTCTGTGGGGTCGGCCGCGGAAGCCGCCTCCGCCATCGCTACGGTCTTGCGGTAGTACGCGGTCGCCAGGCGAAGATCGTAGAAGCCCCTGCGGGCATCGCCCAACAGGTCTCCCATGTTGGTATAGCTGCTGGACAGGTAGCGGCGCACAATAGCGTCGTTGGGGTAGCGCGCCGAGAGCGCTTCCCACACGCCAACTGCCTTCTCGAAGGCGCTGCGTGCGGCCGGCAGGCCGCCTGTCTGGAGTTCCAAGCTAAGACCGAGAGTTTCGTAACTTTGGCCCAACTGCTCCCGCAGCGATCGGCTGCCGGGATCGCCCGCGACCAGTTTCTCCGCCAGCCGAACGGATTTCCGCGCGTAGTCGGCCGCCTGTCCGGGCAATCCGCGCTGGGTCTGATCGGCGATCTCCCGATACGCGCCGGCCAGCAGGGCAGACAAGTCCCGGTTGCCTGTGTCTCGCGACGCGAGGGCTTCGGCGCGCGGGATGGCTTCGGCCAGCAGGGCACGCGCCTCCAGAACCCGGTTGAGGACGCCCAACTGCGCCGCCATGTCGAGCTCCGACTCCAGCAGCTTACGCTCCAGGGCGCTGTCGCCCGGCCGGCTCTTGGTCAAGTCCTGAAGGATTTCTCTGGCGCGGCTGTAACTTGCCAGCGCGCCTAGCGAGTCTCCCAGTCGGCCCTGCACCTCGCCGATGCGCATGTAGGCGCTGGCCAGTGCCGCGCTCACGGCCGGGTCGTTGTCGCCGTCGCGCCGCAACTTGTCCAGAAAATCCAGCGTCGTTTTCACGATCTGGCGGCGCGCTTCGGTAGCGCCGGGAAGCTTCTCGAGCGTGTCGTGAATGTCGAACAGGGAATGGTTGGCCAGCTCCACCATCTGCTGCAGGCGACGCTCGGCGCGCTGGCGCTGCGCGTCCGCCACCCGCGCTTCCCGAACCGCCACGGCCGCGCCCACGATCAGGCTCAGCGCCGCCGCTCCGGCGGCCAGTACGCTCAACCGGTGGCGCCGCAGGAACTTCCCGGCGCGATAAGAGAACTTGTCCCCACGGGCGTGCACCGCGAGGCCCGCCAGGTAGCGGCGAACGTCTTCGCTGAGTTCGTCCGCCGAACGGTAGCGGCGCTCCGGCTCTTTGCGCATCGCCATCAGCACGATGTTGTCCAGCTCCGCTCCCACCCGCGAGGGCGGCTTGCGCAGCCGCGCGGCAAGCTGCCGCAAACCGCGGCTCGGCGTCCGGTCGCGCAGCCGCCTCGCGTCCAGCGTGCTGGGACGCTCCGGATCGTCCTCGCAAATCGCCCGTTCCAGAGCCGCCGGGGTGAGCGTATCGAGCGAATAGGGCCGCTCCCCGGCCAGCAACTCGTACAGCAGCACGCCCAACGAAAAAACGTCGGCGGCGGTGGTCACCGGCACGCCGCGGATCTGTTCCGGGCTGGCATATTCCGGCGTGCCCATCCGCGCCGCCGCCGCGGTGAGCGTCTGAGCTTCGCCTTCGCCCCCCGCCGACAGCACCTTGGCGATACCGAAATCCAGCAGCTTGGGGATGCCGTCCTCGCCCACCAGGATGTTCCCCGGCTTGAGATCGCGATGGATCACCAGGGCGCGGTGGGCGTAACCCACCGCGTCGCATACTTTGCGGAACAGCTCGCAACGCTGCTCGGCCGATAGCCCGTGCAGGTCGCAATAGTCGGTGATGCGCCGGCCCTCCACGTACTCCATCACGAAGTAGGGCCGCCCGTCCGGAACGCTCCCGGCGTCCAGCAGCTTGGCGATGTACGGGTGATCCAGCCGGGCCAGGATCTGCCGTTCGTGCCGGAAGCGGTCCACTACCGCTTCGATATCCATGCCGCGCTTCACTAGCTTGATGGCTACCTGCTTCTGGTAAGCCTGGTCGTCCCGCTCCGCCAGGCAAACCGTGCCCATGCCGCCGCGGCCGATCTCCCGCAGAACCCGGTATGGCCCCACGTGAGAGCCCGGCGCCAGGTCGCCCACCAGCACCGACGCGGCGGCGTCTTCCACCAGCGTCGAGATCCACCGGCCGTCGGGTGCATCGTAGGCCAACAGACTCTCGACTTCCGCGCGGAGTTCCGCGTCGCTGCCGCACTTCCCGCTCAGAAAAGCGTCGCGGTCGCTACCCGGCAACTCGGCAGCGGCGAAAAAAATCTCCTCGGCCCGCTTACGCCGCGTTTCCGGGTCGGCTTCCGGGTTCATGCTGTTGCGCACCGCGTCGTCGGCTGGCAGACGCTCTCCTTGCCGGTATTTTCGGGCAGACCCAGCGCCCTCGGTCCCTCACATCATACATGCGGAAAAGGTCCCGCGGTTTTTGCCGGCGCCGTCGAACGTCAAAGGCACCGCTTACTAACGTGCGCTGCTCGGTAGAATGAGCCAGTTACCAGGCCGCGACCGTCAGGGAGCGGTTTCTTACGACGCGCCGCTAGGGTAGCGGCATCAGGTATCCGGTCCACGTAATGGCCGCTTTCATCGTGCCGGCGTCGGCCTTGAGACGCTGCGCGCTGATGTAGATCAAGGAGCCAGGATCCGCCCACTCCTGAACTGCGAGGGTGCCCAGACCCTGGTCCGTGTTGGGGCCACAAACCGTCCATTGCATCGGCGGATAGTATTCCACGTATTGCCCGCTCGATCCGCTCCAGGATTGGATGGCCACGAACGCGCGCTGACCCGCGGGTCCGGTAACCTTGGTGGAAAGCCTGTCAATGACCAGTCGCTGACCGGCGGGAACCGCGTAAACCGGCCCAGTCCACGACCCAGTGCCGGGATTCAGCGTAAAGTCGATATGGAACCCAACCGGCCGCCGCTCCGTAACGTCGTCGGGAATGGCCGCCGGGAACATCCCCCTTTTGTTCGGGTCGGCCGCCGCCATGAGGCCGAGCACGATCGCAGCCGCGCTCCCCGCCGCCTCAGTCTTCGCTTGCATTAGTTTTTCCTCCGTATGGTTCCTGACCATTTGTTTGTCCTGGTGTGGGCCGCGTGACAAATCGAGCGGTAGCACGACCCGATTGAAGACCGCGCACGTCCAGTGTTGTTTCATCTTGGTGATCCATGACGGCCGGCAGAACGCCGATATCCGCCATCAAACAAGAGTGCGAAAAATTCGGTGCGAATTTCCGGGATCGTCTGAGTTTTCCAAAAGTTTCGAAGCCGGAGCCCATTCCGATTCAGGACCGGAGACATCGTCACCGGCGCCTTCGGCAATCCGGTTGCGGATGCGGACACCTTAGCGAGTTTCTCCGGCAATTGTCCGTCGGCGGGAATGATCGCTATTGGCGCCGGAACCGGCAGCTCGGTTTGCGGCGACGTGTTCATCGAAGTCGACAACCTGCCGGCCGGCGACTATCTCACGTGGAAAACGGCACCGGGCCCGGCAACACAGGCTGCGCGGATGTGACCCTGCACGGTTATCTCACTTCGAATTGAGGTGCTGTCGGCGGAAACTGTTTTGGCATTCGGAGTTTCTCACGCGGAACCGCGATCCACCCTCATTCCCCGCGGTTCCGTTCGTGATGCTCCCGCGCCCTTACCCCGGAATCTCAGCTCGGCTCCGAAGGCCGCCGGTCGAGTTCGCGTTGCAGCCACGCCTGGGCCACCCGGAGCTCGCGATAGACCTGTTGGGCGGGAATGCCCAGAACCTCGCCCGACTCCTCGGCCGTGAGCCCGCCGAAGTACCGCATCTCGACCATGCGGGCGCGCCGCGCGTCCACCTGCTCCAGGGCCGCGAGAGCGTCGTCCAATTCGATTAAACTGGCGGCACGCGCTTCGCTGTAGTGCCACGCCTCGTCCAGCGACAGCTTCTCGCTTCCGCCGCCCCTCTTGGCTGCGTTCCGCGTGCGCGCATGATCCACCAGAATCTGCCGCATGACCTGCGCGGCTACACCGTAGAAATGCGAGCGGCTCTGGTATTCCGGCGGTTGCTGCGCAAGCAGCCGCATGTAGCATTCATGCACCAGCGCGGTCGGCTGCAGGGTGTGCCCCGTCCGCTCCTGGCGTAAGCAGTTTGCCGCCAGGCGCCGCAACTCGGCATATACCATAGGAATCAGGCGGTCTAATGCCGCCCGGTCCCCCGAGCGGAAGTCCCGCAACAACTCCGTCAGGGATTCCTCGGCCATCTAAGTGTTTATTTTACCTGGTTTTGGGCGGTCGCCGGAATTTCTTTTCAACCCATGGCACTGCGCCCATCTTGCTGGGTTCCTTCCATCGGTTATAGACATGATTCGCTGAAAACAACAGACTTATCAAAAACCGTCGTGAGCCCCCACCCCATGGCTAAAGCCTCACGCGAAGACCTGCGCATTCAACCGCCGACAATCGTCCCATGCAAGACGAAAATCGAAGTATAATGTGGTGACGCCGACCATAACGCGCCGAAATCGGGTGCGACAGACGCGGAGAGGTGGCTGAGTGGTCGAAAGCAGCGGTTTGCTAAACCGTCGTACGGGCTTAAACCTGTACCGGGGGTTCGAATCCCCCTCTCTCCGCCAGAATTAAATCAATAGTTTACAGAGAATAAATTGCCCCGTCGGCCAATGATGACGGATTTCAGTCGTGCATTTGTCCAGTACGCTGCCTGACAAATAGAAACGAAGCGGTCACGAAGCCGACGGCCTGGAGCTTGACTCTCATGCGCGCGCCACCCAGAGTCGCGATAGTGGGTGGCCCACTCACTCGGGCGACCAGTGCCGGAAGCGAGACGCGCTTTGTCTTCCCATGACGGCCGAGCGGAAACGCGGTTACGCCGCTGATGGCTGAACCCCGATCAGCCTCCTTTTCATTAACTCCCAACAAATCAATCAATTAGAGTGGTGTGCCATGAGTGTGCCGCGCGTCAGCGGAAGTCTCCATGGCTGCAGAAGGCCACCAAGCCCCTGTTCAAAGACTACGTTTTCTGATGGCCGCTCATGTCCTCGACATTTCCGGCCTTCAAGTATCATGCTGGTAGCCGCAATGAACCCCTGCTTTTGCAGACATTAACTCAACACAACCTTAACCGGGAGTGCCGGGCGACCAACCGCTATCATGCCGAACGGCCAGAGGTCTTGCCCACCCAGGCGATAATGGTTTCGTGATCCCGGCCGCCTTCGGAACGTATGCGCTGGTGCTCGCGTGCGCCAGCGCTCGCCGCCTCCGCATCGGTCGCCTGGGACTCCTTTATCTCCATCCCGGCTGCTACGTTTACGTCGGCTCCGCGTTTGGCACAGGTGGTTTGCGTGCCAGAATCAGCCATCACCTCCGCGTCGCCCTACGCCCACACTGGCATATCGATTATCTCCGCCGGCGTGCGCGACCGGAGGCCGTCTGGTACATCTCTGGGGCGCGCCGCGAGCATGAATGGGCGGAACTCATTGGAACCATGCGCGGCGCGGCCGTACCAATGCTGGGGTTCGGCAGTTCGGATTGCGATTGTCCGGCGCATCTGTTCTGGTTTGAGGATCGGCCATCAGCGGCTGCGATACGGCGCGCGCTCGCGGTGGGGCGACGCAGGCCGAATCGGTGCCGATAAGAACCACCCTCCGCAGTGTGGCTAACGATAATAACGAATATCGGGGCGATTGTCGGCGCGGTCAATGCCGGGCGTGGAGAGCCGGTTTGGCGGCGCAAATTTCCAGAAAGCCACATATCATTCCCAATGATCAAAAGAGCTTGTGCTTGGTGCCCACCATTCGGTTGCATGCGGCCCGCTGCGGGGGACGCAATCACATCGGTCGCACAGGCCGCCTTTGCGCCAGGGGAGACGTGACCATCAAGTTGTCGAATTGGGCGTTGATCCAGCCGTTGACGCCGAACCCTATCTGCCCGGATATGTAGGTTGAGTCGTTCGCGGTTCCGAGCAGTTGCCCATCAAGCTCAGCGCGGATTGTCGTCCCCAGAAAGGTGAGCGCCAGCTCATGCCAGGTGTTTGTGCCGAGCGGCGCCCCCAATCCGTAGACCAGGCCTGTGGTTGTGCCGTCGATATCCTCCCGCACGACAGCCCAGTTCCCCTGATCCGCGACTTGCAGGTAGTAGGACGCCAGGCACGAGGGATCGTCGGCCGATTGATCGCCGACGCGGCCCAGGAGTTGGACAGCGCCCGATTGCTCCAGCAGGATGTCGGCGCTCACCCGGTAGTTAGTCCAATTCACATCTCCCATCAGCGTGTATGGATTGCCGGCCTTGCGCAGCGTGGGGGTTACCCACCAGAAATACGGCTGCACCGCCGCCATCTGCCGCAGACACTGGCCCGCTCGGCCGCCGCCGCACGGCGCAATCTCGAACGCCCCGTTCACATCCGCGAACAGCCGGGCTTCCTGGCCGATGTTGTACTCCTCGAAACTGTCCGAATACGGTAAATGCAGCGAGCACTTCATGTCGGGCTGGCAAACGGCCGCAGGCGAACTCCCTTTGCTCTGTCCCGTGGTGGTCGTGATGCTATAGAGGAAGCCAGGCTGCAAGGTCACCGAGTACAAACCGCTCACCGGCGCCACATCCTGCGCTTCGACGAACCAGTCATCCGGGTTTGCCGAGTTCAGGTTGGTGGACCAGACATGCACCGGACCTGTCGCAAGGCCGGCCGTCACGACGAAGCTAAAGATCTGGCTGCTGGTGGCATAAGCCGTTTCGATGACGATGCTGTAGTCGCTCCCGTTGGGCGACAACAGCGCGACATAGGAGCCGGTGTCTCCGGCGGTGCGCCCGACGGCGCTGTCGATGTATTGCCAGCCGGGTTCGACGAACTGAGTGGTATGCGCCATCGCCCATACACCCGGGCCGACGAGGTAGTTTCCCGACCAGGGTTCTTCGGCCAGGATCAGCCCGTAGCTCGAATACGGAAAATTCGAATATGTAGCGCCAATCAGCGGCCAGACTATCGAAGCCGTGATCCCTCCGTCTATGTACTGCAGGTTGGTCGCCCTGGCGATATTGGCAGCGGACTCTCCGTTGCTTTCCGAAGCCCACATGGGCTTGCCGAGACCGGAGAGCATCTGAAAGTCGGTGCACTGCATGATGGCGCCGAAATCGCAAGGGTAGTGCGTGGCGGGAACGTCGATGTTTGTGTAGAAACCCGGAGCCGATATAGTGGCCTGCGCGGACGGCGTCAGGTGGGCGTAGTACTCGTCGGGGCCGATAATCTTCGTGGATAACCCGTTCGCCGCGAGCGCGTTCTTCAGACTCTGGAACCACCCGAGATCCCACCCGGTGTAGCACTCGTTCCATCCGCCGACATAATCGATGTTGAGATTGTGGTCCGTCTTAGCCTAACCTTCGCAGTTGGGCCGAGTTTCACACTAAATTCGAGCAGATGGTCGAGGCAAGCCCTGCGCTGTGAGCAAAACATTTTCGTGAGCGCTTGTAGTGGAGACCTACCCTCTATGCAGGCGGGC
>JBKQIF010000177.1:0-10999 GCA_052148435.1 Bryobacteraceae bacterium
GGCATCCCGAAAGCGGCGCCGTTTGGCCGCTGGCGGCGTACGAGGAAAAAGACGGCTGCACGCTCGTGCCGCTGCGGCTGGGGCCGACGGAATCGGTGTTCATCGTCTTCCGCCGGCCGGCTGAAGCTGCTAGTCGCATCGTTTCCGCCAAGCGCGACGGAAACGAATTGCTCCGCATCGCACCGCCTGTGGCTGCCGCGAATGTTCCATCCGATGGCTCTGCGTTCGATTTCGCAAAGGGCGAGATCTGCCAGAAGGGTAACTATGTGTTCAAAACAGCCGACGGACGCAGGCGCGATGTCGATTGCCGGCGCCTCGCCGCGCCGCTGACGATCGGCGGTCCGTGGGATGTTGCCTTCGATCCAAAGTGGGGCGGGCCTGCCCAAGCCACGTTTGAGACACTGGAAGATTGGAGCAAGCGGCCCGAAGAGGGCATCAAGTATTACTCCGGGACCGCGAACTATCGGGCCCGGTTCCAATCCCAAGGACCGGGAATTCTTCACCCGCGCCCGCGACCTGAACCTGAAACACGCGCGCCTGACGGCTTTCGGCTCCACGCGCTTCGCCAAGAATCCGGTGGAAGAGGACCGCAACGTGGCTGCGCTGGTGGAAGCAGGCACGCCAGCCGTCTCCATATTCGGGAAAACGTGGGATCTTCATGTGCACCGCGCCCTGGGCATCACCCTCGAAGAGAATCTCAAGCTGATTTCCGAGACCGTTGCCTACCTGGTATCGCACGGCAAGGAAACGATCTACGATGCCGAGCACTTCTTCGACGGCTATCGCGTCAACCCGGACTACGCCTTCCGTACGCTCGACGCCGCCAAACAAGCCGGGGCCGAGGTGCTTTGCCTGTGCGATACCAATGGCGGCACCATTACCGGGCGCCTGGCCGAGATCGTCGCCGAAGTGCGGCGCCGGTTCGACGGCGTTCTGGGCATTCACACCCATAACGATTCCGACGTGGCCGTGGCCAATACGCTGGCCGCCGTGGAAGCCGGCGTCACCCACGTGCAGGGCTGCCTGAACGGCTACGGGGAACGCTGCGGCAATGCCAACCTGGCTTCCATCATCGCCAACCTGGAATTGAAACTGGGCCACACTACCGTGGGGCCGGAAAAACTGGCCAACCTGGCCGGCGCCGTGCGCTTCATCGCCGAACTGGCCAACCTGCCGGTGCGCAACGACCAACCCTACGTGGGCAAGAGCGCCTTCGCCCACAAGGGCGGCGTCCACGTGGCCGCCGTCCTGAAGGATTCCGCCACCTACGAACACATCCGGCCGGAGACGGTGGGCAACCGGCAACGCGTGTTGGTGAGCGATCTTTCCGGGCGCGGCAACATTCTATATAAGCTCAAGCAGCACGGCCTGGCCGACCGGCTCGACGAAGAAGCCCGCAAAGAGCTGCTGGAGCGGATCAAACAAATGGAGTACGAAGGCTACGAGCTGGAAGCCGCCGAAGGGACTTTCGAGCTGCTGGTGAGGGAAGCGCTCCGCCCCGGCACGCACTTCTTCGACGTGGAAAGCTACGAAGTCACCACCCGCGCCGCCGGCGCCGGTTCCTCCCGCACCACCGCCACCGTCAGCCTGCGCACCCAGGACGGCGTCCACACTGCCACCGAGCACGGCCACGGCCCCTTCAATGCCCTGCACCTGTGCCTGCGCAAGTGCCTGTCGAAGTTGTATCCGCAAATCACCCACGTCCGATTGACGGACTATAAAGTCCGCGTGCTCGATTCCCACAAAGGCACCGCCGCCAGCGTGCGCGTGCTGATCGAGTGGAGCGATCACCGTAAGACCTGGTCCACGGTCGGCGTATCCGACAACGTGATCGAGGCCAGTTGGAAAGCCCTGGTGGACGCCATCCGCCTGGAGCTGATGCGCCTGACCGAGCAGGATACCTCCATCGAGCGCGCCGTCGAGGATTACTGCTGGGGCGTCTGAGCCGCGACTGTCGTGGTCTTGGATGGCTTCTTCCTTCATCGAACCAGAGAGATTCAGAAAAATGACGGTAATCTTGCAAACTCGAGGCACGAAATGCGGCTCCGCCCGCGTCTCGACTGACGACCAGTCCCCCGCCCTATAACTCGCGGCCCCCCGCGCCACGCGACGCTACGGTTGTCGGTGTGCAGCATCAGGCTCGGGCGCGAATCGAGCCTGATCCTCGTCACGTCAACCCCTCGCTATCCGATCACTGCCTACCCGGCCGCCCGGGCGGCGCGGGCCGGCATGGAACAGGGACCACTCTCGCCCTGCTGAGAGCAGGACATCAGGAAATCGAACTCAACCGGTTGGCCGGATGCAGCAAACCATTGTGCGCCTGAGCGCCTCAATTCGATGATGTCTGGAAAACCCGCGGCCGCGACGCGCATGCGGTTCCTTTTCTGAGCGAGTACCAGAGCTTCAACAATGATCCCAATCGGATATCTGATAAGCAGATACATTTCTAATCGCCCTCCTTGGCGTAATTGGAGTATGTGGATCAACGCTCTCCGTTTACAATACCAACCTTGGTTATGGTACGAGGCGAGCAGTGATGGTCAGGCCTGGACGGAGTTGCGGGCGCCCCCCCGTGCTTCCCTTAGCGTCAGGAGTTCGGCGCCTTGCCCGCCGCTCCTAACGCGCGCAGGATCGCGTCCGGATCGTGTACCGCCCCGGCCCACGTGCCGCCGCTGGCCTGCTGCAGCGCGGCCCACAAGCGCGTGGCCGCTGGTAGCGCCGGGTCCGGCGCCAGATCCTCGCGGGGCGCCCGTTCCGCCAGTACCCGCGTGCCTTGCTCGGCGCCGAACCGCACCTCGCCCGAGCCCACCAGGTTCAGCGTGCCTTCGAGCTTCACCCGGTCGATCGCGATTTCGATCAGGTCGCCCTCGCGCAGCTTGCCGATCGGCCCGCCCGCCAGCGCTTCCGGCGTCACGTGCCCGATGCACGCTCCGGTGGAAACCCCGCTGAATCGCGCGTCGGTAATCACCGCCACGTGCTTGCCGAAATCGAGGTAGCGCAGCGCCACCGTGATTTCGAAGATCTCTTCCATACCCGAGCCCAGCGGCCCGCGGCACATCAGCACCAGCACGTCTCCCGGCTGAATCGGGTCCGGCCCCTGTCCCTTGACGGCCGCGATGGCGGCGTGTTCGGTGCGAAAAATGCGCGCCGGGCCGGTCTTGCGGTACACCCCGTCCGCATCCACCACGCTGGGGTCGATGGCCGTGCTCTTGATCACCGATCCGCCCGGCGCCAGGTTCCCCACCGGGAACGTCACCGTCGAAGTCAACCCGCGCTGCCGCGCCCGGTCCGGGCTCATGATCACGTCGTCGGCGTCCACGCCGTCGCGCTCCCGCAGCACCTGGCGCAGCGCCGCGCGCCGCTCGCTCTGCTCCCACCAATCCAGCAGCGCGTCCAGTTTTTCGCCCGTCACCGTCCGCACGCCGGTCTCGAGCAATCCGGCGCGGCGCAGGTGCAGCATTACTTCCGGAACGCCGCCCGCCAGAAACACCTGGATAGTCGGGTGCATGCGCGGGCCGTTGGGCAATGCGTCCACCAGCCGCGGCGTCTGCCGGTTCACGCGCGTCCAATCCTCCACGCCGGGCCGCTTCAGGCCGGCCGAAAACGCGATCGCGGGCAGGTGGATAATCAGGTTGGTGGACCCGCCGAAAGCCGCGTGCACCACCAGCGCGTTATGTATCGCCGCATCGCTCAGCACGTCGCCCATCGCGATGCCGCCGGCCTCCAGCGCCAGTACCGCGCGCGCCGAGCGCTTCGCCATGTCGATCCAGATGGGATGCCCCGAGGGCGCCAGGGCCGCGTGCGGCAGCGTCATTCCCAGCGCCTCGCCCACCACCTGCGAGGTCGCCGCCGTTCCCAGAAACTGGCATCCCCCGCCCGGCGTGGCGCAGGCCCGGCACAGATCGCGCACCGCCGCTTCCAGCGTTTTCTGCCCGCGCGCAAAACGCGCGCCGCTGGATTGCACCATGCCCGCATCCTCGCCCCCTTCCGCCAGCAGCGTCACCCCGCCAGGCACCAGCACGCCCGCCAGACCGCCCGCCCCCGCCAGCGCCATCATCATCGCCGGCAGCCCTTTATCGCAGGTTGCCACCCCGATCACCCCGCGCCCGGTGGGTAACGAACGGATCAGCCGGCCGAAAACCTGCGCTGCGTCGTTGCGGTAAGCCAGCGAATCGAACATGCCGGGCGTGCCCTGCGTCCGCCCGTCGCAAGGGTCCGTGCACGCCGCCGCAAACGGAATCGCTCCCCGCGCCTTCAGCTCCCGGGCCGCCGCTTCCACCAGCAGACCCACTTCCCAGTGCCCGGTGTGATAGCCCAGCGCGATCGGCGTTCCATCCGGCGCGCGCAGCCCGCCGTGCGTGCTCAGAATCAGAAATTCCTTCGAGCCGAGCGCCGCCGGATCCCATCCCATTCCGGCGTCCTGCGCCCAGCCGAACAAATCTCCGGAGGGCCGGCTCACAAGCGCCTCGGCGCTCAACGGCAGCGATCCCGCCGGCCCCGCGCTTTTCGAGCGAATGTCGTAAAGAGACCGGTCCCCGGAATCGAGCAAATCTGCAAGTGGCATGATAAGCCTGATGCTAACACCGGGTGGCACAGGCTTCAGTCTAGGTCCGGATCTCGAACATTTTTCACAGGCTAAAGCCCGTGCCACCATGCGCGTGCCGCCCCAGGTACCGCACCCACGCCACTTCCCGCCCGGCCGCGTCGAACCGCCCGGTCCAGACCTCGCCGACTTGCTGGGCCCGGGAAGCCTCCTCGGCGCCCAGGAAGCGCTCCAGCTTGTCGCGCAGCGGGGAAGCCGGCATTTCGCGCGCCAGCAGATTGCGCGAAGCCACACAATCGTTCAGCTCTCCCAGCGCTTGCTGCAAAACCTGCAGATCCGTCAGGTAGCGTACCAGCGCCGGCCCGTAACACCGGCGAAACAGCTCCAGCGTGTAGCGCAACCGCTTGGTGGCAAGGCGCAGCTCGTGCAGTTGGGCGGGCGAGGGCCGCCCGGCCAGAAACTCGCGCCCCGCCCGAAAATACGCCGACACCAGCCTCGGCAGTCCGCGGCGTGCGTTGGCAGCCACGCCCAGCCGCGCGTTCCAAACCGGTGAAGGCAGCTTCTCCATGAATTAAATCTCCAGCTTCCGCCGCCACTTCGCCGCCGGATCGCGCCGGCTCCAGCGCCCGATTTCGGCCACCATCTCACGCTCGGCCGCTTTGCGCTCGGTAGAAAGTTTACGATGAATCGCCGTGCGCGGCGACACTCCGGCTTTTCCGATGAGCACGAGCGCGATGTCGCGGTCGCGCACCGCCCCCGCGGATTGCAGCAGCCCGTGCAGTTCGGCGCGAATCTTCTTCCAGGTTCCGTCCGGATAAAAGGTGGCAAATACGCGCAGGCAGCGGCTCAGGCGCCGGATCGATACCCTCAAATCGTGGATGGCATCGGCGTCCGCATCCCGGGCCGCACGCTTCAGCTCGGCGCCGAAGCGGTCCAGCAAACGCGCCGTTTCCGCCCGAACGTACTCCCGCATACTTCCATTATGTATTCAGTTGCCGAGCCGCGATCGCCATTGGGTTCCGGCCGATGAAAATCCTGAGGAAACGTCGAGAAGTCTAAGAAAAAATCCCGCCGCTGCTTCGGGTGGCGCCGCCATCACCGCTAAAATGGCGTACTCCCTCGCTGCTCAGGTGGCCGGGCTGCTTCCCTCTTCGATCGCTCCGGGCACTTACGCCGTGCAGGTGACTTACAACACAAAAACCAGCGCCTCGCAAACTGTAACCGTCGCCGCCCGCAGCTTTGGCATTGCCACCTCCAACAGCCAAGGCACCGGCGCCGCGCAAGCCACCATATCGAATGTCAATAGCGGCATCAGTCTGGTGCGCCTGACCAGCGGCAGCCTCGCTTTCGAAGGCTACAGCTGGACGCTCACCCCCGCCCATCCCGGCGACACGCTGGTGCTTTGGGGAACCGGCGGCGGCGCCGATGCGGCCAACGACACGGGCGGAACCTCCGGCGACCAGACCGCGGCCGGTAACTTCGTCGTCAATGTGGACGGCACTCCCATAACGCCCCTTTACGCCGGCGCGTCCTCCGGCTATCCCGGCCTGTGGCAGATCAACTTCACCCTGCCCGCGAGCATCGCGGCCGATTGTTTCGCCTCGGTTCAGGTCAGCGCCGGCGGCCAGCTCGGCAATTTGGTCACGATTTCCATTGCCGCCGCCGGCCAAACCTCCTGCACCAGCCAGATCAGCGCCGCCACGCTCTCGAAGTTGGATTCCGGCGGCACCATCACCATGGCCGGACTGACTATGGGCCATAGCACTTACACATCCGGATCGACCACGATCATCTCGGAAGTCGTCGGCGGAGTAATTAATAGCTACACGGCCGCCGAGTTCCTCCTGCCATATTCCGGTCCCAAGTTCGGCGCCTGCACCGTGCTCGCCGAGACGTATCCCGCTGGTGGAAAGGAGCCGTCCGCCCCGGACGCCCAGCTTGACGCGGGAACGCTCCACATCAGCGGGCCCGGTTTATCGCAAAACGTCGGGGCCACCACCTATGCAACCGGCCCCAACTATTACAGCTCCCTGGCCGGCGGCACCCTGCAAGGCGGCGGCGCCTACACGCTCACCGGCGCCGGAGGCACCCAGGTCGGCCCCTTCAGCGCCACCGCGACCATGCCCACCAGTTTCACCACAAATTTGAACTCCATCACCACCATCAATCGGTCTCAGCCGCTCACTGTCACCTGGACCGGCACGGGTTTCGACCAGGTCATCATCATGGTCACGGGCGCTATCCTGACCACTACGACCACTGACGAAGTTTCGGTCTCGTGCGCCGTTCCAGCCAGCCTGGGCACCTACTCGATTCCGGCAGCCGCGCTCGCCTATCTGCCCGCCGTCGCGGCCGGGGCTCAAAACGTCGGCCAGCTATCGCTAACCGCGTCGCCGAACGCGGGCGGTACAGCAAGCGCGGAATCTAGCACCTCGACCTCCCTGACCCCGCCCCTGGTAGCCGGTGGCCAAGTCGACTTCGGGGCCTTTACTCCCTATATCTTTTTACGGTGAGCCCGACCATCCAGTGACCGCGAGCCAGTGAGTCTGTCATGAACTACTCACCTTCCATCAAGCGCGAAATCGCTACGCTGTTCATCCTGACAGCTCCGCTGCTCTGCCATGCGCAGGGAATCATCACTACCGTTGCCGGTAACGGTACTTTCGGTTGCTCCGGCGATGGCGGACAGGCCACCAGCGCAACGCTTGTTAATCCCACCGGACTCGTGGTGGACAAGGCCGGAAATCTCTACATCGCGGATTCGGGCTGCAACGTCGTGCGCAAGGTGAATACCGCCGGCGTTATTTCCACTTTCGCAGGCGGCGGCGCCCCATCCTCTTTGGGGGACGGCGGCCTCGCCACCAGCGCCCGGCTCGTCTTGACGGGGCCCCATGTCGGCCTGGCGTTTGACAGTTCGGGGAATCTGTATATCGCGGACGTGAGCGATATGCGCATCCGCAAGGTGGACACTTCCGGCACGATCACGACCGTGGCCGGCGACGGCACCACTATCGGCCTGGGGGGATTCTCTGGCGATAACGGTCCGGCTACCAGCGCCGCGCTCAATTCCCCTTATGGCCTGGCGATAGACAACGCCGGGAATCTCTATATCGCGGATACCGGGAACGGGCGCATTCGCAAGGTGAGTGCTGCCTCCGGAATTATCACGACCATTGCCGGGCTCGGAGAAAGCTCCTCCGATTCTGGCGACGGAGGACCGGCCGCGAACGCCCAGTTATCCGCTATTGCCGACGTGGCCGTGGACGGCGCCGGCAACGTGTACATAGCCGACCAGGAGCACATCCGCCAGATCAACTCCTCCGGAATCATCAACACGGTTGCCCATGGGTTCTTCGGTACCTGCTCCCAGACCCCCACGCCGGTGGCCAGTGCCGACGTCGCGGCCAATGGCCTCGCCGTGGATGCCGCCGGCAACCTGTATATCGCCGACAAGAGCGCCGATTGCATACAGGAACTAACGACAACCGGTACGGTCAGCACCCTGGCGGGAGGCGGCACCAATCCCAATGGGGATGGGGGACCCGCCACCAGCGCCCTGCTCGCCAGCCCCACCGCCGTGGCGGTGGATAGCGCCGGCAACCTCTATATCGCGGCAAACTACAAGGTTCGCAAAGTGGGCGCACAGGTCGTGGCGCCGACGATCTCTTCTAACGGAGTCGTGAACGGCGCCAGCTTTCTTCCGGGACTCGTTTCCAATTCCTGGGCCACCATCCAAGGCGCCAATCTCTCCTCTGTCACCGGCGACTGGACCAACGCCATTGTCAACGGAAGGTTTCCAACCTCGCTCGACGGCGTGTACGTGACCATTGGTTTCGCGCCTGCATACATCGACTACGTGAGTCCCAGCCAGATCAACCTTCTGGTTCCTCCCAGTCTCCCCGCGGGGCCTGTGTCGGTCACCGTCACCAACTCCGCGGGAACCAGCGCCAGCTTCACGGTGACGGTAAACGCTTACCAGCCGGCGTTCTTTCTTTGGCCCAATAACCAGGCCGTCGCCACCAGGCAGGACTTCAGTGTGGCGGCCCAAAACGGCACTTTCCCCGGAGAGACTACGGTTCCGGCGAAGCCCGGCGATGTGATCATTCTGTGGGGCACCGGATTTGGGCCGACCATTCCTGCCGCGCCTCCCGGCATCGCCGTCCCCAACTCTCCGACGTATTCGACCAGTACGCTCCCGACGGTGACCATCGACAACTTCCCGGCGACCGTTTACGGGGCGGCGTTCGCGTCCGGCTTTGCGGGTTTGTACCAGGTTGCGATTCAGGTGCCGAGTTCGCTCGGCAACGGAAATTGGCCCGTCGTGGCGACGATCGGCGGCGTGCAATCCCCGGCTGGGGTGGTCCTCACGGTTCAACAGTAAGGAGACGGCTCTCGGAGCAGGCCGCCAGCTGGGACAGACCATCGCCTTGTGTGGCCTGTCATGCCTCTCTCTCTAGGGGACGGCAGCCTGACTGGCCACAAAAGCCCGCTACTTGGGCTGCTTAGCCGCCATCTTCCGCTCCAGCGCCTGCATCAGACGCGCTTCCACGTCGGGCGGAATCGGGTAGGGGTCCATTCCCTTATAAACTCGAATCGTCTTCTTGGTGGTGTCGGCGATCACCCAACAGTTCGGGCACGCGGCAATGTGCTGCTCCAACTGGGTGCGGGCCTCTACGCCGAGGCTCTCGTCCAGGTAATCGCTCAATTCCCGCAAAAAATCCTTACAGGTAAGCAAAGGCGTTGTCTCCCTTGCGCTTGAAATGACGGGTCAGCTTCTCGCGCAATTGCAAGCGGGCCCGCAAGAGTCTGCTTTTGACGGCTGGAATGGACAGGTCCAGCGCCTGGGCGGTTTCCTCAGTGGACAAGTCTTCGATATCCCGCAGCACGAACACGGAGCGATAGGGAGGCTCGAGACCTTGAATTGCCGAATCCAGAATCCGCCCCAGTTCTTCACGCGAAAACTGCTGTTCGGGATCCTCGTCCCAGGCGGCGATTTCGCGTACCAGCGTATCCTCGCCGGTGTCGAACTGCTCGTCCATGGAAACCGATTTATCGGTTTTGCGGCGCCGCAACTTCATGAGCGCCTGGTTGACCGCGATGCGGACGATCCACGTGTAGAACTTCGAATTCCCCTGGAACTGGTCGAGATGCTCGTAGGCCTTCAGGAAGGCTTCCTGCAGCACATCTTCGGCATCCTCGCGATTCTGCGTAATGTGCAATGCCAGGCGAAAGATCTTGTTCTCGTAGCGGCGCACCAATTCCGAGAACGCCATCGCGTCGCTTTGGCGCGCCTGCGCTACCAGAGTGGTTTCGTCGCTACCCGCCAGGTCCGAGACAGTCATCGCTGGTTACTTTCTATGATACCAGCCCGCCCGCGATCTCGACGGCGGCCGCATCGGCCAGTCTCTTAATGTTGTGCCGTGCGTCCCCGACCGCCAGCCACTGAAAGCTGTTACGCTGAGATTTCCCTATGAGTCAAATCGAGATCACCCTGCCCGACGGCAGCCGGCAGGCGGTTGACGCGGGTACGCGCCCCATCGACGTGGCGCTCTCCATTAGCCCGCGCCTGGCCGACGCCGCCCTGGTTGCCAGGCTGGACGGCGATCTGGCGGACCTGGACCAGCCGATCGAGAAAAATGTCCACCTGCAGATTTTGACCGCCAAGAATCCCGAAGCCTTGTACGTCTACCGGCATTCCACCGCGCACCTGCTGGCTGCCGCCGTGCTCGAATTGTATCCCGAGACCAAGCTCGGCATCGGCCCGCCCATCGAAAACGGCTTCTATTACGATTTCGACCGTCCCACCGCGTTCACGCCCGAGGACCTGGAAAAGATCGAGAAGAAAATGTGGGAGATCCAGAAGCGCCATCTGCCCTACCAGCGCGTCTACACCCGCAAGGAAGAGGGGCTGAAGAAATACTCCGAGGCCTGGATGAAATGCGAGCTGATCACCGAGCGCGCCGGCGAAATCTTTACTGAATACACGCTGGGGCCCCGGTTCATCGACTTCTGCCGTGGGCCGCACCTGCCCGATACCTCGAAGATCAAAGCCTTCAAGCTGCTTTCCATCGCCGGCGCTTATTGGAAGGGCGACGAGCACAACAAGCAGTTGCAGCGCATCTACGGCACCGCCTTCTTCACCCAGAAGGAACTGGAAGAGTACCTCAACCGGCTGGAAGAAGCCAAGAAGCGCGACCACCGCAAACTGGGCAAGGAGCTCGAATTATTCACCGTAAACGAGGCCGTGGGCGCCGGGTTGCCGCTCTGGCTGCCCAAGGGCGCCACCATCCGCCGCCTGCTCGAAGACTACATTCTGGAAAAGGAACGAGCCACCGGCTACCAGCACGTCTATACGCCCGACCTGGCCAAGGTGGACCTCTACAAACGCTCCGGCCACTGGGAACATTATAAGGACGACATGTTCCCGCCGATGGATCTGGAAACCGAGCAGATGGT
>JBKQIF010000178.1:0-13112 GCA_052148435.1 Bryobacteraceae bacterium
GATGAACATCAGCACAATGCCCATGTGCACCAGGTAGCCGCCGTAGCGCCGGGTATTGCGGTGCGTCAACTCCACCGTGGCGCGCAGCAAATTCATGCCAGACTTGGCGGCGATGGAGCGCGCGCCCTTGAAAAACTCCATCATTACGGTCAACGCGACGAACAGGCAGAAGCCCAGCGAAATCAGCGCATAGACATGCCGGACTCCCAGGGCAAACAGCACCAAAACGAGCACCAGGGAAGCGGCACCGGGAATCTGGAAATTCCGCCGCAGGCTCTCGATGGAGGTGCGCCGCCAGGCAAACAATGGCCCGACGCCAGTGAGCAGCAAATGGAAGTGGCCGATGGGGACCATCAGGCGGTTATACCAATCGGCATCGAGCGAGATTTTGTCGCCGCTGACCGCCTCGGAAATCACCGGGAAGAGCGTGCCCCAGAGCACCGCGAAACAGCTTGCCAGCAGAATCAGGTTGTTATACAGGAAGCTGGATTCGCGCGACACCACGCTTTCGAGTTCGGCCTCGCTCTTGAGGTAATCCATGCGGTCGAGAATCAGGTAAATGGTGGCGGCTATTCCGAGCGCCATGAAGGTGACGAAGTACTTGCCGATTTCGGATCGTGCGAAGGCGTGCACCGATTGCACCACCCCGGAGCGCGTCAGGAACGTGCCCAGAATACACAGGAAGAAGGTGGTGGAGACCAGCACGATATTCCAGACCTTCATCATGCCCTTCTTTTCCTGCATCATTACGGAATGCAAGAAAGCGGTGCCGGCGAGCCAGGGAAGAATGGAGGCGTTTTCCACCGGATCCCAACCCCAGTAGCCGCCCCATCCGAGGACGTGATAGGCCCATGCCATGCCGAGCATGACTCCGGTGCTTTGGAACAGCCAGGTGACCAGGGTCCAGCGGCGGGTGGTATGAATCCAACCTTCGCCGGGCTGCCGGGTAATGAGCGAGCCGATGGCGAAAGCGAACGGCACGGCGAACCCCACGTAGCCCAGGTACAGCATGGGCGGGTGAATGGCCATGGCCGGATATTGGAGTAAGGGGCTCAATCCGCTGCCATCCGGAACCGCGGTGATGAGCTTATCGATGGCCAGCATCTGGAACGGATTGGCCACGAAATTATTCATCAGCAGGAAAAAGGTCTGCACGGCCGACAACACCGCCACGACGTAAGGCATCATGTCGCGGTGCTTGCGGCGGTTGGTGAAGACCACCACGGCGGCATAGGTGGCGAGCAGCCAGCTCCAGAACATGAGCGAGCCTTCCTGCCCGCTCCACCAGGCGGCGAATTTATAGACCACCGGAAGGGTGCGGTTGCTATGCTCGGCCACGTAAGCGAAGCGGAAGTCGTTGGTCAGCAGGGCTCGGAGCAAGATGCCGGAGGCCAGGGTCATGAGGACCCAGACCGAATAAACCGCCCTGCGGCCGCTAGCGATCAGAAACGGTTTGTTTTTGATGCGGCCGACCACGGAAGCCACGGCGGCATAAATCGCCACCGCGAAGGCCAAGAGGATGGCCAGGGATCCGAAATTCTCCATATCCCACCTTATATTTAGATGCTGGTTTTGGTCCCGCTATTGATGTTGGGTAATGCCTGGCCAGGTTTCAGGCTGGGCTTAGCCTCATATTTGGAGGCGCATTTGGCTTGAATGCTGGTGGCGTGAAAGGTGCCGTCGCGATCCATCTTGCCCTCGGCCAAGGCCTGGGCGCCGTCGCGGAAGGTGTCCGGCAACGGGTCCAGCCCGCTGTAGACCACTTTGAGATCCTGCTTGTCCTGTTTCAGCACGAAAAGCACCTGCTTGCCGTGGTGCTGAATGGACCCGTCGGCCACGTCGCCGCCAACGCGCAGCCGCTGTCCGTAGGCCCGGTCCCCCATTTGACCAAGCTCGGCAACCGTCTTGTAATAGGTTTTGGATTCCCCGGATCCAGCCAAGGCAAGCCATACCATGACTCCAAGGATAATGGCGATCAGAACAGCGAACTTGCCGTATTTCTTCATCCGATCCCTCTAAAGTCACAGTATAACCCCAAAGCAAACCTCGATATTCAGATGTTTTTGACTCTTTTGTGGGAATACGCAACACCCCCATTTGGAGGGGGTGAAAGCGGCGTGGCTGGTTCGTTTGTTATTGGCGGTTTTGGGCGCTTTTGTGCATTTTTGTGCGTGATCGCGAAGAGGCGGCCGGACCGAAGCGGGGTGGCAGGAAGGGAGGAAGTGTTCGCATTTGTAAAGCTTGGCGCGGGAGTTGGGTTCGTTCGGGGCGAGTGGTCTTGGGTTGGACCTTTGCCACTTCCGGCGGCGGGACGAGGGCGTCCCGCGCGGTCCGGGGGGACCGCCCCACCAAAGGCACGCCACATCATTTGTGCATTCTTGTGCATGATTGTCGAATACCACTGTCGAATGCCGCGAAGCGTCCCATCACCAGGATAGAACAGAGGCGCGTTTGACGAGCCGCGCCGACCGGCCTACACTCTCTGAAAGCGAAGTGGACGGCACGCCAAGTTGCTTGCCATGAACAAATTGCGACAGGACGAGCAGCGCACGGAGAACTTTTCCTTTGACACGCACATCTTCAAAGAAGGGGATACCTACGTCGCCTACGTGCCGGCGCTGGACGTTTCGAGCTGCGGCGCGACCGACGAGGAAGCCCGCCGCAACATCCGCGACGCCGTGCGCGGGTTTCTTGCCGCGAGCGCAGACCTCGGAACTCTCGACGAGATCCTAGAGGAAGCCGGATACAAGAACTCCTGACCTCGTGGAATTTGGTTGAACCACGTTTCAGGCTCGATGGGCGCGGCCGGGCTGGCGCCCGGCTGGACCGATTGACAATCGGTCCGCAGGTTGAACAACCTGCCCCACAAGTCTTGCCACCTGTGGGTTCCCGCCGCTTGCCTTACCCTTTACAATTGAAAGAATCCCATGGCTCGCGAATTGTTGATTCAAACGCCCGACGGGCAGACGAAGAGGTTTGGGCTGGAGGGCGCGCCGGTTACGGTCGGGCGGTCCAGCAACGTCGAATTGTGCTTCATCGACGACGCCGGGTTGTCGCGGCAACATTTTATTTTCGAGCCGGAGGGCGCGGACTGGACGGTGCGCGACCTGGGCAGCAAGAACGGCACCTACGTCAATAACATTCCGCTGAAAGCGCGGCTGGTGCTGCAGCCGGGAGACCGGATCACGGCGGGGCACCTGATCATCCTCTACGATGTGGCCGTCCGCCGCGGCGATATGGGGGTGGTGGTGTTCGAAGCCGGAGACCAGGAATCGCCGACCACCTCCACGGTATTAACCACTCTCGAAGGCGCGATTTCGAGTTCCAGCATGCTGGCGGATACGGGCGGGCCGGGGGCTCTTTCGCCGGTGCAGGCGCTGATTCGCGCCGGACAGGAGTTGTCGCAGAACCGCCCGCTGGCGGAATTATTCCCGGCAATTCTGGACCTGGCCATTCAGGCGGTGAACGCGCAACGCGGGGTGCTGATGCTGATCGAGGGCGACCGGCTGGTGGCCAAGGCGCACAAAGGCGACGGCTTCCGCATTTCTACGGCGGTGCGCGACCGGGTGCTGAAGCAAAAGGCCTCGGTGCTGGTACGCGACGCGCAACTGGACGAGGCGTTCAAGGCCCGCCTCAGCATTGTGGAGCAGCGGGTACACACCATGATGGCGGTGCCGCTCGAAACCAAAGACCGCATCATCGGGCTGATCTACGTGGATTCGCCGTTCGTGCTGCGCGAATTCACCAAAGAGGATTTGAGTCTGCTGGCGGTGATGGCGAACGTGGCCGCGATCCGCATCGAGAACGCGCGCCTGGCGGAAATCGAAGAAGCCGACCGCATTTTCCAGCGCGACCTTTCGCAGGCGGCCGAGATTCAAAAATCCATGCTGCCGGCGGGGGCGCCTTCGGTGGCCGGGTTCGACCTGGCCGGCTACAATGCCGCCTGCCGTACGGTGGGCGGCGATTACTACGATTTCTTCCCGTACGGCGACGGGCGGGTGGGGCTGGCGCTGGGAGACGTTTCGGGCAAGGGCATGCCGGCGTCGCTGCTCATGATGGCGCTGCACGCGCGGGTGGAAGTGCTGGCGGCCGAGCCGGGCAACTTGGGCGGCTTCATGACCCGGCTCAACAAGGCCACCTGCACCAACTGCCCATCCAACCGCTTCATCACTTTCTTTTTCAGCGTGCTCGACCCCTCCGGAACGCTGCTGCACGCCAATGCGGGGCACAATCCACCGGTGCTGATGCGGGCGACGGGAGACTTGCAGATGCTGGAAGGCGGCGGGCCTCCGCTGGGGATTCTCAAGATAGCCCCCTACGGCGAGCAGCGCACCGATCTGGCGCCGGGCGACATGCTGGTGATTTACAGCGACGGCGTTACGGAGGCCAACAACGGCGAGCTGGATGAATTCGGCGAGGAACGCCTGGTTGCGGTGCTGCGCGAGAATCGCCACAGGCCGGCCGGCGAAATCGTGCAGGCGGTAACCGAAGCCGTGGCTGAGTTCGCAGCCGGCGCTCCACAGGCCGACGACATCACGCTGGTGGTGGCGAAGAGGATATGAAGCCCACGCAGCCGATCGTCACCGACCTGGTGCAGATCGAGCGACTCGGGGAGAAGAAGCGGGACGAGAACTTTCGCTTTCGGAGTTTTATGAAATCGCGCGATCACTCCGACCGCATTCTGCGGCGCATCGCCGAGGGCATTCAGGAACAGATCGATTGCACCCAGTGCGCGAACTGCTGCAAGACTTCCACCACCGAGATCGGCGAACGGGACATCGACCGGCTGACAAGGCGCCTCGGGACCGGCCGGGAAGATTTTCTGCGCGGGTACACCATGCGGGACGACGAAGGCGCGCTTTCGCTGCAGTTCAACGAAGCCGAAGGTGGGTGCGTGTTTCTGGGCGGCAACCTATGCACAGTCTACGAGGCGCGGCCTGACACGTGCCAGCGCTATCCGCACCTGGTGCGCGGCAGCGGCTCAATCGCCAGCCGTATGTGGTCGTTGGTAGACCGGGCCGCGGTCTGCCCGATCGTTTACAACTCGCTTGAAGCGTTCAAGGAACAGATGCGGTTTCGGCGGTGAGGGGTCCTTGGCAACCGGCCCCTGAGGGCCTAAAATCGCACGTCGAAGGCCTACCCCACGAGGTCGCCAGGTGCATTGGAATCCGTGTGGAGTAGGCGTTTTCGCCTGCGCTTTCTTTGGCTGCAGCCGATTCTTTCACGGCTTCTCACGGCCGCGGCTGTGAGTCGGTCTATTCCTGCCGAAGCGCAGTCAGCGGATCCACCCTGGTAGCGCGGCGCGCGGGGACGTAAGTGGCAGCCAGTGCCGCCGCGGCCAGCAACGCGGCAACTGCCGCGTAGGTGGCCGGGTCGGCCGGCTTCACTTCGAACAGGAAGCTCGCGAGCAGACGGGTGGCGGCGAAAGCGCCGGCCAAACCGAGCGCCAGCCCCAGCGCCACGTAGACCAGACCCTGGCGCAGCACCAGCCCCAGCACATCGCTCCGGCTCGCGCCCAGCGCCATCCGCAGGCCGATTTCGTTGCTCCGCTGCCCCACCGCGTACGCCATCACGCCGTAGACGCCCGCCATCGCCAGGCACACCGCCAGGCCCGCGAAGATGCCCAGCAGCAGGGTGCGGAAACGCGGCGCGGCGACATTGTCGGCCAGGTTCTCTTCCAGCGTCGAGAACTTCACCGGCACGTTCGGATCGCGGTTGCGCACCATGCGGCGCAGAGTTTCCGAGAGCGCCAGAGGATTGGCCGCCGTCCGCGCCAGCACCTGGAAATCTCCTCGCGGGTGCTGTTCGTAGGGCATGTAGATCTCCGGCCAGGGCGGAGTGGCCGGGCCTAACTGGCGCACGTCGCCCACCACCCCCACAATCCGCATGGGCTTCAGGGAATCGTAGCCGCAGTAGATGGAGTGGCCGATGGGGTCCTGGCCGGGAAACGATTGGCGCGCCAGGCTCTGGTTGACGATGGCGGTGAACGGAGCCTCGAATCCATCGCTGCCGTTGAAGTCGCGCCCGCTCTTCAGCGGGATTTCCAACGCTCCGAAAGCGCCCGGCGAAACCACCGAGAAGACCGCCTGCGGAGCCGATACGGTCAAGTGCTCGGGCAAGCGATCGACCCAGTAGCTTCCATCGGATATGGTCTGGCCCGGCGGCGCCGCCGTTCCACCGGCCGCCGCGACTCCGGGCAACGCGGCGACATCGGCAATCAGCGCCTTGTAGAACTGGGTGGCACGCCGCCCGCCTGCCTCATTCAACGCCGGCACATCGGCCTGCATCACCAGAACGTGATCGGGGCGAAAACCCAGCGGCACGCTCTCCAGCGTCAGGAAACTCTTCATCAACAACCCGGCGCCGGCCAGCAAGACCACCGAAAGAGCGATCTCCGCCACCACCAGGCCGCCGCGAATGCGATGGGCGCCGCCCCCCACCGCCCTCGCCCCACCCTGCTTGAGCGCGGCGTTCAGGTCCACGCGCGAAGCTTCAATGGCCGGAGCCAGTCCGAACAGCAGGCTGGCCAACACGGAAACTCCCAAGGTGAATGCCAGCACGCCGCCATCGATGCCGGCCTCTGCCAGGCGCGGCACATCGGCTGGCGCAAGAGCCACCAGAGCGCTCGACCCCCACTCGGCCAGCACCACACCGGCCGCGCCGGCCATCCCCGCCAGCAGCAGGCTCTCGACGATCAATTGACGCACGATGCGTCCGCGGCTGGCCCCCACCGCCGCGCGGATGGCGATCTCCCGCGTGCGCGCCGTAGCCTTGGCCAGCAGCAGGTTGGCCACGTTGGCGCAGGCGATCAGCAGCACCAGCCCCACCGCTCCCAGCAGCACGTACAACATCGTCTTCACGTTGTACACCATGGAATCGCGCATGCGCAACACGGCCACGTTTTTGTTCCGATTGCTGTCCGGATACTGGCGCTCCAGCCGCGACCCGATGCCGGTCATTTCCGCCTGGGCCCGTTCCAGGCTAACTCCCGGCTTGAGACGGCCCACCACCCGGTAGTTATGCGCGGAGCGAGAAGGGGTCTCGGGGAAAAAGGAATTGGCCGTCACCCAGATGTCCGTCTTGCCGGGAAAACTGAATCCCGCCGGCATCACCCCGATGATCGTCAGGCTCATCTCCGATATGCGGATCGTCTGCCCCACCACTTCCGGCCGGCCACCGAAATGACTCTGCCAATATGAGTAGCCGATCAGCACGCCCGACGCGGTTTTGCGCTCTTCGGCGGAGAACTCGCGGCCGATCGCGGGCCGCACCGCGAAGACGTCGAAGAACTCCGGCGCCACCGCGGCGAACGGCGTGTATTCGGCCACGGAGCGCACCGTCACGGCGGTGGTGTCGTCGTAGTAGTAAGCCATGGTGGAGAACGAGCGGCTCTGGTCGTGCCAATCGTGGAAATCGGGAGCGGACACCTGTCCGCGGTGGCCGCTCTTTTTCCAAAGCGACGAAAGCGTGACGATGCGGTCGGGCTCGCGATAAGCCAGCGGCTTGAGCAAGACCGCGTCGACCACGCTGAAAACCGCCGTGTTGGCGCCAATCCCGAGGGCCATCACCAGCACCGCCAGGATGGCAAAACCCGGGTCTTTGCGAAGAGAGCGAAGCGCGAATCGCAGATCCATGACCGGGTTCACAGGCAGCCGTGTTACCAATCGCTAAGTGACGGGAACTCAAGGCCCGAGGATGTGGCAACGCGTTCAAAAGCGGACATGCCGTCCTGAAAGCGGACACCCGGACCGGCCTCGGTCGTCTGAGCGGGGGCCCGTGAAAGGATCGAAGCGCCTGCCCCGCAAAGACGGCGGCTGCGACCGAAAAAGCGCAGGCGTAAACGCCTACTCCTACCCCAGGGCGGCTTTCACCCTGGCTGGGGTCATCGGCATCTGCAACACGCGGGCGCCGGTGGCGTCGAAGATGGCGTTGGCTAGGGCGGCGCCCATGGCGATGATGGGCGGCTCGCCGCCGCCGAGGGCCGGCGACTGAGGATTCTCCACCAGCACGATTTCGACCTTGGGCAGCCAGGAGAAGCGCGCGATCCCATAGCTGTCGAAGTTGCGGGTAAGCACGTCCCCGTTGCGGAACGTCACCTCTTCGGAGAGCGCGGAGCTCAGGCCCATCATGACGGCGCCTTCGGCCTGTTGGCGCATTCCGTCGGGGTTGACCACCTGGCCGGCGTCGAGCGCCATCACTACGCGCTTTACCTCGACGGCGCCCGTGCCGCGGTTGACGGCGACTTCGACCATGGTGGCGTTGCACACATTGGAGTACATGCCGCACGCCATGCCGGCGCCGCGTTTGGCAGGGGCGGGCCCGGCCTTCCAGCCGAACTGCCGGGCGGCGGATTCCAGCACGCGGCGCACCCTGGCGTGGGTCAGGTTGTTGAGGCGGAACTCGAGCGGGTCCATGGCAGCCTTCGCCGCCAACAGGTCGATGTGCGATTCCCGCGCGAATGTGTTACTGTTCACCGACGGCGCACGCCACGCGCCGACATTGAACGGATTCATGCCGGGAGGGTTGCCGCCCATCCATCCACCCGCCGAGGTCACACGCACGTGCGGAATGTCGTAGAAGGGATTGCCTTCGCGTTCCCCCGCGCCGAAAATCTGGCTGTCCCAGAGCACGATCTTGGCGCCGTCCACTCCGGCCCGGATTTTCATCACGGCGGCCGGGCGGAACCGGTCGTAGAAGAACTCTTCGCGGCGGCTGTAGACCACCTGGACGGGCTTGCCCGCGATCTTCGCGAGCCGGGCCGCTTCCACTGCCTGGTCCGCTTCGGTTTTGCCGCCGAACCCGCCGCCGACGTAGCGGGAGACGATCCGCACACTGGCGGGGGGCAGCCCCAGCGCCGACGCCACCGCGTTCTTGACCTGGAACGGAGCTTGCGAACTGGCCCACACGGTGACCTTGCCGTCCTGGACCTGCGCCGTCGCCGAATGGGTCTCGATGGGAGCGTGGGCTACGTAACTGTTGAGGTATGTTTTTTCGACGATGGCGGCGCGCCGCTCGCCCTCCGCCAGATCGCCGCTCTGTTTCACGACGGTGGGCTGCGGCGCCGTCTTCCGGATGTGTTCGAAAATGGTCCGATCGTCGGGACCGGCCGGCGGGTTCTCGAATTCGGCCTTGATCCGGCTGAGCGCGTCCAGCGCGACGTCGGGCCGCTCATGCAGCACCGCGATCATGCCGGCGTCTTTCACGATTTGTACACCGGCAACCTTCCCGGCCGCGGAGGTGTCCACCGATTTCAGCCTGGCGCCGTGCGCGGGCGGGCGCAGGATGCAGGCGTGGAGCAGCCCCGGAAGCACGATGTCACCGGCATATTTCGCCTGGCCGGTGACCTTGTCGGGGCCATCCTTGCGGCGCGGTGAAGTGCCAATCACGCGGAATCCAGCGGCTTTCACCGGCACATTCTCGAGGTGCCGCTCGATGCGTTTTCCTTCCAGCAACTGCCCATAGGTGACGGCGTGGGACGGCTGGCCCGATTCGCTTATGGCCCCGGCCTGCGCCCGCAAGCGATCGACCGGCACCTGCAGGCGTTCCGACGCCATCTGCAGCAATACGGCTTTGGCCTCCGCCCCGGCCCTGCGAACGGCAGGCCAGAGGAGCGGCGTGGACATCGACCCGAAGGTTCCCATATCGTACGGGCAGAGGTCGGTATCGCCCAGCACCACCTCTACCGTATCGAGCGCGACATCGAGTTCCTCGGCGAGCGCCTCGGCCATCTCGGTCATCACACCCTGACCCATTTCCACCTTGCCGGCCAGGCACGTCACGCGGCCGTCGGTCGCGATCTTCAGATAGGCATTGAGATCTACGGGACCAGTCTGGCGCATCGGCAGCCGCGCCGGCTCCTGAGCCTCCGCGTGAAAGAAGACGAACAGGCCGGCCCCGGCGGCTTCGAACAGGCCGCGGCGCGTCATGCCGCCGGTTGCGATTTCACCTTGAGCCATCACGCACCTGCCTTGGCCGCCGCGGCGGCTTCCTGAATGGCGTCCAAAATGCGCGTGTGGGCGCCGCAACGGCAGAGATTGTCCTCCAAATGGTTGGCAATCTGCTGGCGCGTGGGATGCGGCGTTTTGAGCAGCAAGGCATACGCGTTCAGGATCATTCCGGACGTGCAGTATCCGCACTGGAAAGCGTGGTGATCGAGAAAAGCCCGCTGCACGGCGTGAAGGCCGTTCTGGCCGATGCCTTCGATGGTCAATACGCGCTTGCCGGCCACGGCTTTAAGAGGAGTCACGCAGCTCCGCACGGCCTCGTTTTCCACGATTACCGTGCAGGCCCCGCACAGCCCTTCGCCGCAGCCGAATTTGGCGCCGGTGAGGGCGAGATCGCTTCGCAGGACCCAGAGCAACATGCGCTCGTCGTCGGCCTTGACGGCCACCGGCCGGCCATTCAGCGAGAATGAAACGGTCCGTTCCATGAATGCTTCTCCACGCCGACTATAACAGATAATAAGGTACTGTTACTCCGCAGAGCGGCGTTTTCGGGATACACAGGGGTGGGACAGACCATCGTTGTTGGTGGTCTGTCGGCCCTCGCCAGGAACCGCCGCTTGACAGACGACAGAGAACGATCGTCTATCCCACTGCCGTTTAGCGAACATCGCCGGCGGGTTTGGCGAAGCGGTCGTCTTTTATTTCGACGTTGCTTTCCACGTCCTTGATCTCGATGGTGAAGCGGCCGTTGGGGCGGGACAAGGTCCAGCGGAACGGAATCTTCACGCCGCCCGAGTCGCGGTAGTCGGCATAGTCGATCTGGGTGGGCATGCGGCCCAGCGGGGTTTGGCCGTAGCGCACTTCGCGCACCAGCAGGCCGGAGTTGCGGTCGAAGGAGAGGCGCACGGGAGGACGGCCGGCGGCGGTTGCCTGAAGGGTTTCGCACTCCACGCCGTTGATGGTTTCCGGGCGGGTACGGCGGATCTGGGGAAAGATCTCTTTCAGCTTGAGGCCGAGATAGAACTCCGCATCGAGGCTGGAGGCCCACGATTCCGCGGGGGACATGTCGCGCGCCGGGCGGCCGGTGTTGCCCATCCAGCCGGCGGCGCCGTCGAAGGCGGTGAAACTCTCGCCGCTGCCCATGTGGGTGACGGTGATGCGCTTGCTGGGAGCCCGGGTGAAGACCTCGATGGGGCTTTCGCTGCCGTTGGCCAGAATCACGCCCTTTTCGACGCGGCTGGTGATCTTGCGGATGGCATCGGGGCCGCCGAGGGCCGTCACGTACTTTTCGACGATCTCATCGGCGGTGGGGCCCTGGCCGGCCGGGGCCGGCGCCATGGGTTTCGGCGCGGCAGCGTCGGATTCGAGGACCGGCGGAACACTGGCCGGGTGCGCCAGGCCGTGGTGGCAGGAATAGCAAGTCACCTCCGGGCGCCCGTTGAAGCTGGTCTTGTCGATCATAGCCATCATGGCCATCATGTCTCGGGCGGTTTTCTTGGCCGGCTTGTCGTCGGCGTCCATCTTGCCCTGCACGTGGCAAAAGCTGCATTCGACGCCCAGCGAGACGGCTATGAATTGCATGGCTGGCATGAGCTGATCGGCGGGCGTGCCCTTGAGCTGGGTGATGTTCTTGTAGACCTCTTCGGCGGTTTTCGGGTCCGCGGCTTGGGTTAGCGGAATGCAGGCCGGCAGCAGGGTGGCAACCAGGGCCAAGCGGCGGTTCAGGCGTCGAAAGTGGAGCAGCATTTGAATTCCCCTCGCTTAGGGATTGTAAACCATCGGAGGCCAGACGGGTTGCTGGCGGCTCCATTTCCGCGGCCGGCCTGTCCGGAAGATCCTCGGATCGGAGAAAAATGAGGCAGCAGGACTGTCGGTTCGATCGCCATCGCCATTCTGACAGCCGATTGGACCGCGGCGGCCGTAACCGGGGTGCGCCGATTCGGCTGCGTGCCATAATGTAAAGATGAAAGTCCTGTTCGCTATTCTGGCTGCCGCCGGCCTCCTCGGCGCGGCCGATCTCAAACTCGGCAAACCCTTCTCGGTGAAAGAGCCCGTCGGCATCGCCACCCTGTTGGCTCACCCCGACGATTACGCAGGCAAGACTGTGCAGGTGAAAGGCAAGATCGCCGAAGTGTGCCAGATGATGGGTTGCTGGATGGACCTCGTCGGCGACGGCGGACAGAAGATCCGCATCAAGGTCAACGACGGCGAGATCGTGTTTCCCAAGGACGCCTCCGGCAAGGCGGCCGTGGCCGAAGGCCGGTTCACCAAGACCGTCCTCACGCGGGACCAGGCCATCGCCCAGGCCGAAGAGGAAGCCAAAGACGCAGGCAGAAAGTTCGATCCGGCGTCGGTGAAGAGCGGGATGACGTTGTACCAGATTCAGGGTACGGGAGCGGTGATTACTTCGGAGTAACGCGTCAGGGCGCCAGCTTCAGAATCATCCCGGTGTTGGCCGCCAGCCACATCGGGCCGCCGGCGCCCGCTTGGTCTGAAAGAGTCGTCTTTTATTTTCAATCGCTTACATAGACATAAGTGGAGCGATTGGAGGCAAGGCACGAGCTCTAACAAAGTGAAGGTTTTCGGAGTGGTGCCCGCAAGAGAACTCGAATCTCTGACCTCCGCTGTGTGAAAGCGGCGCTCTAACCGACTGAGCTATGCGGGCACGTCGCTTTACGATTCTACCACGGTCGTCTCCGGGGCCATGCGCTCGGTGCAGAAGGCCAAGACACCGTCCGCGAACTGGTGTTTCAGGCCCCGTTCCGTGCAGGACCAGATCGAAACGAGTAGCCGCAGAGTCTCACTCATCCTGACCTGGCCGGCCCTGGGTTTTTCCGATTGCCTGATTCGGCGATGACCAGGGCGGGCAGGAGCGCCTGCACCACGTGCTACCCGGTATACTGCAAGGAAGCCGCAAAGGTGCATCTATGCCTCTCGAATTCACGACCTCCTACCTGGAAGACTCGCTGGCGTTGTTTCGGCACTACAAGAAGCTGGCCGAGCGGGCCATTGCCCAAGTGCGCGACGACGAACTGACCTTAGCCATCGATGAAGAGGCCAATTCGATTTCGACGGTGGTCAAGCACATGGCGGGCAACATGCGCTCGCGCTGGACCGATTTTCTTTCGAGCGATGGGGAGAAGCCCGACCGCAACCGCGACCGGGAGT